>JAKAGZ010000001.1 GCA_021815365.1 Bacteroidota bacterium
CAGGCAGGTAAATTGCAAAGCGATGAAGGCAATAAAGATTATTAATTTTGATTTCATAACCCGAAAACATTTTAAGCGCACAGGGAAATCTAATAAATAAAAATTCAAATGGCATATTCAACAAACCCAAAAATAAAGTTTTTTTAACTTGCCGGCACATTACTGTCAACAGGCTCTTCTCTTAGTAAGAGCCGCCAGCCTTTGGCGGGAAAGGGTTGGGATAAATTCAAGTTACCAACTTCCCATTAAACCCTTTTTCAGTTTTGTATTCGTGGGTATGTATGTTTTGTTGTTATGGGTGGGGTTGTTCATAGATACTTTTTTACATTATTTAAAAATTTTTTATATTGTTTTTAATTTATTTTTGTACCACTCCAATTTATCTGGAAGTGGATTAATCTGCAGGTGGATATTATGAAAAGGATAATGTGTATATTTTTATGCGTGCTGCCTTTTTTAATTGTTTCCTGTTCTAATCCAGTAGGAATTAGCAATAAGGATCTCACAGTGCTGGTGGAAAATTCTGCGTTAAAGATCAGTAACCATAGCACTCAGAAAGTATACTATTTTACCGTTGAACAAAATGCCGCAGCTAAAATTAATTGGGTAGCAGGATTTAATGGACCTTACATTTCCGTAGGACAAACTGCGGAAGTTCAGTTTGATAAGATTTATTCAGATAATCAGCCGATCAGAAAAGGTGACAAAGTAATACTATATTACTGGAGCAAACCTGAGCCAGGAAACGATCTGGTTATTAAAAATTTATTAGTAGTGATTTAATTTTTCTGATACAACCCGATAATATTTCCTTCGGGGTCTTTTATTAAAGCATAATAACCATATTAGGAATGATGGTCTTTCCTATGGAAATCTCCCCACCCATTTCTTTGTATATATAGTTCTCATAATGTCTATTAAAGCCTTAAAGAAGTGTTTTACCTGCTCTTCAAAAAACACTCTTATGTCATCCAGTGCTGCGTTATACTTAGGGTTTAAGTGAACGATACTTTCATCATCAATGTCTTCCATATAAATTATCTGCGTGGCAAATATTTTTTTTGTCATGCCGGGTAAATATTTCATTGATATTTCCAGCATCTTACGGATATCAAACATTTCTTTTGCAATTATATAAAGGTCATAATAATCTCTGTATTTAGCTCTGAGGGAGAGAGTATTGACTTTCATTGCGGTCAACAATTCCATCTTTGCAATAAAAGAATTGTTAATGAATCTCTCCCTGTTTTTCAATTCATCCCAGCCGTTGGAAAAAAATGTGGCCTTTACATTATCAACCACAACATCAATCCCGTTCAGATAACTATTTATAATCTTTAATGAGTGTAGTTTGGGTATCTTGTCAAATAAAACTTCAATATGGACATCACTTAATTCAGGAAGCCAGGTAAAAAAATCCAGGTCTTCGGAAAAACGATGCTGAAGGTAAAGCGACAGCGCTGATCCCCTCACTAAAGTAAAGTTAGAAAGTTCGTTTATCTCAGATAAAGCGTTAAGAACCGAAGATGTTTGCGGTGTTAACGATTTACTAAGGTCTTTCAAATCTGTTCCTTTTATGAGCCTGTAAAAATTCCAGGATTTGCGTTCTCTCAGCAGAAATGTTAAATACAAATCTTGCAAGAAAATAGTTCAACCGTTCAAATCTTTTATCGGGAATTATTCTTTGAATCCATATATTCCGGCAGAAATCAAACCCCGTTTCCCTGATGACATCTGAAATTTCATCCAGGTCACCGTATTTTCAAACGTGTTCAACCTTAACAGGAAGATCAACACTGTCTTTTTGATAACTCCATGTATAATTGTTTATCATTTAACAGATACAGGTTTATTCTTTTTCTTGCAATTTGTACGGTGATAACGTACAGGATTTTTACAACTTTAACAATGTTGAAATGACTTTCTGTGATAAAATGGGAAGACTATAATTTCCCTTCTATCGCCTTCTTTACAAAACCATCAGCCTTTCTCAATCTTTCTCTCGCTTCTTCTGCAGAGATTTTGGCTTTAATCATTACAAGTGCTGTTTTTACGTTCCCTCCGGCTTTTTTCAGATAATCTGCAGCTTGTTCGTAACTTACACCAGTAATTGTCATCACAATTCTTTTCGAGCGTTCGATTAGCTTTTTATTAGTCATCTGTAGGTCAATCATCATGTTTTCATAAACCTTACCAAGCCTGATCATTGAGGCTGTCGTCAGCATATTTAAAACTAATTTCTGTGCGGTACCACTTTTCATTCTTGTAGAACCCATTATTACTTCTGGTCCGACATAAGGACAAATAGCGACATCGGCTTCTTTAATATTAAACTCTTCTCTTGGATTACAGGTTATGTAGATGGTCTTTGCACCGAGCTGTTTTGCTTTTTTTACTGCGCCAATTACATACGGAGTCCTCCTGCTTGCAGCGATTCCACAGACTACATCTTTTGAGTTTACTTTAGCTGCAGCCACATCCTTTGCACCGTTCTCTTCAAGATCCTCTGCGCCTTCCTGAGCTTTGAACATCGCCTCTTTTCCTCCTGCAATAAAAGCCTGAATTAATTCCGGGGTTGTACCGAATGTTGGGGGACATTCAGCTGCATCAATCACTCCGAGCCTGCCGCTTGTTCCCGCTCCAAAGTATAAAAGTCTTCCTCCGTTTTTTAATGACGATACTACTAACTCAACTGCTTGCTCAATGTATGGAAGTTCTTTTTCCACGGCAAGCGGAACCGTTTTATCTTCATCATTAATTATCTTTAAAATTTCAGATATGGAACGCACATCAATATCCATAGAATTTTTATTGCGCTGCTCTGTGTGTAGTTTGCTTATTTCTGCAAAGAGATCCTTCGCATCATCAGCAGAACTCATTTATTCAACTCCAGCAAGATGAGCTTTTTCCCTTTTTGATTTCTTACATTGGACGGTTTGTAAGAAAGGTCGAAGATAGTAGATTTTTTTATGTACGCTTTATATTTCAACTCCGCTTTCTTCAATTCATCTGTAAGGTCGCCACCTTTGAGCGCAGCAATATATGCTTTTTCTTTTATCAGCGGCAAAGCATATCTGAATAAAATTATCAGCGGAACTGTCGCTCTGCTTACCACGAGATCGAAGGTGTCAGAATAGTGATCAATAAATTCGGGACTTTCTACTCTGTCATTTTCTGCCACAACATTACTAAGCTTCAGCTTGTCAATAAATTCTTCGACAGCCTGAATTTTTTTTCCGGTTGAATCAATCAGAATTCCTTTTATTTCGGGGCGCATAATAGCAAGCGGAATTCCAGGAAAACCTCCGCCGGTTCCAATGTCCAGAAAATTATAACACTTTTCAGGAATAAATTTGCTTATGTAAGAAGAAAGGAAAACGTGATTCTCAATTATGTTGTTTGCATCTCGGCGGGAAATAAGATTTATACTTTCATTTTTTTCAACTACAAGGTCAGCAAAATAAGCAAGCTGCTGAGCCTTCATAGTATCGAGTTTAAGCCCGTTTTCCCAGTAGAAAGAGAGTAATTCTTTCTGGAATTCGCTCTGGACGTCGATCATTAAACCCTCTTAAAATTAGTTTTTCAAATATACCAATAAAATAGAAATATCTGAAGGCGTAACTCCTGATATTCTGGAGGCTTGACCAATAGAACGGGGTTTTACTTTATTTAACTTTTCTCTTCCTTCTGCAGACAATGCTTTTAATTTTGAATAGTTTAATGTTAAAGGAATTTTTTCTTCCTCATATCTCTCTAACCTTTCAATCATCTCCTGCTGCCGTTTAAGATAGCCTTCATACTTAAGTTGTATCTCGACCTGTTCGATCGCAGTATCATTCTTAAGTAATTCGCCAATAACAGGGTTATCCGAATTATGGTCGAGGGAAATTAATTCTTTAAGGTTAAGTTCAGGACGTTTGCAAAGTTTTGAAATTGTTTCGGTCGAATCAATACTGGAAAGATTTTTATTTTCAAGGAATGAATTAATATCGCGGGAATGCAATTTCATATTGTCGAATAACTCAATCGATCTTGAAATTAATTTTTCATTCGCAACTACTTTTTCAAAATTTTCTTTCTGCTGCAGCCCATAGTCATAACCGTATTTCATTAACCTTCGATCAGCATTATCCTGCCTGAGCAGTAAACGATACTCTGCTCTTGAAGTAAACATTCTGTACGGCTCATCAGTAGATTTATTTACAAGATCATCAATCAGCACACCTATGTAAGCCTCGCTTCTTCTCAAAACTAATTCTTTCCGACCTGTAATTTTCGCAGCAGCATTTATCCCGGCAACCAAACCCTGTGCTGCTGCTTCTTCGTAACCTGATGTGCCATTAATTTGTCCAGCAAAATAAAGTCCTTTAATTAATTTTGTTTCGAGAGTAAGGTCAACCTGGTGTGGAGGAAAGAAATCATACTCAACTGCATAGCCGGGACGAACCATTTCACATTCTTCAAGCCCCTTAATTTTATGAAGCGCTTCGTATTGAATTTCAGCAGGAAGTGAAGAAGAAAATCCATTTACATATATCAGGTCAGAATCCAGTCCTTCCGGTTCAAGAAAAAGCTGATGTTTTTCTTTATCTGCAAAGCGAACTATTTTATCTTCAATCGAAGGGCAGTAACGGGGACCTACTCCTTTGATCAAACCTGTGAACATAGGTGATTGCGCAAAGCCTTTTGCAAGAATTTCGTGTACTTGCTTATTAGTATATGTAACATAACAACTGAGCTGCGGAAGTACTGGAAAACTATTTCTATCAGTCGAAAAGGAAAATGGCTGCGGGTACTGGTCCCCTGGCTGAATTTCGAGTATATCCAAATTGATTGAGTTTTTCTTCAATCTCGGTGGTGTACCTGTCTTTAGTCTGCCCGAGATAAAGCCTAATTTCAATAAGGATTCTGTAATTCCTGTCGCAGGCTTTTCACCAAACCTTCCGCCTTTTGTAGATCTGAGTCCTGTATGCATTAATCCATTTAAGAAAGTTCCTGATGAAAGCACTAAAGCTTTACATAAAATTTCGTCATCGTTTTCAGTGCGTACACCAACAACCTTTCTATTTTCTGAAAGAATTTCTACAACAGAGGCTTCTACAGTCTCGATGTTTCGTATCGAATTAACAACACGATAAGCTTCTTCTGAATATAATTTCCTGTCTGATTGGCATCTCGGCGACCAAACTGCCGGACCCTTTGACTTATTCAGCATCCTGAATTGAATGCCTGTTCTATCTGCAATTTTGCCCATCATTCCCCCAAGGGCGTCAATTTCTCTGACAAGGTGTCCTTTTGCCGTTCCTCCGATTGCTGGGTTGCAAGACATTCTGCCTATGGCAAACCTATCCATAGTAAGAAGTCCAACAGAACATCCCATATTAGCTGCAGCGCAAGAAGCCTCTATTCCGGCATGTCCTCCGCCAATGACTATAATATCAAATTTTGTCATAAATTTAATGTCTTAGTTGATTTCACGTGAAACTGAAACAAGATAGATATTTACCTGAAAATCTAGTTTCACGTGAAACTGGCTACTTTCCTATACAGAATTTTGTAAAAATATTGTTAAGTATATCATCTGAAGTTACAACGCCAATTATTTCGCTCAGGCTGTTTTCTGCATTTCTTAAGTCTAATGCAACAAACTCACCGCTTAATTTATTTTTCAAGGACTCCTTCGCATTGAGTAAATATTCTTTGGTTTTTTTCAGACATTGATAATGTCTGAAATTAGCAATAATAGCTGATTTCTCTGTATAATTTGAGTTTATAAAAACTTTTTGTTTAAGCGCCTTAAATAAAGCATCAATTCCCTGCCCGGTTTTAGCGGAAATTGGAATCCCTTCCTTTAAGTTATTTTTTAAGCCTTTATCTATTTTATTTAGAATCAGAATAATTCTATCACTATTGGTAAGATTTTTTAATTCCGAATAAATTTCGTTAGAAAAACCCTGTTCGACATCATTAATAAACAGTACTATATCAGCATTTTTTACCGCTTCCCTGCTTCTTGTAACACCTTCTCTTTCAATTTCATTTTCAGAATTTCTGATTCCGGCAGTATCATAAAGCCTGAACAACACCCCGTCTATCGAAACTTCTTCCCTTATTACATCTCTGGTTGTTCCAGGAATATGGCTTACAATTGCACGAGATTCCTTCAAAATATAATTTAAGAGAGAAGACTTCCCTACATTTGGCTTACCCACCAATGCAACATTAACTCCATCCCTGATAACTCTTCCGAATGAATAAGTTGATAAAAGATCGTTGATTTCAGTAAGGATTCTATCTATCTTTTGCTGCAGTTCCTCATAGCCTATAAACACCAGGTTCTCTTCAGCAAAATCTAGTTCCAGTTCTACAAAAGAAGAAGCATTAATAAGCATAGAACGGAGTCCTTCTATTTTTTGTGAAAGGAGCCCGTCAAGCTGATTTCTCGCCCCTAACAGCGAGGCTTCAGTTCTTGAATTAATCACATCAGCAACAGCCTCAGCCTGGATGAGGTCAATTTTGTTATTTAAAAAAGCTCTTTTTGTAAATTCTCCCGGCTCAGCTTGTCTTACTTCTTTTTGAAGCAGAAGCTGCAGTATTTTTTTTGCAATAAAGGGATTTCCGTGTGTACTAATTTCAACGCAGTCCTCACCAGTATATGAATGCGGACTTCTGAAAAGAGAAACGAGAACATCATCAATTTTATTTTCTTTTTCGTCAACTATCTTTCCATAATGAACAGTATGGGATTTTGAGTTTGCAATTTTTCCCTTTCCAACAAAAATTGAATCTGTCGCTTGAAATGAGCCGGCTCCGCTTACCCTGATTACAGAAACAGCACCCACACCCAGAGGCGTAATGATAGCTGCAATAGTATCTTCCCTATGTCTGTTTATCATAAAAAGATAGACTTGTAAAGCTGGTAAAAATAATTAATTTCAGTCCGATTAACAATCCATTAATCTCTTGTTTATTTTGATGATTAACATAAAAACTGTAAAAATGAAAATCTGAACTTCTGACAGACACTATGCCAAGATAATCTTAACAATTTCAAATTACTGACGAAGTATGTGACATTATGGCAAAATTAATTCTTTCACATTTCCCCCCATAACTCTTTTGTTTATAATTGATTATCTAAAAACTATTCTCTGGCATATAACTTGTATTTTATGACAGGTCTGATACTATAATAATTTAATATTAAACGATTTTATTAAAAGGAGGCATAACTATGACACTCGTAAGATGGAATCCCGAAAGGGAGTTGTTAAATGTTGAACGTGAGTTTAACAAATTATTTAATGTGTTCAACAGAAGGTTTGGTTTTGATGTTCACGACTACAAAGGCGAGGAAATTGAAAATGCTGTGTGGACACCTTTGACCGATATTTCCGAAGATAAAGACCAATATACTTTGAAGATGGATCTGCCAGGAATAAAAAAAGAAGATGTCAAACTGTCTTTGGTTGATGGTGAGCTGATTATTAGTGGTGAACGCAAACAGGAACACGAAGAAAAAGATTCTAAGTACCACAGAATTGAAAGATCGTTTGGAAAATATTACAGGTCTTTTTCTCTTCCGCAGAAGATCGAGGCAGACAAAATTAACGCCGAGTTCAGGGATGGTCAGTTGACAATTACCGTTCCAAAAGCTGAAGAAGCCAAACCGAAAGAATTAGAAATAAAAATAAAATAATTTGTTGAATTCAGAATTAGGAAGGGTAACTAATCTAAGGTTACCCTTTCCTGTTTAAGCAGAATAAGCCGCGGAAGAATTAAAAAAAAATATGGAATTTAAAGATTACTACAAAATATTAGGCGTTGATAAAAACGCAACCGCAGAAGAAATTAAAAAAGCTTACCGCCGGCTGGCAATGAAATATCACCCGGATAAAAATCCGAACAATAAATCTGCAGAAGAAAAATTTAAAGAAATTACAGAAGCGAACGAAGTGCTGAGCGATCCGGAAAAAAGAAAAAAATATGATACACTCGGTGCTAACTGGAAACAATATCAGCACGCCGGAAGGGGATCAGCAGAAGAATTTTTCAGAAACTTTACCGGCAGAGGCAGCGGCGGAAGTTATCATTTCACCGGTGACTTTTCCGATATTTTCGGAAATGCGGGAGGATTTTCAGATTTCTTCGAAAGTTTCTTCGGCGGCGGATTCAGATCTACAAAAGGGGATTCCCCTTTCGGTACACAACAGCCTCATAAGGGAAACGACTTCGAATCTACTTTAAATATCACCCTGGAAGAAGCCCATAGGGGAACTGAGAGACAAATAAGTGTTGACGGACAAAGGTTAAAAATAAAAATTACTCCAGGCATACAGGAGGGGAAAAAATTAAGGCTAAAGGGACGCGGTGAATACAGTAAAACCGGCGGAGACAGGGGCGATCTTTATTTAACGATCCATATTACCGATCATCCATGGTTTGAAAGAAAAGGAGACGATCTGTATTACAATTTAAATGTTGATCTTTACACTGCGGTGCTAGGCGGCAAGGAAAAAATAGAAACGATCGATGGAAAAAGACTGATGGTAACTATTAATAAAGGTACAGACAGCGGAACAATTTTAAGGCTTAAAGGAATGGGAATGACGAAAACAGATAACCAGAATTCAAGAGGAGATTTGCTGGTAAAAGTTTTGGTGAATGTTCCCAAGAAATTATCAAAACAAGAAGTTGAGCTATTTGAGAAATTGAAAGAGTTAAGAAAATAACGGCTCGCTGTCATTACGATTAACAATGACAAACAAAATTTTTTAGTAACAAAAAGCACGGAGAAAATCCAATGGGTTCAGAACAGGCAACAACAATTAAATATGAATTTAAAGCAGAAGTAAAACAGCTTCTCGATATCCTTGTACATTCACTCTACACAAGCAGGGAAATATTCCTGCGTGAATTAATCTCCAACTCTTCTGATGCATTGGATAAATTGAGATTCCAATCTACTAAAGGAACTGAAATTTCAGACAGTGATTTACCACTCGAAATCAGGATTAACTTCGATGAAAAGAAAAAGCTGTTAACTGTTTCTGATACAGGAATAGGTATGACAAAAGATGAGCTGATCAGCAATATTGGTACGATTGCAAAATCAGGTTCTGCAGACTTTATAAAATCCTTGCAGGAAAATAGAGCCGATGCAAACAATATCATTGGAAAGTTTGGCGTTGGTTTTTATTCGGTTTTTATGGTTGCAGAAAAGGTTGTCATAAAATCAAAATCATATCAGAAAGAAGCTGAACCGGTTGTGTGGAGTTCTGACGGATTGGGAAGTTATGAAATAACTGAAACAAATGAAAAATTAAAACGCGGAACAATAATAGAAATCCATCTGAAGGAAGATGCGAAAGAATTTGCTGAAAAATACAGACTGGAAACAACGATTAAAAAACATTCAAACTTCATACAGTTCCCAATCTATTTAGAAAAGGAAAGGGTGAATACCATCTCGGCAATCTGGAGGGAGCCGAAGAGTAATGTTAAAAAAGACCAGTACATTGAGTTCTATAAATTCCTGACTTATGACAATGAAGAACCGATGGATATTATCCATAAATCTGTTGACGCACCAATACAGTTCCACAGCCTGCTGTTTATTCCGAAAAAGAATTTTGATTTCTTTGGGTTGAACAGAGAAGACTATGGGTTAGATCTTTATGTAAGGAGAGTTTTAATTCAGCACAAAAATAAAAAGCTGCTGCCGGAATATTTAAGCTTTGTTAAAGGTGTTGTTGATTCAGAAGATCTGCCGCTGAATATTTCAAGAGAAACATTGCAGGAGAATATAATCTTTACAAAGATTGCTAACACTGTTACAAGCCAGGTCCTTTCATACTTATCAGATAAGGCAAAAGACAAGCCGGAAGAATATGCTGAATTCTGGAAAGAGCACGGAAGGTATTTCAAACTCGGTTACACAGATTTTACGAATGCAGATAAATATCAGCAGCTCCTGAGGTTTAATTCCTCCAACGATAAAGATGATAAAGGCTTGACTTCGATTGAAGATTATGTTTCAAGATTTAAGAAAGATCAGAAAGAAATTTACTACGCATTCGGTAACAGCAGGGAAGCGATCGAGCAGGACCCGCATCTTGAAATTTTTAAAAAGAAAGGATTAGAAGTCCTTTATCTTTACGACCCCCTCGATGAATTTGTGCTAAGCTCAATAAGAAAATTTAAAGACTACGAATTTAAATCAGTCGACACAGTTGATTTAAGCAAACTCGACAAGTTTAAAGACAGCGGAGAGAAAAAAGATAAATTAGAAGAACTGAGCAAAGATGATACGAAACATTTTGACAGTCTGCTTTCGAGAATAAAAGATATTCTCGGCGACAGAGTAACAGAAGTTAAAGAATCAAAGAGATTAAGTGAAAGCCCTTGTGTGCTTGTGAACCAGGACGAAACAATGTCATCTCAGATGCAGAAAATCATAAGAATGACTACAAAAGATATGAGTATTCAGAAAAAGACTTTCGAAATAAACAGGGATCACAAACTCATAAGAAACCTTTTAAAAGTGTTTAAAACGAATTCAAAAGATAATTATATAACAGACACTGTTGAGGAATTGTTTGAAGCCGCACAACTGCTCACCGGCGATCTTACAGATCCTCACAGGCTTGTGAACAGAATAAACAAAACGCTCGAACATGCAAGTGAAATGTACGTAGATCGGATAAAGGGATAAGAAAATTTCAGAAGGAAAAGTTATTTTATGCAATTTAACCCAAGTAAATTAACAGTAAAAGCACAAGAAATTGTTCAAACAGCTATTGAGATTGCCCAGAACTATAACAACCAGATTTTAGAACCTGAACATATTCTTGCTGCTCTTGTCCAGGAAAGCGGAAACGTTGCCGAGACTATTATTCAAAAGACAGGCGGCAATGTCGGCAGACTGAAACTTAAGGTAAATGAGGTGCTCGAAAGCCTGCCCAAAATCAGCGGCGCCGGCATTGGCAATCAACAGATGTCTAATCAAACTGCAAAGCTGTTTGATTCCGCTGCAGAAGAAGCACGCAATCTTAAAGATGAGTATGTCTCTACAGAACATTTGCTGCTTGCTCTGTCTAATTATGAAGGAAAAGCAGGAAGAATTCTAAGAGAGAACGGAATTTCCCGTGATGAAATTCTAACTGCTTTGAAAGATGTCCGCGGCACTCAAAGAGTTACGACCCAGAACCCTGAGGATACTTATCAGGCGCTGGAAAAATATGGAAGAGATCTGAATGACCTTGCCCGCGCCGGTAAGCTGGATCCTGTTATCGGTCGTGATGAAGAAATAAGAAGAGTGCTTCAGGTTCTTTCGAGAAGAACAAAAAATAATCCTGTTTTAATCGGTGAACCAGGTGTCGGCAAAACAGCGATCGCAGAGGGGATTGCTCACCGGATTATAGTTGGAGATGTTCCGGAAAATTTAAAAACAAAAAAAATAGTCGCTCTTGATATGGGTGCGCTTGTCGCCGGCACACAATTCCGCGGACAGTTCGAAGAGAGAATGAAAGCAGTGCTTAAAGAAGTTCAGGAATCCAACGGCGAGATTATTCTTTTCATTGACGAGCTTCATACTCTTGTTGGTGCCGGTTCGGTTCAAGGTTCTATGGACGCAGCAAATATTCTGAAGCCCGCGCTCGCAAAAGGCGAACTGCATGCAATTGGCGCTACCACACTTGATGAGTACAAAAAATACATTGAAAAGGATGCTGCTCTTGAAAGAAGATTTCAGCCTGTTCTTGTAAGCGAACCGAGCGAGGAAGATACTATTTCTATCCTGCGCGGACTGCGAGAAAGATACGAAGTTCATCACGGCGTAAGAATTACAGATGCTGCAATAGTTGCTGCCGCACAGCTTTCACACCGATACATCGCCGACAGGTTTTTACCCGACAAAGCTATTGATCTTGTTGATGAGGCTGCGTCTAAATTAAGAATTGAAATTGATTCGATGCCCGAAGAGCTGGATACACTCGAAAGAAAAATAAAACAGCTTGAGATCGAAAGAGAAGCATTGAAGCGTGAGAAAGACGAAGCTTCTGCAAAACGGCTGGAAGAGTTGAAAAAAGAACTGGGCGATCTCGAAGAGAACAGGAATAAATACCGAATGCACTGGAATCTTGAAAAAGAAAAAATACAGAAGATCCGTGCAATGAAAAGTGAGATTGATAATGCAAGAACACTGTCTGATAAATATGAGCGGGAAGGAAATCTTGGTAAAGTTGCTGAGCTTCGTTACGGCAAAATTGCCGAGCTTGAAAAAAACCTGAAGATAGAAACTGCTGAGCTTGCAAAAATTCAAAAGAACAGAAAAATGCTGAAGGAAGAAGTTGATGCTGAAGATATTGCTGAAGTTGTTGCAAAATGGACTGGTATCCCCGTCAGCAAAATGCTTGAAAGCGAGAGAAGTAAACTGCTCAGGCTTGAAGATGAGCTTCATCACAGGGTAGTGGGACAGGATGATGCTGTTGCCGCTGTAGCAAACGCTGTCCGCAGATCACGCGCTGGCTTGCATGATGTAAAAAAGCCAATCGGCTCTTTCATATTTTTAGGTACTACAGGTGTTGGTAAAACAGAGCTTGCACGCGCACTCGCAGAATTTCTTTTTGATGACGAGCACGCAATGGTGAGAATTGATATGTCGGAGTATATGGAAAAATTTTCCGTATCAAGATTGATAGGCGCACCGCCGGGATACATTGGCTACGAAGAGGGCGGGCAATTAACAGAAGCTGTCCGCAGGCGTCCATACTCCGTTGTGCTGCTGGATGAAATTGAAAAAGCTCACCCCGATGTTTTCAATATTCTTCTGCAGGTTTTAGATGACGGAAGACTTACCGATAACCAGGGAAGGACTGTGAACTTCAAGAACACAATAATTATAATGACGTCGAATCTCGGCTCACATTTAATTCAGGAAAGAACTGAAGGCGTGAGCGATGAAGAAATGGAAAATGTGCTGGGTAACTTAAGACATACATTGATAGACCTGCTGCGAAAAACGATCCGCCCTGAATTTTTAAACAGGATTGACGAAGTTGTGCTCTTCAAACCATTGACGAGAAGCGAGATAAGAAAAATTGTTGATATACAAATCAGGTCTGTACAAAAAATGCTGACACAGAAAGAAATAGCTCTTGATGTTGATGACGAAGCAAAAGACTGGCTTGCAAAACTCGGTTATAATGTTACGTTTGGCGCACGACCTCTGAAAAGAACAATACAAAAATATCTCACCAACCCCCTCTCGCAGGAACTGCTGATGGGCAGCTTTTCAGACGGCGATAATATCAAAGTTACGCTGAGCGAAAACGGAACGCTGGTGTTCAGGAAAAAGTAACAAAAAAATATTTATGAAAAAAAATTATTGCGTCTATACAGCCTGTTTGGTATAATATACGCAATGGAAATTATAAATTGGGTTGTTAAAGGAGTTATACGCCACATTTTCTTTCACAACATAAGGAGTTTTCAAAATGGAAACCAGTAATATTCGAGTAAAATTTTCACACGGCGATATTATGATTGAGTTAGAGGGAGATGCGTCAACTGTTTTGTCTGAACTCCGCTCACTCAAAAAGGATGGAACTGGTAAACTTTTAGAATTTTTTGGAATACTTCCTGCTCATTCGAGTACCACCATCCAACCACACCATGATGGGAAAGTTACACATCCACCAGCACAACATATTGACCTTAAAAACTTTCCTCCTCTTAATGATATTGTTCTGAGAAATCTCCCAAAGAGTGAAGCCGAATGGATTGCAATCTACGGATATTTTGCTTCCAATGGTGGTAAAAAGACATTCACCCGTGATGAACTTTGGAACCAATATAAAACTTCTCAACGAAACACAAAGGGACGACGTGATAACCTCACCAACAATATAAAACAAGCTGTCTCGAAAAGTTGGATTTCAAACATTAGTGAAGATACATTCAGTCTTTTGGATGAAGGCATTGCCAAAGCAAAGGAAATCGTTTCCAGAGAAAAAGCCCCTAAGAAACGAATTATCAAATCAAGAAACAAAAAAACAGCTAAGGAGAGTAAAGCATAATGGCTGATTCTTCCGAGCTTTCTGTTGATCTTGTTAAAGCATTTGGCAAAACACTCGGGCAGGTTTATGCAACAGCGATGTTATCTCATTTTGCTGGAATGCGTCTCGCTTACTTTGCGAGAGATTGGGAATCTTGTAGTACTAAGGGTGGAAAATTTGTCGAGGCATTGCTAAAAGGAATTCACTTCTTTACCACAGGAAATAGACCGAAAAGAATCAATGTCGGGGCTGAGATTGACAGGCTTGCAAATCTTCCAAAAGATTCTTTCAATGATTCTATTCGTTTACTAATCCCTCGTGTATCTCGATCGCTTTATCATATAGCAAGCGATCGGGGTGCGCGCCATGATATTACTGGTTTCGACCCGAGTCGGATGGACGCACAAATGACTATTGCATCTGCATCATTCATCTTAGCAGAACTTGTTCGCTTATTCCACCCTGGTAATCTGTCTTCTGATGAAGCCCAAACAATTGCTGATGGACTTGTTCAACGGAGAATCCCACTCGTTACTGCGGTTTTTGATGTTAAACGTGTCCTAAATCCGAAGCTGGAATATAGTGACAAAGCAATGTTGTTGTTATATGACTCTTATCCTAAACCTGTGCGAGTAACTGACCTTTTCAATTGGTCTGAACATAGAAATATTACTGACTTCAAACGTAAAATTTTGCAAAAACTTCATGATCAAAAATTAATTGAATATCGTGATAATCTTTGCGTATTACTCGAGCCCGGACTTAGATATGTTGATCAGAATTTTATTCCTAATAAATGAAGAAGAAAATGCGGCGTATAACAGCGAAAAACAATGACGCTCACACATTTTACGATTGATTATAGAGTTCGCTCCATCCCCCCCCCGCCACATTAAATGAATCTTTTTTGAGCGGCTGGCGGGACGGCATTGTTTTCGCACACGTTACGTGCAATAGTGCCAATTAGCCTGAAATTTCTTACATTTGAAGTGAACTCTATGTAAGGATAAATAATGCCTGAAGTATTCGCAAGGAAAAAAGAAAAAACAACTTTCTTCGGTCAAACGGAAAATCACGGTGAGATTCTGCCAATTAATATGGCTTCATACAAATCAGAAATACCCGTGCTTTATTACAAACACAAGAACGGCAAGATTTGGGCTGGTGATTCTATTGCTTGGCTCAAATCATTGAATGAATCTTCTGTTGACTTAGTTTTTGCTGATCCACCTTACAATTTAAATAAGGCAGAATGGGATAGCTTTGAATCACATCAAGAGTATATTGAGTGGTCTATTTCCTGGATAGAATTAGCTGCTAAAGCTTTAAAGCCCAATGGTACTCTTTACATTTGCGGTTTTTCGGAAATCCTTGCTGACATCAAAGCTCCGGCAATGAAGTTCTTCAAAGGATGCCGCTGGATTGTTTGGCATTACAAGAACAAAGCAAATCTTGGAAACGATTGGGGACGATCACACGAAAGCATTCTTCATTTTCGGAAGAGCAAGGAATTCAAACTAAATGTTAATGACATAAGAATTCCATACTCCAATCACACATTAAAATATCCGAGTCATCCACAAGCTGTAACAAGCCAATACGGGAATGGAGACAAAGAGCATATTTGGGAACCAAATCCGAAAGGTGCTAAACCAAAAGATGTAATTGAGATTCCAACGACTTGCAATGGTATGCACGAAAAGACAACACATCCTACTCAGAAACCGGAAGAGCTTCTAAGGAAGATCATCCTTGCTTCATCTAACATTGGCGATCTGATTGTTGATCCGTTTCTTGGCTCCGGCACAACTGCCGTTTGTGCAGAACAACTAAAAAGGAAATGGATGGGTTGTGACATTTCTCCTGAGTATTGCGGCTTTGCTGTAAAGCGATTAGAGTTGGTAGAACCCTGGAGCATTGAGAAATGGATTCAGTATGACATTGAAAACCAAAAACGAAGAATGTCTATCAGATGAAAAAATATACGCTTGAAGACCTGCAGGAGAGTATCAGAGACAAAACAGCTTTTAGACAAATTGATGACTATGCAAAACTTGCTATAGCTTTCCTTAACCTCATTCCCAGACTGAAGCCAACAAGAATCGTTTCCCCGAACACTAAGAATTATATCTTCTTTCAATACGGGGCAAAATATTCTCATCGTATTTCACGACCGCTTAATACAAACCTTTTCATTGAAGACCCGCATAAATTAAACAAAAGTTTCGAGCGGCTCCTTAATTTTTTAAATGATGTCCGAAAATTGGAACGCAACGTTCTTGATAAAAAATCTTATCGTTCGTTTCTCGATTCCCAAGAGATTAACAAAGTAGTTTACACTGTGCAGCAATCCATCGGCTGCATAACTGATTCATTCGATAATCCGAACACTGCGAGAAAGCGGGTAGGACAACTTTTTGAGAACCTGATTAAACTAACAATACAACAGGTTGGCATTGTTTGCGAGCCACGCACGATTACAATTCCAATTCCCGGATACGAAGATTACGAAATGTCTTATGAACTTGATTTGGTTTTCTCAAGAAACAAAGCAGTCATCGCATCTGAAACAAAATACATTCACGACTCTGAAATAGTCGGTTCTGTGAAAACAACAAGTAAAGATAGAATCGACAAGATTTTTCTAGACAAGTATCTTCTCACCAAACTTCTCGGTAGAAACATTCCAGTCATTGCCATTTTTCTTCACGATGTCCAGAGGGCTACAAAAGGTGATAGCATTTTCGGTATAAACTCGACTTTCAAAAGTAATCATTTTCTCGGATACACTATCGCTCTCAATCGTCTTGACGGTGTCTATTATGTTGACCCACGACCAGAGATGGTAACAAACGAACGACTTAAAGAACAAATTAAAGATTTTCAAAAATTTATTGTGACTGAGCTTTGGGAATTATCGAAAAGGTAAAGAATTGACACTACTGCAAATAACATCAAGCAAAAATGGCTGCTGACTATGACCGACAAACACGATGATATAAAAAAATTTTTAGATACCCTTCCTGACACATTCGACATTTTAGAAGTGGGCATTGACATTCAAACACAAAAGGAATACCTCGATTACTCCCATTCGTTTGACCGTGGCGAACTTACCGAGACAGAGACTATCAATCTGGGCAACATCCTTCTTGACACCAGGACAGAAATAGAAGCAAAGAAAAAAGTACTGACCTTGTTAGCTCATCTGGAGTCAATTACAGCGTTTCGACAAATTGAAAAATATTTGAAAAATCCCGACAAGGACTTAAAAGGATGGGCAGCTTTGGCGTTGCAAGAGTGCAAAATGTTCCTCGAGAGCACATTGACAGAACAGAGTACAGGCTTTATCTCAAGCGGACTCGGGGGACTTAAGGACAAGCTGCGGTACTTTTTTCTTGTTTTATCATCATCGGACAGACCATTTACCACGACACAAAAGAGCATAATAAAAGAGGAATTTATTCTTGCAGCCAAAGACTTAAATTGTGTTGTAGAAGCCGTTGAACATTCAGACATATTTGTCGGGCTGACAGTTTTGGTACCAATGGGCGTTGCCGTGGGAACATTCATCGAGACAGGAATAAAAATGTGCAATGATTTGGGCGACTTTGTGTTTGAACATTATTACGTGACAAATCAAGAAATTCCAGACAAATCAGAAATTCTGGACATCATTAAAATAGTAAAAGGATAAAAATTGACGGTGCATAATAGCACTTACCGCTAAAAGAGGTTAGTGCTTCTCAGGACAGGAAAAAAGACTTGCTCACCCAGTCAGCCATACCTGCCTTTAGCCGACCCTAATTGCTTTTTGTAGAATTTATGGTGAAACTTTAACAGCAAAAGCCAAGATTTCCATCGAAACTATTTTCAAAACACAATTATTTCACAGATTATGAAGGCACCAGCTTTAGTGTGTGCGCTTTTATTCTTATTTGTAGGACAGTTAGTCTATCCTTTCCCAACGGGATCAGTTCTGACAGAGGGCAGCAGTGTGCATCAGAAGAAAATCAGTCCTGACTACCGTCAGGCAAGTTACAATATTCACCTGAACAGTGCTGTTGATGATTATGCCTCGTTCATCAGCTCGTTAAATCCTAATAATCTTTTTTCGATCGGCACTGCCGAAAAAAAATACAAAGAGATGTTTGACAAAAGTCCAAACAATATTGCTGATCAGGCTTTCGTTAAGTTCTGGAATTTTTATCTTGCAGCCGCTGACTCTGCCGCTGAAAGGCTTGTACATAACAACAGGTACAAATACCTGATAAGCATAAAAAATTATAATACAAATCCTGCTGATTATAAAAACCTGAAATTCGATCTGACGCTGAACAAGAAAATTCTGAACGAAAATGATTTCAGGCTTTTAAGTCTGCTGAACAGTTACGGGCTAATGTTCGCAGTTAAAGATGGGTTAATGATAATTAATTTTGGCTCAACTGATTTCCTGCTGAATAATTTTGGAAATAGTCTTTCAGAAGCGATGAGGGCTTACCTTTCAGAAACGTTTAAGGAAGCAAACGAAAGTTTAATAGAAAATGACAAAATTGTTTTACCTGCTGAGAAGATCGCGGAAAGAACTATCTGGTGGGAAAATTTCATAAACAGTAATCAAGATTTTGTTTTGCTGCCGGAGTGTAAACTGACTTACAATTTTTATTTGTCAACACTGATGCATGGGATCGCAGACTCAACTGCATCCTTCTCTGTTGAACCTCGTACTGAAAAAGAATTCCGAAAGGCATACCGGCTGATCATTCAAAAATACAGCAGTACAAAAACGGCAGATAAATAACAGCAATTTCAAATTAAGCTAACCTAAAATAATCACAGTAGTCAGACAGATTATATAGGAAAGTCAGGGCTGCTCGTGCAAAATTTGAGCAGTTTGAATTATCCTTCTGCTAGCAGTTGTTTAACTTATGAAGAGTTCTTATTTTTCTTCACAATTATACGCCTAAGTTTTAAAAGATACTTAAAAATAATTAAAGCTGATATTTTTTATTTCCCAGAATTTTGCTGCGATTGCCCGTCGTTGCAAATGAACAGAAGGAAGAAAAAATAATTCCCCTTTTTCAGATAAAGCTTCCTCTGATCCTCCGGCAATTGCCGTGAGAGAAATAATCACTTCAAACAAAACAGAAAGGAGAAACAGTTATGCAAACAAAAGTAAAACGGTCAGCTCTTCTTATTATTGTTGCAATTATCCTGCTGGTGAGTTTTACCTCGGTATTCGCACAGGGGCAGAAAGAAAAATCACTTTACGACCGCCTTGGCGGTGTCTATGCCATTGCAACTGTCGTGGATGATTTTATAGAACGCCTGCTGGTGAACAATACCCTCAATGCAAATCCTGCGATCAAAGAAGCTCGTATCCGCGTACCGAAAGCAGGGCTTAAGTATCATGTTACAGAGCTGGTTTGCCAGGTAACCGGAGGTCCGCAGAAGTACACGGGTCGTTCGATGAAAAATGCCCATAAACATCTCGACATTACTGAAAAGGAGTGGGACGCGATGGTGGCAGATTTCAAAATAACATTGAACAAATTCAAAGTCCCGGAGAAAGAACAAAAAGAACTGATCGGAATTATAGCTACTACAAAGAAGGATATTGTTATGGTTCCGGCATCAGGAAAGAAATAGAGTTCATAGGTCAGATCAAAGCACTGCAATTGACGGGCAATTTCAGCAAATAACAGCATGCTCTTTTTGTGTTTTATACTGATTTATTCTTTATCTCTAATAAAATTTACTGCCTTAATTATTTTCATTTGAATTGTTCACTTTTTTATTTATGTTTGGATAAGTAAAAATGACAACTAAAAGAACACATATCGCACATCACCATCACAACAGGATTTCTTCCGCCGGTATGTGCTGAAAAATTTTAAATTATGATCAATACACCCCGGCACTGTCGGGGTTTTTTAGTTTAAAGGAAACAGTATGAACAGAAATTTGAAACTCGCTCTGCAAAAAAAGGGAAGGCTAACCGATAAATCTTTAGAGCTGCTGAAGCTTTGCGGTATAGATATTGAGAATCATTCGGAAAGATTAACTGTCACCTCCAGAAATTTTCCGCTTGAAATTCTTTTCCTGCGCGATGATGACATACCTGAATACGTCCAGGACGGCGTAGCAGACATTGGTATTGTGGGTTTAAATGTTGTTGTTGAAAAACAAACGAAGACTACTGTGCTTGAAAATTTAGGTTTCGGCAGATGCAACGTAATGCTTGCAACGCCCGATAACAAAGCATTGAAAAACTTAGAAGAATTAAACGGGAAAACAATAGCAACTTCCTACCCGAATATTTTAAATGATTTTCTGAAAAAAAATAATATCGAAGCAAAAGTAATTGAACTCAGCGGCTCTGTAGAAATTGCACCTTCGTTAGGCGTTGCCGATCTTATCTGCGATATCGTTTCAACGGGCAATACCTTAATGATGAACAAATTAAAAAAATCATTCAATGTCTTTGATTCCGAAGCTGTACTGATCAGATCGAAGGAAAGAAAAATAAGCGATACGCTAAACAAAACTCTCAATGACCTGCTGCGCAGGATCGGCTCTGTTCAGAAGGCGAGAGAATCCAAATACCTGATGATGAATATTCCAAAAACATCCCTGAAAAAAATCATTAATATTATTCCTTCATTAAAAAGCCCGACTGTATTGCATTTAGCAGATGAAAATATGCTTGCCGTTCACGCAGTAATTCCGTCAGATCAGTTCTGGAAAATAATTGACGAACTGAAAACTGCTGGTGCTTCGGGAATTCTTTTACTACCAATTGAGAATATGATATTATGAAAAAATATTATTACAACAACCTGAAAAGACAGGAGTTAACATCTCTTGTGCGAAGACCGTCAATTGATCTGAACAAAGCTTTTGAAACAGTTAAGCCAATTTTGAATGACATAAAATTAAACGGGTTGAAAGCTGTTTTAAAATATGCAAAACAGTTCGATAGTTTTGAACCGGAAGAAATATCAGTAACAGAAGAAGAGTTTGCTGAAGCAGAAAAAAAATTAGAACCGAAAATTAAACAAGCATTGGAGACGGCTCACAAAAACATCCACAAGTTTCACAAAAAGCAGAAGCCAAAAGATTATTTTGTAGAAACAATACCGGGAGTAAGTTGTGCGCGGGAGTACCGGGCAATTGAAAATGTCGGGCTTTATGTTCCCGGAGGCAGCGCAATTCTTCCTTCAACAATGCTGATGCTCGGCATACCTGCAAAGATAGCCGGTTGTAAAAGAGTAGTTGTTTGTTCGCCGGTTAAGAACGGCAAAATAAATTATCCTCTCCTTTATGCGGCAAGGCTTTGCGGCATAAAAGAGTTTTATAAAATTGGCGGTGCTCAGGCTATTGGAATGATGGCTTACGGGACAGAAGAAATATCTAAAGCCGACAAAATTTTCGGACCGGGAAATCAGTATGTTACAGCGGCAAAACTTTTAGTCAGTACAGATCCCGATGCCTGCACAATTGATATGCCTGCAGGTCCGAGTGAAGTACTGATTATTGCTGATGAAAGTGCTGATCCATCTTTCGCAGCGGCAGATCTTTTAGCACAGGCAGAGCATGGGATTGACTCACAGGTTATACTGGTTACAAATTCTGAAAATTTTTCAATTAAGATTGAAGAAGAAATCAACAGACAGATTATGAGTCTGCCCAGAAAAGAAATCATATTAAAATCACTTACGAACTCTTTCGTTGTGATAACTGCAAATATTAATGAAGCAATTAATTTCAGTAATCTTTATGCGCCAGAGCATTTAATACTGAATATCAAAAATCCTGACAGGGTTAAATCTCTCGTTCAAAACGCAGGCTCTGTTTTTCTCGGCGGTTACTCTCCGGAATCTGCAGGCGATTATGCTTCTGGTACAAATCATTCGCTGCCGACTTACGGCTATGCACGGTCATTCAGCGGCGTAACCGTAGAATCATTTATGAAATCAATCTCTTTTCAGTCCCTCTCAAAAAACGGACTGAAAAAGATTTCCAAAACGGTTGAAACATTAGCGGAAGCTGAGGGACTTCAGGCTCATAAAAATGCTGTTACTATAAGATTCAAAAAATAAAGTTTATTGCTGATTGAGAAAACGATGGACATAAAAAAACTAATAAGAAAAAATATTCTTGATCTGAAACCGTACACATCAGCCAGGGATATTTATAATAACCCCTCTGGTATTTTGCTTGATGCAAATGAAAATAATCTCGGCTCAACTTTTGATGAAATTGACGGACTGAATTTAAACCGTTATCCCGATCCGCACCAGAATGATTTAAGAAAGCTTGCTGAGCTTAATTTCGGGATCAAAAAAGAAAACCTGTTCTTCGGCGTCGGCTCGGATGAAATAATTGATTTGCTGGTCAGAATTTTTTGTGAGCCGGAGAAAAACAACGTAATAATCCCTGAGCCCACTTACGGAATGTATAAAGTTTCGTGCGATATAAACAATGTTGAAACCCGCAGCGTTCTTTTAACAGATGAGTTTCAGATTGACGAAAAAGCTATCGGAAAAGCCTGCGATGAAAAAACAAAAATAATTTTCCTTTGTTCGCCAAATAACCCGACAGGGAATCTTCTGAAAAAAAATGATGTGCTTTCGCTGTGCGAAAACTTTAACACAATCATTATTGTTGATGAGGCATACATAGATTTTTCCGAAGCAGAAAGTCTTGCAAATGAAATTAGTGCACACCCCAATCTTATTGTCCTGAGGACATTTTCAAAAGCGTGGGGTTTAGCCGGCGCAAGACTCGGTTTTTGTGCAGCAAATGAGGAGATAATAAATTACCTGTTCAAAGTGAAAGCGCCGTACAACATAAGCGCACTCAGCCGGTATGCACTTAAAAAAGCGCTGGATAATGTTGACAAAAGACAGGAATATGTTTCAAAAATAAAAAAGGAAAGAACCAGGCTCAAAAATCAGTTTGAGAGTTCAGCAGGAATTATCAAAGTATTTGATTCCGATGCAAATTTTTTGCTTGTTAAAGTCCGGGATGCAAAAGATTTTCAGAGAAAATTATTCGATGAAGGAATAATTGTCCGCGACAGAAGCTCGCAGCCTAAGCTTGAAGGCTGCGTAAGAATTTCTATCGGCACAGAAGAGGAAAATGATTTGCTTTGGAGCGCCGTTCAGAATTGATCGCTATGCGAAAGGAAAATAAGTAATTGATGAACGAAAAAACAAAACAGAAAATGGTATGAGAAAAATAGAAGTAGATAATGCCTTCCTTAAATTAAACTCGCCGGTCTGCTCTGGTTTGATAACCGGGTTAAAAAAATTATCATTGAATGGTTATGAAATAGAATTCAAAGGAAAGTTTTCAGAATCTTCTCCTGTTTTAAAAATTATTAATCTTGAGAAAATAAAACTCTCAAAAGGAAATAAATCTCTGCCTGCATTTATTATAACCACAGGCAGCAGAAAGTCTGCAAATATTGTGAGAGTATCCGGGGAAGGTAAAATCAAAAATTTTGGCGAGGCGGCGGATGAGATAATAAGAAGAACCCGCTCCGCTGTCCATAACAGAACCACAAAAGAAACTGATATACGGGTCTATACTGCAATTGACGGCAGGGGAAAAAGCAAGATAAAAACCGGCATTGGATTTTTTGATCACATGCTTGAACAAATCGCAAAACACGCCAACATAGATCTGTCAGTCAGCGTAAAGGGAGATTTGCATATTGATGAACATCATACAGTTGAAGACGTGGGCATTACACTTGGCTTAGCCCTGAATGAAGCACTCGGCAGCAAAACCGGAATAAAAAGATACGGCTACTTTTTACCGATGGATGATTCGATTGCAAATTGTACAATAGACCTCGGCGGAAGAAGTTACCTTAATTTTAATTGTGACTTCAACAGGGAGATGGTTGGCGGATTTCCAACAGAATTAACAGAAGAATTTTTTAAATCAGTTGCTTCGGGATTAAAAGCAAATATTTATATAAGCGCAAAAGGGAAGAATGATCATCACAAGATAGAGGCAATATTCAAAGCCTTTGCCAAAGCCCTGAACGAAGCCTGCAGGCTTGATGAAAGAAGCACCGGTTCTCTTCCTTCAACAAAGGGAGTGTTATGATCGCATTAATTGATTATGGCTCCGGTAATGTTGCATCAGTAGCAAATGTTTTAACCGCGTTGAAGCAGGAATTTATTATTACAAAATCTGAGGGAGAAATTATAAGATCGGACAAAGTAATTTTCCCCGGCGTAGGTGAAGCCTCTTTTGCCGTGCGGCAGTTACATTTGACAAATCTTTTTACCGTACTTAGAATTTGCAGGAAACCTATGCTTGGAATTTGTCTCGGTATGCAGCTAATGGCAGAATGTTCAAAAGAAGGGAATATAAAATGCCTGGGAATATTTCCAGGCACAGCGGAAAAATTTAATAATGAAAATACAAAGGTCCCGCACATGGGGTGGAACGATATTAACATCAAAAAAGAAAGTAAAATATTTAACGGGATTAATAACGGCGAGAAATTTTATTTTGCACACTCATATTATCTGCCGGTAAATGAATTTACCACCTCGGTCTGTAATAACTTTATTGACTTTGCCGCATCAATGGAAAAAGAAAACTTTTACGGCGTGCAGTTCCACCCGGAAAAATCAGGGCAGGCAGGAGTGAAAATAATTAAAAATTTTATTGAGTTATGTTAATTATCCCGGCAATAGATATTTACGAAAATAAAATTGTCCGCTTGCAAAAAGGAGATTTCGGAAACATTACTTTTTATAAAAATTCTCCGCTTGAGCAGGCAAAACTTTATGAAAATCTTGGATTTAAAATAATCCACATAGTTGACCTTGCGGGTTCAAAAAGCGGAAAGCTGACAATAGCCGGAGTTGTTGAGGAGATAAAAAAACAGACAAATCTGAAAATTGAGTTCGGCGGCGGAGTGCGTGATATTAAATCTGCACACTCTTTATTTTCTATCGGCATTGATTACCTTGTCATCGGATCATTGTCGTTAAAAAACAAAAGAGAATTCGAGATAATTATTAATAATTTTTCCGGCGAAAAAATTATCGCTGCTATTGACTCCGAGAACGAACTGGTTAAGGTAAGCGGCTGGACGGAAAAAACCCCGACGACTGTTTATGAACATATTGATTACTGCAGATCAGCAGGTGTTGAAAAATATCTCTGTACCGATATTTCGAAAGATGGGACGCTTGAGGGAACAAACATAGAACTGTACAAAAAAATAATGAAAGCATTTCCTGGCATAAACCTGATCGCCAGCGGCGGAATAAAAGATATAGACGATATTGAAAAATTAAGAAAGATAAACCCCTACGGAGTGGTTGTTGGTAAAGCAATTTATGAAAACAAAATAAACATGAAGGAGCTTGCTGAACTTGCTGTGTAAAAGGATCATTCCCTGTCTCGATGTAAAAGACGGGCGCGTGGTTAAAGGCACAAACTTCGTTAATTTAATTGATGCCGGTTCACCCGCCGAACTTGCAGAAAGATATTCAGACGAAGGTGCTGACGAATTAGTTTTTCTCGACATAACAGCTTCGGTTGAAAAAAGAAAAACTCTTCTAACATTGGTTAAAGATGTTGCCAAAGCAGTCAGAATTCCATTTACAGTCGGAGGCGGAATATCCGAACTAAGCGATATTGAAGCGCTGCTGAAATCCGGAGCCGATAAAGTTTCACTAAATACTTCAATCGTAAAAAACCCTGAGCTTATTAGCCAGGCTTCAAAAAGATTCGGAAGTCAGGCAATTGTTGCTGCATTAGATACGAAATTAAAAGACAATGGTCATAAAATTTTTATCAAAGGCGGAAGGGAAGAAACAGAGCTGAATGCACTTGATTGGTGCAAGCGCGTAACTGATCTTGGTGCCGGAGAAATTCTCCTGACATCTATGGACAGGGATGGAACAAAAGCAGGTTATGAAATTGATTTTCTGAAAGAGGTTGCTTCTGCTGTTACCGTTCCTGTAATAGCTTCCGGCGGCGCAGGAAATATGGAACACTTCCTCGAAGCTTTTCAAAAAGCAAATGTTGACGCCTGCCTGGCAGCGAGCCTGTTTCACTTTAACATTATAAAAATTAAAGAACTGAAAGAATTTTTAAACTCAGCAGGAATAAGGGTACGATTATAAATCGTTTGACAAAGAGGATGGAACAATGACAAAACAAAATATTAACAACCTGGACTTCAGCAAATTGAATGGTCTGCTGCCTGCAGTTGTCGTTGACAACAATAACAACCAGGTTCTAATGCTTGGATTTATGAATCGTGATGCGCTGGAAAAAACTCTTGAAACTAAGCTTGTAACTTTTTTTAGCCGCACAAAAAATAAATTGTGGACAAAAGGTGAAACGTCGGGCAATTATCTGAAGCTGATTAATATTAAGTCAGACTGTGATAACGATTCACTTTTAATTTTTGCCGAGCCGGCAGGAAATACCTGCCACACAGGGAACTACTCCTGTTTTGGAGTTGAAAATTTCCATTCAATAAATTTTTTAAACAACCTTTTTAATCTGATAAAACAACGAAAAAAAAATCTGCCGGAAAATTCTTATACTACAAAGTTATTTAAAGAAGGCGCCAACAGGATTATTCAAAAAGTAGGAGAAGAAGCTGTCGAAGTTCTCATAGCAGCTAAGAACAGGGACAAAAAAGAAATTATAAATGAAGCGTCAGATTTAATTTATCATCTGTTAGTTATGCTCGCTGAACAGGAAATTGAATTTTCTGAAATAGTGCAGAACCTGGAAAGCAGGCATAAAGAATAAAATCGTTATATTTAATCAACAAAATATTTCAAGGAAATGAATTCTATATTCGAATCAGAAATAAAAATCCGTCCTGACGATATTGATTTAAACAACCACGTTCACAACACAAAATTTTTGGATTACGTTCTTGCGGCAAGATATGATCAGATGGTCAAAGATTACAAAATGTCAATGAACGATTTCTATAAGCTTGGTTATAACTGGGTGGTAAGTATAACATACATTGAATATAAACGAGCGCTCAAGCTTGATGATAAAATTGCAGTTCGTACGCAATTTGATTCAGCAAACGGCGCACAATGCAAAGTTAACTTCTGGATAGTAAAAAAAGACGGGAAAAAAATCGCGGCGCAGGGATATTTAACTTACACAATGATCTCAATAGAAAGCGGAAGGCCCGTAAGAATACCCGATGAAATTATTCAGAGATATACTATTTAAGTTTTTATCTCTGGCTGTGTTTTTCCAATAACTGTTTTGCCCTTGGCAGATAAAGCAGATGATAAATCACATCGAGGTATGCGTTCATTTCTTCCATTTCAATATTTGTAGTGTAGCGCCAGAAGCCGTATATCTTTGCAAGAGAAAGCAGGCTCTTTGAATAGAGTTCCCAGTTAAATGCCGTATCTACGCGTTTAATCGCTCTCTCTGAAATTTTATCCCAGTACTTCGGATCTTTTTTACATCTATCGAAAAAGCTTAAAATAATTTCCTGGCATTCTTTTTCATTCACAGGATTTATGTGAAAACCTGAAATGTGATCCTGGATAATTTCTGAAGGTCCGCCATACATTGTTGCAAAGACCGGCAGACCGGATCTCATAGCTTCGAGAACAGTTAATCCAAATCCTTCGAAGAGAGCCGGCTGCACAAAGATCCCTTTTCGGTCTGCAATTATTCTGTAAACCTCACCAGTCTGATCCTTTCTGAAAAGTTTACCTATCCATCTTATTTTATTATGCAGGTTGTAATGATTTATCAGCTCGTACATTAATCTTATCTGTTCTTTTTCTTCACCATCGGTTGATTTATTTTCATCAATAACTCCGGCAACAATTATAAGGTTAGAAATTTCCTGAAGCTGCGGGCTTTCGCCGAACCATCTTACAAGTGAAGTAAGGTTTTTAATTTTGTCGAGCCGCGCCAATGAAAAAACGGGAAGCAGATCGGGGTTCTCCAGCTTCCCATAGACGTCGGGGTCATCAGCATTTTCAAATAAAAGTTTATTCAGCTCATCTCTGATTTCTTTAAGCCGGTTTTCATTTTCTTTGTAGGAAAAATAAATTTTTGTATTTACTCCCGGCGGAACAATATTAAATTTCGGATGAAAAAGATTTATCCCGCCAACGACCCTGTAAAGATATGGCATTGTGAAATTAAGATATGATTCATATTGACCGACGCTTTCTTCTGTGCCGGCAATTTCCTGGTAGGTAGATGTAATAATAAAATTTGCTGAATTCATAGACAGCAAATCAGCAGTGTATTGAACAGAAAAATGATATTGGTCTTCAAGATTTTTCCAGTAAAGTGCGCTGTAAAGATATTTACTCTTCTCTAAAGCGTGAGCAATATTGCACTGTGTAACTCCGAATTTTTTAGAAAGAATAGAAGCAACCAGATTCCCATCAGAATAATTGCCTATTATCAGATCGGGTCTTTCCTCAAACTCTGCCGATAATTCTTTAAAGGAATCTTCGGCAAATTCTTCGAGATAGGGCCATATTTCAAATCTTGAAATCCAGTTATCGGTAACGTTTTTATTATGTGTTCTGAAAGGCACACGCAGTATCCAGCAGTTTTCTGTTTCGTGAACTTTTTCCAGTCTTTGGTCAGATTTAGTCCCTTCAGAATTAGGAATTAATCTTGTAAGTATGATGATCTTAGGAACCGCATCAACGCCGGTTGTCTTTAACGATAAGGTCATTTCTTTTTCAAGAGCCTTTACCTGGTCGAGAATATAAACAACCTGACCCCCGGTATCCGGCTTGCCGAGCACCCCTTCCTGACCAAAAAATCCGTGCGGGGAAATTACAGCAATATTAAATATCATCGGAACGCCCGACAGGAAATTTTTCAGGCTGTTGTGGTCAGGCGAGTGAAGAAGGTTATCGAGCTGTTCAAGACTTGCAATTAAATTTCCTACTTTGTTGCCAAGCCCCTGTTCAAATCCAAATTCCTGAAGCGTGTGCTTGACTTCTGTAAAAGGTTCTTCATCATCCCTTTTGCGGAGAAAAGTTAGAGCTTTATCTATATTCTTACTTAGCTGCTCTGTGTTTTTAATTCTGTCATTCAGTATTAACTGCTGGTTTTTATATTTATGTACAAAAAGAAAATTAAAAAGCGCCAGCCTGAGCTTTTCAGGTTCGGTGAACATTTTGCTGGAAAGATACCTGTTCAAATATTCAACTCCTCTGCCAATGCTCTTGGGGTCGCGTACACTCGGAAATTTATCATAAAAAGTTTTGAAGTTCAGTGCCGGTACATTGTTTGTCTGCTCTTTAACAACCATTCCTTCCTTTGCTTTTAAGAATTCAAGAACGGTAATGCATTCAAAGCATCGGTCTTCCACATTAAAAAAATGAAATGAGGGTTCAGCTATCTTTTCCCTGCTGCTGATATAAATGTTGCTTCCGATACAAACAGATTCGGTAATTGATCTTACAACTTCCTCGATTGCGTTGTGATCTCCGTCCTGATTTTCTTTCTTAAACTCTTTTAAGATTTCGAGAAGCTGCCCTTTGAGCAGAAGCCTACTTTCGTGCTGAGATACTTTGTGAAAATATCTGAAAAAATCATTTGGGTTTTCTGATACCAGCTTCTCAATATTCCTTTTCACAGTAAGTCCTCCGTTGAATTAATACTGTCAACAGGTTCCATGGCGAGAAAATTATAGTGTTTTATTCCATCAATAATTCCACCGGCATAAGGAGTTTTTGAAAAATAAACTCTCCTGCAGTCCCTGAGATGTTCAAGCTCTGAACTGTAATTGGAAACAACAACGCCTAACAATTCACCTTTCAGCATTTCTTCATCGTTGCCGGAGTCTCCCGCAACAAGAATTTTTTCATAAGGAATATTCCACCGGTAGGATATGTACCTGATTGCTTTTCCTTTCGAAGCACGGAAAGGGATAATATCAAGAAACCTGTTGTGGCTGAAGATCACATTCGATTTAATTTTGCTGCTAATTAATTTTTCTTTTACTTTTTCAACAAATCCCCTGTCTTCCTCTAAATAGTAGCTTATCTTATATTTTCTCTGTGCCTCTTCTTCCTGGTAAGTAAGGAAATCAAATCCCTTCAGCAAACGAACTATTTTTTCCCTGTTCCATTGATTTAAAATATGCGCCTCCCATCCTTTTGAATAAACAAACTCTCCTCCTGTATTATAATAAATTTCTGAGCCGACTGAAGAAATAATAACATCCGGCGCCGGAACACCATTTGCACTAAGTGTTTCTAATGCAGAGTGAAGAGTTCTGCCCGTTGCTACTACAAACCTGACATTTTCGTGTACGCTTTTTATAAGTTCAGAAAACTCTCTTGTATAATTTTTATCCCCAAGCAGTGTGTTGTCAATATCCGTAACGATTAATTTTTCAGCAGTGAATAATTTTTTTCCTACTTCAGCAAAAGTATTTTCTTTTTTAATATTCTTATTCAAAAGGGTGGTCAGTTCTTCGAAGTATTTTTTTGTGTGTGCTTTCCAGGTATAGATTTCTTTAACATTTTTAATTCCGTTTTCAGAGAACTCATTCCATAAATTTTTGTCGTCAAGTGTTTTATTGAGAGCTGCTGAAATATTTTTGGGTTCAGAAACATCAATTAAAATCCCGTGCTTACAGTTTCTGAGAATATCTCTTGGCCCGCCGTCATCAGTTGCAACTACCGGAAGCCCTGAAGCTGCAGCTTCAATTAGAGTTAATCCGAATGGTTCGGTTAAAGCAGGGTTCACAAAAATACCTCCCGTTTCTGCGGCGATCCTGTAGAGTTCGGGTACTTCGAATTGTGTGTCGTGGCGTTTTGGTATAGCTATTTTTCCATACAGGTTATATTTATCCATCAGCAAAAGAATTTCGGTCAGCACCTCTCTTTCATTATCAGGCATTGTTTGAATATCTTTTCTAATGCCGGCAAAAATTGCAAGGTTAGCCTTCTTCTGAAGTTCTCTGTCTTCACCGTAGGCAGTTATCAGCCCGGAAATATTTTTACGCGCGTCGGGGCGGCACAGTGCAAGTATGAGAGGCTTGTCAACATCCACAAAAAATCTCAACAGCTTTTCACTGATCATTCCCTTTAATCTTTTTATTTCTTCGCTTCGTTTGTTCTCTTCATAATATGGATAAAATTTTTCGAGGTCTACTCCGGGGGGAATTACCCTGAACTTTTCTTCATTAGCATTTTTATAATCGCCGTATTGTTTTTTTATTTCCTGGCTTGTACTCGTTATAATGAGATCGGCAAAATAAATTGTGTTCTCTTCGGCTTCGATCCTGCGGCTTATTTTATATCTTTTTTCTATTTCTTCAGCAGACATTCCCTGGCTTTCCAGTTTTCTTAGTTTGTCTTTACCGAGTGAATGCCCGGTATGAATAAACGGGATCCCAAAAAATTTTGTAAGCTCTGTACAAACATAACCGGCATCTGCATAATGGCTATGAATTACATCCGGCAGCCTCCCCACAGATTTAATATGTTTAATGCTTTTATCAACAAACTCTTCAAGATGATCCCAGAGCAATTCTTTACGGATATATTTTCTGCCGCCGCATCTGAACCTGATTATACTGAATTTATCATTTATTTTTTCTTCCTGTACCGAATAATCACTGGAAACGGTTTTGTCTTTTATCTTCCTGGTTATCAGCTCAACTTTGTCAACGCGAGAATCTTCGGAGAGTGTCTGGGCAAGTTCCATTACATATTTTGTCTGCCCTCCCGTATCAGCATCTCTTCCAAGTTCAAGGTCGTGACCCCTGAAAAGTCCGTGAATACTATAGAGTTGTATATATAATTTTCTCTGAGAGTTATTATTTGTTTTCATGGTTCAGTTTTTTCCTGTATGTGTCGTAGATTTTATCATCGCGGGGCAAAGCACCTTCAATTTTAACTATTTCATTTGCAAACTCTGTAGCGAGGCGATTTATCTTATTGATCTTCCAGTTATTCAAAAAACCAATGCACAATATTGATGCAAAGGCATCGCCTGCACCAACAGTGTCTTCAACAACATCGTTCTTGCTCTGAAAAAAATTTTCTTCTCTGCCGCGAAATAAAAATGCCCCTCCGCTCCCCATTGTTATACAAAGCATTTCTATACTGAATGCCTCCGCAATCCTCTTTGCCGAATTATGAAGACTATATTCGGAACCAAGCAAAAGATCATTTATCAGCTTCAGTTCTTCTTCATTCAACTTTAAGACGTCTGCTGCTGTTAAAGATTTTTCAATCACGCTTTTAGAATAAAAATCTTGTCTTATATTTAAATCACAAAAATATTTCTGCACTCTATTATTGAATAATGATTGAATTGTACTGCGGGATTTTTCGTTCCGCTGAGCAAGCGTTCCGAAATAAAGACAATCAGTTTTGTTTTCAATCAGATCATCAACTGCGGATGATTTTTCTATGAAATCGTATGCGCTGTCCTTTTCAATTACAAAACCGGGAATTTTGTCTTTGCTTAAGTTCGTTTTTGCGGCTCCCGTTTTGTGAATCTCATCTGTTTGAATATATTCTGTGGAAATATTTTCCTTCTTTAAATAATCTAATATGTCTTTTCCCTGGTCATCATTCCCAATTCTGCTGATAAAATTTCCTTTCCCCGTCAGTTTTATTATGTGATAAATAAAATTGAAAGGCGCACCGCCAAGCTTTTTGCCTTTGGGATAAATATCAAATAATATTTCTCCAATTGATGTTATTCTCTTCATTGAATACGCCCGATCCTCAAATTATTCTTACTATAATAAGATTTTTTGCTTTAATCGCAAGTAATAAAAACAGTTGCACTTCAATTTATTGATCATAAGTACAGGCGGGATGTAGTGAATTGATTGACGATAAAGTAACAATACCCTATACGCTGAAAACCATACGCTCTTTAGTATAAGTTTTTTATTTTACTGTTTCGTCACTGCCCATGGATTCAGGTCTGTATTCCACATATCAGCTTTTATTTTCCAGCTTCCGTCTTTTTGCTTTTGATAAATAGTAATATACTTGCCGTGATCGTTCATAGGATCTTCCTGCCCCGGTATGGTCATTGATAATTCATAGGTACCGATTTCAAACATCATATCTCCGCTTATCCAGAAGTCTTTAGTTTTTAAAGCGAAGTGCTTCATTTTCATACCGGAGTTTTCGTTCATTCTCATTCCATCAGCGATCGCCTTTTTCCCGATTATCATCGGGCTGTAGCTTGGCAGTGAATATGCATCGTCAGCATAAAAAGAAAGTATAGTTTTGTTGTCGCCGGCAACAGTTGCTGCGCTGAATTTCTTATTCCACTCTTCCAGCTTTTTCATCATTTGTGCTTTATTTGTCTGCGCAGATAAATTTGATAAAGAAAAGAGAAAGCAAACGAACAATACTGTTGTTGAAAAATATGATTTCATTTTATCTCCGGTTATAGTTAATAACAATTGTTTATCAGCCAGTAAAAATAAGTTTATTGCCTGCCGATTCTTCTTTTAAAACTTCCCCACAGCTTAGCAGTAAAAATCATTAAAACAACAATTGCAATAGTCATCAAAATGCACTCAATCACTCCAAAGCGGTGGTCAACTATTGTATATAAACTTTTTCCGTTCAGGAACATTCCATATATCAATACTAAATGAAGCCAATAAACAAATAGTGATTCACGGCTTACATCAAGCACAAAAGATTTTTGAGGCTGTCTGAACATCTCATACAACCAGCATAATACAAGCAAAAGTAAAACATAACCTGTGCGTAAAAATAAAAACAAGGGATTTGGGTTTTTGTATCTTGTATCAGGCGAAATAAAATCTAAAGATACAAAATGACCAATCAGAAGAAAGAGAATCCCTATTACAGTGATATAGTAAATAAATTTTCTTTCTGCATCGTTGTTTCGGAAATAAAGAAAATATTTGCAGGCGGCGGCTCCCAGCAGCATAAATCCAAGCCACGGAAATAAAGGGAATAGCGAGCCGACATTTGTATTAAAATATGCAGCGATAAAAAGAGGCAGGTGGTTTGCAAAATTAATCTGCCAGATAACAGGTGAAATAAAAATTATTATTAAGCCAAGAATCAAAATTAAGTAATCATAAAGTTTATCGCTTTTAATTATTATTCTTGCAGCAAATAATATCAGCAAACCCACAGCAATGCATTGAAGAATATCAACATTATAAAACTGGTACCACTCGCTCTCCAATGGTTTGTGCTGTAAAACGAAGACCGACCTGAAAGGAAAGTGAAGTGAATAGCCTGCGGCAAAAATTAAAATTATTCTCCCGATCTTTTTCCAGAAAATTTTACCGAAGCTTCTCAGCCCGTCTAAATTTCTTTTTGAAGAAATAATAAATGCAAAACCTGAAATAAATAAAAACGACGGCGCAACAAGACCATTAATAAAATTTAAGATATAGAACCATTGCTGGGTTTTAAGCGAGGGAATAATCATAGAATTGAAAACGTGAACCTCGATCATAACGATCAAAGCCCACCCGCGCAGGTAATCTATAAATTTAAACCTGGGTTTAGTTTCCACTAAAAAATCCTGTTAAATGCCCGTGTTTAAATTAACATAATAACCCGAAGTTAAAAACAAGCACCGTTAAAACACTCTATTAACTTCTGGCGTGATGTTTTTCCGGCAGACTTTTATCTTTTTTAAATAAAGGAGTAATAGGTTTTGTATGAAAAAATATCTGCATTGATTATATTTATAAAAAAAATTGGCCCCCTCCGAATCCTTTTCTGCGAAAATGTATCAAATGGCTGTGAACAGAAAAACACTATATAATAAACACATTGGAGAATTAAATGACTGAAGACCTGAATAAAGAAACCTTTTTTCAAAAAGTTTTTAACTATGAAAAAAATAAAGAATGGAAGTTTGAAGGCGAGCTGCCCTGTGTGATAGACTTCTGGGCGCCGTGGTGCGGTCCTTGCCGAATGGTTGCCCCTGTTATGGAAGAGCTTTCAGAAGAATACAAAGGAAAAGTAAATTTTTATAAAGTAAATACCGATGAAGAGCAGGAGCTTGGCGCAGCATTCGGAATAAGAAGCATACCTTCAATTTTGTTTGTGCCGAAAGAAGGACAGCCAAAGATGGCGGTTGGTGCACTGCCGAAACCTTCTCTGAAAGAAGCTATAAATAAAGAATTGCTGACTGTTGCTGCGTGATATTACAATTACTGATGCGTTGCGATAATCCGGAACGCATCATATCCCTTTCTTTTACAACCCTTGCTTATGTGAATATTTTTAGCGTAGTTTGAAATGCATTTTCGTAACCGACAGTAAATTAGACAAATAATTTTCCTTCAAATTTTTTTGAGGTAAAAAATGTCAACCCGCCGAGATTTTTTAAGAAGAGTTGCCGGCAGCAGCGCCGCATTTATGTTCTTCACAAGTGATTCATTTTCAAATGTACTTGACGCAATTTCAAAAATTCCCCCGAACACTACTCCCGAAAAATTATCCGAAGACGAATCATTCTGGTCGCAAATTCAATCAGCATTTGACGTAGACAGAACAATTGCAAATTTTAATAACGGCGGATGTTCCCCAAGCCCTGACACCGTCCACCGCACATTGAAAAGATATCTTGATTACTCAAACCAGGCGCCTTCTTATTTTATGTGGCGGGACCTTGAGCCAAATGTTGAAGCTGTGAGGGAACAGATTGCAAGAAATTTTGCGTGTGATAAAGAAGAAATTGCAATAACAAGAAACGCAAGCGAATCTCTTTTAATAATTCAGCTTGGCATTGATTTACAACCCGGCGACGAAGTCCTGACAACAATTTATGATTACCCGAGAATGCTTACAACGTGGGATCAGCGTGCACGCAGGGACAAGATTGTTGTTAAGAAAGTCAGGTACCCCGTTCCGCTGATGAATCCAAAAGATTATATTAAAATTATCGAAGAGTCTATTACACCGAAGACAAAAGTTATTCTTTTGAGCCACGTTGTATTCTTAACCGGACAGATACTGCCTGTGAAAGAAATTTCCAGGATCGCACGCGAAAGGGGAATATTATTTATCTGTGACGGCGCACATTCGTTCAGCCATTTCCCTTTTACTGTTAAAGACCTCGAATGCGATTTCTTCGGCACAAGCCTGCACAAATGGACTTATGCACCGATAGGCACGGGGTTTTTATATGTCAAAAAAGATTTAATACCAAAAGTTTGGCCAATGATGGCTGCGCCGGAATCTTTGGATGATAATATCAGAAAATTTGAAGAGATCGGTACTCACCCGGCTGCAAATCATAATGCAATATCTGAAGCGCTGTCCTTTAATGAAGGACTAGGACTTGACAGAAAAGCCGCGCGGCTGCGATATTTGCACAAACGATGGATCAACAGATTAAAAAATTATCCGAATGTAAAATTTATGACAAACATCGAAGATGAAACCCAGTGGTGCGGAATTGTAAACGTAAACATTGAAGGAACCGACATAGTAAAACTTTCAAACTACATTATGAGCCAGCATAAAATTTACCAGATTCCGATAAAAACGGATTACTTCCATGGTCTGCGGATTTCGCCAAATGTTTATACAAGGCTTTCTGAAATTGATTTGTTCGCGGACATAATGACAGAGGCTGCAAGCGGAAAAATAAAAGAAGTGATGGCTGGATAAAATTTTCCCGCTCATTACTATTTACTGGTCAAATGAAAAAAATCTTTAAAATATTTCTGATCACCATAATTTTTTTTTGCATTGGCTGATGCTCAGCAAATAATTAAAGACGACACTACTTCACTCACCGGAACAGGGATTTATGATCTGCTAAGAAAAATGGAGTTCTATCAGAGCAGAAGTTCATTCAGAATTTCACCTGAAAGCTTTCTACCGTTTGATGACTGGTTAAAAACAAACCATTCACTTTTTGTTCAATCAGAAAACGAATCCACATCAAAAGAACTAAACGATAAAATTGGACTGGAAAATAAACTCCCATCTGTCTTAATACGTCCGCTTACTCTAAAATATCAAAGAGAAGAAAAACTCAGTTTAATTTGGGGTATACTCACAAAACTGAAAGACCTTTTTGCTTTATACCTGGGTTACAAACACATTCAAAAATACGGGCTGTTTCACTAACCGTAAATTACGTAACAAAGAATTTTTTTGCTGCAGTAAAAAAAATTACTTCAGGTAAAACCCGGCAGAAACATACCCAACCCAGTGCTTAAGCGAGAACGGCGCAGTAAGCCCCAGGTTTGTATGCCAAACGGGAATCACTCCTTCTGTCCAGCTGTCTGAATATGCAAAAACTTTGCCTGTTAATTTTTTTGATGAGACTTCTTTCACTACTTTTTCTGCTGTCATTAATCCAAAAGGAACAGGATACCTTCCGCACCATAAGGGACAAACTGTATTCGCCTTCATTTCGGGCCATAAGTCTTGTGCAAGCTCTTCGATTTTATTTTCGTTCAACTCCCCGTTAAAAATAGTTCCAGCAATTTCTTTATCTCTATTCGTTGCTTTTGTGTGTGCTGACTCATCTTCGCCGTATGGTGCGTTGTCAAAATCTTTTCCGTAATGATTTGCATCAGTTGAAATCAAAAAGAAAATATCTTTCCCCAACCGCAAATGATTTTCTTTTACATATTCTGAAATTATTTCTGCAAGCCGGCTTGTGACGTTTTCCATTCTCTCGTAAGGCATAGCAGTAACCATTATCGGTGTGATCTTTATATCCCTGTTGTAAAACTGAAGAAAGGGAACAAGCGCTTCTATCGAATGCTCAATATCCTGTGCTTTGTCGCTGGTTATAAAATAATTTTTATTGAGTTTGTTTTTTATATACTCTCTCAAAGGTGAAATTTTAACATTGCTGTAGGGTCCGTGCCACTCGTTGTAATCATCAAATATCAAAACGTTTTGGGGATCGTTCATCGCTTTGCGCACTGTCCCGTGAGTTACTCCGAATATTACCACCTCTTTTGTTTTAATTAATTGGTAGAGCGGGTAATAAACATTGCCGGCATACAGATAATCATCGTGGGGAGAAATTGCTGCGACAAGATTCTTTGAGCTAAAATTTTCTTTTCTGTTATGGTCTTTCAAATAAGACATCAGCTTATTCATTTCGGAAGCTTTCCAGCAGAAGCCAATGTTATCGCGGATAGGTCTTACTGTTTGTGATACCGCTAAAGCTGAAAATAAAATTATAAACGAAAATATTTTTAGGAATTTCATTTTGTCTGCCTTTATTTTTTTTACATACAGCAAACATAAATGAAATTTTCATACTTTTTCTTCTGACCGAAATTTTTTTATTTCCTGTTAACAAGCACAACGCCAAGCATTATAATGAGTCCGCTGAAAATCATCAGTGCAGTGATGATCTCACTTAACAAAAGCCAGGCAACGAAAACAGTAACGAAAGGCTCAAGATAAAGAAAAGCGCCAACGCTTGATGCGTTCATTGCCTTAAGTGACTGCGCCCACAGAACATATGCAACACCCGAACAGAAAATTCCAAGGAACAGAACTGCTATCCACCCGTAGGCAGATAAATTCAAAACTGCGTAAATATTTTCCGCCGTTAAAGTAAACGGAGAAATTATTACTGCCATCATCAAAAACAAAAAAAGAATAGTCATCATTGGCGGATAATTAATGGTAATCTTTTTATTCATCATTGAATAAACTGCCCAGGTAACTGAGCTTGCAAGGACCATAAAATCACCTTTGTGAGAAAGCAGACCGACATTTTCAATTTTGCCGCGGCTTATTAAAAGAACGAGTCCGGCAAATGAAATAATAATCCCGGCTGTTTGTACCGGCAATAATTTTTCTTTAAAAACAATTAATCCCAAAAGCGCCATAAAAACCGGAGTTATTCCGATTATCCATCCTGTGTTGGATGCAGTAGTGTACTGAAGTCCCGTTACCTGTATCCACAAATGAAAGGATGCGATTAAAGCAAGAACTAAAATCCATCCGTGATTTTTAAGGTTGATTGAAAAATCACGTTTAGTAATCACTGCAAAAAGGGTGAGTAAAATTATCCCGAGTATCAGCCTGCAAAAGATTATCATCAGGGGAGATAATTCATTCAGTGCAATTTTTGTTGCAATAAAAGATGCACCCCAGAAGACAACAGCAAGAAGCGGCTTCCAGTACAGAAGTAATTTTTTTGTCATCTGGATTTCTTAGTTTTCCTTGCCGATATATAATTTTTCAGGTCGTAGTTAATTTTAATTTCGGGCATTTTGAGCTTTACAATTTCCACTCCGCACTTTGTGTAGAAGTCAGTTGCAAGAGTGTCGTGAAAATCAGAAAAGACAATTACTCTTTTTATTCCCGCAGCAATTAAAGCTTTTGCACAGGTGGTGCAGGACATATTGGTTATATAAACATCAGCTCCTTTAATTGAAATACCATGTACCGCTGCCTGAACAAGAGCATTTATCTCGGCGTGATTTGTCCTTGCACAATGATTATCTACGATAAGGCAGCCTGCCTCTTCGCAATGCGGCTGACCGGGGATCGAGCCGTTGTAGCCCGTCGCTAATACAAACCTGTCTTTTACAAGCACACACCCGCAGTGCATTCTCGGGCAGGTTGACCTCTCTGAAGCAAGCATTGCAAGCTTCAGAAAATATTCATCCCACGAAGGTCGGTTATTTTTCTTTTTCATTAAGAGTGATTTATCTTTAAAAATTTTTATCTTTAATAAATTATTTAAGCAGTCTCCTGTGATAATTTACCTGTCCCAAATGATAATTCAGGTGTCCGTAAAGGTGAACCAGGAAAAATTCTGCAGTCATCCTTCCTTTGTATTTGAGAACTTCAAGGGGATATTCTTTTTCCAGGTCAGCATCGCTCATTTTGTTTAGAACTAAATGAATGATAGCTGATGTTTCATCAATGCTTTTTATAATTTCGTGGCGGGGAATATTTTTGTCTGTAAACTCTGCCTCGCGGTTTCTTACATAACCTGAGTCGCCAAGGACCACTCCGATAAAATGTTTCAGGTTACCTGCCAGGTGCAGTGCGAGATTTCCGGCTGAATTTTTAATTTCTTTATCTATCACCCAAAGTTTTGCTTCGTCGGCGTAGAGGTTAATTTCCTCCTTCAATTTTAAGAGGTCTCTCTGGAACAGTTCCGCTAAAATTTTTACTGTCATAAATTATAAACTCCTGTTTTATTAAAAACTTACGTCACTTTGTCACTATTCAAATTAAAATATTACTGGTACTACAGACAATTTAAATAAGTTTTTGATTATTTCTGTTGCTTTTAAAATAGCAATAAATACTACATATTTATCAATTAAAACATGACAAAAAATCACAAAATTTTTGTTTAAACTGTCGGGTGAAAATTCTTGTGAGCCGATGTATTATAAGAGGAAAAACATATAAGGAGGTTAAGAATGAAAAAAACATTGTCCTGGGGAATAGGTCTAATTCTATTTGCATCGTTTTACTGGTTTGGCTGTAACAATGCAACTAATCCTGTTGGATCAAACCCTAATTCAATCGGCAAAGTCTCCATGTCTGCTGCGTATACTCCTAAGAGTGTTCAGGGTATGCAAAAAAGCAGTTCAGTGAGTGCTGTTGACTCGATAAAACTTACAAGAGTAAGAGTGGTATTAAGAAACATCAGGCTCAAAGCTGAAGATGATGATCATGAAGTTGAAATGGAAACGGAAGATCACGGCGATAATAAATCAGGAGAAGACAGCGCAAAAGCAAAGCTGGCCCCTTTTGTTCTTGAACTGAATCTTAACGGTTCTACTCAACAAATATCAATCACTAATGTTCCTTTCGGTACCTACGATGAATTCAAGTTCCAGATCCACAGGATAAATCAAAACGAAATAAGCGGACTTCCTCCTGCTGAACAGGCTAAGTTCGCAGATTTTCTCAGCGGGGAAAGATACAGCATAATAATTGAAGGTAACGTTTATAAGAATGGACAGGTAACACCATTTACCTTCAGGTCTAAGATTGATGCTGAATTCGAACTTAAACTATCTCCAAAGTTTGTTGTTAATCAGACACAAATAACGTTTAACCTTACATTGGAGGTCAGCTCGGCAGGATGGTTTGTGGATGCCAATGGTGCTCTTGTTGACCCATCAGATCCGAACAACGCAAGCCTGATAAACAGCAATCTCAAGAGCTTCCTGCACGCATTTAAAGATAACGATAGAGACGGTAAGGAAGACAACGACTAATAAAATATGCTTTGAGAACGAGTGAGAATAAAAAGTCCTGCTGAAAAGCGGGACTTTTTTTATTTGTGTTGCCTGGAATTATTTTCAATCATAAATTTGTTACAAACAAATTTAATAACAAAAATGAAATTATACTTTATTCAGCTTTTTAATTATCATAACTGGGCAAATAAAAAAGTTATTGACGGCATAAAAGCAGCAGGAATTACCGATGACAGCATTATGAAAATCTTATCCCACATACTCCTTGGTGAAAAGGTCTGGCTGCAAAGACTGAAATCTGAAAAATATGATAACAAGTTCTGGCTGCCTCTGTCACTTGATGAGTGTTCAAAGCTGTCAATAGAAAATTCTTCAATGATATCTGGTTATCTTAATGCTCTCCAGGAAGAAGATCTTGAGAAGAAAGTAACGTATGTTAACAGCAAAGGAAATAAATACACAAACTCAGTTGAACAAATATTGACTCACCTTTCACATCATTCGTCGTATCACCGCGGACAAATTGCAAGAGAGATGAGGCGCCTGGGCAAAGAACCGGTTTACACTGACTATGTCGCTTATTTAAGATAACGAAATTTTTTTTCGCTACTGATAAAAATGATCACAAAGTTATAACCGATCAATTACCCGCTTAAGTTTATCGCGCACTTCCAGAGCAACAGCACCAAGTTTCTCGTTCTTTATCGCCTGCATAGATGCAACAGGATCAACTGCAGATACTTCAACTTTGCCATCGCTGTGTTCTTCAACAACAACATTGCAGGGAAGCATAATTCCTATTTTATCCTCCGACTGCAGCGCTTTATAAGCGAACGGTGGATTGCATGCACCCAGAATTTTATATTTCTTAAAATCAACATCGAGCTTTTTCTTCAAAGTTTCTTTTACATCAATCTCTGTTAAGACTCCAAAGCCTTCCTCTTTTAATTTTGCAGTGACTTTTTCAACCGCGCTGTCAAAATCTTCATTTACGATTTTGTTGAAATAATAACTCATCTTTTTCTCCAAAAGTTTTTATTGTTGTTCAATGTGATGAGCAGAATGCGTTTTGGTTTCACTTTTTCTCTCAAACGCTCTGGCGAGTATGGCTGCAAATCACATCAATTTTCCTATTTTTAAGATCAGGTTCGGGTTGGGGCAAATGCTCAAATAATAATCTTTATCCGATGGAATGCACACGCCGGGAAAATCACCTTTATTACCAAGCATATCCGTGATCACCTGGAAATGCAAATGGGGAGGCCAGCCAACATTAATTGTGGGGTCGCCTAACTCACCTATTTTTTCTCCTCCCCGAAGTTCTTTCCCTTCAAACAACCCTTGCAGTGAATTTAAGCTGAGATGCCCGTAAAGAGTAAAAAAAATTTCACCGCCAAGATTGTGCTCTAAAATTATTGTCGGTCCATAATCACCGAATGAAGAATTATTTTGAAAGCTATGAACTTTTCCATCCATTGGTGCAAAAACTTCCGTTCCGGCTGCTGCAGTGATGTCAATTCCAAGATGAACAGACCGGTATTCGTTCCCTGCTTTAAAAATTTCGCTTAGTTTATAAATCGCCCTGTTCTCCCCGTAACCCCCGACTCCAACAGGTGTATTGTTTTCTTTTAACTTGTTAAAACAATAGTCAGTGAATTTTTCTGTGCTGGAAAAATCTGCATTTTTTATTTCTTCATTCAAATCTGAAAAATCAAAAACATAAACATTTGGATCATTCAAATTAAACGGAACCACGCTTGCGGATTGACAGGATTTTATCTTTGCGATTAAGTTTTTGCTGAAAGCCATAACACACTTATTTCAAAAAATATCAATTATCTTCAGGTATTTTTACTTTGGCTTTGATCCTTATAGAGCCGGCATATTTAAAGTGAAGAATAAATTCTGCGGAGGCGCCTATTTTCAAATCTTTTTTTAAATTCAAAACCATTATATGAAAGCCTCCAGGTTTAAATTCAAAAACCGATTTTGCATCTACTGCAATCGCCTTCACCTGCCTCATCCCCATCATATCACCCTGCTTAAATGTTTCGTGCATCTGGACTAATTCCGCAGCAGAAGAACTTACTGAAAGCAGTGTATCTGCTCTATCGGAAGTATTTACTATTTTAAAATAAAGCGCTGTGTTCATTCCTTTTCCTGCGGGGCGAAGCCAGGCATCTTTAATTTCTAAATTTCCTTTATATGAAAAATTCAGCAGCGAAATGATGAGCAATAAAAAATACATTTTGTTTTTCCTATCTGATCTTTTTAATGTCTTTAATTAATTCTTCCCTGTTTGCTGTGCTTCCTTTATACTCAGCCCTGATCCTGCCTTCCTTATCCATTATGCTTATCCTGTCAGTGTGAATAAAATAATAAGTTGTATAACCATCTATTACTGTGGTATCTCCCGGCATTGCATAAACATTACATTGCTTCAGTAACGATTTTGTCACGTCTTTGTTTCCCGTAAGAAAATGAAAATTATCTGTGTTAATTCCCCTTACATCGGCGTATTCTTTTAATACTGAAGGCGTGTCTCTTTCGGGATCAAAAGAAATATCAACATAAGTAACATCACCGATATTTTCTTTGATCAGTTCGTTCTCAACGAGACGGATATTGTTTGTGGTCATTGGACAAATGTCGGGGCAGTGTGTGTAAATAAATCCAATCACAACTGTTTTGCCCCTGTAGTCTTTTGGAAAATGAACGACACTGCTGTCCTGATCAATTAAAACATAATCAGCTTTGCTGAGATCGTGAATTACCGGCGGCTTTTGAGAACAGCCAGCAAGGGCAACAATGGTAAGGAAAACTATGTCGTAAAAAATTTTTTTCTTCATTCTGTAAAACGTTTTCTTATGGAGACACATTTGGGGGAATTTAAAAATTATTCTCCCGGCTCGTAATTTAAAATTGGTCCGAGCCATTTTTCTGTTTCTTCGAGACTTATCCCTTTTCTTTTATGATAATCCATTACCTGATCTTTTCCTATTTTACCTACAGTAAAATATTTCGATCTAGGATGAGAAAAATATAAACCACAGACAGACGCTGCCGGATACATTGCGTAACTTTCGGTCAGTTTTATCCCGGTATTTTTTTCTGCGCAAAGAAGATCAAAAATAATTGGCTTTTCAGTGTGATCGGGCTGTGCGGGATATCCGGGTGCAGGACGGATCCCTCTGTAATTTTCCTTTATCAGATCTTCATTTGTAAATTCTTCTTCAGGCGAATAGCCCCAGTATTTCTTTCTCACTAACTCGTGGAGGTATTCAGCAAATGCTTCGGCAAGTCTGTCTGCTAATACTTTTGCCATTATGCTGTTGTAATCATCATGGTTTCTTTCAAATTTTTCTACCAGCTTTTCTATTCCGATTCCTGCAGTAACAGCGAATGCTCCGATATAATCTTTTACCCCGGTTTCTTTAGGCGCAATAAAATCTGCCAGGGCAAGATTTGGCAGCCCGTCGGTTTTTTTTGTTTGTGTTCTGATTGTGTGAAGAACTCTTTTAACTCCGCGCCTGGAATCGTCAGTATAAATCTCAATATCATCAAAGCCAACACTGTTTGCAGGAAACAGCCCGAACACTGCATTGGCTGTAAGAGAATTCTCCTCAATAATATTTTCCAAGAGTTTATCTGCATCATCAAACAGCTTTTTAGCTTCATCACCTGTCTTTTCTTTGCTGAATATTTCAGGATATTTTCCTTTCATCTCCCATGCCTGAAAGAAGGGTGTCCAGTCAATATATTTTTTCAGTGTAGCCAGAGAAACATTATTCAGAACTGTTACACCTGTCTTTTCAGGCTTTACAATCTGAATTTTCTTCCAGTCAGTTTTCAGCCTGTTGTTCCGGGCTTCATCAAGGGTCAGATATTTTTTTGTTTCTTTCCCTTTGAGATGATTCTCTCTCAGCCTTTTGTATTCTTTCTTTATTTCGTTTACAAAATTTGTCCGGATATTTTCATTATCATTAACAAGATTGCTGACAACAGGAACGCTGCGGGACGCATCGAGAACATGAATTGCTGCATTGCTGTAATTCGGTGCTATCTTCACGGCTGTATGGATACGGGATGTTGTTGCCCCGCCAATCAGTAAAGGAATTTTAAATTTTCTTCTCTCCATTTCTTTTGCAACATGTGCCATTTCCTCGAGAGAGGGTGTTATTAATCCGCTCAAACCAATGATATCAACTTTTTCATCAATTGCAGACTGTAGGATCTTTTCAGCAGGAACCATTACACCGAGATCGATCACATTATAATTGTTGCAGCCGAGTACCACGCCGACTATATTTTTCCCGATATCGTGAACATCGCCTTTTACTGTTGCGAGTAGAATTTTTCCAGCAGCTCTCGTTTCATTTGAAGCTGCTTTTTCTTTTTCGATGAATGGAGCGAGATAAGCAACCGCTTTCTTCATCACTCTTGCACTTTTTACAACCTGGGGAAGAAACATTTTACCGGAGCCGAAAAGATCACCCACTATGTTCATTCCATCCATTAAAGGACCTTCGATAACTTCGAGAGGCTTTGCATATAATTTTCGTGCTTCTTCAGTGTCTTCTTCAATATAATCAACAATACCTTTTACGAGCGAATGTTTCAGCCTTTCCTGAACCGTTCCGTTTCTCCATTCGTCTTTTTTAGTTTCTACGCCAGCGCTGGATTTACCTTTCAACTTTACAGTTTCAGCAAAGTCAACAAGTCTTTCAGTTGCATCTTTTCTCCTGTTAAATAAAACGTCTTCAACTAATTCCAAAAGATCTTTCGGGATTTCTTCATAAACTTCCAGTTGACCTGCGTTTACAATTCCCATATCCATTCCGGCTTTTATCGCGTGAAAAAGGAAAGCTGAGTGCATAGCTTCGCGCACTGTATTATTACCACGGAAAGAAAATGAAATATTGCTCACGCCTCCGCTTACTTTTGCAAGAGGCAGATTTTGTTTTATCCACCTTGCTGCTTCGATATAATCAACAGCGTAATTGTTATGCTCTTCAATTCCCGTTGCAATAGTTAAAATATTCGGATCAAAAATTATATCCTGTGCAGGAAAGCCAATCTCTTCCGTTAATATTTTGTACGCTCTTTTACAAACATCTATTCTTTTTTGAAATGTATCTGCCTGACCATTTTCATCAAAAGCCATCACAACTACAGCGGCGCCATACTGGAAAATTTTTCTCGCCCGTTCTTTAAAAATTTCTTCACCTTCTTTCAGGCTGATAGAGTTTACAATGCTTTTCCCCTGCAGGCATTTTAACCCGGCTTCAATCACAGACCACTTTGACGAGTCGATCATTATCGGAAGCTTCGCTATATCAGGCTCTGCCTGAAGCAGATTCAGAAATTTGGTCATGGCTTCTTCGGAATCCAAAAGACCTTCGTCCATATTTACATCGAGAACCTGCGCACCGCCTTCAACCTGTTCGCGCGCAACGGCAAGAGCTGCTTCATAATCACCGGCAGTAATGAGTCTTTCGAATTTTTTGGAGCCGGTTATGTTGGTTCTTTCTCCAATATTAACAAAATTTGAATCTGGTCTGATTACCATTGGTTCAAGCCCACTCAATTTTAAGTATGGTGGAACACTGGGGATTTCCCTTGGCTTAAATTCTTCAGCAATTTTTGAAATTGCAGCTATGTGGTCAGGCGTTGTTCCGCAGCAGCCACCGACTATATTAAAAAAGCCTGCATCGGCAAATTCTTTTAATAAAGACGACATCATTTCCGGAGTTTCATCATATTCACCCATTTCATTCGGAAGCCCTGCATTAGGATAAATACTTACAAAACAATCCGCAATATTTGAAAGCTCCTCAATGAACGGGCGCATTTGTTTAGCACCGAGTGAGCAATTCAGTCCAACGCTTAATAAATTTTTTGTGTGCGCAACTGAAATCCAGAATGCCTCTGTGGTTTGTCCAGATAAAGTTCTTCCGCTCTGATCCACTATTGTTCCTGAAATCATTACCGGAAAACTTTTGCCAGAATCGTGCATAAATTCTTCTATTGCATAAATTGCTGATTTTGCATTTAGTGTATCAAAAACAGTTTCTATTAAAATAATATCAGCGCCGCCGTCTATTAAGCCTTTTACCTGTTCATAGTAGGCTTTTGACATTTGTTCAAAATTTACTGAACGGAAACCAGGATCGTTTACTTTAGGAGAGAGAGAAAGAGTTTTGTTTGTCGGTCCGAGTGCGCCCGCAACAAACCTGGGCTTAGCAGAATTTTTTTCTGCGAATTCTTTCGCTGCTTCTTTTGCAATTTTTGCTGATTGGTAATTTATTTCATAAACATAGTTTTCGGTTTTATAATCTGCTTGTGCGATTGATGTCCCGCTGAAAGTGTTTGTCTCAATAATATCAGCGCCTGCTTCAAGATATGCCCGGTGAATATTTTTTATTATTTCGGGCTGTGTGATACTCAAAAGATCATTATTACCTTTCAGATCACAGGGATGATCTTTAAAATTATTTCCCCGAAAATCTTTCTCAGTAAGTTTGCAGCGTTGGATCATTGTTCCCATAGCGCCGTCAAGAACGAGAATTCTTTTCTTCAAAATTTCAGATATTTTTTCGAAAGTAGTGTTCACTTAAATCTCAATTTAGCTGATAAATATTTTTGACCTGAATCATAATCTTACTAGGGTTTGATGAATAAGTTTATGAACCTGTACCGAAAGAACTACCGGCAGATAAGATCAGGTGTTTAAAAATTCCTTCTTTTTTGAAAGGAAAGCAAATATAATTAAATTGTACCCTATTATAAAATGACTGTTTTTTAACACAGGGACATAAATGATTATAATTACAGGCGCCGCAGGATTTATAGGCAGTGCATTGGTTTGGCGTTTAAATCAGCTTGGTAAAAATGATATACTCATAGTAGATGAGCTGGGGAATGATGAAAAATGGAAAAACCTCGTCTGTTTGAATTTTGAAGACTTTATTAATAAAGATGTCTTCATTCAAAAAACAGAAGCGGGATTTGATTTTAATGCTGAAGCTATAATTCACATGGGCGCAAATTCATCCACCACAGAAAAAGACGCAGACAGTCTTTTAAATAATAATTTTGAATACACGAAAAAGCTTGCCCTTTATTCAACTAGTAAAAACATTCGGTTTATTTATGCTTCATCGGCAGCGACTTATGGTGACGGAAGCCTGGGATTTTCTGACGATGATCAAAATTGCAGAAACCTTCGCCCGCTGAATATGTACGGCTATTCCAAAAATCTTTTTGATGTATGGGCATTGAAAAAAAATCTGCTTGATAAAATAGTTGGCATAAAATATTTCAATGTGTTTGGTCCGAACGAATACCATAAAGGAGATATGAGAAGTGTTGTCCACAAAGCGTTTGAGCAAATAAGAGATACGGGTAAAGTAAAATTATTCAAATCGAACAGGAAAGAATATAAAGACGGTGAACAAAAAAGAGATTTCATTTATGTAAAAGATGCAGTTGACATGACTTTATTTTTCTTAGAAAAAAAAGATAAGAACGGCTTATATAATGTCGGATCTGGAAAAGCGCGAACCTGGAATGACCTGGTCACAACATTATTTACAGCACTAAATAAAAAAGTTAACATCGAATACATAAACCTGCCTTCTCATCTTGCAGAAAAATATCAATACTTTACCGAAGCAGATTTAACAAAAATTAAAAAAGCCGGTTACACCAAAGAAATTTCTTCACTTGAAAAAGGCGTAACCGATTATGTCAAAAATTACCTGGTAACAAATAAGTTTTTAGGTATGTAAATAACCTTCGGGCAACTCCGTATGGCTATTCAATGATTTGAAATTATTTAATTGTAAGAAGGTTCATCGTCGTCATAAAGGTCTTCGTCGTCATCTTCGTCAAAATCGAAATCCTCATCATAAATTTCATCATCGTCCTGCGGTTCTTCGATTCCATTCTCATCTTCAAACTCATCATCGAAATCATCATCCTCGTCGCCGTAATCATCGTCATCATCTGCCGAACTCAGAAACATTTCGAGAGTTTCCTGGTCTTCGTGCCCGGTTATCGGTATACCTATATCGAGGCATTCCTCAATTAATTCTTCACGAGTTTTTATAATTGTCTTTTCAAATTCACTGTCTAACCCCGTCATTTTGGTGGACCTCCTGTAATAAGATATTATAAAGATTAATTTTTTAACTATTTTACTATAAAACAAAAAACGAAAGAAAACAACAAAATAATATTTACACCTGAAATTTTTTAAAAATATTGTAAAGTGCAAAGTAAATATATAATTTTCTTCTTAACACTAATCTGGAAATTAATATTAAGGCAAAAGGAAAAAGATTTTTTTTGCTGTAAAAAGTTAGTCTTGGGTTTATAGAATGTCAATAGATTTAGTAATCATTAAAATTTTTTAATATATGAAACTCGCAACACTCTGTTATGTAATTGATAATGAAAAAAAACAAACATTAATGCTTCACCGTGTAAAAAAAGAAAACGATATGCACAAAGGCAAATGGAATGGCCTAGGTGGAAAACTCGAAAAGGGCGAAACGCCTGAGGAATGCGTCATAAGAGAAGTTAAGGAAGAATCTGGTTTGATAATAAAAAAGCCCCGTATGCATGGCTTCATTACATTTCCGCTTTTTGACGGCACAAATGACTGGTATGTGTTTTTGTTCACCGCCAGCAATTATTCGGGAAAGCTGATTGATTCACGCGAAGGAAATCTTCAGTGGGTCCCAAACAAAAAAGTAAGTACGCTTGATTTGTGGGAAGGAGATAAAATTTTTCTCAAATGGCTTTATGAAGAAAAATTTTTCAGTGCAAAATTTGTATACAAAGATGGAAAGCTGATTTCTCACTCAGTAAATTTTTATTAGTCACCTTCAGGGAATAACGCCTTTACTTTTTGATAAAGCTCTTCCTCTATTTCGGGAAAAAACAATATCCTTTTATTAATTATTTTGTCTCCCGGAAACTTTCAGTTACATCATAGACAAGTCCCTTATATGCTATATAACAGGGATTACCTTTCTTCCCGTCATATTTTGAAAGTTCACCTGCAGTAAATATTCTCATTTCATCAAAGCTGCGGGAAGCATGTAAAAATACTTCTGCAAAAAAGATTAAAGAAATTTACTGACGTAAGGAGATTTAACTTCACCCTGTCTCTGGAAGTGACCGGATGGTCCTTCGCCGTCCAGACCGAATTGAAATAGTAAACCCCTCTGAATCTGATGAAGTAAAAATGTTTATTAAAAAATTTTTCCTGAAGTTTTTTAATGATAACAATAAAAGAATTTTCATAATTGGGATTAATCCGGGAAGGTTTGGCGGAGGGCTGACGGGAATTTCGTTCACAGATCCTGTGGCATTAAAAGAGGATTGCGGAATCGAAAATGAACTTGGAAAGCAAAGGGAATTTTCAAGCAGATTTGTTTATAGGTTTATATCCTGCTCAGGCGGAGTAAAAATTTTATTCAAAATATTTTATCAGTGCACTTTATCCACTTGCCATTCTGAAAAACGGGAAAAATTATAACTACTACAACAGCACGGAACTATTCAAAATAATTAAACCTCACATTACAGACTCGCTGCATAAGCAAATCAATTTCGGAGCTGACAGAAGTTTTGTTATCTGCCTCGGAAAGAAAAACGCCGAATATCTGAAAATAATTAATGGCGAGAATAATTTCTTCGATGAAATACGTGTTGTTGAGCATCCAAGATATATTATGCAGTACCGCTTAAAAAAAGTCAGCCATTTTATAGACAAGTATACGAATGCCTGCCGCAGCTAAGAATAAATTTTACCAGTGGGATATTATCTTAAAATATCTCAATTGAAATAACTTTTTTCAAATTATTAATTTTTTGCTGTTGATTAAGAGTCTAAGCCGGCAGCTTATCCTTTAAAAATTTTTCAATTGCTTTATTTACAAAGTCACTATTTTCAACGGGGGAAAGATGAGCCGCTTCAGGTACCTCTAAAAAAATTGCTGTGCTTATTTTAGCAGACATAGCTTTCATTACATCGGGCGGGGTTATTTTATCTTCAGAGCCGCAAATGATGAGAGCAGGAATTTTAATCTTCGGCAAATAATCCGTTGTATCTGTCCTTGCTGCCATAGCAAGCAAACATCCTTTAAGCCCTGCAGGATCAGATTTTAATGCACGATTTAAAATCTCTTCATATTTATGTCTGTTCAAATTAATAAATTCATTGGTAAAACATTTGGGTACAAAAGTGCCAACAAATTTTTGTACTCCTTCATCATTTATCTGTTTAATTCCGGCAAAGCGGTTAAGCTTTACTGCATTGGTATCCGCTTCAGATTTTGTATCACACAAAATAACAGCACGAAATTTTTTTTCTTCACGTTCGATTGCGCGGAGAGCAATGTATCCCCCCATAGATAACCCGCAAAGAACAACTTTGTCAAGATTTAAAGTATCAACTATTTCAAAGAGATCATCAACAAAACTTTCCATCGTAAACTGTCCGTCTCCGGCCGGCGATCCCCCAAATCCACGGATATCATAAGTGACACAATGGTAATGTTCTTTAAAATATTCTACCTGCCCGGACCACATTTTGTGATCGAAAGGGAAGCCATGAATAAAAATCATTGGTTGTAAATTTTTTCTGCCTTCAAGGTAAATTGCCAGGTTATTTTTTATTGCGTTCATTCTTTTTTGTTTTATCTTAACAGCTAAAATATCACAATATTATATTATTTATAAAGGGACTGCCGATGAAAAGAACATTGATTTTATTTACAGTATTTCTATTCCCTTCTGCTAATTTAATCTTTGCTCAACAAAATCAGGGTGGTTCCCATCCGGTGCAGCAGGCTTAAACATAAGCCAGATCGCACTGAATAACTGGGCACAGGGTGGAGATAATTCACTTACATGGACTCTCACCGGAAATTTTTCTGCAAAATATGTAAACGACAGCCTGATATTCAGGAACTCATTAAAATTAGCATACGGCAGAACAAAACTCGGCGGGCAGGATTTCAGAACCAACGATAACGAATTTTATCTTATTAACCTCGTGTCAATAAAAGTCGGGTGGGCAGTTGATCCTTATTTCAGCAATACCATACGCACTTCAATTACAAAAGGATATGATTATTCCAAGAACCCGCCTCTTGAAATAGCAGACCTTTTTGATCCGGGCTATGTAACACAAAGCATCGGGTTTACTTATGATAAGCTCAAACATTTCAATACACGGCTTGGTTTAGCAGCACAGGAAGTCTTTACAAAAAATAATACTAAATACACAGATGACATTGCGACTGCAAAAATAGAAAAGTTTAAATTTGAAACTGGACTTGAGTCTGTAAGCTCTGCAGAATTTTCTGCTGCTGAAAATATTTTGGTAAAAAGCAGCCTGAGATTATTTACAAGATTTGAAAACTTAAAGGTCTGGGATGTAAGGTGGGATAATGCGCTTGTAGCAAAGGTAAATGATTTTATAAATGTTAACCTGGCTTTTTTGCTTGTTTACCAGGAAGATCAATCTAAACAGGCGCAAATCAAAGAAGCGCTTCAGTTGGGATTTGTTTATACGATATTCTAAGAGTTGTTGAAACATATAAGGATCTGAACTTACACAGATAGAGAGATGACATCTTTTGCTTCTAAAAAATATACCGATAAAAACAGCATTACTTCCGAAAAAATAAATATCTATTCTTTTATAAAAGATGTCATCTCTCGCTTCGTTATTGTTTGCGTAACTTCAGTAAGGATAAAGAAGCCTGAAAAATATCACCCGAACCTTCCGCTGATATAATCTTCGGTTTGTTTTAGTTCCGGGTCTGTAAATATTTTAATCGTCTTATCCATCTCGATTAGTTTACCCATATAAAAAAATGCAGTATAATCACTTACTCTCGATGCCTGCTGCATGTTATGAGTAACAATAATAATTGTGTATTTCTTTTTTAGCTCAAAAATTAATTCTTCAATTTTTGCCGTCGAGATCGGATCAAGAGCGCTGGCAGGTTCATCCATAAGAATAACCTCCGGCTGCATCGCAATAGTACGTGCTATACAAAGACGCTGCTGCTGGCCTCCGGAAATATTTGCACCTGATTCGTGAAGTATGTCTTTCACTTCGTCCCAGAGGGCTGCTTGTCTTAAACTTGTTTCAACTATTTCCTTCAACTTTTTCTTATCCCTGAATCCGTTCATCCTAAGTCCTGCAACAACATTATTTGCGATCGACATCGTTGGAAAAGGATTCGGCTTTTGAAAAACCATACCGATTCTTCTCCTTAAATAAACAGGATCTAACTTCATAATGTCTTCATCATCAAAAATAATTTTGCCTGTAAAATTCCCGCCCACTTCTTCATTCATACGGTTCAGGCTTCTGAGGAATGTTGATTTCCCGCAGCCGGATGGACCGATTATCGCAAGAACCTTTCTTTCGAAAATATTAATATTTATATCACTCAGGACTTTTGTTTTTCCAAAAAAAACAGAAAGCTCTTTTACCGAAATTTTAAGGGAGCTTCCGGCAATATGGGGGCTTTTAGTTTTCTCCGTTGTAATATTAACTTGTTCGTTGACTACCATGAAACTTATGCTTTATACTTTGACCGGGTTATAATTCTAAAAACCAAACTCAAAACGGAAATCAGCAAAATAAGAGCCAGCGCGGCTGTCCACGCCTGATCATTCCAATCTTTAAATGGTGCTGTGGAATATTGATAAATATAAACTGTAAGAGAAGCAATCGGCTGAAAAATATCTGTAGACCAGAACCTGTTCCCAAGTGAAGTAAATAATAAAGGAGCTGTTTCACCTGCTGCTCGCGAAAGTCCAAGCAATATTCCTGTTGCAATACCTTTCCACGCTGTTTTTAAAACGATCATTACAGTAATTTTCCATTTAGGAATTCCCAGGGCGAGACCAGCTTCCCTGTAAGATTGCGGTACAAGCTTTATCATCTCCTCTGTTGTCCTTGTAATTGTTGGTATCATTAATATTGCAAGCGCTATGCCTCCTGCCAGAGCTGAAAAATGTTTCATTGGAATGACAACAAGTGTGTAAGCTACAACCCCAACCACGATAGAAGGTATGCCGCTCAGCACATCTGTAAAAAAACGAACCAGAATCCCAAATTTGTTTTTCCCGAATTCAGATAAGTATGTGCCGCTCATAATTCCAACGGGAATCCCAATGCCGCCGCCGATTGCAATCAGTATTATTGTTCCTACAATAGCATTTACCATCCCTCCGCCTGTTTCTCCAACGGGGGTTGGCAGCTTGGTAAAAAAATCAATATTTAAATTTGAAATACCTTTTGAAATTGTATAATAAAAAATAAAGACCAGTGGAACAATTGTTATCAAAGCAGCAAGCAGAGAAAGTGATAACATAACAAAGTTTGCTGTTCTTCGTTTATAGAAAATAAATTTTTTCATTGGAAATTTCATTTCCATTTACGTTCGGTACTCCACACAAGCAATCGTGCAAGAATATTGACCATAATCGTTATGATAAACAGAATCAGCGCAAGTTCAATAAGGGCGCTTATGTATAAATCAGAAGTAGCTTCAGTAAATTCATTTGCAAGTACACTTGCCATAGTATAAGAAGGATTCAGGAGAGAGGCTGAAATTTCCGGGCGGTTCCCGATAACCATCGTTACTGCCATTGTCTCGCCTATTGCCCTTCCAAGCCCAAGCATTGTTGCACCAAGCAAACCTGATTTAGCATTGCTTAATACAACTTTAGTTACCTCCCATTTGGTTGCACCAAGCGCATAAGCGGCTTCTCTTTGTGTGTTAGGAACAGATTTTAAAACATCACGGGAGATTGATGAAATTATTGGAAGCACCATTATAGAAAGAATAATTGCTGCTGCAAGCATTCCAAAACCATAGGGTGCACCCTGGAACAAGGGTGAATTGGGGAATTTGTTTTGAAAAAAGGGTTCAACAGAATCGCGAAGCCACGGAACTAAAACGAATATACCCCACAATCCATAAATAACACTCGGAATTCCCGCCAGCAATTCGGTCAGAAATGAAAGCGGTTTCTCAAGCCATCCTGGGGCAAGCTCGGCTAAAAAAACTGCAACCCCGATCCCAAGAGGAAAAGCAATCAACAAAGCCAGCAGCGAAGAAACGAAAGTACCGTATATAACTGGCAGTGCACCAAAAACCTCGGCGACAGGATCCCAAGTCGAAGTAATTAAAAATTTTAATCCAAATGTTTTTATCGAAAGAGTGGAGTTGGAATACATTTCCCAGCCCATTAAAACCACCAAAAAAAAGACTAACATTGCAAATAGCAATGTTAGTCTTTCAAAAATCAGATCTCCTATATTTTTATTTCCTAAAATTTTAGTTAAGAATGTAACCCTTTTTTTTCCTTTACTCTTCTTAAAAAAATTTTGCAGTTTATATTCTGATCTGCTGCCGGCAAAATCTCCGGCTGTTTTATTTAACACTAATCTTCTTTCCATTACTTGTTATCAAATTTATTTTTGCGAGGTCTAACTTCTGTACTTGTTTAGGAAGGGGAGAATAATAGAGACCCTGGGCGTCATCCTGACCTTTTGTTACTGCCCATTTTAAGAATTTCACAAGTGCAGATGCTTTTGTATAATCTTTAATATCCTTAGGAACAACGATCCAGGAAAACCCTGATATGGGGTAAGCATTTTTCCCATCAGCATTAGTAATAATTGCACGGAGGTCTTTAGGCATATTTTTAACAGCTCCTGCAGCAGCCTCGGTCACCGTATTGAAATTTGCGTCTACAAAATTTCCTGCTTTGTTTTTCATTAATGCGTAGGGAAGCTTATTTTGAACAGCATAAGCTAACTCAACATAACCGATAGCCCCTTCGGTTTGAGAAATTAACCCTGAAACGCCTTCACTTCCTTTTCCGCCAAGACCTACTGGCCAATTGACAGAGGTGCTGTTTCCTATTTTTTTAGCCCACTCTGAGCTTACTTTGCTTAGATAATTTGTAAAGATAAATGTAGTCCCGCTTCCATCTGAACGGTGAGTAACAAGGATAGCTTTATTAGGAAGATTTTTTCCTGCGTTCAGCTTTACTATGCGCGGATCGTTCCATTTAGTGATCTTGCCAAGATAAATGTCTGATAAGATTTCTCCGTCAAGTTTTAATCCCTGTCCAACTGAAGGAAGATTGTAAGTAACAGCAACACCGCCCATGATTATAGGAAGGTGAATGATCTCTGTTCCTCTTTTGCTTGTAAAAGTATTCATCTGTTGTTCTGTCATTGGTGCGTCAGATGCGCCGAAATCTACAGTCCCTTCTGTTACCTGCTGAATCCCGGCTCCGCTTCCAATTGACTGATAATTAATTTGTACGCCTGTCGTTTTATTGTAAAAATCGAACCACTTTGAAAAGATCGGATAATCAAACGATGAGCCCGACCCATTTAGCCTCACCTGTGCAAATGGTGCTGCCGTAAAAGCTGCGGCTGTTATCACGGTTAAGAAAAGAATTCTGAACTTCATTATTATCTCCTTATAAATATAATTAATTTTATAAAATCAAAGGAACATTTAATTATTTAGAAACTGAAAAAGAACGTTCCCCTAAGTAAAACATCCGGATTAGAACCAGGCAAACCATAGGAGGTATATTCAACATTCGGCATTATGTGAACATTTTTTCTCACTGCAAAGTCAAGCGCTGCAAGTATAAGACCTTGTGTGCTGTTTGCGATAGTTGAGTTTTTAGTTTTTGTGTCTGGTGTGTAATAATCATAGCGTGCAACAAGACGAATATTATCTGTAAGAGCTGCCCAGCCGTTCAGACTAATGCCGTTTCTATTTAAAGCCGAGCCATCCGGACTTGCTTTATCTACTGAATTTATGAACCCTTGTGCACCAAGACTGAATTTATCGTTTGCGTAGTTAACAATCGCATCAAATGTGCTGATGTTCTTACCACCTGGTGCGCCGGCATATTGACCATCGAGAAGCAGTGTAAATTCTTTAGCAGGCTTTATCTGCAAAAAGAGATAACCGGATTTATATCTTGCTGCGCTTGTGTTTGGCTGATTAATAAGTGCACCGCCGTTACCTGTGTTGTTACCCAGCAAAAGTCCGGCAGAAAATGCTTCAGAGAATTTTTGAGTTAAAGAAATACCAAGATCTCGTGATGCGCTGATGCCGTGTAAATCCTGTATTGTTTTTTCAAGGGAGCGATAACCAAATATTCCCTCTGCTATGTTTATATTCCAGGTTCCCTGCAAACCTATTACCAAATCACCCTGACCAATGTTTTTGAAATCAAGAAAAGCATCCTTTACCATTGTAGATAATTTCCCGTTGCTCAGGTTTGAGGCTGTAGGATCAGACTCCAGACGAAATCTTGCCCAGATGCCTTCAGCAATTGTATAGTCGGTAGTAAGGTATATTCTTCGATAATCGAAAGCCTGCATAAATTTTTGTGCCGGATCGTGCTGCTGGATGGTATAATAATAATCTCCGAACATTAATCCGCTGAACTTAACCTGCCCCACCGTCCCTTCTGCGTTTTTGTCCTGTGCTGCCGCGCTAAGCACCAGGATTGTTGAAAAAAGAAATGCAAAAATTGTGAACAACTTTGTTCTCATGTCTCGTCCTTTTTGTTTGTTAATGATGTGTTATTTATCTCAATCGTGTCCCCAAAATTAGAAAAAGGTTATTAAGAGACTATTAAGGAAATGTTATGAAATTGTTAAGTGTGGTTGAAACTGTTTACAAATTATACAGTTTTTTTATTTTTGCCGCTATTTAACAGGAAAAAGTTTACACACTCCAGCCCTCGAGCCTCTGTGAGCCATATATTAATCTATATTCCTGCTGCCATTCATTTTCAGACGAAACCTCTTGAAAGATTTCTGTCTCTGTTTTTTTACCCGTCTCCTGTGTATTCTCTGTTTCGAGTGTAATATAATTTACAACCTCGTACTCTGCATTTTTCCTGTACATTTTGAACCTATTTAGATTAAACGGGGCGCACTGATGAACGCCCCGCTATACCACTAACTTTAGGAAAGTAAATAGCATGAATTTTCTGCTTCTTTCTTTTGAGTATAATCCAAAATTTTTTAGAAACAGTTTTCTCTCTTTTACTTTGCAACAAATATAATATTACAGCATCTCTCATATATTAACAAAAAGTTAAATAGATATTAAGTTTCTGTTAATGCAGGCAGTCACAGTAGAGTTTTTTTTGCATAAGTTTTTTTCTTATTTTCTGATACAGTTATAAAAGCTGAATTTCTAAAACTTTATGGACTACACAAAAAAAGCAGAGCTTGAAAAACTATTCAGAACATCAAACTCATCAAATGATTTATTTGATGGATTCAGAATAGCTATTGAGAATAAAGTTGCAGATATTGATCTCTATAAAACTTTGCTCTGGAACAAAGCTCTTTCCCCGGATGAAATTTCTATGTTTGCAGAAAAAATATGCCAGGACTTCCCTGATTATTCTTATAGTATATATATGTGGGTAGGAAAAATCTTCAGCACCACTGCTTTGCTGAGCACACATTATGAAAAAGCCATGAATTTTTTTATGAAAGCTTCATCAAAAAATGAGCGGTCTGCCGAGCCGTTGCTTTCTCTTGCAGGGATATATAACAAAGAATTAAACATTCCGCCATTTGAAGATGTTGTAAAAGCTATCGAGAACGGGCTTCAGAAAGTTGATTCTAAAAGCAGCGTCTGCTTTGCACTTTCTGATTTATACAAATCTGCAGACAATATTACGGAAGCAAGAAAGTACAGGAGTCTTGGTGAAAAATATCAAAAGATGAATTTTTAAAAATAATAACCGATAGAAAAATAAAATAATAAATTTCCCCAGGCTATCGGATTATTTGGAAGAGATCTTTTAAACTTAAAACTTCGCCCCACCGAGAATTCTGCTGGTCCAACAGGAGTATTAAACGATATTGTTGCACCTAAACCGTGACGAAGATCTTTAAATCTAATTTGTTCAGGCACCTCCCAGGTTGAACCAAGATCGTACCTAATCTTTAAATATGTATTAAAGAAAATATCAAAGGGAAGCTGATAGCGGTATTCGAGTGATGCAAGGAAAATTTGTCTCCCGCGGAATTCGTTGTTTCTCATTCCGAAAAAGGAATTTTGTCCGCCGAGAGAATACTGCTGCGTTAGCGGCATCGTATTGTCACCAAAACCCATTTCGAGCCTTGGTGAAATAGTGTTTCGCCCACCTAATGTTAAATAATTTTTGTAAATAAATCCTATCTTCTGAAAACCAATGTCTCCGCCGAAGATTGTTTGCCCCGTTTCATAAGATGCGTTAAAATAAACTCCTTTGGTTGGATATGGATATTTATCCTGTGTATCAATCGTTGTGCTTGCCTTAAAATTTGCAAGTTTAATTTTATAAGGCGAAACCGGCTGCTGTTCTAAATTTTTTACCTCGTCTATTTCGTAAGTCCCAGTAAAAATTAAATTACCAAATTTTTCTACCTGTGTACCTACAGAAACAGAAGCTCCAAAGTATGATTGCCTGTATTCACCGTTAATTGATCTCGAAAATCTTGTATCTGAAATAACAGGGTCATCCTTATAAGAGAAGATATTATTCTGCTTATAAAAAACATTAATGTTGTAGGTCAGATATGTATCAAACACCCTGTTTGCTTTATTTTCGAGAATTATTGCCTGGTTCCTTGTTCCGCCAAAAAGCAAAATACCTAACTCACTCCCGCCGCCCAGAAAATTTTCATCTCTTAGGTCCATACTTATTTGTGCTTTATTTTCGTTATCTACCCTAAACCCAAACCTTAGTAAACTTGATGCCTTTTCCTGAACCTTAACATCTAAATAATTCTTGCCATTGATTTTTTTTACACCGACGACAATGTCGTCAAAAAGATTTGTGCTGCGTAAATTTATCAACCCTTGTTCAATTTCTTCATAAGAAAAAAAGCCTTTCTGCACTTTTGGGAATTCTCTTGTAATTATTTCTGTTTCGGTATGAAAATTTCCTTCTACAATAATCCCATATAATTTTCCCGGGTCAACATTAATTTTAAGATACCCGGTATTTTCATCGAAAGATACACTGCTTATATCTGCAGTTACATTCCCTTCCTGGCGGTAAGCTTTCATTAAGATAATTAATGCCTTCTCTATCTTTTTTGCGTTGTATGGCTTTTGCAGAATATTAGAGAATATTTTGCTTCTTGTCAGTTGTGTTATTGATGTATCTCCGAAAATATCAACTGTTTTTATTTCGGGGTTTGTGTCTAAAATAAATTTTACTGTAGAGTATTTTTCATACTGGTTAATTCTCAAAGAAACATTTTTATAATCGCCTGTAGAATATATTTTATCAAGATCAGATAAAATTTCATTGCTGGAAACTGAATCCATTGATGAATATTTAGTCAAATATGATTTTGCTATAGCGGGGGTATTCTCATCTAACAAAATATTTTTTATCCACATTTCTTTAATTCCGCTTCTGCTGGTCTCAACAGAGTCAATCTGTTTTTTAATTCTGCTAACCAGTGGCTCTGCTGCCCGGTATCCCTGCCGGATTAAAAAATTAATATTGCCGAAGTCATTTGGCTGGTGACCGCTCAGATCCGGAACAATAACTGTGTTTGCTTCTTTCGTCTGGTTCTCATTTAATATTCTCATTGGAATGCTAACCACCTGATCAGCGACATTCCAGGGATACTGCAGTTCATTTTTGTTGTGGAGACTGCTTGTTGTATTAACAGCGATAATAAAATCACTTCCGCTTTCTTTTGCTATTGCAACAGGGACATTAGCTACCAAACCGCCATCAACAAGGATGAGTGAGTCTAAATCAACTGGAGAGAGGAAAAAAGAAACGCTGGAGCTTGCTCTCATTGCACTGCTTAATGGTCCCTTGCTTAAAACAACCGGCTCGCCTGTAACAAGATTTGTACAGACAGCTCTGAATTTTGTTCTGAGGTTATCAAAATTATTCCGGGCATGAATTGGTGCCTCTAATGCAAGTAAATTGAGAAAATTCATTATCCTCATTCCATTGTTCAGCGCAGTAGGAAGAACAAGCCTCAGTCCTTTCAGCCTGAGTGCAAAAATAGCCTTGTCTTCAGAAATTTTTTGATCAACAAAAAGATCCCGTCTGTTTGTCTGCCTGTCAAAAGCCAAAAGGCTTTGCCAATCTGTGTTTACTGCAATTGAATCCAGTTCTTCTATCGAATAGCCTGCTGCATAAAGCCCGCCGACAATACTGCCCATGCTTGTACCCACGATCAAATGCGGTTGAATGCCTGCTTCGATCAACGCTTTAAGAACACCAACCTGCGCAAGCCCTCTCGACCCTCCACCGCTCAACGCTAATGCTATCACAGGCTTATTAACCGGAACCTCCTCGGTTAATCCAAAAGAAATTTTTTGTGTTTTATGCTTTACGGTTATATAAGTTGTCGTCTGAGGATAAGTAAAAGAAAAGCTCAGAATAAAAAGGCAGAAAATGATTTTTATTTTTTTATTCATTATTATAAAAAAGACTATGTCTTCGAAACAATAATCCAGCTCTCAAGACCACTCTCGTTAAACAAAGAGAGATGAGCAGATAAAAACAAAAGTTTAAAAAGATCCGACAACTTTTCTATTATCTTTTCTTGCGTATCTTCTGCTGATTTTTTTGCTGCTGTTCTGCTGCCTCCATAAGTCTGGACATAAACCCTTTTTTCTTATTTGGATTTTTAACAGGAACTAATTCCATCCCGTCGTGTCTGTGGTTTATATAATACTGCTGAGCAATTGAAAAAAGATTAAAAAGGAAATAGTAAAGATTGAGTCCCGACGGGAAACTCATAAACATTATTGTCAGCATTATCGGCATAAGGTATATCAGCGCTTTTTGGTTCGGATCTTTAATAGTCATTTTCTGTTGGAAGTATTGCGTAATGCCCATCAATAAAGCCAACCCGCTTATTTCATTAATTCCAAAAATCGGGAGTTTAAATGGAAGAGTAAAAATCACGTCGGGTCTTGAAAGATCGTTTATCCACCAGACAAATGGCTGCTGCCTTAGTTCTATAGCCGTTTTAAACAGCCCCCAGAGAGCAATAAATACAGGCATCTGTAAAATAATAGGCAAACAACCTCCCGCTGGGTTAATACCATAAGTGGAATATAGTTTCATTGTTTCCTTGCTTACTTTCTCCCTGTCATCGCCGTATTTCTCTTTTATTTCAGCAATCTTGGGTTGAAGCAATTGCATTTTCTTCATTGACTGAAAGCTCTGCTTTGTAAGAGGATAAAGAACAACTTTTATTATCAGGGAGAAAATAACTATTACAAATCCGTAGTTTGGTATGAAATCATGAAGAAAATTAAACAGCGGCAAGAGGATGTATTCGGCTATAGGTCTGACAATAAATTTCAATCCGAAGAAGCTGCCAAAATCTACTATTGCTTCCAGGTTGCCTTTATATGCTTTTAGTATATCATAATCTACCGGACCGATATATACGGTAAACTCGCTGGTTTCAAGAGCAGTATTTCTGAACGGAACATTTATTCTTGTGCTGTAAAACTCTCTTACTCCGTCCGGTGGAATATCTTCGCGGTACCCCTCAACATAAGCGCCATCCACCTTAGATGGATCTTTGGGAGCAATAATCGCTGCAAAATATTTATCTCTTACAGCAACCCAGTCAACTCTGCCGTTAAAATCTTTCTGAACTTTCTCTCCCGGTTTCGAGGCATCAACCAGTACCTGTTCGCCTCCGTAATAAACGCTTGCATCAGAGTATGTTGCTTCATCCACAGAATTATCTTCAACGAATCTTATCCCGCTGCCCCAGACAAGATCATAAGCATTATTGCTGATCAGGTCATTCATCCTGATCATTTCTATTTTTGTGTCGATGCTGTATTTGTTACCATAGAAGGTAAAAATCTTTTTTATTTCACCACCCTTTTTTGTATTATAAACGAATGCCAGGGTAAGTGAATCGTTCCCGCTAACTTTGTAATAACTTTTCTCATCGGATAAATTAAATTCCAGGTTCTTTGTATTTATTGCCTTTCCGTCTGTTGAAACGAAGGCAAGGTCAAGTGCGTTACCTTTTGAATAATTGATAAGTTGAACATGTGTTTCGTAAAATTTTTCACCATTTTTTTGTTTTGTTCCTGCTGAATACCAGTTATCATACTTCTTCAAAAAGTATTTTTTTATGTTTGCCCCCTTAGTAGAGAGTTCAAGCTTAACAAGGTTATTTTCTATGGTAATTATTTCACCTTTGCCGGGGTAATAATCAAAAAATTTTCCATACGTTGTGCTGTCATTACCGGTTTCATTTTTATTTTGCTTTTGCGGCAACGATAATGTTTGTTCCTTTTCCCTGGTTCTCACAGTATCTTTGACAACGGCAGTTGTATCTGTCCGTTTACCAGTTGGGAGCGTTGCTGGAGGCTTGGGCGAATTAAGATAAAGCCACAAAACCAGTATTCCGCCTATAAGTATAAATGCTATTGTTGTGTTTCTGTCCATCAAAAAAACCTATTTTTCTATGGGGTCGTAACCCCCTTTATTAAATGGATTACATCTTAAAATCCGCCAGGCTGATTTTATTGTTCCCCTTAATACGCCATATTTTGTGAAAGCCTGCACTGCGTACTCTGAACAGGTGGGATAAAAACGGCAAGAAGAAGGAAACAGCGGCGAAATTATTTTCTGATACACTTTTATTAAAAATACAAAAACTCTCCACATTACGTTCTGTCTCTTAGTTTGCTCAAAATATCTATCATTGCGGGCATAACTTCCGTTAGAAAAATTTTCTTATTTCGTTTTTCGGAAATATTATTTGGCAAAAAAACTATCTTTAAAATACTGTTTTTTTTAAGAACTACCTGCCACACAATTTCTTTGTTGTATCTATAGGCTTCTTTAAGAAGCCGTTTAACTCTGTTTCTCCAAACGGCGTGTCCAGCTTTTTTATTTACTGCTGCTGCAATCTTAACACAGGGTTTGCTGCTGTTTTCTACTACTACAAATATAGCCCTTATTTTTTTGTCTGCAGAAAAAATTGTTTTCCCGCTGGAGAAGATTTCATCAAAATCTTTCCTGCTTTTGATCCTTTCTTCTGCAGAAAGCCCAAACCGTTTCAATTTTTTTATTTCTCATCACTTACTGTTAGCTTTTTTCTGCCTTTCCTTCTTCTTTCAGCCAGGACCTTTCTGCCGTTTCTGGTTTTCATTCTTTCTCTGAAGCCGTGCTTATTTTTTCTTTTTCTGTTGCTTGGCTGGTATGTCCTTTTCATGTTAACTCCTATTTCTTATCAAAAAGATTTCAAAAATAGTCACAGATGCCTTAAAACACAAGATATTTAATTTCTGTTGGCATACGTTTTGATTTCATCAAATATTTTTTGATATTTTAATAAAATTAATTTGCACAACGGCATTTTACTTCATATCTTTCACTTGTGTCAGCTACAATCAGCACGGTGTACATCTTGTGGATAATTTTATTTTGTGAAAATGTTTCACAAGATAATTTCTGTTTGATACCTATGTAATAAAAACCAAATTGTGTTAATAATTTAAATGGCGCACTGTAAAATATTAAAAAAGAAGGGATTGCGCTGGCGTTTTTAATGTTAACTTCTTGTTTATAACTTTTTTTGTCGTGATAAATTTCTTTTTTTAATAAAAAAATATACATTTTTACTTTTTTGCTTTGTGGATAAGTTGTTATGTTCAATACTGATCTTGCAGAAAAAGTTTCTCTGCATAAACCTTCGATAATCTGGAAAGAGTGTCTTAATACAATTAAAGAGAACGTTCCCCAGATAACATTTAACACCTGGTTTCTGCCGATAAAGCCGCTTGACGTGGATAATTCAACACTAAAAGTGCAATTACCAAGCCAGTTTTTCTGGGAATGGATTGATGAACATTATAATACACTTATCAGTAAAACAATTCATGATATTTTAGGTCCCGGCGCTAAGCTGGCTTACGTTATCGCCAGCGATTCTGAAAATGAAGAAGCTGAAATAGCAGATCCTATAATTTTAAAAAAAGAAAAAAATCGTGTTCAACAAAAAGTTAAAAAGGATTTTGAATCTTACTTAAATCCGCGTTATACACTTGATAATTTTATTAAAGGGGAAGGCAACCAGCTTGCAAGGGCAGCAGCAGTTGCAATCAGTGATAATCCTGGAGGAACGTCCTTTAATCCTCTTTTCGTATATGGTGGTGTTGGCTTAGGAAAAACTCATCTTGTTCAGGGTATAGGAAATCAGATACTTTTAAATTTTCCTGAAAAAAAAGTTATTTACCTTTCTTCAGACATTTTTACTGTAGAGTTTGTTGAAGCTATACAATCTAATAAAGTCAACGAGTTTTCAAATTTCTATAGAAACATGGATGTCCTGATTATTGATGATATTCAGTTTCTTACCGGCAAAGAAAAAACACAGGATCTCTTTTTCCATATTTTTAATACTTTACACCAATCGAGAAAGCAAATAATTTTAACGAGCGACAAGCCGCCAAAAGATCTTATGGGTTTGGATGAAAGATTAATTTCCAGATTTCAATGGGGATTAACCGCCGATATTCAGCCACCTGATTTTGAAACAAGGATGGCAATTCTTAAGAAAAAAGCTGAAGATTACGGTATGACTATTTCCGGAGATATTTTAGACTTTATTGCTACCAATATTGTTTCTAACATAAGAGAATTAGAGGGCTGCCTGATTAAACTCCTTGCTAATGCTTCTTTAAGTTCAAGAGAAATAAATATTGAATTAGCCAGAAAAACTGTCAGGGAGATCGCTACTGACAGAAAAGTTAATATTACTATTGAGAACATAACATCTCTTGTCTGTGATTTTTTAAAAATAGATGAAAATAAAATCAGGGATAAAACAAGAAAAAAAGAAATAGTTTTTGCAAGACAAATTGCTATGTTTTTATCTAAAGAGCTAACAAAGTCTTCATTAAAAACTATCGGACTTCATTTTGGAGGAAGAGACCACTCTACTGTTATTCATGCTTGTTCTTCTATCGAAAAAAACCTTCCCAGTGACCCGGCTCTAAAGGAGATAATAGACAAAATAAGAAATCAAATAGAGGGGACCTTCTCCTGACTTTTGTTAATTTGTTGTTAGTAACTTCTTTTTCGCTGTTGATAATTACCTTCTTACAAACAAGTCGTTAGTAAAAGAATTACTTCCATTTTTTTATAAACATTTTGTTTTTGGTTTTTATTTAAAAATTTATCTAAAACAAAAAACAAATTGCTATATCAACAAATTAACAGGCTTATTATAATTATTAATTTTTAAATATTTATATATTAATTAAATATAATGTTGTTACTAAAAAGTAGTATTTTAAAACTGATTGACTCTTTCTCTGTTTTCAACTAATTTTTATGAGGGTTTCTTATTCATAATCAATTTAAGAGTATATGTCATGAAAAGACGGTATTTTTTTTATGTGGCTGCAATATCTGTTTTTTCTATAATAACAAATAGTGGATGCAGTGCTTCGGTTAATAACAGTATAAAGTTTAAAAACCTTGCCGCAGGAGATATTGTCGTAAACTTCAGAGGGCAAGATGTATCAGTAGCTGCTGGTGGAACTGGGGAAATAAAAGAAATACCACAGGGTACATATAAATATGCAACAACATATACAATACCCATAGGTGCAAGTAGTTCTACCACAACAGGCGATGTTTCCGGGCAGGTGGTTATTAACGCAGGAACAAGAATACTTGTACTCTACTCCAGCACTTTGATAAATGGTGTTTATACCTTGTCAGCGACAATTTCTAACAGTGACTCGCAAACAAGCACAACAGGACCATAAAATAAGAGAAAAAAACGCAGACCAGAAGAGATTCTAAAAACTAAACTGCGTAAAAATTTTTAAGTAAACGACAAAAAGAATTGAGAAAAGGGGGTATTTTTTGTATTTTTGTTTGCCTCAACAGGAGATTTAAATGGAATTTAAAGTTAACAGCAGAATCTTAGAAAAACTTTTATCTCACATTATTCCAGCCGTTCCCACAAGGACCCCAATGCCTATATTAGAGAACTTTTTGTTCGAAATAAAGGAAGGATATCTCAAGGTTTCTGCAACTGATTTGGAAATAGCACTAATTTCTTCTGTTAATGTCTCTGCAGAAGAAGAAATAAAAATAGTAATCCCGGCAAGGCTGTTATATGAGGTTGTAAGATCTCTTGGAGACACGCAAATACTTTTTGAGACAGAGCCAAACTCCAAACTAAAACTTACAACAGAGAACGGAATTTATAATATTGGTTTTTCATCACCGGAAGAATTTCCTGCCATACCGGCAGTAACAAAAGAAAAAGAAATTATAATCAGCGGGGCAGAGCTAAAAAAAGCAATAGACCAGACGTCTTTTGCAATGAGTAAAGAAGATATGAGACCATCAATGACAGGGACCTTATTTGAATTTTCCGAAGAAGGTTTAAGATTCGTTGCAACAGACGGCCACAGGTTGGTCAGATATATAAATAAAAAAATAAAAAACCATAAAGAAGAGCAATATATAATTCCCGAAAAAGCAATTTCTGTTTTATCAAAATTACTAACAGAGGATGAAGTAAAAATTTATTTCAGCAAGACAAATGTTTCTTTTTATATCGGAGATATTGAATTTAATTCCAGATTAATAGGAGAAAAATATCCTGCATATAACAGCGTGATTCCTTTAGAAAATGAAAACGAGATGAAGCTTAAGACAAACGAAATACTTTCAACCATAAAGAGAATGAGTTTATTTTCCACAACAAGCTCTAAGCAGGTAAAGTTCACGATAGAGAAAAATAATCTTGAGGTGTCTGCTGAAGATATAGACCGCGGCTCAAACGCAAAAGAAAAAATAGAATGTATGTATAAAGGAGAACCGATGAGCATTGGTTTTAATACAGCTTATGTACATGATATTTTATCTCATGTAAATAATGAAGAGGTTATTTTTAAACTGCATTCCCCGACTAAAGCCTGTATTGTAGAACCAGCAAAAAGCAGCGAAAACGAAGACCTCCTGCTTTTATTGATGCCGGTTCGTTTAAATAATTAGAAATGATTTTAACCAGCATTTATCTGCGTAATTTCAGAATTCACAAGGACACAAAAATAAAATTTTCTGAAAACCTTAATTACTTTGTTGGCGGTAACGGGCAGGGAAAAACAACAATATTAGATTCTATATATTATCTCTGCACTACAAAAAGTCATGATACAAAAACAGACAGTGAGTCTGTAAGATTTAACGAGGAAAGTTTTGAGCTGGGCGGGGTATTTAGGGGAACAAGCGAAAATAAGATCAGGATAGTTTATTCACTAAAAGATAACAAAAAGGAATATTTACAGGACGGTAAGAAAATAACAAGGTCTGTTGATATTATAGGAAGGTTTCCCGTGGTTTTATTAACGCCGGCAGACCATGCGATTACACAGGGATACCCCGGAGAGAGAAGGAAATTCATAGATTCAATTATATCGCAGGCAAGCGGAACATATCTTAAAATATTATTGGATTATAATAAAACACTTCGTCAGCGCTCGTCTCTCTTATGCCAGATGAAAGAAAACAGGAGAAACTCTCTCTCTGATGAGCTAAATGCCTGGACTACGAAACTGGTGCAATCCGGTAAAGAAATAATAGAACACAGGGAAAAATTTGTAAATGAGTTTAATGGTTTTATTAAAGAATCTTATGAAATAATTATGGGTAAAGAAGAAGTGCCTGCAATGAGATATTTTTATTTTGATGGAATGAGTTCTTCAAACATAGAGGGAAAATTTTTTGAGCTGCTGGATCAGAAAAAGGAAGAAGAGTTAAAACGCGCAGCAAACCTTGTTGGCCCTCACAGAGACGATTTTATTTTTGAAATAAATAAATTGAACCTGAAAGATTTTGGTTCACAGGGGCAGCACAAAACTTTCCAGGTAGCTTTAAGATTCGCACAATTTTTTTACCTGAAAAAAACAACCGGAAAAACCCCGGTTTTTTTACTTGACGATGTTTTCGGCGAGCTGGATAAAAAAAGATCTATAAAGATAAGTGAATATTTAAGAGAAGTCGGTCAAGCATTCATCACACTGACAGATTTCGCAAATTTTTCTTTTCTGAAAAGGCAGGAGAATGATATGCTGTTTCAAATAAACAACGGGACTGTAGACTATGCGTGAGGGTTTTCATCGTTTATCTGATATATTTAACACTGACCCCGGGTTGGCAAACATAAGAAAGTCGCTGAAGCAGTCAGATGTTGTGAATGATTTTGAAAAGATTTTCCCGGAATTAAAAAAAGTCGCTGAAGCAGTTAAAGTAGATAAAAAATGTATTTGTCTTCGTGTAGAAAACTCTGCGTGGAGAAGTGAATTAAGATTGAGAGAAATGCAAATAATAAAAAAAATAAATAATTACTATAAAGAAGAAAGAATAAAGTACGTACGATTTGTCCCTTGAGTTAAAATAAAAATAGTAAACGGAACGTAAAACAATATGACAAAAAATATAAAAACCGACGAATACAGCGCAAAGAGTATAAATGTTTTAAAAGGATTAGAAGCGGTCAGAAAAAGACCCGCAATGTATATTGGCGATGTAGGGCAGAGGGGATTTCATCACCTTGTAAATGAAGTTGTTGATAACAGCATTGACGAGGCTCTCGCCGGATATGCCGATAAAATAAACATAACTATAAACAGAGATGAAAGCATAACCGTTGAGGACAATGGACGCGGCATACCCGTAGATATACATCCGGAGGAAAAAAAATCTGCCCTAGAAGTCGTAATGACAATGCTTCACGCAGGCGGAAAGTTTGATAAAAGCAGCTATAAAGTCTCCGGCGGATTACACGGAGTCGGTGTTTCGGTAGTTAATGCTCTTTCCGAATGGCTTAAGGTAGAAGTAAAAAGAGACGGCAAAGTTTTCTTTCAGGAATATAAAAGAGGAATAGCAAAAGCACCCGTTAAGGAAATTGGGAAAACTAAAAAAGAAGAGAGCGGAACTACGATTACATTTCTGCCGGATAAAGAAATATTTAATATATCAAAATTTAAATTTGATACAATTGCGGAAAGAATGCGCGAACTGGCATATCTTAACAAGAATATTTCTATAACAATAAAAGATAAAAGAGATGGCAACGAAGAGACATTCCACTTCAAAGGCGGGCTGATAGAATTTGTGCAGTATGTGGATGCGACACGAACAGCCCTGCATAAAACAGTTTATATTGAAGGAGAAAAAGAAGGAACGCCGGTAGAAGTTGCTTTCCAGTATACAGACACATATTCTGAAAATATATTTTCTTATGTTAACAACATAAACACACACGAAGGAGGAACACATCTCGTTGGTTTCAAAACAGCTCTTACCAGAACGCTGAATAACTATGCAAGCAAAAGTGGTCTAATTAAAGAAGGCAAAATCGTTCTTACCGGCGATGATTTCCGCGAAGGGCTGACGGCGGTCATTTCTGTAAAAGTAGCCGAACCGCAGTTTGAAGGTCAGACGAAAACGAAATTAGGCAATGGCGAGACAAAATCTATTGTAGAAACAATAGTTGGAGAAAAGCTCGCAGAATTTCTTGAGCAAAATCCCGCAGTAGGTAAAAAAATAATTGAAAAATGCATGCGTGCTGCTGAAGCCAGGGAAGCGGCAAGAAAAGCTCGTGACCTTGCAAGAAGAAAAAATGCACTTGATAATCTGAACCTGCCCGGGAAACTTGCTGATTGTTCAATCACTGATCCGGAACATTGTGAAATTTATATAGTCGAAGGTGATTCTGCCGGCGGTTCTGCAAAACAGGGAAGAGACAGAAGATTCCAGGCGATCCTCCCTTTAAAGGGAAAAATCCTCAATGTCGAAAAAGCAAAGCTTAACAAAATCCTGGAGAACAATGAAATTAAGGCTATAATTTCTGCTGTTGGTGCCGGTTTCGGCGTGGACTTTGACTCACAGAAAGCGCGCTACGGAAAAATAATTTTAATGACAGACGCTGATGTTGACGGAAGTCATATCAGAACTTTGCTCTTGACTTTCTTTTACAGGCATATGAAAGACCTTATTACTTCAGGAAAGGTTTACATTGCTCAGCCGCCGCTTTATAAAATTAAAAAAGGGAAACAGGAATTTTATGCCTTCGATGACAAAGAAAGGGAAGAAATTTTAAAAAGACTGAAGGTAAATGGGAAAGAAGCTGAAGTAACCGAGACCGAAGGTGAGACTGGAGAAGAAGCAAATGTTAAAGGCGTGGTCATCTCAAGGTATAAAGGTCTTGGCGAGATGAACCCAATGCAGCTTTGGGAAACCACAATGAACCCTGAAACCAGGACAGTGCTTCAGGTTACGCTGGAGAATGCAGCAGCAGCAGATAAAATTTTTGAGACTCTTATGGGAGACGATGTCGAGCCAAGGAGAGAGTTTATCGAGAAAAATGCAAAGTATGTTAAAAACCTGGATGTGTAAATAGAAAAGAAAGTGGTATGAAAAATCTCTGGATGATCTTATTAAAATGAAAAAGGCAGCTTGGTCGAACAAAAGATTTAGCAGATTTAGAATACTTAATTGAAATTAAAAAGCAAACTCAAAAGAAGAAATAAAACATGGCAACAATTTTTGAAAAAGTAATTCCGGTAGCCCTCGAAGAAGAAATGAAATCTTCTTATATAGATTACTCAATGTCGGTAATAGTAGCGAGAGCGTTACCTGATGTGAGAGACGGTTTAAAGCCGGTTCACCGCCGGGTTTTATTTGGAATGCATGAACTCGGTGTAGCATATAACAAACCATACAAAAAATCTGCAAGAATAGTTGGAGAGGTTTTAGGTAAATATCATCCTCACGGGGACACAGCTGTTTATGATACGATGGTAAGAATGGTTCAGGATTTTTCTCTTCGTTATCCACTTATTGACGGGCAGGGAAATTTTGGCTCCGTTGACGGAGACTCCCCGGCTGCGATGCGTTACACAGAAGCAAGGCTGTCAAGAATAGCCGATGAAATGCTTCGTGATCTTGACAAGGACACAGTTGATTTCACGTCAAACTTCGATGACTCGTTGCAGGAACCAACAGTGCTGCCGTCTTATCTGCCAAACCTGCTCGTAAACGGGACCAGTGGAATTGCAGTTGGTATGGCAACAAATATTCCACCGCATAATCTTTCTGAAGTAGTTGACGGGCTTATTGCGCTTATTAAAAATCCTGAGCTGACTTCTGAAAAGCTGATGAAATTTGTCACAGCACCTGATTTCCCTACCGCCGGAATAATTTATGGATACCAGGGTGTTAAAGACGCATATACCACCGGCCGCGGAATTATAAAGATCCGCGCAAAAGCAAATATAGAAACACTTAAGAACGGAAGAGAAAATATTATCGTTACGGAGCTTCCTTACCAGGTCAACAAAGCAAATCTTATCGAAAAAATTGCAGAACTTGTAAGAGAAGGAAAGCTGGATGATATTGCTAACCTGCGCGATGAGTCAGACCGCGATGGAATGAGAATAGTGATTGAGCTGAAAAGAGATTCTCAGCCGGCAATAGTTCTCAACCAGCTTTTTAAACACACACAGATGCAGAGTACTTTTGGCGTTATTCTGCTTGCTTTAGTAAACGGCGCTCCAAAAGTTCTTACACTGAAAGAAGTAATGCAGCACTTCATCAACCACAGGATGGATGTGCTTATACGCAGGACAAAATTTGAGCTGGATGCTGCAGAAAAGCGCGCACACATTTTAGAGGGTTACATAATCGCTCTTGATAATATTGATGCCGTAATTCAGACAATTAAAAAATCGAAGGATACAGATACTGCAAAAGTCAACCTGATGAAAAAATTCAAGCTGACCGAGATACAGGCAAAAGCTATACTCGATATGCGCCTGCAGAGATTGACAGGATTAGAAAGGAAGAAAATAGAAGATGAGTATAAAGAGACGATAAAACTGATCGAACAACTGAAGGGGATTCTTACCAGCGAAGAAAAAAGATATTTAATTATCAAGGACGAACTGCTTGCACTGAAAGAAAAATACGGTGATGAACGCAGAACGGAAATAATCAAAGATTACGAAGAATTTTCTCTTGAAGATATTATTGCAGAGGAAGATGTTGTAGTTACGATTTCTCATTCGGGGTATATCAAGCGTTTCCCGGTAAGCGGGTACAGAAAACAAGGGCGGGGCGGCAAAGGTGTAACAGGTGGGGGTACAAAAGACGAAGACTTTATCGAACACATGTTCATAGCATCAACGCATCATTATATTCTGATCTTCACAGATAAAGGAAAATGTTACTGGCTGAAAGTGCATGAAATTCCTGAAGGCGGAAGAACTTCACGCGGCAGGTCTATACTGAACTTAATTCAAAAAGAAAAAGATGAAAGCATCACAGCATTTGTAGCAGTTAAAGAATTTAGGGATGATCAATATCTTGTTATGGCTACACGGCAGGGAACAATAAAGAAGACAGTTCTTTCTGCCTATGGTAATGTCCGCAAAGGCGGAATAAATGCAATAAATCTTGCTGAAGGAGATAACCTAATTGCAGTACGGATGACCGAAGGCAATAATGATATTGTTCTCGGTACCCGAAATGGTTTTGCAATTCGCTTTAACGAGAAAGACGTCAGGGAGATGGGAAGGACGGCAACGGGTGTAAGAGGCGTCAGACTTGGGAAGGGTGATATAGTTGTTGGGCTGGTTGTTCTGAAACGGCAGTCCACCATTATGGTTGTAACTGAAAAAGGTTTTGGCAAGCGTTCGGATATGAATGACTACAGGGTGACACACCGCGGAGGGAAAGGTGTTATCACTGTTAAAACTAACGACAAAGTTGGTAAATTAATTTCACTGATGGAAGTTGTGGACGGCGATGAGCTTGTGATTATCACAACACGCGGAATGGTTATCAGGCAGGCAGTAACTGAAATAAGAGTGATGGGCAGAAACACACAGGGTGTCAGGGTTATCAGGTTGAATGAGGGAGATAAAATAGCAGATATCTCTAAGGTAATTCCAGAGAGTGAAGGAGAGAACGGAGAGGAATAAAAAAGTTTAATTTATTTGCAGACTGTTTCTTTTTAGTTAATCTACTTTGTAAGCTTAACCAGCGAATCGTAATTAACCTTAATTGTTTTATCCAGATCATCTATTGAATGAGCTGTTGAAACAAAAATAGCTTCATACTGTGAAGGCGCAAGGTATATACCTTTGGTCAGCATAGAATGAAAATATTTACCGAAAAGATTTGTATCTGAGGAAACAGCGGATTTATAATCGGCAACTTTCTTCTCTGTAAAGAATAAACACATCATTGATCCAACACGGTTTAAAGAAAAAGCCTTGTTTACTTTTTTCAGGTTTTCTTTAATCCCATTCTCCAGGTATTTTGATTTTTCCTCCAGTGTTTGGTAAATCTCCGGGTGGTCTTTAATATACTTTAAAGCTGCATATCCCGCAGACATAGCCAGAGGATTTCCGCTTAGTGTTCCCGCCTGGTAAACGGGACCTCTTGGAGCGATCATTTCCATAATTTCTTTTTTTCCGCCGAATGCACCAACAGGCAAACCGCCCCCGATGATTTTTCCAAATGTAGAAAGGTCGGGTTTTATCCCAAGGATTTCCTGTGCACCGCCAGCAGCAACCCTGAAGCCTGTCATTACTTCATCAAAAATCAAAATGATTTTTTCTTCGCTGCAGATTTCTCTCAGCTCTTTAATAAAATTATCATTTGCACGAATCACCCCAACATTTCCTGCAACAGGTTCAATTATAACAGCTGCGATTTCTTTCTTATTTTCTCTGATCAGATTCTTAACTGAATCAATGTTGTTATACTCAGCAATAAGTGTATCTGCTGCATTTGCTTTGGTTACTCCGGGGCTGTCAGGCACGCCGAGAGTCAAAGCGCCTGAGCCTGCTTTGATCAAAAAGTAATCAGCATGACCGTGATAGCAGCCTTCAAATTTTATGATCTTATCTTTTTTTGTAAAACCCCGCGCAACGCGAACCGCGCTCATCGTTGCTTCTGTTCCGCTGTTTACCATGCGCACCATTTCAACGGATGGAACGAGATCAACAATCAGCTTTGCCATTCGTACTTCCGTTTCCGTAGGCGCACCAAAGCTGGTTCCATTTTCCAAAGCCTCAGCAAGGGCTTTTTTAATGAAGTCAGGGTTATGCCCGAATATATGAGGTCCCCAGCTTCCGACGTAATCAATAAACTCGTTGCCGTCAGCATCATAAATTTTAGATCCTTTGCCGCTCTTAATAAACAAAGGATTTCCGCCAACAGATTTAAATGCTCTGACAGGTGAATTTACTCCGCCGGGAATATATCTTTTTGCTTCATTAAAAAAGTGTGTGCTGAGTGTAGTGTTCATGAGACTTCGTTAAATAATTAAAATTACACATGTAAATCTACTAAGATATTGCTGCCAATGGAAGGGAAAATTAACACTCCCGTTATTGTTAACATCTTAGCGAAAGGGATACTTGTAACGGCAGAAAACTTTTATTTATTCCGGGAAGAATTTTCTCCATATAAAATCTTAAAATCCTTTTCTTTCCCTTTTTCCCACCAATCGGCGGGGATAACTTTCCAGTTGCCGAAAGTTTTTGGTGTGACGTGTTTGTGTTTCTCAATCCACTTCATTAAATAATAGCGCAGGTCTTTTTCTGTTGAAGTGATCACTCTTTCTGCCAATTTGTTTTGCGGGATGCCGGCGCCTTTTGTAAGCAGTCCGCCCCCTCCATTGCCCTGGTATGAATTAATTGCAACTCTGTATTTTTTGGTAAGGTCGAAAGGTTTACCATTCACCATAGAGATAATATTTATTCTTTGTCCTGCCGGCTTAGAGACATCAGCAGTATAATTTATTCCCGCTGCCGATGAAAAGTTATAATATTGTCCTTTAAGCTGAGGGCGTCCGCCATCAAGAACTAAGTTCCCTTTGTCGTCCTTTTTGAAATTCAACAGATGATCATTTTCATCTTTCATCTGGTTGAACCACAAGCCATAGGAATATTCAAGATAGTTTTTAATTTCCTGCCCTGTTAGTTTCATTGTGTAAAGAAGATTTTCATATTTATATAAACTGAACATATCTCTCACACGAACAGGTCCTCTTTTAATTTCAGCGTTAAATGAAAGAGGTGCCGCAAAAGAAACATCGGCTTTCGTAATTTCGAGCTGGACTTTCTGGATAAGGTCTATGAAGGGAGAATCGCCGAACATTGATTCTTTTGTGGAAACAGGTTCGTTGAAAAAACCGATTACCTTAGAAACATAACTATAAACCTCCTCAACTTCTCTTGTGAATTTTTTTACGTAAGGGACATTTTCTTTATAATTTTTTGATTCAATTATTTCGCCTGTAATTTCTTTTTTCCATTTTCCGGTCGAATTATCTTTTGTCAGTGTAACATTTGCAACAGCCGCAGTTCTTGCAGCGTTTATTGTTCCGAGGATATGAACAAGTTTTCCTTCTGAATTTTTAACAGTATAGTTCCACCCATGGTGGTCGTGCCCGACGAAAACTATATCGAATCCGGGGACTTTCTCAGCAACAAGCTGGGAGGCATTTTCATTTTTGGGTGCATTCGGATCTGCACCGCCATAATCAGCCTCCACACCAGAATGAAACAAACCAATCATTAAATCCGGTTTTTCTTTTTTCTGAATTATCGGGACCCATTTTTTTGCAGTTTCAATCATATCTTTAAATTCAATCCCCCTCCATATTTTTTTCGGCAGCCAGTTTGGAATTGCGGGTGTTATCATTCCAAGCACAGCTATTTTTATTCCGTCCCGGTTTATAATTGTGTAGGGCTTGAAATATGGTTTCCCGGTTTTTACATCTACCGCATTAGCCGCAAGCCAAGGGAAATTAAACTCTTTCCTTATCTTATCATAAACAGCGTGACCCGGTTCAATATCGTGGTTGCCGACTGTTGCTGCATCATATTTCATGTAATTCATTACCTGCGCAACGATGTGATGTACATTGGTTTTTCCTGCCTGACCGGCAGGCAGGTCAAAGTTATAATAATAAACAATCGGCTGCCCCTGCAGAATATCTCCATCGTCAAGCAGCACTACGCTTTGATCTTTCTTCTCTCTTTCCTGCACGATATAATTATAAATCTGTGCAAGCGAAGAATTACCAAGCTCGCCCTTTATAAAATCGTATTGAAATAGTGAACCGTGTACATCGCTTGTTTCAATAAACTTTAGTTTTACTGTCTGTGCAAATATTGTAAAGGTAAGAATAAAGAAGGTTAGCAGTATTTTTGAAAAGCTGTTCTTTTTATTTATGGTGTTGTTCATATAGTTTTGTTTATTGATTATAAAAATAAATTAACCTATCCGTTTTTTTAACGACAGGATGAAAAGTCAGGTTCCAACATGCTCAATTATTTCAATGCAGTCACCTACATTTATTTTCCCCGAGCCTTTGTGTATTAAATTCATGCCGAATAGTACTTTATTATTGAATTTCCTGTATGCTGCCAGGGTTTTTAATGGTTCATCTAATCTTTCAGCAGTTTCCTGGTTTGTAGTTGTAATAACACAGCGAGAGCAAGGTTTAACAGCGTAGAAAAAAACACTACCGATTTTAAATTCTTTTATATCATCTTCTTCAAAAGGCTTTCCGCCGCTGAAAACTATGTTTGGACGAAACCGGTTCATCGGGAGATGAATTTCCAATCTTGAGTTTAAGTCATCAAGTGAAGATTGACCAATAATCAAAAAAGGGTAAGCGTCAGCAAGACTGACCAGTTCTTTATTTTTAGAATACTTTTCATCCACAAATCTTTTTGTTTCATCGGGCTGATAAACAAGGAAGCAATTAATATCAAGTGCTTCTGTGAACCAGTTGTCAAATTCGTTCCCCAAAAGAATAACAGAGCAGGTGTCATCCCATATCGGCACGACAGCCTTTTGCACGGTTTTTATTTTAAACGGAATAAACAATGGTGATAAATTTTTCTTTCTGTGATAAACACTCAAACCATCATCTTTGATTTCCACATTTATAAGTGCCATCTGCGGATATTCGCGCTGCGTCATAAAATTTCCTTTATGGTCAACCAGCATCCATCTTCTGTCATATTCCAAACCACGGTCTGTAACATTGGACGAATGCAAAGAAATTCCACGAAGGGATTTTATAGGATAAATATTTATTTCGCTTATTACTAACATTTTTAATTCTTTACAATAATGACTGTTATTTCCGGCGTTGAGTTATATCTTACAGGAGCTATAGACATTCCCAGCCCACGGTTTACCACCATCAGCATTTTGCCAAACCAGAAATCACCTTTAACATATTTTGTTTCTATTAATGTAGGGGTAAGATTAATAAATGGAAAGAAAAAAGTTATCTGCCCTCCGTGAGTATGCGCCGCAAGAAGAAGGTCATAATTATTTTTAATTGCTTCATCAACAACAAACTGGCGCGGCTGATGTATGAGCATCATTTTCAAATTGTAACTGTCCGCAGCTTTGGAAGCAAGAGTATCTATCCCTTTGCGTGTAATTCGTTTTGAATAAGTATTTGTTACAAAAGTAACACCTATTTTTGCTGTATCAATCATAAGAATTCGCTGTTCGTTATCATACATAAAAATATTTTGCTTTGCGAGTGCTGCTTTTATTTCCCTGCGGCTTCTTGTATTATCGTTTCTGTAAGCCCAGTTGTCGTGATCACCCACACAGGAATAAATGCCATACTTCGAATTAATTTTTCCCAGATACTTTGCGGCAGTATCTATATAAACCGGGGTGGAGCTTATAAAATCACCGCCAATAAAAACTATATCGGGCTTTTCAGCATTTATTTTATTTACAAACTTTGTAATTCTTTCCGAGTCAGTATACCTGTCTGCATGAATATCTGAGATCAGAATTATCTTTAAATTTTTCAGTACGTCAGGTATACCTTCTTTATAATACTTAGTAACCCTGACGTCGATTGTGTTGTAATCATAACACATTCTTATCGGAACATATATTGTAAAGAATGAAAGTATAAAGAGAACAAGGACTGCTTCAGTGTGAATGATTTTATCTTTAAATTTTTTATAAAGTGGTAACAGCAGAAGTTTTATGGTGTCAAGTATAAGAAAGAACAAGGCGCTCTGTACTGCTGCAATAATGAAAGTCCAGAAAGGATAAATCAACAAGTAGTCAATAATTTTTCCTTCGGGGAAATAAAAATTTATGGGCACTGCTGCGGCCTGGTATATCCAGATAATAATTACAAAAAGCGGGTAGAGATTAAAGAAAGCCAGCGCAATATTTCTAATCAGCTTTAATTTATCCGGGGGGAATTTTGGGCAAACGGCACGAATGCTTTTAAGTGTTTTTCTTGTGAAATAAAATTCACTTAAAAATAAAAGAACGACAAAAAGTATTATCCGTACCGCAATCTGCATTTTTTAGCTGTATTATTTTTTGAATGGAAAAATCTTCTCTCTGTCTGATTTTTTTAAACCTTCTACAACCAGTTTGTAGGAATGATCAATCCATTCCAGGATAAGCCTGTCAGATACAGAACCATCGAGCTCAATTGTATTCCAGTGTATTTTGTTCATGTGATATCCGGGTTTTACGCAATCATATTTTTCTCTTAACTCAACACCCGTCTCGGGGTCGCATTTTAAATTTATGCTTACAGGCGGGATGAGATTTACGATCATAAATATTTTACCAAGAACTTTGTAGACAGGAGAATCTTCGTCAAATGGAAGTTCCTCTGTAACAAATTTCTTTCTTAAACAATATTCTCTGATTAATTCTAGATCCATAAATTTTTATCTGCTATTTTTGCCCGATTCGCATTTGCCGCTTGCTATTCCTAGATTAATGTAACGTTGATAAACGCGGATGAAGCAGATTACTGCTGATCAGGGTTGCAGTATTTTTTCTGCTAAAGCCAAGACATTATTTTCAGAAATATCATTAATATTACCAGTTTCTGACTGAATGTAAAACTGATTTTCCATAGACGGTGCCCATTCATAGCTTTTTGTCGGACCGAAGAGGGAGATCATTTTACAGCCTGCAGATCCGGCAATGTGCATAGTGCCTGTGTCGTTGGTAATATAAAGGTTTAGACGACTTAAAACAGCAGCAAGTTTTTTGATCTCAAAATTTTTAGCAACGGTGTATTCAATTTTCAGTTCATCTAATTTTGATGTTACTGTTTGCAATATTTCGTTGTCTGTCCAGCCAGCGGTAATTAAAACATAGTTCTTGTATTTTTTGTGCAATGAGTTTATCAACTCAATAAAATTTTCCAGCTTCCAAATATTAGATTTTTTTCCTGCGCCGGGATGGAAGCCGATAGTTAATTTTGATTTATCAGGAAAATTCTTTACCAGGAACACTTCGGCAGAGACTAAATCTTCTGCACTGATATCAAGCTTTATTTCCGCAAGCTCTTCTTTTGTTAAATCACAGCCAATTTGTCTTACAACATCAAGATTCCTTTCTCTCTGATGTTTTTTTTCTTTGTCCCAATGGAAATCCTTTTTTACGTTAAGGTATTTAGCAGCTTTATTCACTTTCCCGTCAATACTTTTTACTCCTACGCGTATTTTTGCTCCGGATAAAAAATTAATTATGTGAGAAGTTGTAGAGTATGCAAAAGTGGAAGTCACAATTCCTATCTGATATTTTTCTTTTCTTAGCTCTTTAAGAAAGGTAAGAATACTTTTTAAAGATGATTTATCAAAAACAATTATATTTTTCAGATAGGGGTTTATTTCTTTTATGGGTACAGGGTAATTTGTTTTGGCAGCAACGAGAGTAATTTTTGCTTTAGGAAATTTTTTCTTCAGTGCGGCATAAAGCGGCAGAGAACAGATCATATCTCCGATCTGGTTGTTCTTTCCAGCCACTAAAATATTTTTTACCTGCGGGATGTAATCTTCTGTTAAATTCATTTAATTTTTCATCACATATCGCAGTCAAAACAAATTATTTTCTAACTTTGTCTAAATACTTTGCAACGTCTTTAGCAAAGTAAGTAAGGATCATATCTGCGCCAGCTCGTTTAATAGCAATTAGTGATTCGATCATTACACGTTCTTCGTCAATCCAGCCATTTTGCCCTGCTGCTTTTATCATCGAAAATTCACCGCTTACCTGGTAAGCTGCTGTGGGCATGCCGAATTTTTCTTTTACGCGCCGTATAATATCAAGATACGGACCAGCGGGTTTAACCATAACAATGTCAGCACCTTCTTCAATATCTGTCTCAACCTCGCGTATTGCTTCATTCGCATTGGCAATATCCATCTGGTGAGACCTCCTGTCGCCAAAAGCAGGGGTTGATTCCGCAGCTTCTCTGAATGGACCATAATATCCCGAAGAATATTTTGCGGCGTAACTCATGATAGGGATTTTTGTAAAGCCTTTATCATCCAGTGCTTTCCTGATTGCTAAAACTCTTCCATCCATCATGTCTGAAGGTGCAACCATATCTGCACCGGCTTCAACGTGTGATACGGCTTCCTTCGCAAGTAAAAAAACAGTTTCATCGTTTAGTATTTCTTCGCCGTCGAGTATACCGCAGTGCCCGTGAGAGGTATATTCACACATACAAACATCAGTGATAACTAAAAGATTTTTTACTTCAGATTTTATTGCACGGATCGCTTTTTGGACAATTCCCTCAGGGCTATAAGCTTCGCTTCCTTTTTCATCTTTATGTTCTGGTATTCCGAAAAGAATCACAGCAGGAATTCCCAAAGCCGCAACTTCTTTGCATTCTTTTGTAAGCTCGTCAACAGATAGCTGAAAAATTCCCGGCATTGATTTGACCGGCTTTCTGATTTTATTTCCTGGGATGACGAACATCGGGTAAATCAAATCATTTTTAGATAATTCTGTTTCGCGGACAAGGTCTCTTATTAGAGGATTGTAACGAAGTCTTCTTAATCTCTTATTTGGATATTGTGCCATCTGAAACTCCATTTTATGATTTCAATTGTTCAGAAATTTTATTTACAAGATCGTTTGATGTTTTTATACAGTCACCGAGAGAAATCCCGCCGCGGTAATTGCCGGCGAGAAAAATTCCCGGAAAATTCTTTTCAAATTCTTCAAAAGCTTTTTCGTGTTCTATGTAACCTATATTATATTGCGGGATAGCCTTACTCCAGAATTTCGATGATTGAAAGACAGGCTCTCCGTTTATTTTCATTATTTCCCCGAACTCTTTCAATGTTTTATTAATTGTGTCATTTCTGTCTGAAGCTGATATTGCAGGGTTCCTTGAACCACCAATGAATAAAGTAAAAGCAGTTTTATCGTCAGGGCATCTGTTTGGAAATATAACTGAGCTCCAGATAGCGCCAAGGAAAGATTTTTTTTCTTTTGATGGAATCAAAAAACCAAAACCATCCAGCGCCCTGCCGACCGCAGATTTTTCATAACCTAAATATAAAACCAGCACAGGAGGATAAAAAATATTCAGCAAATGTTCGGCAGTTTTAATATCGAGGTCTTTCACCAGGTCTGCCGCAGCATAAGCCGGCAAAGCAGAAATAACAATATCGCAATCAATTGAGTTCCTATCATTGTTATGGATGTATTTTATTCTGTAGCCCGGCTCAGTATTTTCAATTGATGTTACTTCAGCAGCGAAGAGAACTTTTTCACCCAAATGAGCAGCAATGGTTTTTGGAAAGATCTGCATTCCCGATTTAAATGAAAACATTCTTGCAGATTGCTTGGATTTTTCTGCGCGGTTTTTCCTTTCCTTTATACTTTTAATTGTACCGATAATAAGCCCGCCGTATTTTTCTTCAAGCTCATAGAGTTTTGGGAATGCAGATTTAACGCTGAGTTCTTCTGGATTACCAGCATACACACCCGCAACAAACGGATCTATTGCATAATCAAGAAATTCTTTTCCAAGCCGTCTTTGTACAAATTGCCCGACGCTCTGGTAATAACCTTCCTGTGATTTACCTATTAAAGGCTCACATAGCAGTCTTAGTTTTGCTTTTGATGAAAAGAGTTTTGTTTTATATAAGCTGAATGGGTTCATTGGCAGCGGATGCAATTTGTTATCACGAAGGATATATCTTTTTACAGCCTCTCTTCCGGCATAAACCATTTCGTCTGTTAAGCCAAGCTCATCAGCCATTTGCTTGATTAAAGGGTGTGTTTCAAGTCCGCTGTTAGGACCGCGGTCGAATAAAAAGCCATCTTCAAAAAATGTTTCGATTGATCCTCCGGCGTCATCTTTTTTTTCAAGAACGGTTACATCAAAACCTTTTTTACTTAAGAGATAAGATATTGTTAGTCCGGAAATCCCCGCACCTAAAACTACAATTTTTTTATCCATAAAAAATCTCAGACAGTTCTTGAATATTTTGCAGTATCCTCTTTCCTCTCAATGTAACCGTCGAAGTTCATTGCAATATTCCTGATCAGAAGTTTGCCCATCCCGGTGACCTCAATTTTATTATCCGAGACCGAAACCAAAGCGTCTTCTTCCATTTCTCTTAAATTATTCAGTCCCCAGGCAAAATATTTTTTAAAGTCTATACCATGTTTTTGTTCTAAGTCAGGGATAATTAATTCGAAATTGCACATTAGTTTCATAATCACATCGCGGCGGATCAGGTCATCTTCATTAAGCCGGTAACCGCGGGTAACTGGCAACGTCTCTTTATCAAGGGCATCAAAATATTCTTTTTCTGTTTTGATGTTTTGCACATAAATATTTTTTAATTGACTGATCGCAGTTATTCCCATCGCATAAAGATCAGCTCCGGCGTGAGTGCTGTAACCCTGGAAATTCCTGTAAAGTTTTTTTTCTTTCAGCGCAATTGCAAGTTCGTCATCAGGTTTGGCAAAGTGATCCATACCAATAAAAACATATCCTGAGGAAGTTAGCTTTTCTATTGTCATTTTTAATATGTCCAGCTTTGTTTCCGGCAATGGGAGGTCTTCGGGATGAATTAACGCCATGTGTTTTTTCATCCACGGAACGTGTGCATAATTAAAAACAGCGATTCTGTCAGGAGAAATATCAATAACTTTATCGAGCGTTTCTGCAAAAGTTTCTATTGTTTGGAAAGGAAGCCCATACATCAGGTCCAGGTTAATACTGCTGAAACCGAGTTCTCTTACCCACTGAACAGTTTGCCTCGTTATGTCTTCGGGCTGGATTCTGTTCACTGCTTTCTGAACTTTTTCATTAAAATCCTGTACCCCCATACTTATCCTGTTGAAGCCATTGTTCCTTAAGGCTTCGAGGTGAGCGCGCTTTAATTCGCGCGGATCTATCTCGCAGCCGTTTTCAGAGTTATCGTTAAAATTGAAATTTACTTTTATGTATGAAGCGAGTTCATTTATTTCATCAGGAGTTAAGTGAGTCGGTGTTCCGCCGCCCCAGTGAAGCTGTGACACGAGTCTGTCGCTGAGAAGATAAGACCTTATCATATCCATCTCTTTTTTCAGGTACTTTAAATATTCCCGCACTCTGTCACGGTTACGTGTGATTATCATATTGCAGCCGCAGAAGTAACACAGAGTGTCACAGAAAGGCAGGTGAAAATAAAGAGAAAGATCGGGAAGACCTTCGCCGTAATTTGTTCTTATTATTTCATCGAGATAATTTTCGTGTGAGAACGTATCTTTAAATTGCGGTGCCGTGGGATAGCTCGTATACCGCGGACCTGGTTTATCGTATTTCTTAAATTTTCTTAAATCGAGTTCAAACATGTCGTTTCTCCCGGATATTCACCACAGAGGCACGAAGGCACAGAGTTAGAAATATCCATTAATCATTCTCTTGAAACCTACAACCAATTTAGTAACATTGAAATTAATTAATAAGCCTAATTTCTTGTCGGCTAATTTTAAATAAGTTAACAGTTGAACTTCATGAACAGGCAGCAATACTTCAACAGCTTTTAGTTCTATAATTATTTCATTCTCCACAAGGATGTCTATTTTATATTCTGCATCAAGTAAATCGCCTTTGTATTTAACCGGAAGAGATACTTGTCGTGTATAATTTATTTTTCTTAAACCGAGTTCTTTACAAAGACAAACTTCATAAACACTTTCCAATAATCCCGGACCCAAATGCCGATGAACTTCGATTGCTGAATCCAGAATAATTCCAGAAAGTTTATTTATTTCTTCTTTGTTCAAAACCTCTGTGTCTCCGTGCCTCTGTGGTGAAAAGCTTTACTTTCTTCTTTTACAAGTTGGACAAGAGCTTTCGCATTCTCCGGGTCAACATCCGGAAGAATGCCGTGACCCAAATTAAAAATATGTCCACCGCCTTCGCCAAAAGAACTTAAAACTTTTCTTGTTTCTTCTCTAATCTTGTCTTGATTTGCATAAAGAACCGTCGGGTCCAAATTTCCTTGAAGCGCTACCTTGCTGCCGATCTTTTTTCTAACTTCACCAAGGTCCATCGTCCAATCCAGCCCGACCACATCAGCGCCTGCGCCGGCTAATCTTTCTAAGTTATAATGAACACCCTTTGCAAAAACAATTACCGGCTGATCTTTTCTTCTTATTTGAGAAATTATTTTTTCAATATATCTTAATGAAAATTCTTCAAAATCATTCTGTGAAAGAACACCGCCCCAGGTATCAAAGATCTGAACAGCATCTGCCCCGGCTTCAATTTTTGCTGACAAATAATCCGCATCCGCATCAGCTAATTTATCAAGGATTGAATGAGCAAGTGCGGGATTATTGTACAATAAACTTTTTACCCGTGAAAAATTTTTTGATCCTCTGCCTTCAACCATATAAGTAAGAAGTGTCCACGGCGAACCGCAGAAACCAATCAAAGGAACATTTCCCTTCAGCTCTCTTTTTGTCAGTGCAACAGCATCGAGAACAAATTTTAAATCCCTCCCGGGGTCAATAGTTTTTAATCTTCGGGCATCATCTTCGTTCCTTACAGGGTTATGGAAAACAGGTCCTTCCCCTTCTCTTATTTCGAGCCGCATACCCATTGCCTCAGGAATAACAAGAATATCCGAAAAAATTATTGCAGCATCAACACCAATTATTTCTACTGGTTGTATTGTGACCTCAGCGGCAAGCTCTGGGGTTTTGCACATTGTCAGGAAATCAGCTTTTTTTCTTATCGCCCTGTATTCGGGTAAATATCTTCCTGCCTGTCTCATCATCCAGACAGGTGTACGCTCAACTGATTGTCTCTTACAGGCTCTTATGAATATATCGTTCTGTAGCTTGTTCAAAATTCTCTCCGCTGCATTGAAAAGAGATTAACAAATTATTTATAATAATCTAACGTGGCTTTTACAAGCCCGTTTATCGTAAACTCATCAGGCATAACTGTAACCCGGACATTCCTGTTTTCGATAGCTGCCTTCGTTGTTGGACCGATTGCTGCAACATCAAAACCATTGAAATACTGGTTAGGATTTGTGATGTCAAGTATTTGTAAAAAATTCTTAAAAGTTGAAGGGCTTGTAAAGATAAAAAGATTCGGGCGGTTGTTTTTCAATTCATTTATTCTGTCTTTTATAGTTTCCTTTTCCGGCAGCGCAACGTTATAAACAGGTGCGGTTCTGATGACGGCGCCCTGTTCTTCAAGCCAGTCCGGCAGCTCTTCCCGACCAATTGCAGATTTTGGAATAAAAATTATTTTGTTCTTCAAATTAAATTTAGAAAGTTCACTGACCACTCCTTCGCCGCTGAAAGTGCCGGGTATAATATTTACCGGCAGCCCCTGTTTTTCACAGGCAGATGCAGTCTTATTTCCCACTGCCACGATTTTAATCTTTTCAAAGTTCAGTTTTTTGTTCAGTTCATCGCATCTTTTGCTGAACATTTTTACTGCGTGTGCGGAAGTAAAAATTATAAAATCAATTTTCTTCTCGTTTAAGATTACATCATCAAACTCTTTCCAGTTATCGGGAGGAATAATATCAAGTGTCGGGAAAATAATCACCTTTGCGCCAAGCTGGATAAATGCTTCAGCAGATTCCCGTGACTGTTCCAGTGTTCTCGTAATCACAATAGTTTTTCCTTTTAACGGGAGCCCCCTGTCTTTGTCGAAGCTGGTGAATAATCCATGCAGAACAAAATCAAAAATTTTTTCCCTGTAATGTACCATCTCTGATTCACTATATCCTTTTTCAATTCCGCGGTAAACAGCCTCATAAATACTTCCAAGTATAAGGTCAACCGCAAAGTCTTCTTCAATGTCTCTGAACAGGTATTCCTTTTCCCCCGACCTTATTACCTCCAGAAGAATATTTCGTAAATCAGATTCAAGCTTGTTTAAATCGCTGCACAACTCGTGCTCTGCTTTCAGGGCTTCTTTCTGATACATCAGAAAAAAATTCCGGTATTTCATCAAAAACATATAAAGATGAACTATAAATGAGTGCAGAGAGTCTATGCTGCTCATTTCATATTGAACTTTGTTCTTTAGTGACTGGACAAGGTTCTCCATCCTGGTTTTCATAATGGAGAAGTAAAGCTCTTCCTTTGATTCGAAATAATTATAAACAGTACCTTTTGCAATGCGGGCAAGCTTTGCAACATCTTCAATCATTACTTCATGGTAATTTTTTGAAGAAAAAAGCTGAGCCGCAGAGTCAATAATTCTTTTGCGTTTTATGTTTTTATTATTTTCTTTTTTTGACGTCAGATTCATTTAATTTTTTATCTAGCCTTTGCATTATTATAGATTTCATTCAGAATGTCTTTAGCCCCGGCGTTTAATAAATCGTGCGCCAAAGCTTCACCGAGTTTTTCAGGGTTTCTTTTACTTCCGCGCATTTTTTTTCTGAAAGTTAATGTACCATCAAGACTTCCGACAACGGCATCCAGATAAATTCCATTGGGTTTGACTTCTGCATACGCACCTATGGGAACCTGGCAGCCGCCCTCAAGAGTTTTCAGCAAAGCTCTTTCAGCACGCACTGCAGTGTATGTATCTTCGTGATGAATTGACTGCAGCATCTCATCAATAAATTTATTGTCACTATGAATTTCAATTGCCAGGGCGCCCTGTCCAACAGCAGGGAGAAATTCTTCTTTGCTGATGTAAGAAGAAATATATTTTGTAAGGTTCAGCCTCTCAACTCCTGCCCGCGCCAGTATAATTGCATCCCAATTTGATGTTAAAAATTTTCGGATTCTTGATGGAACATTACCACGCAGGTCTTTTGTTTTTATATCCGGGCGGAGATGTAAAAGCAGTGAACTTCTTCTTAGCGAACCTGTTCCTACAACAGCATTCTCACGCAGCTCGTCAATAGTCGTTCCTTTTTTACGTGCAATTAAAACGTCTTCAACTGGGTGCCTTTTGGTAACTGCCGATAATTTTAATCCATCGGGAAGTTCAGTCTGCAAATCTTTTAAGCTGTGGACAGCAAGGTCTATCGTTCCTTTTAATAATTCATTTTCCAGTTCTTTGGTAAACAGATTTTTATCGCCGATCTTCGAAAGAGCGACATCGAGTATTTTATCGCCTTTTGTCCTGATAATTTTTATTTCAACAGAAACATTTTTGTTTTTTCTTTCTAGTTCTTTTTTTATAAAGTTTGACTGCCAGAGTGCAAGCTCGCTTCCGCGTGATCCGATAATAATTTTCCTTTTTGTCATGGTCGTTTTTCTTCACCTGGTCTGTGATTATCAATACCGAAGAGTTCGCGCAGGATTCCCAGCCGTGTAGCAGATTCGGCAGTTTCCTCACCGGATTCGGCGGATTTTCTGAGTTCGGTTGTAGGGTGATGCAGAATTTTATTGATTATTCTTTTTGTAATAATGTCTAACTTCTCAAGGTCTCCAGAAGAAAATTTATTTTTATTTTTTTCTACTTCTTCAAACCTGATGCTTTCGAAATAATCTCTCAGACTTTTTATGGTGGGCGCCGCCTGTAATGAATTATACCAGCCGAAGAAATTATTAAGCTCTTCTTCGATTATTTTTTCTACTTTTGGAATTTCTGCTTTGCGCTTTGCAAGGTTCTGTTCGACAATAATGTTTAATGAATCAATATCGTGATAAAAAACATAATCAATTTTTTTTGACTCAGGGTCAATGTCCCGCGGCACAGCAATATCCATAAGCACAAGAGGGTTAAAGTTTCTTTTTTTCATAGCCTTATGAATATCGTCTTTTGTAATTATTAACTCCGGTGAACTTGTTGCACTTAGCACAATGTCAAATTCGCTTAGCTGATCTTTAAGGTTTGAAAAGGGGATTATCTTTGCATTCAATTTCAGAGCAAGGTTTTCCGCTTTCTCTATTGTTCTGTTAGTAATTGTTATGGCTCCGATTCCCCTGTCTTTCAGATGTTTTGCAGCAGTTTCCCCTGTTTCTCCCGCACCGATTACAAGAGCAGATTTTTTATTTAAAGTTGAAAAAATCTTTTCAATTAACTGAACGGCTGCGTAGCTGACAGTAACGGCACCCTCGCTTATCTCAGTTTCGGTTATAGCTCTCTTCCCAACAATTGTTGCTGAGTCAAAAAGTCTTTTCATAAGAAAGCCGGCAAACTGCATTTCTTCTGAGATTTGAAATGAATCTTTTACCTGTTTAAAGATCTGGTTATCGCCAATCAACAGTGAATCAATTCCTGATATAACCCTGAACAGATGTTTTACAGCTTCACGTGAAAGAAAACTCTGGAAATGTTCGGGGTTGATTTTATGCGATGATTTTTTTTCTGTTATAAAGTTCTGAATGTCAAAATAGCTGAGATTTTTATTTACAGGTATTCCATAGATTTCCGTCCTGTTGCAGGTGGAAAGGATCAGTCCTTCGCTGAATAATTTTCCCTTAGCGTCGTTAATCAGGTTTACCACTTCTGCTGAGCCAACATAGAGAGCTTCACGAAGTTCAACAGGGGCAGTGCGGTGGTTTATGGATACAGCCAGTAAATTCATAACAGCATTAATAGAATGAATGAAAGCTTAGTGATAAAAAATTTGTAAGCATTGTTGAAAGTATAGCTATAATGAATCCAACAATTGATAAGACTACAACTTTTTTACCGCGCCATCTGCCGAGCAGTTTGCTTAAAATTCCGATTCCATATAAAATCCAGACGATCGAAGTCCCTATTAATTTCGGATCAGCGTATGAAAAATTTGGAAATGCTTTCGGCAGCCAGATTATGCCTATCGTAATTGCAATTGATAATAATGAGAACCCGATTATTGCAGAATAGAAGCTGAGCTTTTCCAGGACTTCAAGGTTCGGCAGGCGGTTGAATATTAATCCAAACTGGTTCAGCTTTATTTCTTTGTAGAGCATCAGGTATAAAAAACCGTACACGGCAGAAATTGTAATTCCTGAATATCCAACAAGCGCACTGAAAACGTGAATGCCGAGCAGATTGCTTTTTAGGACTTCATTTACAGCTACAATGTGTTCGATCTTTGTTGATGATATTACCTGGAAAAGAATAGAGATAATAATTATAAATGGTCCCGTTCCCCGAATATCTGTTACAAGTTCGAGTATGAAATAAGAGAAGCTGACAGCAAAAGCCAGCACTGTAAAAATTTCAAAAACATTTGTAATTGGCGGATGCCCGAAGTGAATAGTCCTGGTAATTAAATAGATTGAGTGAAGAAGCAACGTAATAAAAAGGAATAGTCTTTTTGAATTTGTGAATTCTTTTTTTCCTTTCAAAAAATCATATAAGTAAATTCCGAATGTAATGATATACAGAAAAGGAAGAATAATATTCAGATCGTCAATAAAATCAATCATAAAAAACCTGCAATGACTAATGAGTACAAAAATAATGATTGACCAAAACAGAGTCAATTAAAATGTGACCGATAAGTCAGAAGAATTTTAACCAGAACAATCAGCTTGATAATTTATGTCAAGATATTTTATTTGCTATTCCTTGAACTTTCCGCCAAAGGGGCGGATTAGCCTCCGGCTGAAATCTTGAACCTGCTTGCAGCAGGCAAGCTTAAACTTGCGCTTTAGATTTTCCCTAATTGATTATTTGTTTTATAAGCTCTGGTTTTTGCACCTTAGTTTCACTGAGCTTTATTGCGTCATATATTCTTTGAACTGCGGGTCGAACTTTTTTAGCTGACTCGCAATATAGTTCAGCAATTGGCATCCCCTTTTCAATATAATCTCCGATCTTAGGGTAAAAGATAATGCCTGCTTTAGGTTCGATCTTATCTTCTTTTTTCATTCTTCCGGCGCCAAGTTCGAGCGCCGCCATTCCCACACTGAATGTATCAATTTCACAGATATAACCTGATTCCTTTGATACAATTTTTTTCACAAACTTTGACTTCGGGTACTTTTCAGGATTTTCTATGAAACTCACTTTCCCCCCTTGTGCTTTTACTATTTCATAAAATTTCTGGAAAGCCATTCCGTTGTTGATTAATGATTGTGATATTTCGATTCCCTCTTCTATCGAAGAAGCCTTTCCACCTAAAAAAATCATAGCGCCGGATAAATTTAAACTAAGGTCAAGAAGTTCGTTCTTAAATTCTCCCTGCAGGATTTTTATAGATTCGTAAACTTCAAGCCAGTTGCCAATGTAATTACCGAGAGGCTGGTTCATATCAGTAATAAAACCAATAACTTTTTTGTTAAATGCCTTTGCAGTATTAATGAGAGAGTTTGCAAGTTCAACCGCATCGGAGGTTTCTTTCATGAAAGCGCCGCTGCCCGTTTTAATGTCAAGAACAAGTCCGTCAATTCCTTCAGCCAATTTTTTACTCATTATGCTTGCTGTAATTAATGGAATTGATTCAACGGTTGCAGTTACATCGCGGAGAGAGTAAATTAATTTATCAGCGGGTGCGATATCTTTCGTCTGCCCGATTAAAACGGCGCCCCATTTTTTAATTATAGATTTATATTCCTTTAAGGAAAGCTCTGTTCTGAAACCAGGGATTGATTCAAGCTTATCGAGAGTTCCGCCTGTATGACCAAGCCCGCGCCCGGAGATCATCGGCACATTTATTCCTGCAGCGGCTGCAATTGGAGCAAGAATCAGGGAGGTTTTATCACCCACTCCGCCGGTAGAATGTTTGTCAATTTTAGCGCCTTTTATGGAATCGAGATTTATCACCTTTCCGCTGTAAAGCATAGCTTCTGTGAGTGCGGCTGTTTCTTCTTTTGTCATTCCTTTTAAGAAGACAGCCATCAGCAAAGCAGAAAACTGGTAATCGGGAATTTTATTTTTTGTGTAAGAGGAGATTAAAAAATTTATTTCGTCTTTTGTAAAGGCAGCCCCCTCCCTTTTTTTTCGGATAAGTTCAACAATATTCATTTTATTGTCCGCAATATTTATTAATTAGTATTTTATAAAATAATCAGAAAAAACAAAACAAAATAGAAAATTCAGAACTTTGGAGCGTACGGAATTACAGGCTCAAACCCCTGCTTGTATGAATGTTTCTTTTCTCCCTCTTTAGTAATATTTTCTTTATTTTTAACCTTCAAATTTAATTTTTGGAGTTAATAAAGAAAGATGAGGTTTAGACAGAGAACGCATACTTGCGGCGAGTTAAGAGAAAAAAATATTGGTGAAGAAGTAGTATTAAACGGATGGGTGGATAGAAGAAGAGATCTCGGTGGTGTTATATTTATCGATTTGCGCGACCGCTACGGGATTACGCAGATTGTTTTTGAACCAACCTTTAATAAAGAATCTCACGATCAGGCAGCAGTACTAAGAAATGAATTTGTAATTTCAGTCGAGGGAAAAGTCAGAAGAAGACCGGCAGACACGGATAACCCGGAGCTGCCAACGGGTACTGTAGATGTAATGGCTAACAAGCTTATTATTTTGAATGAAGCAATTACTCCCCCTTTCAGAATTAATGAAGAAAGCGAAGTAACAGAAGACCTCAGACTAAAATACCGGTACCTGGACTTGAGAAGAACAAAAATTCAGAAAAATCTTTTGACAAGGCACAGAATGTACCAGGTAACGCGAAAATATTTTGATGAAAATAATTTTATTGAAATTGAAACACCTGTTTTAATGAAAAGCACACCGGAAGGCGCACGTGATTATCTTGTGCCGAGCAGAATTCATAAAGGTAAATTTTATGCACTGCCGCAGTCACCGCAGCAGTATAAACAACTATTAATGATTTCGGGCTTTGATCGTTATTTCCAGATTGTAAAATGTTTCCGCGATGAAGACCTGCGTGCAGACAGGCAGCCGGAGTTTACCCAGATAGACATTGAGATGTCTTTCGTTGACCAGGAAAATGTTTTTGAAATTGTTGAAGGCTTGATGAAAAAACTCTTCGAAGAAATCTGGAATAAGGATTTGAAATTACCCTTGCCGCGCTATTCATTTGATGAGGCAATGGAAAAATTCGGAAGCGATAAACCTGATTTGAGATTCAAACTTGAAATGGTTACTCTTAACAGCGTTTTTATGAATTCAGAGTTTAAGGTTTTTAAAGAGCAGATTGAAAACAATGGAATAGTTACAGGGCTTTTGGCACAGGGCTGCGGAGATTATACAAGGAACCAGCTTGATGTTTTAACCGACCAGGTAAAAAAATGGGGTGCAGGCGGATTGATCTGGATGCGTGTAAAAGAAGAAAAAGAACTGGAAGCACCGGTAGCAAAATTTTTCTCGGATGATGAAAAGAAAAATCTTGTTGATACCATGAAAGCAAATCCCGGCGATTTAATTTTTATAATCACAGGACCGAGACTGAAAGCACTTTCTGTTATGGGCTTCCTTCGGCTTGAAATGGCTAAGCGCTTGAATCTGATCAAGCCCGATGCAGAACCGCAATTATTATGGGTTACTGACTTTCCTCTTTTTGAGTGGGATGAAGAAACAAAAAGATTTTATGCAATGCACCACCCCTTTACCTCACCGAGACTTGAAGATGTTCCATTGATGGAAACCGATCCCGGCAAAGTTAAAGCAAAAGCTTATGACCTTGTGTTTAACGGGAGCGAAATAGCCGGCGGAAGTATCAGGATTCATAACGCTGAGCTGCAGGCAAAAATGTTCAAAGCATTGGGAATTTCAGATGAAGAAGCCGAACATAAATTCGGATTTTTGATGAATGCATTTAAATACGGCGCACCGCCGCATGGAGGAATAGCATTCGGCTTCGATAGAATGGTGATGATATTCGCGGGTGAAAGTTCTATTCGCGAAGTAATTGCATTTCCTAAAACAGCAAGCGCAGTTTCACTTATGGATGATTCTCCTTCAACTGTGAGCGAAGAGCAGCTTAAAGAACTTCATTTGAAAATAAGATAACCGTTACAATATAGCTTTGATTTTTTCCGGCAGATTAAAAACATGTGGCTGTTTGAAACTGAAAAGCAGGTTATGCAAAAAGCAATATTTTTTTATGCAACCTCATTGTAATATCCGTTATTCTGATATTACTTATGTGTATGAACTTGAATAAAACTTTCGTATTAAAAATCCCGGCTTGAAAGGCCGGGATATGAATTTCTTTATATTTTACCGAGGCTCAATTGCCTTTTATTCAAAATAAGAAACGATCGCCGGACGTGTAGCTGTTGAGCCGTTAGAACCGCCCTGCCAAAATGGTGTAGTCAAAGCAGATGTTGCTGGTCTGTAATATATATTTGCATTTCCTTCCAGGTCGATCTCTTTCTTTGCGGTTAGGCTTCCATAAATTTTACTGTTTCCTTTTAGCTCTGCCTTACCCCCCGTAAAAATCTGGGCTTTGACGTTAATGTTACCGCTAACCTTTAAATCCTTGGCAGTATATAAGCCCAAATTACTTCCGTTGGGATCCTGAGCGTCAATATTAACGTTGCCGTTTATTTTGATATCACCTTTAACAATAAAAACTCCATAGCCGGAAATATTTCCATTTAATGTTAAGTCACCCCCCACGTAAATTATCTGCGGATTTTCTTTTGTTCCAAGCGAAATATTTCCACTAAAGCTTTTGTCTTCTAAATAAATTTGTGTTGCCTTGCTTTTATATTGGTCCGGGTCAAAAGTAGGGATAGTGATCGGTGAAACTTTGCTGTAACTTGGAAGATTATTGGGGTTTTGGTTCGGTTTAATTTTGCTTAGGTTCCCTTCTGCTTCAGAAACGTATGTCACAAAACCGTCAATACTGCTATTGCCTTCCATCTCAAAATCACCATTTGAGTGAACATTAGCATTCCATTGGTTATTGTTGTCATCAGTAATTTTAACGTTACCGTCTAAGTCAATACCTTCTCCGGAGGCGAGTGCATAATTCATAAAGCCAGGCGTATTGTTCGTGTTAGATGATGGTAGCTGAACGACAGTTCTTATTGTTACAGAATCATTACCAACCACACCTGTAGAGGTAATTAATCTTGCACCGGTCAGGTTCATACTCGGTCCTTTATAAAACTTGCTGCTTGTGGTATCGGCTGTAATAACAACCTTGCCGCCTTCTAGTTGTTTTGTAGTGCCGGTCCATGTTGTATCGTCGGACAAATATCTTATTGCAAATTCGACCCCGCTCTTTGCATAATTCTTTGCCTGTCTTGCTTGATATTCCTGGACGGAATTACTTAACATAGCAATGTTACTTTGGTTGATGTTCAGGTTTGCTACAGAGAAAAGCATTCCGCCGCCAATGATTAATATTAATAACATTCTGCCCATAGTATATTTCCTTCCCCGGCTGAGCCGGGATTAATTCTAACCACCTTATAAATTTTTAGGAAAAAAATCTCTTTGCCAAAAAGCGCCAATTGTATAAAGCGAACTACTTTGTTTCGAAGTTACGAATGAGATAGAAATACCTTTAACGTTTGCAGTATTGTAGGTAGAACTTCCTGTGGAATCTATACCGGAAATGTTGAAGCTTTGAACAGGCATAGTCCAGGATTTAGTTTGTGAACCAGCCGTGACTTCTCTGCTTAAGTATAAGCCGTCGTTTTGTTTTATAACTGAATAAGTGATAGTATCAGTAGTTGCGTTATTATCAAGGTCAGCTAAAAATGTAATGGAGCTTTTCGTGATGCTGATAATTTTATTTCCGGTTGTTACGCGGTATCCAAGCTTATTGAAATCGTATTCAATAATTTTACCTGCATCCTGTGTGGTGCGCTGTGCTATTTCGCTCAGCTTTGTTTCCTGTGCCCTGTTGTTATAAGTAAGAGTGAGTGCCACCAGAGCCAGTACAATAGCTCCACCAATAAGATACGAGCCTATTATGTCTAATGATTCATTCATAAATTTTTTTCAAATACCGATGTCTAATAGCATTTATAAGAATACATATACAAGGTATCTTTCATAAACTTGCTGGAAACAGCAACCTGGATCCTTTTGGTTCGTGATGTTGAGGAAGTTAGAACAACATTGGGATCATTATCATCTACATAATTAATGTGGACTAACACATTAAAAACACCCGCGCGAGGTGTCGTATCAGATTGTGCAAAATTATTGTAATCGTCAACATCATTGTAAGTAAGAGGCGTCTCTCCCGTTTCAGGTCCCAAAGAACTAACGGAAGTTAAAAGACTCTTTTTAAAAACAGGATTACCGACAGTTCCCTGGTCAAATGATTTTGTGTAAATTTTATTGATGATGCTTTGACCGAGTGATGCAGCAGTTGAAATGTATTCAGAATTGTCCGTCTGTACATCGGAATTTAGCATGGAATTGTTTACGTTGATCGCTAATAACGAAAACAAAACCAAACCGCCTATTACTAATAAAATTTGTGATCCGCTCATCTTTATATTGACTTTCTTATTAAACCTATACTGCCAGTAATCTGTAATCAAAAATTATGCCCTTAAAAAAATCAAGAAAAAGCACCTTTGACTTTTTTTACTGCTTCAAATTGATTTAACTGGCACAAATAGGTACATCTTTAAATTGTATTTATAGTCTGTGAAAATATAATAAACTTTTTGGCAGAAAAATAAAAGGCATTAAGCATAATGTAATTTCACAACGACCCCCTCACCCCCCCAGCATACGATAAGCGTTAACTTAACTCAGCAAAACCGCCGTAAGAAGTTTTTCAAAGTAATAAGAAAAACAATAAAACAAGTGATTTTCCAACCATCTTTTTACAAGGAAAAAATTACCTGAGTCAAAACAGTAGTCCGGTAAATTTTACATTACAGGTAATTATTACCTGTAAATTTGACGTATTTGGATAAACATTAGGAAAATCTTGTTTTTTTATGTAATATAAACAACTATGTTTTGGCATAATTATTACTTAATTCGCTTTTACGAAAAAATAACAGGCCGGATTATTTGGGACAACAACAATTATTGTTGATTGTTTTGGGCATTATCATTATTGGTATTGCAATAGCAGTTTCTATTGGAATTTTTCGTGCACACTCTATTGATGAAAAACGGAATCTGCTGATAAATGAGGGGTCAAGTTTAGCCTCTTTAGCGATGAGTTATTATAAAAAACCTTCAAGCCTTGGCGGCGGAGCTAACTCATTTATTGGATGGACAATACCAAACGATATGCTTACAACAGCGACAGGGACTTTTTCTGCTGAAGTCTTTACCGACAGCGTTGTGATCACCTGCACAGGAAATGAAGTAGTCACAGGTACAGATTCAGTAAAAGTAAAAATTACAGTTTTATCAAACGGTTTTAGTACATCAATTATTCACTGAAATGTTCTTTTCGGAATCGACCACTTCGTGAGAAGGATGTAACACTGATTTTCGATTCCGGACGCCTGATACCAGATAACATTTTCTCCGGTATCCTGCATCCGGTATCAGGAACGTAAATTAACTTAATTCATACTTTCTCTAACAAAATATAAGGAACACATATTATGGGTCAACAACAACTTTTGCTCATCGTTTTAGGGGTTATAGTTGTGGGAATAGCAGTGGTAGTGGGAATAAATTTGTTTAATGCTAATGCTGTATCGGCAAACAGAGATGGGGTAGTTTCAGATCTGAATAATCTTGGAGTTATGGCGCAGCAGTTTTACAAAAAGCCTGCATCGATGGGTGGAGGGGCAAATACATTCACCGGATGGACAGTCCCTGCACAATTAGATACAACAGCAAATGGGACATACACTGCGACAGTGTCTGCTCAATCTGTTACTCTTGTTGGTCTTGGTACAGAAACCGGCAACGACGGATCAACAAAAGTAAAAGCCACAGCAACTGTTACTCCGACAGCAATTACGGTTGTAACAAACAACTAAAAGTTTACACCCGTTGGGGGTAAGCTTCAGCGAGTAATAAATTACATTATTGAAAGGCTGATAAAATTAGTATATTTTATCAGCCTGCCCTTACTATTGCGGGTAGGTGTGGTATCGCTTAGTGTAAAGAAATTTTAATTCTGTTGCTTTCAACCAGGAACAGAGGGATAAATATTATGATCACTTTTGACCAGATAAACGATATTGTAACGAAGATAGTTGTGTAAGTTGAATAATATAAAAAAGGTTAAAGAAAATGGTTGACGTAAAACGATTTAAGTTACGATTTGTTACCGATAAAAAAGGGAATAAAACAGAAGTCTTAATGAAAGTTAAGGATTTTGAAGAATTATTAGAGGATCTACATGATATAGCCGTTGTTGCAGAAAGAAGAAACGAAAAAACTCTTTCTCATGAAAATTTGTTAAAAGATTTGAGACAGAATGGTATCTTATAAGATATTTTTGGAAAAAATCTGCGGCAAAGGAATTAATTAAAGAATATTAATAAACAAATTATCCCGAAGATGATTTCTACGGTTCAAAATTTTTCTGGCAATCCTTTTCCGGTTGGTGTAAAGAAATTAACTGCCTCAGATTATACATATCGAATATGAGTTGGAGACTATAGAGTCATCTATAGTAGTGTTTTTGAAAACGAACTTATAATAGAAATAATCAGTGTTGGTCACAGAAAAGATATTTACAGGAAAAATTAGCAATAACAGCAACTAACTTTTATTATATAAGCTGTCAGGATGCTTTTTGAAAGGCTGATAAAATTAGTATATTTTATCAGCCTGTTTCAATTTTATCAGAATTGATCGCTATGCGAAAGGAAGGTAAAGGTAGAATTAAGTTTTTCTGTTGTTGTTCATTTTTAATTAACGTTTAATATAATGAGAAAATTTAATGGCTGGTAAATATGGGGAGATTGGCTTCAATTAATTTATAAGGATATAGAAAAGGTTTTAAAGAAGCTTAATTTTAGTTTTTTAAGACAAAAAGGAAGTCACATTCTGTTTGGGCATAAAGATGGAAGAAGAGTCGTAATAACGGCGCATAAAGGTAAAGAAGTAAAAGAAGGATTAGCGCATAAAATTATAACAAAGGAAATCGGCATCAGCGTAGATGAGTTCTTCAATATCTTGAGAGGAGGCTAAGAAAATGAAAAACGAAAAAATATTTGATGTAATTATCCATGAGGCTGAAGAAGGTGGTTACTGGGCAGAATGCCCTTCATTAAAAGGCTGCATGACACAAGGAGAAACCTTAGAGGAAGTAGAGAAAAATATAAAAGAAGCAATAGAACTTTGCCTGGAAGAGATTGTAAGCAGAAAAGAGACCATCCCTATTCAGAAGAAAATATATATTTTACCGGTAGCAGTATAATGGAACGAACAATGAGATATTTATGCAAAAAGAATTTAATGTAATAATTGAAAAAGATTCAGAGGGATATTTTGTTGCTTCGGTTCCTGCATTAAAGGGCTGCCATACACAAGCAAAATCATTGGATGAGCTGATGGATAGAACAAAAGAAGCAATAGAATTGTGCCTGGAAGTTCAAACTGAGATAGCAGAAATTCCGGATTTTATAGGGGTTCAAAAAGTTAGTGTGGAAATATGACCAAGCTTCCGCGCTTACGTGGAAAGGATTTAGTATCTGTTCTTCAAAAATTTGGTTTTCGTGTTCTGAGAGTAAAAGGAAGTCATCATATTCTAAAGCACATGGACGGCAGACAAACGGTAGTACCGGTTCATAGAAATGAAGTTCTTGGGCGGGTTTGTTGTCAAAGATTTTAAGAAGTTGCGGTATCTCTGTTTCTGAGTTAATCAATGAGTTATAACAGGAAAAAAAGATAATGGTTGAACTACGATTTGCAGCAGAAAAAGTAAATGGACAGCCTATCAGCGGGTCTCTAACTGCTGCTTCAGTAAGAGAGGGAAAGCAGAAGATATACCGCCTTGCTGAAAAGAATCAGTTAAAGCTCATGTCTATCGAAAAAAAAGCCACGTTCCTTTATAAAGTAAGAAAAGGGGGAGAAAAACCCGTTAAAGGAGAGCAGAAAGCTTTTACCAAAAAAGAAGTTGAAGATGCTCTCACAAAAATGGGTTATACGATTGTTTCAGTAAATAAAAAACTCTTTGAATTCCACATTAATCCCCCCCAGACAGAGATAGTTTCTTTTGTAAAGATCAGCGCAGAACTGCTTGAGCAAAAACTTCCCTACAGCGAAATACTTACTCTTCTTATCGGTGACACAGAAAACAAAACACTAAGGGAAACGCTGAAAGAAATTAATAATGATTTAAAGAAAGGTGCAGACAGCGAAGCTACTTTTTTGAAGTATCAGCCTGTGTTTGGAAAATTTACAGCCTATATGCTTGGGCTTGCTTCAAAAAGCGGCAACATGACTGAAATATATAAGGCAACCGCAAAGTTCCTTGAAAGAAAAATGGAATTCAAAAAAAGTTTGAGGAGCGCTTTAATAACACCCGCACTGACTCTTTTTGTACTTTTTATTGCCTGCTTGTTTTATGTCGGCTATATCTTCCCGGAAACTGCAAAACTGTTTTTAAAATTTGGAATAGATCTCCCGCCAATGACTGCCTTTACACTTAAGCTGAGTGATTTTCTTACAGAGAACAAACTTCTGGTGACGCTCGTTGTTCTGATTCCACCGGTGGTTTTATGGAGATATTTTAAAACAAAAAACGGGGCTTACATTTTTGATAAATTTATTTTGAAAATACCTGCGATCGGATCTTTGATACACAAAACTGTTATTGAGGTATACTGCAGAGTATTCTACACTCTTTACAGCGGGTCTGCAGAAAGTATTGAGCCGATAAGAATTGCTTCAGAAGCATCGGGCAATAAATATTTTGAAGGCAGGATCAAGAACGTTGCAATTCCTCTGATGATAAAAAAAGGAATAGGTATTACAGAAGCCTTTGAGGCGGCTGGAGTTTTTACAGATACTGCTATTTCAAGGCTTCATTCCGGCGAGGAAACCGGCACTATAAAAAATACTTCTCTTCAAATTGCAAATTATTATGAGGCGGAAACTGTTTACCGTTTAAAGAATATTATAGAATTAATTCAGATATTTATAGCTATGATTATAATGATTGTTATGATTTTACTAACGCTTGTCTCGGCTGAAACAGCAACAATAAGACCGAAGACACCAGGAACTGTTATGAACCAACAGCATATCGAGAGAACTATAGCATGATTGATACTAATCTTGAAATGACGGATAAGATCGGTTATTTACTTTTTAAGAAAGGAATAATCGACAGCGCCGTATTAGAAAAAGCACTTGCAGCAAAAGCCAACGACAAAGGCAAGATAAAAAGAAATCTTGCGCAAATACTTGTGCAGGACTTTAATTACGACCACGATACCATCTTCAGAGAAGTTGCGATCTTATATGCTTTCAGAGAACTTGAGATCAACCCCGATGAAATACCACAACGCCGTATAGAAGCTATAAAGCAAATGATGAACGATACCAATGAGCAGCTTAAGAATCAGATGCTCGAGCATAAGATCATTCCTTTTATGTACGATGACAGGATGAAGGATAAATTAATTCTTGCTGCGATCGATCCAACAGACAGGAATATTCCCAAGGTAGCTTTCGGGCTGCAGGCAAAAAAATATGAAGTAGTATATATAAAGAAAAAAGATTTTGAAAGACTGATACAAATTGTACTTCCTCCCGAAAACGTTTACCTCAAAGCCATGGAAGAAGTCGCGCCGGAGATTGAGATTGAAAGGGAAGAAAGTACGCTTGATGAAGAAGAGCTTGATGCCGAGATAAACAAAAGTGCATTGATCAACCTTGTTGAAGGAGCGCTTCTCGAAGGAGTGAGAAGGGGAGCGAGCGATGTTCATTTCATTCCACGTGCAGGGAATAAAACAGAAATAAATTTCCGCATAGACGGAAAGCTCCAGGTATGGCACGTTCAGGAAAACACACTGCCCGAGGCTGTCGTCGCTGTTGTTAAAGACAGGTCGAAGGGAATGGACAGGTTTGAAAGGGAAAAAGCCCAGGATGGATTTATACAGAGAGATATAGATGGAAATATTATCCGCTTCAGGGTTTCTGTTTTGCCAATGGTTGGTACGGAACTTAAAAATAAATTTGAAAGCGTAGTAATCAGAATTCTTGACGACAGAAAAGTCATCCGTGATATTGATAAACTCGGTCTTGCTGGTTACGCCAAAGAAGTTTTTTTGAAAGCGATAAACCAGCCGCAGGGAATGGTGATATTAACAGGTCCTACAGGTAGTGGTAAAAGCACTACACTTGTTGCAGCGCTTTACCAGGTAATTGACCCGTCAGTAAATGTCCTTACAGTAGAAGACCCGGTTGAATATGTTATTGAAGGCGCGCGCCAGTTGAAGATAGGTTACAAAATGAATTTTGAGCAGGCGATCAGGTCTATTCTTCGCCACGATCCCGATATAGTTCTTGTGGGGGAGATGAGAGATAAAGAAACCGCCGAAGTTGCGATTAAGCTGGCTAACACAGGGCACTTAACTTTTTCCACGCTTCACACAAATGATGCGCCAAGTGCTGTTGCAAGGTTATATAAAATGGGGATCGAACCGTTCCTTATTGCCTATGCTATAAATTTAATCGTTGCTCAACGTCTTGTCAGAAGACTATGCCCGGATTGCAAAAAGAAAGTTGCAAACTTTGACGAATCAGTTATGAGAGCAGCAGGGCTTAATATTGCCGAATGGAGAAACTATGTTGTGTATGAACCAAAGGGGTGCGATAAATGTAATAAAACCGGCTATAAAGGAAGACTGGCGATCCATGAAGCTCTGTACTTTACCAAAGAGATAAGAGAAATAATCGTCAGGTCCGGTATTGAAGTAGATGAAGAAAAGATCAGGTTGCAGGCTAAGAAAGAAGGAATGTTGAATTTACGTGAAGCAGGACTGGAAAAAGTAAAATTGGGATTGACATCAATCGAAGAAGTTATTGCCTCTACTTCTGAAGGATAAGAAGAAATAATAATTTATAGAGCCTCACAAAACTCGGGGCGGTGGAGTGCAACTATGCAAGTAGAATTTGATGAAGCCTGTCTGCGCGAAGCCCCGCCTCCCAAAGTACTTTGTACGGCGGGCAGGCGCTTCAGCATAGGCAGGTGAATTTGATCTTTGGCATTACAGAGTGTTAGAAAATAAGGTAATAAGGTTCAGTTTGTATTTTTAGTGCGTGTTACTAAGGTCTGAAGAAAGAGATAAACAATAAGGTTTTAAATGAAAACCTTAGTAACAAAACTAATCCTCCCCAACACTTAACCTTATTACCTATTTAGAATCTCAAATAGTATTGTGACTGTAGGGTGAAAATAGAATTACTAAGGAAGAAAGGTCTTAGGGTGGAGTACAAAATAGAAAAATGATAACACTGTAATTAAAATAAGGAGAAATATTTTTTTGGTACTTGACAGCGAATATAAAACTGTTCTGAAGAAATTTCTTGATACAGTTCCCGCAATATATTACGGGACTGAAAAAGTCAATTATATACTTGAGAACATAGAAAAAATATCTCCCGACAGCAGAATGGTTCTCAGAAACCTCGTCAACCGTTTGCTGACAAGTATGATTGAAAGGGACGCTTCCGATATTGAATTAGGCGGGCACGGCAACGGCGGCTTTGTTTGGTTAAGAGTATATGGTAAAAAAGAAAGAGTAAAAGAATTTCCTCAGTTCACAGATGATGAAGCTGCTGTGATTATTATTAACCTGCTGAACAACAATCAGAGGAGATATCTTTCCGTTACAAGGAATCTTGATTTCAGCTATACTTTTTTTTATGAGAGGAAAAAAATTGAAGCAAGGTTCAGAGCTTGTACATATTTCGATATGGAAACGCTGGCTCTTAATATGAGGGCTATAAACAGCACGATACGACCGCTTAACACACTTGAATTTCATTCAAACGTAATTAAGGTAATGAGCCACAGCTATATTAAATTTGGTTTGTCACTTATTACGGGAATCACAGGTTCTGGTAAGTCAACAACTTTAGATGCAATAATAGAAGAGCATAATAAATATGATCCTGCCCACATAGTAATTATTGCATCGCCGATTGAATATGTTCATAAGTCTAATGTTTGCATCATCAGGCACAGGGAAGTTGGCAGAGATGTTCTGAGTTTTAAGGACGGAGTTATCCAGGCGCTGAGGCAGGATCCCGATATAATTATTATTGGTGAAATGCGCGACCCCGAAACGATCATAGCTGCACTTGAAGTTACAGATACAGGTCATAAAGTCTTTTCTACATTGCATACTTCGTCTGCAGTAGAATCAATAGATAGAATAGTAGCTGAGGTTCATCCGACAGAACAGGAAAGAGTAAGGAACAGGTTAGCCGATGTTTTAATTTCAGTTGTGTCACAGAAACTTGTTCCGAGCCTAGACGGAAAACGTATCCTTGCAAAAGAAGTGCTCATTGTAACTCCAAGTGTTAAAGCTGCAATAAAAAATAACAACACAAGTGAAATTTATATGATGATAAACCAGGGCGGGCAAAGCGGGATGATAACAATGGAACAGGATTTAAAGAGGCTTTATCTTAACAAAAGGATCAGCCTTGATACGGCAATAGCCTATGCAAATAATAAAACGAGAATACAACAAATTCTTTCTGCTGTGTAAATGAAACAACTCATATTTACATATTGTGAAGGCAACGATACAAAGATTGCTGTTGTTCAGAAGGAAAAAGATAAAATAAAAATACTTCGCACAGCGTCATTCGATGTCGTCACGCCGGCTTTTAATGTTGATGAAGATATGGCAGGGCTTAGGTTTGAAGGAGACGAGCTTAGCCTGGAAGCTTTGAAAAAAAGCGAACCGGCAGAAGCAGCCGGACTTTCCAACGTGAGCTTAATTAATAATTCACTGAAAGGTATTAATTTAAGTAAATCGCGGTTTATTACTGTGCTTACAGAGCCTGCTGTTCATTATCATTTTTTTGAGGGAAGCAGAAAAGCAAAAACGGGAAATTTTACACAGGAGATTGTCGAGGATATTCATCAGTCAAAAAACGTAGCCATTGACCAGGAAAATCTTGCGTATGTTGAACTTGCAGATAAATCCTGGATGGCTGTTTTTTTAAGCGGAGAAATATCGTGCATCAGGATGATCAATGCTCTTGCGCAATATAACGGGAAAAGGATTTATAAAATTCATGCGGTCAAAAGTGCGGAGATATCTTTGGCTTACTATGTTGCAAAAAGCAAAAAATTCTTTCCCGATGATCATTCTTTAATTGTGTATATCGGTAAAGAATACAGCAAGCTGATCTTTTTGCGGGGAAGAAAATTAAAACATATAGGCGGTACACTTGACATCGGCAAAATCAATCTTCATACTTATGATGTTTATTTCTCTAAAATTCTGCTTGAAATGGAAAACGGGGGAATATCTTCGCTCGATAACATTATCGTTTGCGGCGAAGACGATTCAGAAAATATTATTCTTTCATTTTACGGTACATTCCCCGAAGCAAATGTTTCGAGGCTCGACTTTTCAGGCCTTGATATAGACGGGCTTAACAAGGAAGCGAGAGAATCTCTTTCTGCCTTTAGCGTTCCTATTGCTGCTGCCGAAGATTTCTTCGATGAGGAGGAGGAGCTTCACAAAGGAATTAATCTGCTTCCGCGCTATGTAAGAGAGGAACAAAGGTTTTTGCAGTTTGGATGGCATAGTTATGCTATGCTTCCATTGTTGTTTGTCACTACTTTTTTCCTGACGCAGAAAATACTTCAAAATCAACGTGAGATGAGTCATATAGGGGACCAGATTAAAACCCAGCAGGTTCTGCTCAGAGAGAATGAAGATATTCTCAACAGGATCAGTGATCTTGAAGGAAGGATAAATAATTTTGGCACAACACAGGCTATACTCGATTCCGCTGCTGTCGGAACCGAAGTCTGGTCGCACTCTCTTGAGAAAATTGCCGATTTTTTTGCACACAACAAAAATATTTGGTTAACTAAAATGAACTTAGGTGATGCCGGCAAAGTGAATCTTGAAGGCTATGCTCTGTCAAAAAACGTGATGACAGATTTTGCATATAAGATGAATTCTGCAGAGCTAAAGAAAGTTTCTTATGAAGCATTGCGCGATAAAAACGCTTATAAATTTACAATGAACTTTAATCTCTCAAGTTACCAGAAAGATTCTGAATGAACAGGAAACTCAAAAGCACACTCGGACTTGTTGGCTTGCTTATTTTTATTCTTGCAGCAGGAGGTGCTTATATTTTTATTTTTCAAAGAGGAAGAATTAAAGATATGCAGAGTGAATTAAAAAAACTGAAAGCAAACGATTATAACACAGCGCAGTTAACTGCCCAGATGCAGGAATTATCTTCAAGGGAAAAGATTCTCGATTCTACATTAGCCTCGAGGAAGTTTAACATTCCCCAAAATTTATCCTCTATAAAGTTCTTTAATTTTACCAACCTGGTAACTTCTGGTTTCTCACAGGACCTAACCCAGGTTAATGTTGAATACGTAGAACAGAAACAGGAAAAAGAATTTTACTACTATGAATACAAATTAACAGGTACCGGAACTTTTAATGACATCCATCAATTGATTTACGCTATCGAGCAGAGCAAAGAGCTAAAGAAAATAAAATCCCTTGCTCTTGATGGAGCAGTTCAGACAGATAAAGAAGGTATCCCGAATTTCCTTGTAAACTTTACTATGATTGTGGATGTTTATTTCTCAACGAACAACAGGTTTGCAAGCACCGGTTTAAGAGAAAATGTTACTACATCCAGACCATTGTATGACGTTTTTTATCCTCTGATAAGGAATGAAATTCCTCCTAATATTGACAATCTTCTTGATGTTCAGGGCGCAAAGCTTCTCGCATTAATTCCTGAAGGCGCCTTCCTTGCCGATGCTAAAGGAAACACTTATTTGCTTTGGGAAGGAGAGCAGGTTTATCTCGGGTATCTGACAAAGATTGATTATGAAAACAGCAGGGTAAGTTTTATTCTTAATAAAGGCGGAATTATCGAAAAGGTTGATTTATATCTGGAAAAAGAAGCGCCGAAAACGAAAAATCAAAACAACGAGATTAAAAAATGAAAAAGAAATTTAGCTCAATACTGGTCTTGCTCATCCTGTCTATGTCTTTGCGGGCAGCAGCACAGGATTATTTGCAAAAAACTTTGTCAGGTCAATACAGCCCTGACCAACTGGTATCTCTTTCTGCTTCCCTTCCATTCAATAAAGCAGTAGAATTATTAAGCAAGGTAAGCGAAAAGACAACAGGAATAAGAATTGTCTCTTCCGTTGAAAAGACAGACCCGATAGGTATTGAAATTACAAATATGTATTACGAAAAAGCGCTTGATGTAATTGTAAGATTAGCCGGGCTTGTTTACGAAAGACAAGATAGTATGATCGTAATTAAAAAGAGCGGGCTGCAAGAAAAGAAAAGCGCAGATATTTATGCCCCTGTTGACTCAAGAGAAGTAAAAATTTCCGCTATCTTTTTTGAATCCGATGTTAATAAGGCAAGACAGATGGGAATTAACTGGCAGGTTCTGCTTTCTAAAAATGGGTTGGAAATTGGCGGACAGCTTGGAAATGTTAACCTTAACAAACCCACTACAGGTACCACCACACCAACACAAACATTTACTGGTGGTCAGGTAACAGGTAAATCAACTTTTGATGCAGGAGGATTTTTTGGCAATGCAACCGCTTTATTTCAGTTTTTAGAAAGTGAAAATGTAGGAAACATCATCACAGCTCCAAGTACTATAGTTAGAGACGGGCAGCAGGGAAAAATTCAGGTTGGGTCAGATTTTTCTGTAAAGGTAAAAGATTTTTCGGGCAACGTTGTTGAAAGGTTTTATCCAACAGGCACAATACTGACTGTAACTCCGCATGTGTATAAGGAAGAAGGGATTAACTATATAGTTTTAAATATTGCTGCGGAACGCTCTACCTTTTCAGTTTCTGACCTAACTTCAGAAATTAAAAAGACGTCTGCTACTACCCAGGTTGTAATGTTAAATGGCGAAGAAACAGTGATAGGCGGCTTGTTCAGCGATGAAACAAGTACAGTGCGCACCGGCATCCCGATATTAAAAGACCTGCCCTGGTGGTTCTTCGGGCTGCGTTATATTTTTGGCAGCGACCAGTCTACTGTTACTAAAAAGGAGCTTGTTATTTTAATAAAAGCTGAACTTATCCCGACCTTAAAAGACAGGCTTGCTATGCCTCAGTCAACGAACCCGATCAGGGATGAATTGCTGAAAAACAGGAGCAAGATCAGGTATTATCAGTTTAATGAATCAAAAGATAAAGATAATAATTAGGTAAAAAATGGAATCAATATTAATTGTTGATGACGATATAAATCTTTGCCAGGCGCTGAGCGACGAGCTCCGCGAAGTTGGTTATGAAACTACTTTTGTAAACGATGGTGATCAGGCGCTGATACATCTTTCAAACACACCGGCAGACCTGGTTCTTCTTGATCTTAAAATGCCGGGCAAAGATGGGTTTGAAGTTTTGAAAGAAATGAATGAGAAAAAAATTAATTCAAAAGTAATAGTTCTAACCGCTTATGCAGATGTTAAAAGCGCAATTGATTCGGCTAAAATGGGCGCCAGCGATTTTATCAGCAAGCCTTATGATTTTGATGAATTATTGATTACGATCAGGAAAGTGTTACAAAAAGACGGGTGAAATATGAAAATAAGCTTTAGGATTCTGCTTATTAATTTTGCTATTGTTGCTCTGATTCTTTTAAGCTCCGCAGTTGCCTATTATACAATAATGTATAATGTGCTTACATCACAACAATCCAAGTACCTTCTTAATTCTGTAAATGATTTTATTTATACTTACCGGGAAACGATGCAGAATGCAGACGATGATTTCACATACCTGGTTAAGACCGGTCTTGAAAAAGTCTTCACTCAAAAAGAACCCCTCGGTAAAAACATTGACTTTGTTTTTGAAACATCAAAGGATCCGCAGGATTTTATTTCAAAAAAAGTATATAAGAAAGCAGTTTATTTCCCCCTGCATAAAATTACTATACAGGAATTTCTGCAAAATAATCCTTCGGCAGTTATAAAGACTTATAAAGACAGTAACGGGAACATATTTTATTATGGAAAAATTCTTTCCGCAGATTATATAGATAAAATTTCAGAAAAAATAAGAGCTGATATTGCCCTGGTGTGGAAAGGTTCACCCATAATAATTTCTAAAGAACAGCAAAATCAAACAAGATACTATTTACTGACTGAAGCGTATCGGAAACTTTCCTCTAAAAGCAATTTCGATGTTTACAGCCAAGGCTCTTCTGCAGAGGACCTGCTGACCACAATTTACAGACCCTCTTCCGGCAACGATTTAAATAATCAGTTAGACTATCTCATATTTACAACATTAGGAGAAGTATCCCAGCTCAAAGCAAGCCTGAAAAGTATTCTCATTGTAATTGGTCTGGCGGGAGTAGCTCTCTCCCTGATACTTACTTTAGTCTTCACTGATAAGATCAGGAAACAAATTTCAGAATTAAGCAAGGCAACGGAGATAACAAAAGAAGGGAATTTTAAAACCCAAATTCACATTCAGAGCAAGGATGAAATTGGTCAGCTTGCAGGTGCATTTAATGCTATGCTTGTCGATCTTGAAAAAAACGAAAGAGCAAAGAATGAATATTCTGAGTTTATTACTCTTATTAACCAGAACCCAACGCTGGAAGAAATTTCCGAAGCTTCTTTAAGGAAGATAATAAAAACCGCGGGGTTTGTAGTCGGCGCCTTATATACGGTTGATGAAGAGAATAAAGCCACCTTAGCCAGTTCTTACGGATTAAATGAAAACGTAACCCTCTCCTCAGACATAAGTTTTTTTGAACTGGTAATTAAAAACAAAGAACCGTATGAAATGGATTTTGAAGAAAACCCGGCAAAGATCCCGATGGGAATTGTGGATGTGGAAATCAAACACTTGATGATAATCCCTATTATTTATAATCAAAAAGTAATAGCGGTACTGGAATTAGGCTCTTCCGGCAAACCTTCGCCCGAAGCGCAGGAATATCTTTCGAAGATAAAGGAACAGCTTGCAATTGGTATTACAAACGCTACTGCATTTGTACAGTTGAAAGAATTAGTTTCGGAGCTGAAAAAACTCAACGAAGATTTTCAGAAACAGAATATCCAGATCAGGAAGCAGAATGAAACTCTTGTTGATCTTCATAATAAGCTGAAAGAAAAAGCAGATGAGCTTGAAGTTCAGAAAAGCAGGGCTGAGGAAGCAACAAAGCTGAAATCGCAGTTCCTCGCAAGTATGTCCCATGAATTAAGAACACCGATGAATTCAATCCTGGGGTTGACAGAATTAATTCTGGAAGAAACGACCCTTGTTGGAAAGAACCGCGAAAGGTTAGAGGTTGTACTGAAAAGCAGCAGAAGACTGATGAATCTGATTAATGATATTCTGGACCTTTCAAAGATAGAGGCGGGAAAAATGGAGCTTCACAACGAAGATGTTCTGCTCGAAGAACTGATCCGTGATGTTGAGACCTCCGTCAGCCCGCTGGTAAATAACAAAACGATCGATCTGAAAATCACGAGGAACTGCAACACAAGAATAATCATTAATATTGAAAGGGAAAAGATCACGCAGGTGCTGATCAATCTCCTGGGAAATGCGATAAAGTTTACAGAGAACGGCTTTGTTGAACTTGCTGTATCAACCGAGAAAAACAGTATTCTCCGCTTTGATGTTAAAGATACCGGCATAGGAATATCAGAAGGAAATCTGAACATTATTTTTGAAGAGTTCCGCCAGGCAGATGGAACGACAACACGTAAATTTGGTGGAACCGGGCTGGGGCTTGCCATTTGTAAAAAGATAGCCGACTTGCTGAAAGGAAATATTTCTGTTAAAAGCGTGATCGGACAAGGCTCGGTGTTTACATTTACTGTTCCACTTGTATTTGTTGCTGAAGGAAGTATTGAAGAAGGTCAGGAAATTAATATTGGATTGCTGCGCCAGAACAGGCAAAACCCTGTGCTTGTAATTGACAACGACCCGGAAGTGCGTTATACAATCGGTCAATATCTTATATCAAAAGGCTATGAAGTTGTTTACGCTGAAGACGGAGAGAAGGGATTAAAAAAAGCAGTTGAAATTCAGCCGTTCGCAATAACGTTGGATGTATTGCTGCCAAAGAAAGACGGCTGGTCAGTGCTGAAAGAGTTAAAAGAAAATCCCCAGACAAAAGATATCCCTGTCATACTAATTTCCATTATGGGTGATAAAAATCTCGGTTATGGCTTGGGTGCATTTGAATATTTCGTAAAACCAATTACAAACGAAAACCTGCAGGAAGCCTTTGAACGGCTTGAAAATCTTGCTAAGAAACGGATAGAAAGAATTGTTATTGTTGATGATGATGAAATGGAATTTGAAAGATTCAAAAAAGTTTTCAAAGATGAAAAAATCAGGATTGATTACATCAAGGACAGTGAGCTTGCTTTCAGTAAAATTTTAGAGACGCAGCCCGACCTTATAATTCTCGACTTAATAATGCCAGGCATGGATGGAATTACATTATCTCACAAATTAAAATCGAATGCAGAAACCAGGCACATTCCCATTATAATCAGCACCGCGAAAGATCTGACCGAAGAGGAACGCAGCTCGCTGCAATCAGTTGTTGAAGATATTACTCTTAAATCAAAGGGGCATCCGCTAGATGTTTTGAAAGTTGTCCGTGACAGGTTACGAATGCAGGAAACTTTTAACAGTATGAAAAAAGTCTCTTCAGTTAAAGAGGCAGTTAAAAAAACCACAGTAGAGTTAAAAGAAAATTCCAAAGTAGACAAAACATATTTAGGCGAAGTATTAATTGTTGACGACGACCCCGATACATTATTTACTATTAATGAAATAGTAGAATCCTGCGGCTGCAAAACTGTTCTGGCAAAGAACGGCGTAGAGTGTCTTAATTTGCTAGAGCAAAGAACCCCCGACCTGATTTTGATGGATATTATGATGCCTGAGATGGATGGATTCCAGGCGATCAAAAGAATCAGGACCGCACCCAAATGGGCTCAGATACCTGTTATTGCAGTGACAGCAAAAGCAATGCTCGAAGACAAGGAAGTGATACTAAGGCATGGTTTTGATGACTATATTCCAAAGCCGGTTAACCCTACGGTCATGACTTTTAAAATCAAAAAATTATTTTCTAAACTGAAAACAAGCTAAAAATGAAAAAGATATTAATTGTTGACGATCTCCCGGAAAATGTTTTTATGCTTCAGGATCGCCTTGAGCACGAAGGCTATGAAACAATCACCGCCTACGACGGACACACAGGTATTGAAAAAGCAGAAGGTGAATTACCCGATCTGATTTTGCTTGATGTTATGATGCCGGGAATAACAGGGATAGAGGTATGCAGAACCCTTGTAAGCAATGAAAAAACAAAGAACATTCCGATAATACTTGTGACTGCAAAAGTAGGCGCAGAAGATACGAAAGAAGGGCTTGAAGCCGGCGCTTTCGATTATATAAAAAAACCTTTTAACAAAATCGAATTACTTGCCAGGGTTAATTCCGCTTTGAAATTATCTGAGGCACAAAAGATGCTTATTGAAGCGGAAAAGCAAAGTGTCTTTGCCGCAACTGTCGTTACTGCCAATCATAAAATTAAACAACCGCTTACACTGATGAATCTTTCAGCCACTGCAATTAAAAGAGAATTGGCAAAGGAAAAAATTTCCAAAGATGCTTTGATGAAAAGATTAAATTATATTGAAATAGCTATTAAAGAAATAAACGATGTGTTGAATAATCTGAATTCTATAAAGAATCCTTCGCTGGCTGATTATACTAAAAATATTAAAATGGTAGATGTTGAAAATAATCCGGGCAGGAAAAACTCAGATTAATTTTTGAATTGTAGACAGCAGTGTGTCAAATTCATAAGGTTTGGTAACCATACTTGTAATACCCTTTTTTTCCCAGGACTGATCTCCGCTCAGGGAGAGACTTCCCGAAGAGAGTATGATCGGAATATTTAAATTTAGCGAGCGGATCTTTTCTGCGCATTCTAATCCGTTCATTCCGGGCATATTATAATCCAGGATAACCATATCAACTTTAATTTCTTCTGTTAAGACCTTCATTACCTCGTTGCCGCTGTAAACTTTTAACACGTTGTATCCCGAAGCTTCCAGTAATTCTGTTAACAGGTCGCTGAGCATAACTTCATCTTCAGCAAGAAGAATAATTTTTTCTTCATCCTTTTCTTTTGGTGCGGTTGGTTCGTAAGCCGGAATGAAAACATCGAAAGTTGTACCCACGTTAACTTTGCTCGAAACTTCAATCTCGCCGTTGTGTGCTTTAATTATTCCATAAGTAACGTAAAGCCCAAGCCCTGAACCGGTTTCTTTTTCTTTCGTGGAGAAATACGGATCAAAAATCTTTAATAAATTTTCTTCAGAAATTCCCGTACCGGAATCCTCAACACAGAACCAAACATATTTCCCCGCTTTTAACAATGGGTGATAGAGATTATTTTTTTTGTCGATCTTTATATTTCTTCCGGATAGTTTAATCGTTCCTGATTTCTCAATTGCCTCTTTTGCATTTACGCAGAGATTTAACAGAACCTGGTAAATCTCTGTTCCGTTTCCAAGAATGTTGTAAAGGTTTTCTTCTATGTTGCTTTCAAAATTTATATTCTTTGGGAAAGTATGGCTTATAACTTTTGAAATTTCGCCCAGCAATAAATTCGGATTTATTAATTCTTTTCTTTTAGGGGTTGGCTTTCCGAAAGAAAGAAGACCCTTCGTTAAATCTTTTGCTCTTACAGAACAGTTCTCAATGTTATCTATCAGCTTTGAAATATTTTCATTATCGGGCATCCTTTTCCTGAGAAGATTAACGCTGCCGAAGATGCTTGAAAGAAGATTGCTGAAATCGTGAGCCATACCGGAAGATAGTTTCCCGATAGTTTCTAATTTTTGAGCCTGGAGTAGCTTGGCTTCCAAAGCGGCATTTAATTCGCTTACTCTGAAATTAGTAATTGCAAAGCTCAGTAGTGCAGCAAACTGTTCAACAGTTTTTATTTCGAAATCAGAATAAGCTCCCTTGATCTTTCCGACTATGACTGTTGCAATATGTTTGTTATCGAAAATACACGGAGTAAGAATTATGGATTCGGAGCGTAACAGCCTGGAAAGATTGGACGCCAAATTGTTTTGAGCCTGGTTTCCTTTAAGTGAATGCTGGTTAGCATTAAGCCATTTGTTCAAAAAAGAAAAATCAGATTCGATCCCCTTTTTAATTTCGGCAAAATCCTGCAGGTGATTATTAGGGTCGAGAAGCGAAAAGTCAAAACTCTTACCATAGTTTAAATCATTGTAGACCAGGATAGCATAATAACTGCTGCTGAGTGAGATACATTTTTTAAGTATTTCATCGGCAATTTTTGATAGTGATTTTTCTTTTATCAGCAGTGTGAGGATGTTTTGAAGCTCTGATGCAAACTTTGCGTCACGGTCAGGGATAGCTTTTGGCTGCACATCTTTACTTTTTCTTCCTGTAATCTCGACCACATAGCCATCAATTTTATTACCGGTTGAAAGCGGTTTAATTATCCCCTGAAGTGAATTCTCTTTTAATTTTACTCTCCACGAAGTGGTCAATTTTGATAAGTTATCAACTCCTAATTTTTTCAAATCGGATTCATTTAAAAGCCCGGAGAGTTTTTTACCTTTTAAGCGTGCCGGGCTAAAATAATCCTTAAAAGTATTATTATGCCAAAGTATCTGCTGATCTTTGCCGGCTATTGCACGGGGCTTATCATTGGACTCCAATAGTTTCGTTAGCTTATATTTTGAAACTATTTTGTTTAACATATTTACTCTTGCTTGATCTGATATTTTTTGATTTTTAAATATAAAGTTTTTGAACTGATCCCGAGCTGGCGTGCAGTTCGTGTTCTATCCCACTTATTTAATTTAAGAGCGTGCGCAATATGTTTTTTTTCGATTTCATCTATGCTCAGGATTTTTTCATTTTTTTCCAGGTGATCGCCGCCGTCCAGAATTTTTCCTATAACATCAAGTGGCAGGTTCAGATCTTCGGGGCGGATAATATCACCTTCTGCAAAAATTATTGCTCTCTCAATTATATGGTCAAGCTCTCTTACATTTCCCGGGAAAGTGTATTTAGACAGCAGCTCTTCGGCTTCGGGGGATAATTTTTTTGGAGACCTGATAGGAGATTTAGTTTCCAGGAAATAACGGGCTAACAAGAGGATGTCTTCTTTTCTATCTCGCATCGGGGGGATTGTAAGCGTTATTACATTCAGCCTGAACAGAAGATCGCGGCGGAAACTTTTACGATCAGCTTCTTCTAGAAGATTTCTGTTAGTTGCACCAATGACTCTGACATTAGATGTAAGGTTTGTAACACCGCCGATCCTTCTGTATTCGCCATTCTCAAGAAAGCGCAGCAGCTTTGGCTGAAGAGATAAACTTAGCTCTCCTATTTCATCAAGAAAAAGAGTACCGCCGTGAGCGATTTCAACCAGACCTTGTTTTGTAGATTTTGCATCTGTGAAAGCACCCTTTTCGTGGCCGAATAATTCACTTTCAATAAGCTGATCTGGCAGAGATGCGCAGTTGATGACAACGAAAGGCTTGTCGCTCCGTGCCGAGTGTTTGTGTATATATTCTGCAAAAAGTTCTTTGCCTGTTCCGGTTTCTCCTTCTATTAAAATATTCGAATCGGAAAGAGCGGACTTGTTTGCAAGATTAATTACTTTCTGAAGTTCGGGGCTTTCACCAACGATAGTGTCTGATAATTTTTTATTAACCTGGTTTGCCAGAACTGTGGTTTTGACCAAAAGCTCTTTATGTTCGAGAGCGCGGTTAATTGTTATTAACAGCTCGTCAAAATTGTAAGGTTTGCTTATGAAATCATACGCACCGGTCTTGATACACTCGATTGCTTTTTTAATATCAGACTGTGCAGTTAAAACGATCACCTGCAGAGAGTCATTGTAGTCATTAACAAATTTCAGTACGTCTTCTCCCGAAACATCTCCCATATTCAGGTCAAGAAGCATGAGATCATAGTTCTTCCCTTTGATAGCGTCTATTGCAATACTTCCGTCATATACTGTATCAACAACAAACCCTTCTTCTAAAAGTTGTTCTTTGAGAAGGTAGCACAAAGTTTCATCGTCATCACAAACAAGTATTTTAGCGTTTTTTATCATATAAAAGTAATGTTACCTGAATTTTGCTCAACTGTTAAGCTGCCATAGTGACAGAAATGTTTGGAATAAAAATCCTGAATATTTATATTTACCACTCAAAATTTTTTTCAGGGCGCGTAGCTCAGGGGTAGAGCATCTGCCTTTTAAGCAGAGGGTCGGTGGTTCGAAGCCACCCGCGCTCACAAAACCGTGAAAACATTTTTTGTTTATATTCTTAGGTCTACTAAGTACAGTCATCATTATATTGGTCATACTTCCAACCTTCCAGATCGAATTAAACGACATAATTCAAACCGGAGTAGCTTCACAAAAGGGAAAGGACCCTGGAAAATAGTCATATCATCACTATGCAGAACGAAATCAGAAACATACCGGTTAGAGCTGTATTTAAAAAGTCTTAAGAACATAAATTACGCAATAGATTATTTGACAAAGCGAAACTCAGCCGTGTAGAGCACCCCGACTTATAAGTCGGGAGGGTCGGTGGTTCCTCCAAAGGAGTCCATTCGGAGAAGCCACCCGCGCTCACAAAAGTTTCAGGATTGACCACTTCGTGGTTAGTTAATTTTTCATTCCCGCTTTCTGCGGGATTTTTATTTACCGGCACAGTGTAAACCCTCGAAATTTATATCTGTCAATATAATAATTATAATAAATAAAGTAAGCTTTTTCACCGTAAGATCATCTTTACAGCGAAAAAAATCTTATTTTTTAAAGTGATAGAGATCATCTCTTGCCGAAGCTGTTTGCATAACAAACGCTATTCATAATCAACTTTTCAATATTTTTCAATACCTTTTTTCTTTGGCAGCAAGTTAATATTTTCAGTTAAATTAAAAATATTAATAAACAGGGATGGAACTTTGGGAGAGGTAGTTTTCTGGACGATCATAAGAACAGCCATCGTGCTTCCGCTGCTCTGGGTTTTGAAAAGTTATCTTAATGTTGATCTATGGTGGACTGTCAGCATAATATCTGTTTACGGTGTAATCATTCACCCTGCTGTAATTCACTACAGGCTGTTCAATGAAAAGAATGAGGAAATAATTGAAGACACGCTGTGTTCAACCTGCGAACATTTCGATAAGACAGCCGTGCTTTGCTTAAAGCACGACGAGCATCCAACCCGGGATTATCTCCCTTGCGATGGGATTGACTGGTCACCGAAATCTTCAGATAAAAGCCAAAATGTTTTTGATGAGTAAAAAAAACCAGCGCTTTCAACTCAAAAATTCTTTAGCTAATTTCTACTACTAAAATTCAGAATCTTATCTATTATATTATAAAATTTATGTACAGGCAGGCAAAGAACGGAAAGTTGATGATAGACATACTTCCTGACAGGTGTGATTTTTGCGGGTGCTGTGTTGGTGTCTGCCCGGAAGATGCTATTGAACTGAAGGAAGCTGAAATTTTTATTATTGACGAACGCTGCACAAATTGTGCTAAGTGTGTATGGAGCTGCCCTATCGAGGTGATAAAATTTAATCGCGATGGGGTGTTAGCCGGGTAGCAGCCCGCACACTCTGAGGGAAAAGCGGCAGCAAGCTTAAATAATAGTTTATTAAAAATTGCTATATAGTTATATTTATAATGCAAATAAACTTCGCAGCAAATCTGTCATGGTAAAAAAGAGAAGAAAAAGTTCAGCCGGCAAAAAGAAATCTCCATCGTTAAAACCTGAATACAGAGTAATAAAAAAAATCACGGGAGGGGAAAGCATACTTCCGGCTCAATTGTCTCTCATCACAAACCAGTTAAGCGAGTTAAGCGATCTTTCATTGGTTACAGATTCCGAAGCGAAGGTTCTCGAATGCGGAAACCCTGCCAGGGTTTTGCGTTGTAAAAAGCAAATATTTATTAATAAAGATTTTTTTCTTTTTCTGCACACCGATGAAGATAAAAACAAAATACTAAAGTCAGTTTCTTTCAATAAATCACTTACTTATAAATTTTCACTCGAATATTCTAAGGGAAAAATTGTTCCTGTGCTGAGCAGGTGGACTGCCCTTAAAGAAAAAACGACAGGCAAAACTTTTTATTTTATTCTTAACTACGTGTTGAACGGCATAAATCAACCGGCAGAGACCGATCCTGTAAAGGATATTAAAGGCGAGTTCACATGGTTTTCCTCTTCGGGAATAAAAGACAGGGCAACAATTTATTCTACCAACCTGCCAATGATAACGGGATATTCGCAGACAGAGATTATGAGAAAACCAGAAGGATTCTTTTCGATTGTATTTGAAGAAGATTATCCTGCTGTAAAAAAATCTTATCAGGAATTTCTCTCTGACAAAAGCCAGGGGAACACCAGGATGATATACAGGATTGAAAAGAAAGATAAAAAAATAGCGTGGCTCAAGGAAATCATCGTAGCTGAAAGAGATAAGAAGGGTAAGCCCAAAACATCACGCGGAACAATTTCTGATGTGAGTGATTTGATGAAAGCCGATGAAGCTCTTGTGAAAGCGATTGATAATTTAAAGAAGCAAAACATATCAAAAGATAAATTTATTTCTATGCTGTCTCACGATCTCAGGGCACCGTTTACAAGTATACTCGGGTTTGCAGAAATTTTAATCAACGAACAAAATCTTTCAAATGCTGAAAAGCTTGAATATCTTACTTACATTCACGAGTCCTCGCAGAATCAGCTTCAGCTTATTAATTATTTGTTGGATTGGTCGCGGCTTCAAACCGGGCGAATGAAGATTGAACCTCAAAGGCTGCACGCACAAACTGTGGTATTTAATTGTGTATCTTCTTTAACAGGAAATGCAATCAGGAAAAATCTCGAAATAAAAGTAAATGTAAGCGATAAGATCCACGTGCAGGCTGATGAAAGATTGTTGAGCCAGGTTATAACTAATTTATTGAGCAACGCTATTAAATTTTCACCGCCCGGTAAAACCATAGAAATTAATGCAAATATTTTTAACGACGAGCTGATAGAGTTTATTGTCAAAGACGAGGGCTTGGGAATCTCTGATGAGAACAAAGACAAGCTGTTTAAGATAGAGAGAATGTTTTCGACTGAAGGCACAAAGGGTGAAAAAGGAACAGGGCTTGGGCTTTCTTTAGTCAAAGAAATTGTTGAGAAGCATAAAGGTGATATTTGGTTTTATTCAGAATCCGGTGAGGGAAGCGAATTTCATTTTACAATACCAAGATCACCCAACATAATATTGCTTGTGAATAATAATGCAGAAGACAAAAACCATTTTGAAGGGTTAATAAAAACAAACTTTCCTGCTTACCGGATTATGAGCGCTTCCAGTGGATATGAAGCAATGAGTATAGTTTTTGACAAACTTCCTTCGCTGGTAATTACCGGGCACGAAATGCCTTTAATGAACGGCATACAATTAATTGAAGCTATAAGGAGAGAGGAAAAAAATTTCAGCATTCCAGTCATCTTAACTGCGGGTGGAATTACAGATGCACTAAAAAATTCTTATTATAACCTGGGTGTTTTTGCTATCCTTGAAAAGCCTGTTAACCAGGATGTATTCATCGAGAAGCTTGACCTGGCGCTTAGAATCTAGATTATCTTAAGTAATACACCAATGCTGTCCAAATTAAATATAGGCTAACAAAAAAAGTTGTCACATTGTTTGTTTGGGACTGATTTTTTCAAAACCGGATTTAAATCTCATTCAAGCAACTGCTGGTTAATACAGCAGCAACCGGATGCTAAATTGATGTGGTTCCGTTACAGCGTGGATGGACTATAGCAGGCAATTATTAGCGATATATATGTCAATAAGGTAATAAGGTTTGCAGTTATGCTTTACTTTTGCTACTAAGGTTTTCTTTAACAATAAGGTTAAACCTTATGATTTGTTTAAAATCTTAGTAGCAAAAATAACGAACCTGAAGAAAAACCTTATTACCTTATTTCTGAAAACATTAGACACTAAACCAGGTTATCAATCCTGCCTGTCGGCAGACAGGTTCCAGGCAATTTCTATAATTTGTTTTGGACAGATATGTAATACACCATCTAAATCAATTAATCAAAAGTATTTTTCTTCCGTATCTTTAAGGGAATGATTATATTTTAACTCTTAAATTTTAAGAGGTTGAAATGAATTTAGCAGTTGTTGGCACTGGCTACGTTGGACTTGTTACCGGTACGTGCTTTGCTGAAACAGGCAATAATGTTATTTGCGTAGACGTTGATTTAAATAAATTAGAAAAATTAAAAAAAGGAATTGTGCCGATTTATGAACCGGGTTTAGAGGCAATATTTGAAAGAAACATCAAAGATGGAAGATTACAATTTACTTCGGATATAAAAGAAGCTGTAAGAAAGTCTGAAGTAATTTTCCTTTGCCTGCCAACACCGCAAAATGGTGACGGAAGCGCAGACCTGAAATATGTTTTAGGTGTCGCAGAGGAACTCGGAAGATTTTTTCAAGACGAGCCAGGTATCGGTTTTAAAATAATAGTGGATAAAAGCACTGTCCCTGTCGGGACCAGCGATAAAGTAAGAGCATTAATAAAAAAACATGCGCCCAGATTTGATTTTGATGTAGCGTCCAATCCCGAATTTCTCAGAGAGGGAATGGCTGTCGAAGATTTTATGAAACCGGAACGTGTCATCGTCGGAACAAGCAATGAAAAAACCAGGAAAATTTTAGACAAGCTTTATGAGCCTTTCGTGAGATCTGGCAACCCGATTTATTTTATGGACGAACGTTCCGCAGAAATGACTAAATATGCTGCGAATTCTTTTCTTGCTGCAAAAATTTCTTTTATGAATGAAATAGCAAATCTATGCGAGCTTACCGGAGCTGAGGTAGATAAAGTAAGAGCAGGGATTGGCTCCGACTCAAGAATAGGTAAAAGGTTTTTATTCCCCGGCGTTGGATACGGAGGGTCCTGTTTTCCGAAAGATGTTGTGGCGCTTGTGAATACAGCTAACGAAAAAAAGTATGATTTTAAAATTCTTAGATCTGTTGTTGAAGTTAACAAAAGGCAAATAGAAATTTTTCTTAATAAAATATTAAACCATTACAATGGAAATATAAAGGGTAAGCATTTCGGATTGTGGGGTCTTGCCTTCAAACCTAATACCGATGATGTAAGAGAAGCACCGGCGTTGGCGCTTATAGAAAAATTAATAAATAATGGAGCCAGTGTTACTGCTTATGATCCGGAAGCAGAGCATAATGCGAGAGTTGTACTTGGAGAGAAGATCAAGTATGCAGGCACCAGCTATAATGCGGTCGAAAACAGCGATGCCCTGATTATTGTAACCGAATGGAATGAATTCCGGAATCCAGACCTTGAAAAAATAAAATCCCTGATGAAAGAACCGGTGATCTTTGACGGCAGGAATTTATATGACCTGGATACAATGAGAGAAAATAACTTTACTTATTACTCTGTCGGCAGAACGGCTGTAATAAAGAAATAAGAAAAGAGCGATAATCTTTTATGTATGAGAATGAAATTCAATTAAGGGAAAGAGCAAAAAAAATTTTTTTGAATGAACAAAAATTCTGGTACGCAGTTTACACTAAACCAAAATCAGAGTTCAAAGCTTCCGAACAACTGAAAGAAATAGGCGTGGAATACTATCTGCCTACGATTACAAAAGTAAAACAGTGGAGCGACAGAAAGAAAAAGATTACAGAGCCAATTATGCGCGGTTATGTTTTTATTTACGTCTGTGAAAAAGAAAGGCTTCGCTGCCTTGAACAGGATGCGATAGTCAGGTGTGTTCTGGACAGAGGTAAGGCGGCGCGCATACCAGAATGGCAAATTGATAACCTTAAAAGGATGCTTGAAGTTAAATCAGATTTTTTCCTGCAGGAAGGCTTTGTGCCGGGGAAAAAAGTTTTAATTAAAGATGGTCCCTTTGAAGGTGTAATAGGAGTAATACAAAAATTTGAAGACGGGAAAAGAGTTATCGCTGTTTCAATTGATCTTTTGAACCGTTCAGTCATTGCACACTTTCCTGTTGACAGCACTTTTGAAATACTTAAAGGGGAAAATTAATGCTCAATCAGACTGATCTTACAAAATTAAATAAAGGAGAACCGGTTGATCATTATCTGGTTTTGCGTAAGATCGAAATTCGCACAGCTAAAAATGGCAGCGAATACCTGAGCCTTGAAATTGGTGACAAGACTCTTTCTGTCAGCTCAAATATCTGGGATAATTTTGGATCAGTTTATAAAAATTTTAAGCCTGGAGATATTGTAAAGATTAAAGGTTCAATGGATGATTACCAGGGCAGCCCGCAAATTAAAATTTCTTCTATAAAACCCATCTCACGAGATGAAAACGTTTCTGTTTCTGATTTTCTCCCGGAATCCAAACGCGACCCCGCAGTAATGGAAAAAGAATTTCTTGACAGGATAGAGAGATTATCAGACACCAATCTTAAATCACTACTGAAAAATATATTCAAGGGAGAGAACCTCAAAAAATTTTCCAAATCACCTGCAGGCAAATCCTGGCATCACGCATACGTCCACGGGCTGATTGAACATACTCTGGAAATAATAAAGATCTGTGATTTAATGTGCGACATCCATCCTGAAATAAACAGGGACTTGCTTGTCTGCGGTGCAATGATGCATGATTTCGGTAAGATAGAGGAATTATCAATTGATACTTTATTCAGCTATACAGACAAAGGGAAGCTTCTCGGGCATATTGTAATTTCTGCGATGGCAATTAATGAAGAAGTAAAAAAGCTGCCGGGCTTTTCCGAGGAATTAAAAAACAATCTTCTTCATATAGTTCTCAGCCACCAGGGCAAGCTGGAATTTGCTTCACCTGTTGTGCCCAAGACGCTGGAAGCGATAGCATTATACCAGGCGGATGAGTTAAGTGCTAAAGTTAATGCTTATAAAAATGCCTTGACTTCTGAATCGAAAGGAGAAAACAAATGGACAAAGTTTATCAATCTTGCTTCAACTGAACTATATAAACATAACTTAACCGGTAAAGCTGATAACTCAACCGATAGTTCACTTTTTGATTGAGTGTTTTTACCGCTTTTCAATTTTATGAGCCTGCTTGATGATAAAACACTGAAAAAAATTTCTTCGGCAAAGTCCGTTGTGTTTTTCACCGGCGCCGGAGTTTCTGCTGAAAGCGGCATTCCGACTTTCAGGGGGAAAGAAGGGATATGGAATAAACTAAAACCCGAAGAGCTTGCAAACTTTGATGCTTTTTTAAATAACCCGCAGATGGTGTGGGAATGGTACAAGCACAGGAAAGAAATTGTTCACAACTCACAACCAAACCCAGCACATAAAACAATTTCTGACTTCCAGCTTTTTTTTCCCGAAGTTAAGGTAATAACACAAAACATTGACAACCTTCATAGAAGAGCAGGAAGCAAAATCGTGTTTGAGCTTCACGGAAATATTGAAAGAAATTATTGTGTGAAGTGTAAAACCTTTTATAATGATGAGATCATTTTTAATTATGAAGTTCCGAAGTGTAAATGCGGCGGGCTGATCAGACCCGATGTTGTCTGGTTTGGAGAGTATCTTCCGCAGGATGAGTTTGATCGGGCTGAAGAAGCAGCGAAAAATTCTGATGTATTTTTTATTGTTGGTACATCTGCTGTCGTTTATCCTGCAGCTTCAATTATCTTTGTTGCAAAAGAAAACGGAGCCTATATAATTGAAATTAATCTTGAAAGGACGGAAGCATCATCTGTCGCTGACAAATCATTTTTTGGTGAGGCAGGAAAAATTCTGCCTCTTATTTTTCAAGAATTGAAAGATCATTTTTTCACATTGTGACCAATTCTGGCAAAACACTAACTATTTTTTTGTCCCGATCTTCTTACATAACCTTTGTAAAATTTCCGATTCTTCTTCACTGATCAGACCCATTTCAGTTTTAATTATGCTTACCTGATTAGGGAGGACTTTTTCAATCAGCTTCTCCCCTTTTTTAGTCAGATGAATTTCAAAGTTTCTTCTGTCACTTTTTCCTCTTTGTCTTTTAACTAAATTTCTTTTTTCCAGGTTATCCACAACATGAGTGATGTTTCCCCCGCTTTTAGAGATCTTTTTGCCGAGAGATTTCTGAGTCAGTGGACCGAGATGGTAAACAGCGTCAAGTATTCCGAATTGGCTTAAGGTAATCTTATATTTTATCAGGTTAAAACTTAATTTCGATGTCAGAGTTTCAGCTGCTCTTACCAGTTTAATTGCAGCATCGAGTGCGGTAATTTCTTCTTTGGTTCCTTTATACTTTGTTCCCATACGTTTAAGATTTACAGGTTATAAAATAAGTTTGAGAAAAATTTTTACGGTCATCCCTGCCCAGGCAATAAAAAAATGAAATACTTTCATTATATTTTGTAGCAGCAAAATGTCAATTATTATCCTGCTTGGAAATATAATCTTAATTTTTTATTAAAGGCAAAAACGGATGAATGTTGCTTTAGGCGCAGACCACGGTGGCTTTGAACTCAAACAATACCTGTCAACGCTGCTGAAAAAAAATCATTATGAAATTATAGATGAAGGTAACTTTACTTTTGATCCACAGGATGATTATCCAGATTTTGCTAAAAAAGTAGCTGAAACAGTTGCCGCCGGAAAAGCCGAAAGAGGAATAATAATCTGCGGCAGCGGGGTTGGTGCCTGCATCACCGCAAATAAAATTAAAGGCATAAGAGCTTGCCTGTGTCACGATACTTATTCCGCTCACCAGGGGGTCGAGCACGATGCTATGAATATTTTGTGCCTTGGTGCGAGAATAATCGGGACGGAACTCGCGAAAGAACTTGTTTTTTCTTTTTTAAATGCTAAGTTTATAAATGAAGAAAGATTTGTGAGAAGACTGGAAAAAATAAATTCAATTGACAAACAATGATTCAAGGAGTTAACTATGAATAATACTTTAAGAGAATTAGAAAAATTAGGACAGAGTATCTGGATAGATAATATAAGCCGCAGGATGCTGAAGAGCGGAGAATTGAAAAGGTTGATTGAGGAAGATGGGATAAGTGGTGTTACATCGAATCCGACAATTTTTCAGAAAGCGATCGGCAAAGGGAACGATTACGATGAGCAGATAAAATCTCTTTTATCTGTAAACCCCGAATTATCTGCTGCTGATTTGTTTGAAACTCTTTCTGTTAAAGATATTCAGGACGGGACGGATATGCTTTCTCATATCTATGATTCTACAGATGGCAACGATGGTTTTGTAAGCCTCGAAGTTCCTCCTGACCTCGCTTACAATACGCAGCGTACAATCGAAGAAGCGAGAAGATTATTTAAAGCTGTGAACAGGAAAAATGTAATGATAAAAATTCCTGCAACACAGGAAGGAATACCGGCAATACGCCAGATGATCTCAGAAGGAGTGAATATTAATATTACGCTCATCTTCGCCCAATCAGTTTATGAACAAGTTGTTGACGCTTACTTAAGCGGTCTTGAAGACAGGGCAAAGGAAGGAAAAGATATTAAGAACATAACTTCGGTTGCGAGCTTTTTTATAAGCAGGATTGATACAGCGGTTGACGAAGCATTGTCAAAAGTTAATAACGAAGACCTCAAAGGCAAAATAGCCATTGCCAATGCAAAACTCGTTTACCAGAAATTTGAAGAAATATTTTCAGGACAAAGGTTTAGGAGACTTCAGGAGAAAGGTGCGAAAAAGCAAAAAGTTCTTTGGGCAAGTACAAGTACAAAGAACCCTGCTTATCCCGACATCATTTATATTGAAGAATTAATAGGGCGTCACACAATAAATACAGTACCTCCGGCGACAATAGAGGCTTATAAAGATCACGGTAATCCTAAAGTAACAATAACACAAAATGTTGATGCTGCGGCAGCGCAGATGAAAAAGCTTGCTGAATTAAAAATAGATTTTTCCAAAATCACTAAAAAACTAACCGACGACGGCGTAATTCTGTTTTCGAATTCTTTTAAGGAAATGTTAAACGAAATCGAAAAAAAGAAGAGCGATATATTAGCCCAGGTTTTGTCTTCATAAGATTTACCGCTCGTCCGGCGGGAAAATGACCAGGAAAATAAAGCACGGGTTTATTTTTTAAAACCAACAACTGTTATACTAAATACACCGATCTCATCATTTCTGAATCGTGATAATTCTTCTCCGGTGAGGTATTCTTTTAATATTTCATCCGGCAGGTTATTTTTTTTTGATTTTTTGATTTCTATTTTTTCAAAGCCAGTTCGCTCTATAATGTTTAAATATTCTTCCTGCTGAAGAGCACCTGAGACACAGCCGGCATACATTTCAGCCGATCTTCTTAGCGCTTCGGGCAGTTCTCCTTTAAGCACAATATCCGAAACACAAAAATGGGCTTTGGGTTTTAGTATTCTCCAAATCTCACTAAATGCCTTTTCTTTTTCGGGGGATAAATTTAAAACGCAGTTGCTCACAACAACATCTGCAATGTTATCTTCAAGCGGAGTTGATTCAATTTCAGCGAGATAAAACTCAACATTTTTGTAACCTAATTTCTCTTTGTTCTTGTTTGCTTTTTCGATCATTTCCGGGGTCATATCTATTCCGATTATTCTTCCCTTTTCTCCAACAATTGATCTTGCAACAAAAGCATCATTACCGGCTCCGGAGCCGAGATCAACAACTGTGTCACCTGGTTTTATATCTGCAAAGTCTGTCGGCAGACCGCAGCCCAAACCAAGGTCGGCATCAGCAACATAACCTTCTTTTTTGGAATAATCGTCTGAGAAAATGGAGTAGTCAATTTTACTATCTCCGCAGCACGAAGAAATAACCGAGGGACCACTTCCGCAGCATGAATCTTTATTTTCTTCAGTACCCTGCTTTGCGATCTTTCCATATTTTTCTTTTACCATCTCTTTAATTTCTTTTGAAGTACTCATTGTAAAGCTCCTTTTTAAGATTTACAAACATTGTTTAAAAATTTTGTTAACTGTGAAGCAGCTTTCTCAAGCAGATCTTTATTCAGGCAATAGCATGTCTTTGGTCCCTCAATTTCACCTTTTATTAATCCAACACGTTTAAGCTCGCGAAGGTGCTGCGAAACAGTTGCCTGCGAAAGCGGGAGAAGGTCGACAATCTCTCCGCAAAAGCATGCATTATATTCCGAAAGTATTTGCAGAATTTTGATCCTTGCCGGGTGTGAAAGCGCTTTTGATACATCAGCAAGTATTATTTCATCGGACTTAAAATTTTCTTTTTTAGACTTCGCCATAAAATTTTGTATTGTATATCGTAAATATACGATAAAAGATAATTATGTCAAGCCGCCTTGAAAATAAATTTTATGATTTGTGAAATAAATCCGTTGGAATTATGCTTTGGAAGAAGATAGTGCTGCTGAAAAATTCAGATCAAACGTGGTGTTATAGATTTTTAAATATCTTGTCGCGTGTTATTGTGAACAACGCAACAACAAGAGTTACCACCAGCAAAATGCTTATCGCTATAGTTAATGTTTGTGAAATTACAACCATTTAATTTTCCACCCCGAAAATATTTATTATAAATTATTTCAATCCATTAAGACGTAAGCTAATGCAGCGCCGATAACAAACAATGCAGCAGTAGCTAAAACGACTAAAACAACAGAGCCAGAGAGAACTTCCATTATACCCTCCATTAAAAATTATCAAACCTTCATCTCCGATAAGAAAAAACGTGCCAGAAAAATATCCTGAACAAATTAGAGTTTATTGATGAATTCGCATTCTTGAAGAAAGCAGGTAGTGTACAAAATAGTCTAAACGTCTCAGTTTAAGAAGAGCTGAAGTTATGAAAACGAACGATAAATACGGTTTAGAACAGTAATTTGTACTGTTTCATTACACGTTGAAAAGGAAGTGCATTACATCGCCATCCTGCACTGTGTAGTCTTTCCCTTCTACCCGCATAACACCTGCGCTTTTGCAGGCAGCCTCTGAACCGTATCTGATATAGTCTTCATAGCTGATCACCTCTGCCCTGATAAAACCTTTTTCGAAATCTGTATGTATTACTCCTGCAGCCTGTGGAGCTTTCCAGCCCTTGTGGATTGTCCAGGCACGCACTTCCTTTGGCCCTGCGGTAAAATAACTTGCAAGCCCAAGTGTATGAAATCCTGTGCGAATAATTTTTTCCAGCCCGCTTTCTTTTACACCATAAGAAGAAAGAAATTCGGATCTTTCGTTTTCTTCCAGGCTGATTAACTCTTCCTCAACTTTTGCAGAAATTTTTACTGAGTCAGCCCCCCGTTTTTCAGCAAAAGAAAATACCTCTTTTACATAATTATTTTCTTCGGTCAGACCAGCTTCGTCAACATTAGCGCAGTAAATTATTTTTTTCGAAGTCATCAGCCTCAGTTCGTTGAATAATTGTTTTACTGATTCTTTTTCCGAGCCAGGAAATAGTATGGCTGCATTTCCTTCATTCATAAATTTTAAAAGCAATTCAGCATCTTCAAGCAGCGCTTTCGCTGATTTATCTCCTTTTGCCATCTTCTGAAGTTTTTCAATTTTCTTTTCGAGTGTTTGAACATCAGCAAGAAGCAGCTCTGTTTCGATCACTTCAATATCTCTCAGCGGGTCTACGCTGCCGTCAACGTGAACAATATCATCATTGTCGAAACATCTTATAACCTGGAGGATTGCCTCAGTTTCTCTTATGTTCGTTAAAAACTGGTTGCCGAGTCCTTCTCCTTTGCTTGCGCCTTTGACTAACCCCGCTATATCTACAAATTCAACAGTTGAATTTACAAGCCTTGCAGGGTTGACCAGCTTTGCAAGCTTCTCAATTCTTTCATCCGGTACAGGAACAATTGCTTTGTTAGGTTCGATAGTGCAGAAGGGGTAATTTGCAGCCTCTGCATTTTGTGCTTTTGTTAGCGCGTTAAATAATGTTGATTTGCCAACGTTCGGCAAGCCAACTATACCGATGCTTAAACCCATTAAAAAATACTCCTGTTGAAAAATTCTGAAGTCTGAATTGGAAATATAATAATAAAGGTGAGTATTTATTTAGAAGGAGGGCCTTGTTTTTGGGGAATCCATCCCTTTGTGAGAAAATTGTTTTGACTATTGCTGGTTAATGAAAAGATGACATCTCTCAAAGAGATGTCATCTTTTTCAGAAAAGCTTTAGCGGAGGAGGATCATTTTTTTCGTTTCAACAAAGTTATTAGTTTGCAACCGGTAGAAATAAACGCCGCTAGATAGCTTAGAAGCATCAAAATTATAGTTATAAATTCCTGCTTTCAGATTTTCATTAACAAGGGTAGCAACTTCTCTTCCCAATATATCGTATACTTTTAATGAAACAAATCCTCCGCCAGAGGCGGAAGCAATCCGCCCGCTTTTAGCGAGGTCTCGTCCCGAAGGGACGGAAAATCCGATATTAGTAGAGGGGTTAAAAGGATTGGGGTAATTTTGCTGCAATGTAAATGACTGAGGAATTTCTGAAGAAACCAGGTCGATTGATGTTAGTGGTTGACTGCTTTTGTAAATTGCTGCAGACGTAGCTGCCCACAATGTTCCATCGCCTGCAAAAGAAAATGCATTTACAGAAACGTGTGTTTTTGTAGTCCCGGGCCATACATTTGTTGCAACCTGTGACCACGAGTCGCCATTAGTTGACGATTTGTAGACACCCGTTTTACTTGCAAGAATAATTGTTCCGGCAGAATTTGATATTATTTGTTGAATACTGCTGTCGGGTGTTGTAATATGCTGCCATGAATCGCCGTTATCAGTGGAGCGCCACACACCGTAATCGGTTTTTAAAGGCGAATATCCGACTGAAGTGAAAAGCATTCCGTTTGGTACTTCAGCAACTATAGCTGTAAGAAAGAATGATCCGCTTCCGAGAACGCGCGTCCACATCGTTTCTGCTGATTTCCAGCGATAGAGTCCTTGATTTCCTGCAATGTAACGGCTGCCGTTTTTAGCAGCAATCATTGTATAGTTGTATTTTGCCCCTAACCCCGCCGTATCCAGCGTCCACGTTGTGCCATTGTCTGTAGATTTGTATGCACCCTGATCGTTAGCATGATACAGTGTTCCATTTCCATCTTTCACCAAACCTTCAACACGTAATCCTTTTTGTGAAAGAAGCGTCCAAGTATCACCGCCGTCGGAAGAAGAGTACAACCCGCCGTAATATGTTCCGGCAAGTAAAACATTCCCCGGCATTTCTAACCACGAAACGACTATGTTATGAGGCAATCCTTTCTGTATTTGTGTCCATGTTGTTCCATTGTCTGTTGATCGGAATTGCCCTGCAAAAGTTCCGGCATATATCGCCCCGCTGCTATGCATATAAATTCCTCTTGCACCAAGCGGTGGAAATTTTGAAGTAATTGATGTCCAGGTTGCACCGCCATCGGTTGAACGGTTCAGTGCCGCACGTGTGGAAACAAACAGCTTTCCGTTTGGAGCTGCGGCTATGTAATCGGCAAAAGGATATGAAAGACCTGATGAGATCAATGTCCATGCATCACCGTTATTTGTTGATTTGTAAATTCCGGTTCCTAGTGTTCCTGCATAAACATTCCCTAAAGAATCTGTGTCGAGAGCATAAACATTGCTGTCTGCTAATCCGGCTGAAACATCCATCCAGTTTGCACCATTATCAGTTGAACGGAAAAGCCCTTTATCTGATCCGGCAAACATTACGCCGCTTATTGTAACGCTGATTTTCTTAAATGAATTTGCTGTAATTGTTATTGTAGACCAATTAACACCGTTATTGGTGGAACGAAAGAGACCGCTGTATGTTCCGGCAATTACAATATTGTTCGAACCAAAACCAAATGCGTATACATTATTCTGTGTCAGCCCTGAGGAATAACGATTCCATGATGTGCCGTTGTCGGTTGAACGAAACACATGGTTATTTGTACCGACAAAAAAATCACCTGTCTGACTTTTTGCAATTGTGTAAACACTAATTGGCGAAATGCCAAGGTTTACCGCCGACCAATTTTCACCATTATTTGCAGACACAAATAGTCCTTTAAAATCTCCCCCGTACAATTTTGCATCATCGTTTTGAAAAAATGTGACGAAAAAAAATGTGCTGTCTTTAATACCGGTCCACGTGTCCCCGTCATCGGTTGACTTCATTACTGAGTCACCGTACATATACACCGTTCCGTTCGAAGAAATAAATAGCCCGTCACTTTCATTTGGTCCGAACGGTCCGTTTGGCTGAGTCCAAAAATTCTGTGCGTTCAGAAGCTGCATGGCATTGATTATAAATAAAGCAATGTAAAACAACTTTTTCATAATAACCTCCGGCTGGTTTTATTGTTGAAAAATTTTTATTTCTTAGGTTAAGAGGAATTTTCTATTGAAACATGATTCTGTTATTAAGCATTATCAATACCCCACTCGGGGCATTTTTGAACAGGAAAACATTATTATAAAAAAAGAGCGTTCCGTTTTTTAGAAACGCTCTACAGAAAAATTTACCTCACAAGCACTGAGTCCTCCGTCCGGCAACCGCCGGATTAGCGAAGGAGGACCTGTCCTCCGAAGCAATTCTATGCTTAGTCTCGTAATATTTGTCCTTCAGCGAAGGAGGATCATCTTTTTTGTTTCGATAAAGTTATCACTTTTTAATTGGTAGAAATAAACACCGCTAGATAGCTTAGAAGCATCAAAATTGTAGTTATAAGTTCCTGCTTTCAGATTTTCATTAACAAGGGTCGCAACTTCTCTTCCCAATATATCGTATACTTTTAATGAAACAAATCCGAAATCAGCAATCCGCCCGCTTTTAGCGAGGTCTCGTCCCGAAGGGACGGAAAATTCGATATTTGTAGAGGGATTGAATGGATTGGGGTAATTTTGTTCTAATATAAATGATGAAGGTATTTCTTTATTGATTTCTTCAACTGAAGTAACTGTTGATGCAACACTACGAAATACACCACCGCCCATAGTTCCAGCAAAAATATATCCGCTTGAATTTATGGCTAAAGGTAAAATGTCCGCATTTGTTAATCCACTATTGAGTAGAGTCCAGCTTGAGCCATTATCTGTTGAGCGATAAACCCCGTCGCCAAAAGTTCCGGCAAAGATATGTCCGCTTGAATTTATAGCAAGTGAACTAACAGTGATATTTGCTAAACCTACTTGTGTCCAACTATCACCATTATCTGTTGAACGATGTAATCCTCCCCTATTGGCTCCAACCAAAATATGATCACTTGAGTTTATAGCAATAAACCGGATTTCAGTTTTTGATAGGTTAGTTTTAGTCCAATTATTCCCGTTGTCTGTTGAACGATATACTCCATTACCAAAAGTTCCGGCAAAGATATGTCCACTTGAATTTATAGCAAGCGTGCGGATATCTTTTGATACAGCAATTGATAAACCAGTATTAATTTGAGCCCAGTTGTTTCCATTATCTGTTGATAGATAAATTCCATCACCCATACTGCCCGCAAAAACATGCCCGCTTGAGTTTATAGCAAAAGACCCAATAGAATATGTAGTAGTTAATCCGCTATTAATTTGGGTCCAATTGCTTCCTTTATCTGTTGAGCGAAAAACTTTGCCGTTGCTGGTACCACAGAAAATGTGCCCGTTTGAATTTATGGCAAAAGATCTAATATTAGTGCTTGTCAATCCGGTATTAACTTTGGACCAGTTATTGCCGTTATTTGTTGAAAGAAAAACCCCTTCACCGTCACTTCCAGCAAAAACATGCCCGCTTGAATTGATAGCAAGAGAATAAATATAATTATTTGTTATGCCATTATTAATTTGTTCCCAAAAATTCTGGGCATTCAGAAGCTGCATGGCATTGATTGTAAATAAAGCAATGTAAAACAAATTTTTCATAATAACCTCCTGATGGCTTTATTGTTGAAAAATTTTTATTTCTTAGGTTAAGAGGAATTTTCTATTGAAACATGATTCTGTTATTAAGCATTATCAATACCCCACTCGGGGCATTTTTAAGGAGAGTTCCAGAACTAAGTTATAAAACTAAAGTTTTCCCAGCCGCGCTCTCACTGCTTCTGCGCGTGTATGTATGTGAAGTTTTTTGTAGATGTTTTTGATATGGGTTTTTACTGTGTGTGGACTTAAAAACAGATCTTTTGCTATTGAAGTATAACTACCGCCCTTTACCAGCTCGTCAAGAAGCTCAAGCTCGCGCTTTGACAGTATGAATTCAGGATCTACTGGATTTTTACTTTCTGCAAATTTGGATTTTTCCATTTCCGATTTATTCCCGATCAGTGCTAAAACTTTCCTGGCAATTGACTGTGAAATAGGTGCGCCGCCGTTATATAATTCCTTTACTGAATCAATTATAACTTCGAAGGGTTCATCTTTTAAAATATATCCCGATGCCCCGGCTTTAATTGATTCAAAAATTTTTGAATCATCTTCGAATACTGTAAGCATCATTATGTCAATGTCTGGATATTTTTCTTTTATTTCAGCAGTTGTTGCTATGCCGTTTTTTTTGGGCATCTCTATATCCATCAGGATAATATCCGGCAGATCATACCTGTTCATTTTGTCCAGCGAGTTTATGATGCTCTCTCCGTTTGAGTATTTGCCGGTCACCTTAAAAGTCTTATCTATATTAAAGCCCTCAGCAAATCTTTCCTGGAGGATTTTTGAATCTTCTACTATTGCTATTTTTATTTTTTCCATTGATGATAAATAAGACTTATATTCTTTTTTTAATATACCCCAGTTGAGGTAAAAATGTTATTTGTCTTTGAGCCTGAGGACAACAGAAACAGAAACACCGGCATTTTTCCCTGAGCTTAAATTCAATTCAGCGCCAATTTCATTTGCTCTTCTTTTCATATTTTCTATCCCGTTGCCATTTACCAGGTCAAAATCTTTCTCTTTAATTCCAATTCCGTTATCCCTGATTATTACTTTCAGGAATTCACCAGTTGCGGATATTTCAATATTAATTTTGTCCCCGCCTGAATGCTTTGTGCTGTTAGTTACTGCTTCCTGAATTATTCTTATTAGATAAAGAACCTGGAGCGGCTTTAACATTAAAGGTGGATTGGTATTATTATCAGTCGTTAGTTCAATTTTCCCGGCGAAGTATTTTGAATATTTTTCAATTATTTTTTTAAGTTCTGAGATAAAACTATCAAAGTTCATTTCGTTGGATTTTAATGCCCAGATGGTTTCTCTGAGCTGCGTCATTGTTTCTCTTAATTCATCTTTTAGCGAAGCAAGAAGATTATCAGCTTTTGGCTTCTCGGTTCTGTTGTAAATTTCTGCCAGCCCGATGCCAGTAATTATGTTCGTAAGTTGAGAGCCGACACTGTCGTGCAGGTCCCGTGAGATCCTTTCTCTTTCTTTCTGAACAGCTTTCTCTTTTTCCAGGTCGTAAATTCTTTCTTTTAGTTTTTTCGTGGAATAATATCTTACTGTGCCAACCAGCGTTGATAAAGCTGCGAAGCCGCATAATGTTATAAACCACCACGTACGCCAGAAGGGGGGCGTTACGATAATATTCAGACTAGCGCCGTCGTTATTCCAGGCATCATCATTGTTTGAAGCTTTAACTCTTAAAGTATATTTGCCCGGGTCGAGGTTCGTATAACTTGCAAAACGTCTGTGACCCGCTTTTATCCACGCATCATCAAAACCTTCCAGCTTATATTCATAATTATTATTAGATGGAAGGGAGTAGTCGAGCGCTGCAAATTCAACAGAAAAAAATTTGTCGAAATATGAAAGCTCGATGTTCTTCTTAAAAAGAATGGAAGAGTCAGTATTTATTTCTTTATCTAAAATTTTAAAAGAGGTGAAATAAACAGGTGGGATATGGTTATTATTTTCCATGTTGCCGGGATAAAACCTGTTAAATCCGTTAACGCCGCCGAAAAACATTTCACCATCCTGCGCTTTGTAGAAAGCTCCCGTATTGAATTCGTTGTTTTGCAGTCCATCTTCAACAGTATAAATTTTAAATGAATTATTCTTCCGGTTGTATTTTGTTATGCCGTAGTTTGTGCTGATCCATAAATTTTCTTCATCGTCTTCAAGGATCGCATAAGTAAAATTATTGGATAAGCCGTCTTTTTCTTTTAGGGAGTAAAATTTGCCTGTCTGTCTTTCAAACTTATTAATACCTCCGCCGTAAGTAGCAATCCACATTTCACCGTTTTTAGTTTCTGTTATTTGCCTGATGTCGTTATAACTTATGCTGAAAGGATCGTGTGGATTATTTTTGTACCTGGTTGTCTTCCCCGATTCAGGATCGAATTTGATAAGTCCATCCCTGTAAGTGCCGAACCACAAATTATAGTTTTTGTCTTCGTAAATAAATCTTACTAGTATGGGGTTTTCTTGATCAGAAAAATAGCGGGTCCATATTCCCGAGTTTATATCATATTTGCATACGCCCCCGGCTCCACCCTCCACGCCTATCCATACATTTCCTTTGCTGTCTTCGGTTATACATTTTATATCGTTGCTGCTGATTGAATTCTTGTTCCCGGGATCGTATCTGAAAATCTTGAACTTATTATTTTTAACGTCAAAACGATTTAAGCCATCTGAAGCGATCCATAAATACCCATGCCTGTCTTCAAAGATTGCGCCGACAGTATTCCCGCTTAAGGAATTTTTGTCTCCTGTTTTTTTCAGATAATGTATGAATTTTTTTTGATCCTTCCCTAATTTGTTCAATCCGCCGGATGAAGTTCCAACCCAAACGTTTCCGCTCCTGTCTTTCAGTATTGCAAAAACAAAATTACCAGCCAGTGAGTTGTTATCAAAAGGATTATTCGAGTAGCGGATGAACTTATTAGCTTGCCTGATAATTTTATTAACACCGCCGCCCCACGTACCAACCCAGAAATTATTCTGATCATCCCTGAATATGTCGCTTATCTTGTTGCTGCTGACAGAGGAAGTGTTATCAGGATCATTTTCAAAAGAGGAGAAAGATTTCTTCTCTTTGTCGAAAAGAAAAAGCCCTTGCCCGTCTGATCCAATTAACAGACTCTTTTTATCGTAAGGGATAATTGTTCCGAAAAAAGGAATTTTTGTATCTCCCTTTTTGTGTTCCTTCGGAAAATATAAATGGAACTTGTTGTTCTTCTCATCATACCTGGTCAATCCACCACCCCTTGTTGTTATCCAAAGCATATCATCTTCGTCTTTGTAAATGTACTGCACAAAGTTATCGTTCAGGCTGTTAGGATTTTTTTTATCGTGGTAAAACCGTTTGAAAATTTTTTTAACAGGATCAAACCGCGTCATCCCGTTTACGGAGGTTATCCAGATTACTCCATCTTTATCTTTGAATAAGCCGCTGAGCGCTTTATTGCTCGGGCTGTTAGAATTATTTTGGTCGTATGTGAAATGCTCAAACTTTCCGGTTCGAGGGTCAAGCAGGTCAAGCCCGTCATCAGTTGTGATCCAGAATTTTCCTGAACTGTCCTCAACTATAGCCGAAACTTTGTCATTACTCAGGCTGTTAGCGTCTGCAGGGTTGTGTCTGTAGTGAGTAAACGTCTCGGTTTTTTTGTTAAACTTGTTCAGCCCGCCGTCGCGTGTTGTAATCCAGAGCCAGCCTTTTGAATCTTCGTAAATCTGGTGTACAAAGTTGCTCGAAAGTGATGCCGGGTCATTTTCATTATGCTTAAATATTTTACATGAATAACCATCGAACCTGTTCAGTCCGTCAATCGTTCCGAACCATAAAAAGCCTTCCCTGTCCTGCGAGATATCAATTATGCTGTTGTGCGATAAATTCTGTTTTTCGTTTACATGCTCGAATTTGAAATTAGCACCCTGGGCAAAACAAAGATGAGACAAAGCCCAGAATAAGATTAAGCTGTTAATTTCCCTCAGACGGCACATAGGCAAAGTTTGATAAAACGTTATAAAGAAAATAATGATTGAGCTTATAACTTTAAAGAACAAAATTATCACGAAATTATTGAGGGTATATCCCACTTCAGGGTTTTTTAGTGTAACTAATTTTTAACTGGCAGGAAAGAATAATTCTCCGCATAGTAAAGCATCTGTTGTGTGAAGTCTTCGGGATATTCAATTACAACATCTGCGATGTTTCCGTTTTCTATAACCGGTTTTAATACCGGGTTGATAAATCCTTTATATGGCGCAATATTTAATTTTGAATATCTCTCTAAAACTTCTTTGTGAAGTTCCTCGTCAACTTTTACTCCGTAAGTCTCCACAAGATTTTTTGCCGCCACATAATCTCCTTCAGATGTAATGCGCTGTACTTCTTTCAAAAGCTGTCCAAATAACTTTCGTAATTTTTCATAATCATTAATTATAAAATATGCTTTGCCGTCCCTGGTTTTCTTTTCAATTGTTCTTTCAGCTTTTCCTTTTTCATAGACCCACCGAGAGATCAACTGCCTGCAGCGCATATGTGCTTCCTCAATATTTTCTCCGGGTTTGATCCTGAAGAGCTGAAGCATCAATCCGTTTTTAATGAATTTATTATATTCAGTTTTGTAGGCTATGTTATTCGGGAAAACACCGATGTCAATTAATTTTTGATCTGGCAGATAGTAAAGCGCTACAAGGTCAGCACGGGTTTCTTCAATTGCAGACGCATAATTTTTCAATGTTTGCTTCGGTGTTTCGATGCCGGGCATAATTTGTCCCGATGCGTGCCCGATGACTTCATGCATGTCTGTCTCAAGATTATCAGCAAGTGTGCCGTATTCATTAGCGAGATCAATTTCTTCCTGTGAGTATGAAAATTCTTTCAACACTTCCTGTGAAGCAGCTTTATCGTAAGCGTAAACTATGTTACCAAGGTTTACAGATTTTGATCCGTGTTCTTTTCTAATCCAGTTTGCATTCGGAAGATTGATTCCGATAGGCGTAGAAGGTGAAGCATCTCCACACTCAACAACAACAGTGATCACCTTTGCCGAAATTCCGACTACATTTTTCTTTTTAAATTTATCATCAATCGGCGAATTGTCTTCGAACCACTGTGCATGTTCGGCGATGGCTTTAATTCTCTTTGTCGCTTCGAGGTCTTTTATCGAAACAATTGATTCATAAGAGCCGCGGTAACCAAGCGGGTCGTTATAAACCTCGATAAACCCGTTCACGGCATCAACGTGTGAATCTGTATCCTGCACCCAGAGAATATTGTACTCATCCCATTTTTTCAGATCTCCCGTTTTATAAAAATCAATTAATTTTTCAAAAGCTTTTTTCTGCTGCTCTGTCTCTGCAGCAGAAGCTGCTTTGCTGAGCCAGTAAATTATTTTTTCAATAGCGGCAGAGTACATTCCACCGAGCATCCATTTTCTTTCAATAATTTTTCCATCTTCTTTTGTTAACTGAGAATTTAATCCGTAAGAAACAGGGTGAGGCTCTTTATGGTCAATTTTTTCAGCATAATAATTTTCTGCTTCTTTTTGTGTTAAGCCATTATAAAAATTTGTAGCGGAAAGTTTTATTACATCAGCGTTGTGATCGAGAACTACTTTTTGCGGGTCAACCGCTGGATCAAATATTACCGGGATTAAAAATTTAACCAGTTCATCTGCTGTTTGCCCTTTCTGAAGCGGAAGTTTGCCCCCGTCAATATCTTTTACAAGTTCAGCAAAATACTCTTTTGAAAAACCTGGCATTATTTTTTTTGTCGAATAGTGGTGATGAATTCCATTTGAGAACCAAACTCTTTTTGTGTAGACCATGAAATTTTTCCAGTCAGCAGAATCTTTATCACCGTTATAATTCCTGATGATTGCTTCGAGAGTTCTTCTTACGAGCAGATTGTTTTTGTAATTCTGGTCGTAAAAAATATCTCTGCCGGAGAGCGCAGCCTCGTACAAGTAATAAACCAGTTCCTTCTGTTTTAATGTCAGCTCGTTGAAGCCAGGAACCTGGTAGCGGAGGATCTGGATGTCTGCAAATTGTTCTGCAATGTAGTTGAATTTTTTACCTTTGTTCATAAAGTATATAAACAGAGATGAGGTATTATTTATTCTATAGCTCTCAAAACCTGGCTTACAATTTTAGGATGTAGCACTTTTCCCTTGTGGAATGGAATTATAATCCTTTTTGTTCCCATTCCGTAAATTTTATGGCTGCCTTTTGTTCTTAGAAGAATGAACCCCTTTTTAAGTAAAAGTCCTTCAGCTTCTGATGCAGTCAGCCTTGGAGACTTAGGCAAGAGGGACCTCGTAGCTGGTGCTTATGATCTCCTTTGTTTGTATTTGCTTCTTCTCTTCCTCGGATATAGTTTCAAGGTATAATTCTATGGCTTCTTTAATGTTTTCGAGGACCTCATCAAGAGAATCGCCCTGAGTGTGACATCCTTCGAGTTCGGGACAATAAGCAAAATATCCGTCATTGTCTCTTTCAACTATTATATTCAGCTTCTTTGACATAATTGCCTCTTTATCTTTCGGGCACTAAAATATTAAATCTCCAGCTTAATTTCACTGTTCGAATCATACCTGTCAAAAATAGACAATGCAATAACTGTTTTCGTTAGGCTAAGTTTAATGCGGACTATTTAGTGCGGACAGCAGTAATGTTGAAATTAAGGGAGGGATTTTCTAATTTGAATAACCAAATAAGTAAGAGAATAAAAAATGATAAAGCCCAAATCATACATTGAGGCAGAGGAATATCTTGAAATAGAAAGGAATGCAGAATATAAAAGCGAATATTTTAATGGCGAAATGTTCGCATTGGCAGGGACAACCAGGGAACATAATATGATATTAGTAAATCTGATTAGTGCCCTTTCCCGGGAGTTGGGGGATAAACCCTGCCAGATTTTTGCAAGTGATCTTAGATTAAAAGTAAATCCAACCGGGTTATATACATACCCCGATCTGGTTGTTGTCTGCGGCGAGCAAAAATTTGAGGATGAAAAATTTGATACCTTATTGAACCCAACATTGATTATTGAGATTCTTTCCGAATTAACCGAAGCCTATGACAGGGGCAGAAAATTTGAAAGTTACCGCCAGCTTGAATCTTTAAAGGAGTATATTCTTGTCTCTTCAAAGTATATGAAAATTGAAAAATTTTTAAAACAGATGGATGGAAAATGGCTGCTGACAGAAGAGGGAAATATGGAAAAATCTATAGAACTGTCTTCTATAAATTGTGCGGTAAGGCTTTCAGATATATATAGGAATATTCCATTTAAGAATTAAGCTTCTGTATTATATCTGTATACATTTCAGCGATTTCACATAATGTTTCGTTTCTTTAATTCCTTTAGCAGGTTATCATATCCTGTAAACTGAATTGCATCCCACCCCAGCTTTTTTGCTGCATCTGCATACTCTTTTACATCATCTATAAAAACATGTTCTTCAGGGAGAGCTTTCGTGTAATGCTCTACCGCTTTATATATTTTTTCTTCCGGCTTTACTGCGCGCACTTCGTGAGACAGGAACAGCTTTTCAAAATTTTTCACGAAGTCAAACTTTATCCAAAACCTGTAATGTATCGGGTTTGTGTTTGAGAGAAGCATCAGGCGGTATTTCTTTTTTAATTCCGGCAGTAAAGTGGCAACGTTTTCATTCAATGTGAAAATTTCAGAGTAAATTGTTATGAAGGTTTCTTTATTGACCTTCCCGTCAAATATGTTTAAGGTGTTGTTCAGAAATTCCTCTTCTGAAATATCGCCGCGCTCAAATTGCCGGTGCGTTTCATAATTTGATTTGAAATGGTTTAAATATCTCGCGCCGAATCCTTTTTCAATTTTTTCGAGTCTCTCTAAAGCGATGTCATAATCGAATGGAAGAATAACCATCCCGAGATCAAAAACTATTATCTTGTAACTTGTATTAGTCATTATTTTAATTTTGCAGCATCTTTCCTGGAAACAGGGCAATTATAAAAAATCCTCCTGCCGTAATTTACCAGTCATAATTGATCGCTTTGCGACAGGAGGATAAAGATTCTAACCTTCTTAAAAGGAATTTATTTTTTCATTTCGAATTTGTCGTCAGTCAATCCTGTGTTAACTTTTATTGAGCTGACGTTAAACTCAAATGATTGCGCTCCGACAGATTGCCTGATCTTAAACGGGTACATTACTCCGTCAACGTTCCTGTAATCGGAATACTCTGTTTCTTTTGTAAATATACCCTGCGGAACTGTAATGGATTTACTGTCTTTTACTTTATACCCTGTTTCGGGGTCAAAATATTCGAACCAGGTTTTTCCGTCAGGGAGCGAGAGCTCAAGCTTATATGCGTCTTTGCCGTTTACTTTTTCAGTGCCAGCCAGTTTTGCATTTATCTTTAGGGAGTCTACAATAAACATCGGGTGTATCATTGATTCATATTTCATTGCCTGCAGCGCATCGCCTTGTATCTCCTGAGTATTTCCTGCAACAGACACAACACCTTTCTGACCATCAAAGTAGGTTTCCTGCTTCATTACACCGGCATCAAGCTCACTCATCATCTTATTCGGTTCTTTTTGATAAACAACGGTGGTGATATTCATCCCCTGTACAGAGCCGCGCATAATTGTAGTTCTGTCTTTTACTTTTTCAAGATTCTCTCTGCCGCCGATTGCTTTAATATATTTATCTATAATATCTTTTGCCGTTACGCCTTCAGGAGCTTTATTTTTTGTTGTGTCAATTTTATCTCCGTACTTGTCGTAAAGAGTTAGAGGACCAAACTGCTTTAATCCGTTTTCAATCTCTGAAGCCTTGCCTACTACAATTACGTAAGCATCATCAGGTTTAATATATTTTTCAGCCATTTCCTGTACCTCTTTCGGAGTTACAGCGGCAATATTTTTTAAATAATTCTGATAGTAATCCTTTGGCAGATGATATCTTGCAATGTTGATTGCATACGTAGCGATTGTTTGGGGTCGTTCGAGAGCAATTGCAAAATTTCCTGTCATATAATTTTTTGCCATCTGAAGCTCGGAGTCCGGCACTGCTTCATTCCTGATCCTGTTCATTTCATAAAGCATCTGGGTGATTGAGCTGTCCGTTACTTCGTTTCTTACGCTGGCAGAAGCAGAGAAATGTCCGACCAGCCTATCCTGCACTAAAGAAGAATAAGCGCCGTAAGTGTATGAATGTTTCTCGCGCAGGTTTTCAAACAGCCTGAAAACTCCTCCGCCAAGAATTGTATTTGCAACGCTTGCTTTTATCAGGTCGGGGTCGCCTAATTTTAATTGTACCGGGTATGCAATGCTTATTACAGACTGAACTGAATTTGGTCTGTCAACCAAAGCAACAACCCTGTTTTTAGGAGCTTCGGGTTTTTTGTATTTGAAAGATGGTACAGTTTTTTTCTTCCACGCACCGAAATATTTTGTAACAAGAACTTTTGCTTCTTTTACATTTATATCACCGACCACAGCAAGGTAAGAAATGTTCGGAGCGAAAAATTTCGAATAATATTCTTTACACTTGTTCAGAGTGATATTGTCTACGGTTTGTTCTGTTTCAGTTTCGCCGTAAGGATGATCTTTACCGTAAAGCAAAGCATCTTCAACAACCGCAGAGATCGCATTCGGGTTGTCTTTCTGTGCAGCAAGCGCAGACTCCATTCTCTTTTTGATTTTATCAAGCTCTGCCTGTTTGAAATCAGAATTCAAAACTATGTCTGACATAATGCCGAGAAGTTTTTGAATGTGGTCAGTTAACGACATAGCAAACACACCGTCTGAGCTTGTAAACAATGTAGCCCCGATAAAATCAATTTCCTTGTCAAGCTGATCTTTTGTTTTGGTTTTAGTTCCTGTACGTAAAAGTTCCCCGGCAGCTTCAAGGTATCCCGTCTGATTTCCTTCCAGTATCGGCTCTCTGTCAATAGTAAGGGAAAAAGCGACGCGGGGTAATTTATGGTTTTCAACAACGAAAACTTTCAAGCCGTTGGGTAAAGTGAATGATTCATATTTACCGAGATTTATTTCCGGCGCCGGTCCCGGTGCTGGTTGTTTTGACCTGTCAACCTGTGAAAATGATGGGACGGCAAAAACGATTGCTAAAACGAGAATTAAAATTTTGTTCCTCATTTTATTTACCCTCCTTCTTTTCTGCTGATTTCGGCAGATAGTACAGGACGACCCTGTTATCTTTTGTTAAATACTTATCTGCAACTCTCCTGATATCTTCTCTTGTTACTTTCATAAATCTTTCAATCTCTGTGTTTATTAAATTTGTATTTCCGAAAAATACGTGATACTCTGCAAGATTCTCAGCAACCCCTGCATCTGTTGCATTCTGGCTTACAAAATTATTTTTAACCTGGTTCCTGATCTTCTGAAATTCTTCTTCTGTTATCAGATCTTTTTTAACTTTATCGAGTTCCTTCTGCATAGATGCTTCAAGATCATTTGCCTGTACACCTGCATTGCAGATTCCATAAGTTATAAAAAGTCCCGGGTCTTCAAGGGCAAATGGAAATGATCCGACCTGGATAGCCTTTTGTTCTTTATCAACAACCTGCTTGTAAAGCCTTGAACTTTGTCCTGTCGAAAGAATTGTCGTCAGCATATTAAGTGCATAATAATCCGGCGTGCCCTGTGCTGGAATATGATATGCCTGAAGAACAAGCGGAAGCTGAATGTTATCATAAACCGTATCTCTTACCTCTGCTTTCTGCGGAGGCTCAACAACATCCGGGCGGTAGATTTTTTTTGTCCCTTTCGGAATGCCGGCAAAGTATTTACTGATTAATTCTTTTGCCTGGTTTATATCAATGTCACCTGCAATTGACAAAGTAACATTTTGCGGGACATAGAAAGTTTTATAAAAATCCATAAACTCCGGAATGGTTGCCTTGTCAATATATTGTGCCGAACCGATCGGCATCCACCTGTACGGATGAACTTTAAATGCGTGGCTGAAAGTTTGTTCTAAAACAGTTCCGTAAGGCTGATTATCCAGTCTCTGATGCCTTTCCTCGATCACAACTTTTCTTTGTGTTTCGACACCCACGCTGTCTATCTTTAAATGCAAAAGTCTTTCTGATTCGAGCCACAAAGCAAGTGCAAGCTGGTTCGAAGGCAGAATTTCATAATAAAAAGTTCTGTCAAAGGAAGTGTTCGCATTTAATTGTCCGCCGGCATTCTGAACGATCTTAAAATATCCTTCACGTGGAATATTCGGCGAGCCTTCAAACATTAAATGTTCGAAGAAATGAGCAAAACCTGTTCTGTCGGGTCTTTCATTTTTTGAACCGACGTGGTACATCATAGTAACAGCAACGATCGGCGTTGATTTATCCTGATGCAGAATAACGTGCATTCCGTTATCAAGATCATACTCGGTAAAATCAATTTTGTTCTGTGAGTAACCCAAGGTTACAAAAGCAAAGAACAAAATAATTGTTACGAATAATTTTTTTCTCATTTTATTCTCCCTGGTTTTTAATGAATGACTTTCAAAGGTTAAAAATAACAATTATAATTTTATAATTGAAAGGGATGGTGATGTTTAACATTAATTTTTATTAATGTTTGATAATCTATATTTTAGAACCGTAAATGAGCGCAAGTTTTACAGAATAAAATTAGGGGGTTATAGCGATGAGAATAGTTCTTCTGTTTTTGATTCTTTCGTCATTTATAAACGCACAAGAGTACTTCATACGTGGGAAGGTGCTTAGTGCATCTGATAATCAGCCTTTGAGCTTTGCCAATATAAGAGTTGCCGGAACTACGCAGGGAACTTCCGCAAATAAAGACGGTGACTACGAACTGAAAACAGGTGGGGGGAAATTTACACTCATTGCCTCATACATCGGCTTTAGATCTGATACCGTTGAAGTAAATGTCACAGGCAATATTTCAAATAAGAATTTTTTTCTTATCCAGACTAACATCACAATGCCCGAAATTACAATTACCCCTGGCGAAGACCCCGCAATAGGGATTATCAGGAATGCGATCGTCAGGAAAAACGAGCGCAACAAAAAATTACTGAGCTATGAATATGAAGCCTACACAAAAGGTTCGCTTAGAACAAAAAAAGATTTTAATGTTGTTGAAAGAAGGGGAAGTATCGGCTTAGGGGGCAGCGATACATCTGCATTAAAAATTACAGCAATAATTGAAAATGAGAGCGAGGGATTCTTTAAAAAACCGGGTAAGTTTAAGGAAATAATTCTTGCAAGAAAGCAAAGCACCAACATACCGGCAAATTTAAATATTTTTGGCGGGGGGAGAATGATTGAGAATTTTTACGATGAAGAAATAAATTTTACAGGGGAATATCTTCCCGGACCGCTCGCCGATAATGCCCTGAAATATTATGACTTCACGCTTAAAAATATTTCAGCTATAAACGATAAAACTATTTACAAGATTTTTTTAACCCCGCAGAATTCAAGCGACCCCGGCTTTGAAGGTTACATTTATATTTTAGATAAAAGCTACGACTTGCTGAAGGTTGATCTCTGGCTGAACAAAGCCGCCAACACCGGCGGCATTTTCGATACGATAAATGTTGTGCAGCAATTTTCATCTTTTAAAGATTCTATATTTATGCCTGTCGACTATCACTTTATTGCAACTATTAATTATCTCGGACTTGTAAGGTTAGGTTTTGAAGCCAACTCCATTCTTTACAATTATAAAATCAACCAGCATATACCCGATTCCTTTTTTGACAAAGCTGTAATTACAGTCAAACCCGATGCAGACAAAAAAGATTCCACGTACTGGACGGAAATCCAGACCATTCCTAACACTAATGAAGAAGCTGCAGCATATAAAAGAATTGACAGCCTGAGCAGCGTTAAGGTCCCGTTCAGCGAGAGGTTTTCTCCCTTTTCAAGCAGGATAAATTTTTCAGAAAATTTTTCAACAAGCGGACCGCTGACAATGTATCACTTCAACAGGGTGGAAGGAAGTGCTGCGGATTTTGGGCTATATTTTTTGGACTTAATGGATAAAAGATTGTATTCGAATGTCCATTTTTCTTATGGCTTTGCTGATAAAAAATACAAATCAAGTTTAAGTGCATATTACCTGTTTGGCGATTACAGGACGTACAGTGTTTCGTTCAACGCCTTCGATGATTTGAAAATTCTTTTCGGTGAATCGGATACGTACAGCAAAATATCCTCAACACTGCTCGCACTTTTATTAAAAGAGGATTTCCGCGATTATTATTATTCCAAAGGGTTTAATTTTGAGTTAGGTGGAGATGTTTTTCCTGTTTTGAACTTAAGCCTGGGATTTTCAAACAGAACTGATAATAACGCAATTAAAAATACTTCAGTATCAGTTTTTAAGACAAAAAAAACTTACAGAGATAATCCTCCGGTTTATGAAACAAAAATAAATTCTTTTACAGCCGGGTTCAGGCTTGATTTCAGAGATTTTGTGGAAGATGGATTGTTCAGAAGAAGGACCGCTTTCGGGCGGTCATATATTATTTTTAACGGCAGCGTTACATATTCAGACCCTGCCATCTTAAACAGCGGTCTGTTATTTACAAAGTATGAATTATCAGCATGGGGAGGGATAAATTCATTTAAGTCAACTTTTTTAAATTTTAAAATTTATGGAATGTATAACAACGGCAGGCTGCCTCTTCAGATGATGTATGCACTGCCCGGTGTTATAAATTTAACAGCGCACAGTTACACTTTCAGAACACTTAAGTACAACGAAATTACCGGGGACAGGGTAATTACATTAAATCTTGATTACAACTTCAGGTCGGCATTGTTCAGGCTGCTGAATATTCCCGGTCTTAAAGATTGGGATATACAGCTCAATACATTTTTTAATGCGGCATATTCAGATGTCAGCAGTGATGCAGCATCAATTTTACCAAATCCTGTTAAGACATTCAAAAGTCCTTTTTATGAAGTAGGTTTTGGACTTGCTCACGCATTGATCCCCGTAAGAATTGAATTTGGCTGGAAGCTGAATCACCGCGGTGAAAATAATTTCAGAGTCGGGATGAATATGTTTTTACTCTGACATGTTTCTTCTTCCTCTCCCTATTAATCTTGATCTTACTCTTACTCATGAACTTACTCTCTTGCTGACCATAAAAGATAAAGATTAAAGATTTAAAAAAGAAAAGCGCCCTTTCAGAGAGCGCTTCGAGATCGCAAGCCTGCCCCCGGCATCTTGTGTCGGGGTTCACCAAAAATTTATTTTTTAACTCTTCGGTTTTGCTTCGCTTACAATAATGTTACGGCCTTTTAGCTCGGTTCCATTAAGAGCTTTAATAGCTGCACTTGCATCGGATTCGTTTTCCATTTCTACGAAACCAAATCCTCTCGATCTACCGGTCTGGCGATCTGTGATCACCTTAGCAGAGACAACCTTGCCATGCGGCTCGAAAGCAGACTGTAAAGCCTGGTCGTCAACTGCCCATGGGAGAGATCCCACAAAAAGTTTAGTACTCACTAACTTACCTCTAAAAAAATAATGATTAATACACTGCGGTTTTTTAAACCGCCTGTCAAAATAGTACTTTAAACAAAAAAAACAAAATAAATTTCTTTTATAAGAATTGTTTAATAACTATTTGAGTGATTTGGTAATAGCTTCGGAGAGCGTTGCCACAAACTCAATTTTAACAGAACCCTGTTTTTTAACGTTTTTTGCGTTGTTTTGAGGAACAATCACTCTACTGAAGCCGAGTTTTTCAGCTTCCTGAATTCGTTTATCTATATTTCCCACGCTTCTAATTTCTCCGCCCAAGCCCACTTCACCGATTACAACCGTTTCATTATCCGCAGCTTTGTTAAGCAAACTTGAAGCAATGCTGCAGCAAACAGCAAGGTCAACGGCAGGTTCTGAAATTCTTACACCTCCCGCCATATTCAAAAAAACATTGTTCGCCGATAATCTCATCACGCTGTCCGGGACTCTTTTCTCAAGCACAGCAAGAAGAATTGAAAGCCTTCTTTGATCGAAACCGGTGGTTACCCTTTGCGGATAACCATAATTAGACGGCGTAACGAGTGCCTGTACTTCAAGAAGAAGCGGACGCGTGCCTTCCATGCTTGCTGTAACAACCGAGCCGGTAGTTTCCCCGTCACGCTCACTCAAAAATAATTCACTTGGATTTTTTACCTCGCTAAGTCCATCTTCGTGCATTTCAAAAATTCCGATCTCGTTAGTATTGCCGAACCTGTTTTTCTGTGAGCGGAGTATCCTGAATGAATGGTTTGATTCGCCCTCAAATTGTATTACTGTATCAACTATGTGTTCAAGAATTTTTGGTCCTGCTATCAATCCTTCTTTAGTAACGTGACCGACGATAATGACGCAAAAATGTTTTTTCTTTGCTTCTTCCATAAGCAGCGAAGTACATTCTCTTATTTGTGTAATTGTTCCGGGGGAGTTTTCAAGTTCCTCTCGGTAAACAGTCTGGATGGAATCTATAACAACAACTGCGGGAGAAAGTTTATTCAAAGCAGAAAGTATCGGACCCATATTAGTTTCAGCAAGCACGTAAAAATTTTCTGATTGTACATTTAATCTCACTGCTCTTATTTTGATCTGCTTCTCAGACTCTTCGCCGGTTACATACAGAACCTTATCATTTATTTTTGAAGCAGCCTGCATAACAAGAGTTGACTTGCCAATTCCCGGGTCGCCGCCAATAAGAGTAACGGAGCCGGGCATAAGTCCGCCGCCTAACACCCTGTCAAACTCAGTAATTCCGGTTTTAATTCTGTTCTCTTCAGCTGCAGAAATTTCTGTGATTTTATTTACAGTGATTTCAACTTTAGAAGTTAACGGCTTTCTCTTGTTCGTTTCTATAATTTCTTCTGTAAATGAATTCCAGCTTTCACATTCAGGGCACTTCCCAAGCCAGCGGAGGGACTCATATCCGCAGTTCGAACAGATATATTTAATTTTTGTTTTTGACATAAAGGCAGTAAGCCGTTAATTGACACGAACCTGCCGAAGGCAGGCTACACTAATAAAAATTCAGAAACTATCTTCTCCACTTCTTTCAAAGCCGAAGGAATTCTTCCGGCATCTTTACCGCCCGCAGTTGCAAGATGCGGTCTTCCGCCGCCCCCGCCGCCGACAAGCTTTGCAAGTCCGCCAATAATTTTTCCTGCCGAAAGTTTTTTCTCTTTTATAAGATCATCAGAAACGACGCAGACAATCCCTGCCTTGCCTTCCACTTCAGAAAATAAAACCCCCACTCCAGTTTTAATTTTATTTCTAAGCTCATCGCCGAAATACTTCAGCTCGTCCAAATTTGCTGCATCAACTTTTGCTTTGTAAATTTTTATTCCGCTGACTTCAGAAAACGAAGAGATTACCGAATCAACCTGCCCTAGCTTGCCCCGTAACTTTAATTCTGCATTTTCCTTTTCGAGCTTTTTTCTTTCTTCGGTCAGCTCAGCTAATTTTTCCTCGTTCTGTTTCAGGAGTTCAAGCTGGTGCACAATATATTTTTCCACACCCGAACCCGTAACGGCTTCAATCCTTCTCACACCGCTTGCGATTGAATTTTCGCTGATGATTTTGAACAATCCTATCTCAGAAGAATTTTTAACGTGTGTGCCGCCGCAGAATTCCATAGTGAAATCCCCAAACTGCACCACATTGACTTTATCCCCGTACTTATCGCCGAAGAACATCAGCGCACCCATTTTTTTTGCTTCATCAAAAGGAATGTTTCTGTGGTGCCGGAGCGGAATGTTTCTTCGGAGCTGCTCGTTCACCAATGTTTCAATTTCTTTTATTTCTGCATCACTGAGTTTTGAAAAATGTGTAAAGTCAAAACGAAGCCTGTCGGGACCGACATACGAACCTGCTTGATGAACGTGTGTTCCTAAAATTTTTCTGAGCGCTGCGTGAAGGAAATGTGTCGCTGAATGATTGCGCATAATATCCCAGCGGCGTGTTTCATCAACGCTGGCGATTACATTCGTGCCCGGTAGAACGAGAACGCCCTGTTCGTTTTCTATGATATGAACTGTTTTGTTATCAACTTTAGTTACATCAATAACTTTTAATTTTGATTTATCAGTTACTATTTCGCCGAGGTCGTCAATTTGTCCGCCTGCCTCAACATAAAAAGGAGTTTTATTGAGCAAGACAAGATCATTCCCGTTTTCTTTTTTGTGACCAGTAATTTTAGCTTCTGATTTTAGTTCATCATAGCCTGTAAACTCAGTATCCTTTTCCTCGGCAATTTCAAATCCTTTTAAATCGCTGATCGCAATATTGACTGACGCAAATTTTTCTTTTGATGCCTCTCTGCCTTTTTGCTTTTGTTCTTCCATTAATTTATTGAAGCCTGCTTCGTCAATAGTAAATCCCTTTTCTTTTGCCATTATGTTTGTCAGGTCGACAGGGAAGCCGTAAGTATCATATAGCTTAAAAATATCTTCCCCTGGAATTGTTCTTTGTCCGGCAGCTGCCGGATTCGTTTCCAGCTTATTTACTACTTCCTCGAAGAGATCAATTCCCCTGTCTAAAGTTGCGTTAAAATTTTCTTCTTCAGCTTTAATAATTTTTTTAACATAATCTTTCTTTTGTTTTATTTCAGGGAAAACATTTCCCATTGTATCAGCAAGTACGTCAACGAGTTCAGAAAGAAAAGGTTTTTTTAGGTTTAGTTTTCTGCCATATCGTGCAGCTCTTCTTAAAATTCTGCGAAGTACATACCCACGTCCTTCATTTCCCGGAACAGCTCCATCTGTAATTGCAAAAGTTAGAGTACGGACGTGATCGGCAATTACGCGCATCGGGATTTTGTTTTCCTCAGATTTATATTTTACTCCCGACATAGCTGAGACAGCATCAATCAACGGAGTAAAAATATCGGTATCGTAATTTGAATTTTTCTTTTGAAGCACAGCGCAAATTCTCTCGAAGCCCATTCCGGTGTCTACATGCTTTGCAGGAAGCTCGTGCAGAGTTCCTTTTTCGTCCCGGTTGTACTGGATGAAAACGAGATTCCAGAGTTCAATACATTCCTGTTTACCGGCGTTCACCCATTCAGGATTTTCATAATCATCACAGAGGTTGATGTGTATTTCAGAACACGGACCGCAGGGGCCCGTCTCACCCATTTCCCAGAAATTATCTTTCTCATCAAATCTTAAAATGTGTTTTGGATTTATATCTGTTTCGTTTTTCCAGAAACTAAACGCTTCATCATCAGTTCTGTAAACTGTTGCCCATAATCTTTCTTTTGGCAGCTTCCAGACTTTTGTTAGTAATTCCCATCCCCATTTAATGGCTTCCTTTTTATAATAATCTCCAAACGACCAGTTGCCGAGCATTTCAAAAAAAGTGTGGTGATAAGTGTCGTAGCCGACTTCTTCAAGATCATTATGCTTTCCGCTTACGCGGATACATTTTTGGGTATCGGCAGCGCGCTTGTATTCACGTGTTCCTGTTCCAAGAAATACATCTTTAAATTGGTTCATCCCCGCATTAGTGAAAAGCAAGGTGGGATCATCAAATGGAACAACAGGAGAACTTTGCACGATCCTGTGTCCTTTGTTCTTAAAAAAATCCAGAAACTGTTGTCTTATCTCGGCTGAAGTCATTTTCTTTATCTTATTAAATTCTCTTTTATAAAGATAATAAATTCGTAATTCAGATTAATGGTTTGATTAGGTATTGATTCCTGATACCGGATACCAGATGAAAAAAGTTTTATATTTGCCCGCTGCTGTGCGTGTATAAAATTTGAGATAAGAAGCTTGTTCTCCTTCGCTGAAGCTCATACGAAATCAGAAATTTCTTTTGGAATTTTCGGGATAACTTGCTAAGTTACTGACAGAATATCAGAATTGATAGCTATACGAAGGGACGCACCTTCATATTTTGCCTTTCCAGAGACGGGGTGCCTGCAGAAGCCCGCCAGGTCTCGGCGACCTGCCGAGGTTGACGGATGATGAGGATAAATAAATGATAACAGACTAAAGAAGAAGAGAGGGTTTGTACTTACGTTTTAAAGAAAGCATTAGGCGATAGAAGCCTTTTAGACTGAAATATATAAAGATAATATATATGAAACTGCAAGCATATATACTCACCTTAGCTAATAATCCTGTGCAGTATAATTAATAGTTCGCTGTATTAATAAAGGGAGTAGTAAATGAAAAAAATAATCTGTCTATTTTTATTTTCAGTAATACTTGTTGGTTGTGCTGGTAGCCTTTCCGTAATTCCTTCAGTAAAACAACAATATAAAAATTATAGACTAAATGATTCATTAAAAGCATCAATTGGGGATCCTATTATTGAAGTCGAAAAAGCATATGTAAAAGATGCTTATGTTGTTTTGTTTGATTACCAAACTCCTACTCTTGGGTTATTCGGTTCGCAACAAATGTTTTTAAAAAAGGGAGATCGATTTACAGCCGTAGCTTTTGTTCCAAGTAATCCGGACGCAGTTTTAGTGCGTGAAGAAGGCCCTGAAAAGAAATCAGTTTTTATTCACATCTATCCAAATGGCAAAATCAATCGTGGTTGGTGTCTTGGAGATGGAACAGTTCCCGTTCAAGGTTCCTGGACAAAAGAACAACTTTTTGCTAAATCAGATAATCCAAGTAGAACAGAAAATTCTTTCCGAGCTCAAATTATATATTCTGGAATCAGTGGCAATACTATTAAAGCTGTTTATCGAGAATATTCAGATAATTATGCACGTCCGGCATTTACGCAAGAACTTCAATATAATCTTGACGAAAGCAATATAATTTCTTACAAGAGTATAAAGATCAAAATTATTAAAGCAACTAATTCAGAAATAGAATTTATAGTTTTAGAAGACGGCGGATTACCTTGGTTAGCTAAATAATTAATCCAAAATTTTGCAATAGGAAAATTTGCGCTGCGGGCCGACAAGCCATAAGTCATTTTGACAAAAAGAATTTGTAAGACAGTTATTCTTCAAAACCAAACATCAAAATTATTCAGGGCTTGTCGGGGTTAACCCCGATAAAACGGACGCTGTTTTGCATTTGGCGTTTTTCTAATTAGTAGTGTTATTATTCTGTGTAATGTTATTATGTAAAGTAGTTCTGTTAAATAAATGTTTTTAAGATTATTGACGGTTGTTTAATGGGTGGTATCAATGTTATGTGGTGACTGCTTATTAGCGATGTCGTTATACGCAGATGAATACTGATGATAAATATAAAAGAGATTCTATAGAATTATTTCTTCTTAAAACAGATGAAATAAGAAATTCTAATTATTTTGATTTCGTTTCAAAAAATGAGATTAGCTATTCTATTAAGGGAAGTATTGATAATGAAACAAGTATGGAAACAAATCATCCAGATTTAGAATCCATTAAGAGTGTTGTTTTAACAATTAGATTATTCATTCAAGACAATGATAGAATATCAATAAGAAAAATTGCATCACTTATGCGAGAACTAAATTTTAACAATGAATTTGTTGAAAGATATAATCGTGGAAGAAATAATTTAAATGAATTTCTGGATTCAGTAGCTGTAAATTATAACGGTGAAGATTTATCTTTTCGAAAAATTATTGATGTTTTTTTCTATGGTTATTTTACACATCTTGAAGAAAAGCAGTATGATATTTATAGAAAATGGAAAAATGATAAATATTTTTATAAATCCAAATTAAATGATTTGCTATGCGCTTTAAACACTATTATAAGGTTTTTGCTGTTTTTTGAAAAACAAATACGCATTGAGTTTGAGAAAAACTGCGTATAACCTTAATCAACCGGGCGCCGTTTTCAAAGCGAGATAGCTGTTCCCGTCTTCATTTCACTTCACCGGGCAGAGGGGTGAAAAGCCACACCGTTATACCGCAATAATATTATTATGGGCTGACTTGACATATTCCTGATGCTTTTTTACTTTTAAAGCGTGTCTATAAGGCACACATAAAGATAAATTGATAAATGAAGTATTTTGCTTGGGACGAAGATAAAAATAATCTCTTAAAAGAAACAAGAAATATATCTTTTGAAGAGATTGTATTATCACTTTCAAATAACAAATTATTAGAAATAGTTGAACATCCCAATAAACAGAAATATCCAAATCAAAAAATGTTTATTGTTGAAGTTAGAAATTATGCATATATAGTTCCGTTTGTTGAAGATGAAAAAAAATATTATCTGAAGACAATATATCCAAGTAGAGAAGCAACTAAAAAATATTTAAGCAAAGAGGAATAGCAATGAAGTATTTAGATAAAGAAGAAAAGGAATTAATAGAATCTTACAATAGAGATGAATGGAAACCTATTAAAAAGAAAGACCAAAAAACCTATGTTAAAGCAGCAAAAGAAAGTATAGCTAAAAGCAAAAGGATTAATATTCGTTTAACTCCAAAAGATTATCACGATATACAAGTAAAAGCAGTAGAAGAAGGAATTCCCTACCAAACATTAATTTCCAGTATAATTCATAAATATAACAAAGGGAAGTTAAAGTCTACACAAACATAGAGCATCGGTATAACCTCAACCGGACGGCGTATTCGCACTCAGCATTTTGTAATTTTTGGCTTTGATGTTCCGAGTCGGCAGTCTTGCTCAAGGTAGTTCGTTCTAAGAAACATTTTTAGTAATTAAAAGTAGTCTCTCTATTCGGTGTAGTTGTTCCCGTCTTCATTTCACTTCACCGGGCGGACGGGCGAAAAGCCAAGCCGCTAAGCACAATTACTTTTGCCAGTGAATATTTGGTTTAAAATTGTTTTGTGCACATTCCCTTAAATACATATTCATTAAATTCTGATAAGGGATGTCAATTTCAGCAGCTAGCTTTTTGAAATATTCAACAGTATCTTTTTCGATACGGATTGAAATCTGTTTTTTAAGTTTTTTTATGTAAGGATTTTTAATGGAATCACTGAAGTCATATTCTTTTTTCATTTTATTTCACCTTGTAATAATATTTTGTTTCATTTTTGGTTGCTTTACGTGCAGAAATTATTCTAATAACATCATCATCTTCTTTATAAGTATGTACAACAGTAAGAAGCCTTAATTTATTTGTGATACCTAAAATTATAAATCATTCTTCTGATATTGAATGTTCGGGATCTGGAATTAATCTGGCATTATCATCAAAAAACACAGTCTCCGCTTCTTCAAAAGAAATTTTATGTTTTTTGATATTAGCCAGGTTTTTATTTTGATCCCAGACAAAATGCACAATTAATATATCGCTAAAATAATTATAATATAATGCTATTAGAAAATATTAAAATAGCCGTTGATAAGCAAATTAGCCGTTAATCTCCAGCATAATCCATAAGTATAGTAAGAGAAAATTAAAATCCTCACAAACTTAAAGAGCTTGTTTTTAAGAGAGAAAGTTTAATCTTTGTGGTATTATAAAAAGGTAATACCGGAGAAGAAATGGCAGCAACGATGAAAATTGCAATTTCGATTGATAAACGAGTTTTAAATAGAATTGATAAATTAGTTAAGAACAAAATCTTCGCTAACCGAAGCAGGCTATTCAAACTGCAATCGAAGAAAAAATATCTAAACTTGATAAATCCCCATTAGCTATTGAAAGTGCTAAACTTAATAGAGCCGAAGAGCAACAACTATCGGAAGAAGGTTCACAAACTGCTTTGAAAGAAAGGTCAGAATATTAAGAGAGATATTGTTTCGGCTAACCTCTTCGTTTTGTAAATGGCCAATCGCCTTTTTTGTACGATCTGAAAAGATAAATAATTGTTCCAAGGACCATCATCCCTGTTCCGCCAAGTGCAAAATAAAAGCCCGTTGAAAGGAACAAACCGATCCAGACTACAATTGCAATTAATGCCGGTATTGGATAAAGGAACATTTTATAAGGAAAAAATTCTTTTGGTTTACTTTTATGAATTATCATAATGCCGGCTGCCTGAGCTATGAACTGAACAATTATTCTCATAGCAAGTATTGCACTGATAACATCCTTCAACCTGAACAACAAGCTGAAAATAAAACCAAACCCGCCAAGTATTAATAAAGATGCATACGGAAAATGTTTTGTCGGGTGAACTTTTCCGAAAACCCTGAAGAAAGATCCGTCAATTGCTGCAGCGTAAGGAATACGCGAATATCCAAGCAGCACAGCAAACAAAGAAGAAAATGCTATCCATAAAATTAAAACTGTAACAAAATTTGCGGCGGCGGATCCGTAAATTTTTTCAATGAATGTGCTCATAATAAATTCTGATCTGGCAGCTTCTCTCCACGGAACGACGCCCAGCACGCTGAGATTCATTAATAAATACAGAACAGCAATTCCGCTGATTGAAATAAAAATACTGCGCGGAATGTTTTTACCGGGTTCCTTTATTTCCGAGCCAAGATGACAAACATTATAATAGCCTAAATAAGTATATATAGTTTTTACCGAAGCTGTACCAAGCCCGGCAAAAAACAGAAAGGAAAAACTGAAATTATCCCCTGGAAGATCAAAAGCTAAATGCGGATTAAAATGTGTAACCCCGCCAAAGATTAACCAGAGGATTGTTCCGATCACTCCTATCCAAAGCAGGATAGTAATTTTTCCTATCGTTTGAATTTTACGATAAAGAAGAATTACAAGAATAATAACGACAGTTCCTGAGACAATTTTTTGCCCCACAGGACTTAAAGGAACGAGATAAGTTAAATACTGAGAGAAGCCGATAGAGCCTGAAGCAACAACAAGCGGTGCCTGGATGATCGTCTGCCATATAAAAAGAAAAGAAAATAATCTTCCCCAGCTTTTTGGTCCGTAAATTTCGCGGAGGAAAACATAGCTGCCGCCGGCTTCCGGCATTGCGGCACCAAGCTCAGCCCAGATAAATCCGTCTGCAAATGCAAGCATAGCGCCGAGAATCCAGGCAAACAATGCCTGCGGCCCGTTCATATCCTGTATCACAAGCGGGATAACAATGAACGGTCCGATACCGACCATATCGATCATATTAATTGCAGCAGCTTCTTTTAACCCAAGCCCGCGTTCAAGCTTAGTTTGCCCGATGATGTTAACCTCTAAAGAAAAATTTGTAGGCAAAATAGTTCAACAATTATTAAAATAAAAATTCTGGTGTAGGTTAGGAAAGCAAAAGGTGACATCTTTTTAAAAAGATGTCACCTTTCTCCTATTTCGAAACTTGTTCTTCTCTATAAACAAAAATATTGTTCATTATTCTAAATAATACTTTTCAATTTGCTGTGTTTAAATCCGTAACTCCGGTAAACCAACATACCAAGTATCAGCCAGCCGGCAAATCTTACCCAGGTGATCCATGGAAGACCTAACATTAAATAAAAACAGGCGGCTATTCCCATCAACGGAAGAAAAGGAACGAAAGGAACTTTAAATGCTCTCGGTCTGTCCGGTTCTCTTTTACGGAGAATTAAAATCCCGATGCAAACAAGAATAAATGCGAACAATGTCCCGATGTTTGTAAGGTCCACCATTTCATCAATGCTTGTGAACATTGCAGTGACGCCAACCGCTGTACCTGTCAGAATAGTGGCGAAGTATGGTGTTCTGAATTTTGGATGCACTTCTGCAAATTTTGGGGGAAGCAGACCATCGCGCGCCATCGAAAAAAATATTCTCGGCTGACCAAGCTGAAAAACCAGAAGCACAGCCGTATGAGCAATTACAGAACCGAAAGCAATTATTCCCACAAAAAGATTTCCATACTTTTCGATATTCGCATAATGAATTGCCATAGTCAGTGGTTCAGCCTGCTGTGTTGCAAGCATCTTTACTAATGCCTTGTAGGGGATTATTCCTGTAAAGACTGCCGCAACTGTTATATAAAGAATAGTGCAGATAATCAGCGAGCCTATTATTCCCACAGGCAGATCTCTTTTGGGATTTTTGACTTCCTCAGCAACGGTTGACACTGCATCAAAACCTATATATGCAAAAAATACAACTGCTGCACCAGCCTGAATCCCCGACCAGCCATTAGGTGCAAACGGCGACCAGTTTTCCGGTTTTACATATTGCACACCGATGAAAATAAAAAATCCGAGGATGATTATTTTGATTATCACCATTACTGCATTCATCCTCGAGCTTTCTTTAATACCGATCACCAAGACAGTAGTTATCAGTGCAACAATACCTATCGCAGGAATATTACAAACTATCGGGACTCCTAAAATATGCGGCGCACTTTCAAATAGCCCGGGAATTTTTGCAGCCGTTCTGTAATCTGTCGACATCCAGCCGGGGATATGGATTCCGAATCCAGCGACAAAAGTTTTAAAATAATTTGCCCAGCTTACTGCAACAGCAACGTTGCCGACTGCATATTCGATTATTAAATCCCAGCCGATTATCCATGCAACGAGTTCACCGAGCGTTCCGTATGAATAGGTATAAGCGCTTCCTGAGATCGGAACCATTGCAGCAAACTCCGCATAACAGAGAGCAGCAAATCCGCAGGCAACAGCAGTGATGACAAACGAAAGCATTAATGCAGGTCCTGCGCCGGGGCGTGCAAGATCACCTGCAGCCGCTGTTCCAATGGTTGCAAAAATTCCGGCACCAACAATTGCACCTATTCCGAGCAGAACAACATCAAATGCACCAAGCGAACGTTTGAGCTGCTTATTAGGATCTTCGCTCTCGTGCATTATTGCATTTATACTTTTGGTTTTGAAAAGTTGTTTAAACAATATAACTCCGATTTAAAATTATTTGATAAGTTTCAATGTTGAAGATCGAAATAATTTGAGAGAAATAAAAATTCAAAATAAAAATATTCTAACCTTTGCTGTCCGGAAATAATCTAATAAGGTTCATACTGTTATCGTGATCATTAATGCTAAGTACATGAGTTCCTGATTATGATTATGTATCTTACTTTTACTCTTTTGGAGGGGTTAAGAGTAAGATTAAGAACATCCCAAAGGGAATCCTTGGGAAGAATACGTCACTGTATTTATAAGGAGAGGCAGAACCTCTTCTGCCCCTTTTAGAATTAAAACGGCGATACTTGTTTCACCAAAGCCTTTCTTGGGATCATTTCATCACGCATCGCTGCATTATAAATAAAAAATGCCATAATTGCAGAAGCTTGCATCAGATCGCTTTTACTGGCGTGATCATAATTATCCATGTTAGAGTGATGCGTTCTTGTAGAATAATCCAGCGGGTCCTGAATAAACTGAAACCCCGGTATGCCGACTCCGTCAAACGAAAGATGATCTGTTCCGCCGGTCGTTCTTATTGTTAAAGTTGAAGCGCCCAAATCGTTAAATGGTTTCAGCCATTCTTCAAATATCGGGCGGACCGCATCGTTACCCTGCAAATATACACCGCGTATTTTCCCGGAACCATTATCAAGATTAAAATAAGCTGAAACTTTTTTCTGTTCAGGTTTTAACTCAAGAGTTTTTGGATCGCCGAAATGCTTCAGCACGTACCCGCGTGAACCGAGCAGCCCTTGTTCTTCCCCGCTCCATAAAACTATCCTGATGGTTCTTCTTGGTTTAACATCGAGTTCTTTTAAAATTCTCACAGCCTCCATCACAACACTGCAGCCTGCAGCGTTATCAGTCGCTCCGGTAGATGCCTGCCACGAATCAAGATGTCCGCCAAGCATTACGAGTTGATCTTTCAGCTTGGGATCTGTTCCGGGAATTTCAGCAACCACATTATATCCAAGCGAATCTTTATCGTAAAACGTTGTGCTTAAGCCGGCTTCAATCTTTACGGAAATATTTTCTTTGATAAGCCTTACGATCCTGTTATAATATTCTATCGCAACCTGGAAAGAAGGGATACCCGCCTCGCCGTTCATCTGATAAGAACCCCCTGACTGGGAGAAAAGAGTTCCATCCTGACCACGGCTTGGTTTCAAAATAACAGCAGCGCCTTCTTCTTTGAGAAACTTTTCAATTTTATTATTCAGCTCTCTCATCCTTCTGAACTCTGCGAACCTTGCAAAGAAAGGCGATCTCGCTCCGGGATCCGGGGCTTTTGAGAGATCAATTAATTCCTGGTCGGTATATCTTTTTGCATCTGCTTCAAATCTTTTTTCAACATCACGTTCGCCGCCGAGCATTACAATCATACCTTTCAATTTTCCTTTATATTGATCGAAATCCTTCTCGTCTTTAATTTCGAGAAGAACGGGCGAGCCGGAAACAACTCCGTTCGTGCCTGAAGTCCAGGCTTCGGGATAAGCAACAAGCGGTTCATACTGCGGCTCTATCATTTCAAGACTGAATTTATTAACGCTCCATCCTTTGCCGAAAGTTCCCCACGGTTCGAGGTTTGCTTTTACAAGCCCCCATTTTGTTAACTGATCTTTCGCGCAGTTCGCAGCTTTGAACCAGTTGGGAGAATTTGTTAATCGCGGTCCGTAGACATCAGTAAGATAACTTAAAGTTTCCATTACTTTTGAGTTATTAAATTCTTCACTCCTGATCTTCTGCACCATTTGAAGATCAACTCTCTCCTGAGCAAAAAGTGTAAAAGCAAAGAAAAGCACCAATGCTATAGCGGCTCGTCCCCGCAGGATTTTTCGCATAGTGATCAATTCTGGTAATCTAAATTTCATCTCTGAGCCTCCTGTAATTTTGTTTTTGAAAATAGTTTTTACAGATCAATTCCGCTCCGATCAAACAGTGACAAATTCTGACCAGAATTGGTCACTTTGTGACGAGTCGGCACGGTTGTTTTATAACGATAATGAAAATAAGAGATAGTTTTATTTTTTCAAAAAGAAATGTGATGGGAGAATGCCAATTAGAATTAGCGTAATCCCGAGATTAGATTCAAAATGATTTTAACTTCTTTTCCATCTTCTCATAATCCACAAGATAAGCCCTCATCAGACTTTTCCAGAGCTTACCGTGATTGGGATAATGGAAGTGTAATAGTTCATGAACAATGACATACCTACCGAGCTTCTTATCCATTTCAATCAATTCATCGTTAAAGTTTAGGTTACCAGCTGTTGAGCAGGATGCCCATTTACGCTTCATAGGTCGCACATAAATGCCGCTCACTTTTATATCAAGTTTTTCAGAGTATTTTTCCACCTCTTTCTTGAACTCAGCTTTATCTTTCCACTTACTCATTGGCTTTTAAGATAATGTTGAAAAGGTCATCAATAATTTGTTTTGCTTTTTCTATATCGTCCACTTGAGACATAAGTGCTAAATACATTTCCTGTCGGAGTTCTCTTGTCTCTGCTTCGCTTTGCTGCCAGTGAGGATATTTCTTAAAGCTTGCTGTAAAACTGTTAGCAATGTTATTACTGTTGCTCAATCCATACTCTGTAAGCTTTGTAGAAAAGAAAAATGTCAAATCATCAAATCCTTTAGCTTTCTTTTCTTCCTCCTGACCAAGTGCTGCTTTTAATAAAGCTTCAAGCTGTTCTAATGCTGCTTTTGTAGTGATAATTCTGTCTTCGTAGTTTTCCTGAATCTCCTGAGCTTTCTCTTTTAGTGAGATTAGTACTAAATCACCGCTATGTTTTTCTGCATATCTACCGAGAGTTTTAACAAGGTTTATCACTTTAACATTATCCGGTTTCTGTCCTTTCTTGATAAGCTCAACTGTATTTGCATCAAGTTCGTAAGCATCGGTAGTCATTTCAAGATTTTCTATATCAACATTCTCTTTTACAAGATCAATCGTCTTCCTCTGGAATTCTTTATCAACGTAAATCTTTTTAGCATAAGCATTGCGAACTATGTAATAGATTTGAGTGAGAGCTTTGTAATTATCAATGTATGGTCTTAGAACTGCATCCGGTGAAATAATTTCATAAAGCATTTCGACTTCTTTATAGAACTTAAAAAATTCTTTACGCTTGGATTTAGATTTGAAATGCTCAATCAGCTTATCAACTTCTTTATCATTATATGGCGGCTTTATCAATCCCAAATATTTAGGTGCGATGCTTTCTAAATTCTTTTTGAATAAATCTTTGAGAAGTGCTAAATCCTTAATAACACTCTTTATATCATCAGAATCGAAAGCCAATGCTTTTTCAAGCTTATCAAATATTCCAATAAAATCTATTACCAACCCAAATGGTTTTTTCTTCCCTTCTTCATCTTCATAGGGACGATTAACTCTTGCAATTGCCTGAAGCAATGTATGGTCTCTCATTGGCTTATCTAAATACATTGCATAAAGTATTGGTGCATCATAACCAGTTAAGAGCTTTTCTGTAACGATAAGAATCTTTGGCAGGACTTCATTTTTAGCAAAGTTCTTACGAATTGTTTTTTCTTCTTCTTTGTCAATCTGATATTCTTTCAATTGCTCGGTATCGTTATAAGCACTTGTATAAACAACCCGAGAGTATTCCGGGGGTAAGTATTTGTCCAATGCTTTTTTGTATAGAGCACAAGCTTCTCTGTCGACTCCAACTAAAAATGCTTTGTAACCAAGATTCTCTACATAAGTTTGGTAATGCTCTGCAACAAATTTTGCAATTTTATTTATTCTTCTTTTGCCTTTCAAGAAATGCCTTGTCTGAACTGCCTTTTCTAAAATTTTATTGAGTTCTTCAATGTCACTAACTCCTTCGGCTTCAGCAAGCTTAAGGAATTCTTTTTCCAAAACTTCTTCAGGGACTAACAATTCGTTTGGTGCGAGAGAATAATAAAGCGGTAGTGTTGTTCCATCTTCAATTGAATCTGAGATCGAATATTTATCCAGATAACCTTTTGGATCATCAACTCCGAAAGTTTTAAATGTTCCCCTGCCGTAAGCTGTTTTATCTATCGGTGTGCCCGTAAATCCAATCATAGTTGCGTTAGGAATTGCAGCCATTAAATAGTTTCCCAAATCACCGGAAGTTGTTCTGTGTGCTTCATCAACCAAGACATAAATATTTTTTCTTTTGTTGATGTTTGGTGGCATTTCATTGAACTTGTGAATCATACTAACTATCAGACCGCGATAATCATTTTTTAATAAATCTCTCATTGTGGCAATGCTGTCTGCGTGAGCTACATTCTGAATTCCTAATGATACAAGATTACGAATCATCTGATCTTCGAGTTCGTTCCTGTCTATCAACAAAATAATTGTCGGCTTATCAGCTTCTGATTTTTTGAAAAGAATTTCCGCAGCTTTAATAATTGTATATGTCTTACCCGAACCCTGAGTATGCCAGACCAATCCCCTTTTCTTTTCTGTGTCCAAAGCTCTGTTTACAACCTTCTCAACTGCTTCTACCTGGTGCTGACGTAAAATATATTTGTTTAACTCCTCATCCTTCTCAACAAAAACGATGTACTTTTTCAGGTAAGCTAAAATTCTATCTATATCAAAAAATGTTTTTACTTTCGATTCAAGATTTCCAATTTCTTCTCCGCCTTCGGCGGATTTCCAGTTGAAAAGATTTTTACGGTTTGTATTCCAGGTAACGCCGTACAAAAATCCAAGTGCTTCTGTTACTGTGTAGATTTGCTGAGGAATCAACATTTCGGGAGTTTCTTTGTGGTATCGTCTTATCTGATCTATTCCTATTGCAAGTGCCTCATCCTTGGTTGCGTTTTTGCACTCGATAACAATTACAGGTATTCCGTTAATAAAGAATACAATATCTTCCCTGTTGCCATACCTGCCGTTGTTAAAATAATATTCTTCCGAAACGTGATAGGTGTTATTGGTGTGATCATCTCCGCCAGAGGCGGATCCGCCTATGGCGGAAAAGTCTATGAGCTTTAGGTTATACTCGCGGTTATCTTCTGCGCAAAAGAATGTTTTCTCCCCCCTGATGTATTGCAGAAAATCTTTGTTGCCCTGAATGTCTATCCGAAGATTTTTAAGTTTTGAAAACAGATCATTATCCTTTTCGGAGTATTTAGGATTAAACTCAATGACTTTTCTAATTAATATATCTTTTAGAAATGGATAAGAGCTTTTAGTCCTCTCTGATGGTAATGTTGCTGAAGTATCGAAGTGTCTTAGTTTTTCAGCTTCCGATTGTGTTAATAGCTGCCAGCCAATCTGGTTTGCATACTCTAAAATTCTTTTTTGAACTGTTGAATGTTCTGTAAATGATTTACTCATTTCATTAAAAGGCTATTGATACTCTGTGACACCAAATATATCTTTGAATCAGAAATTATAACCCGGTTTGTTCGAAGGATGACGTTTTGCGTCAAGTAGTAAGTAGGACAAACGGGGTTTTCATTAAAAACCGATTTTAATTTCTTTATGGCATTTGTGAGCTATTAAGTTTTTTAATTGACGTAAAAACGTTGCAATCTCAGGCAGTATTTCAACTTTTTAGATGCCTCTGCGTTTTTTTCTGCGTCACTTCTGCGTTAATTTTTTACATAACGCCAAAGTTTATTGCAACAGCCATATACCTTTTTTTGAACTACCTTTGAATCTTACTTTGTTTTCTTGCTTAAGTTGTCTCAATAAATTAAAAATTTGATGTCTGGAAAGGGAAGGAAATATTTGTTCAAATTCTTTCATCGTACCCGAATTATGATTTTCTAAATGTTTAAGAATCAAAGCTTTTTTCTCTTCTTTATCTAATCCTTTTTTGCGCGTATATACTCCCTTCTCACCTAAAAATGTATAAAATCGTTTTGATAAAATATATTTGACTCCTCTGCCTCTTCCAAATTTCTCAACAATACCCTGTTCCATCATTCTGTACAAACAATCCTGATATTCAGGTAAAGAAATTTTTCCCGCCCTGATATCATCCAGCAAAATTAAATCCCGAGTTGTCCAGCTAATCTTTTTCTCTGAGTACACCTTTTCAAAAAACTTCAGGAATTGAATATCCTGGATTTCGCCTCTCATTCTAAGTATGACCGAAAATGCATCAGACTTTGAATAATCAGGGCGCGGCTTTGCCTCCTCAATCGAAAGCCGGAACATTTTATCTGCCCCCTGCCCGCTTCTTTCAACCAAACCACACTTCTGAAAAACTTCTGCAATTCTTCTGTTCCTTGGGTATTGCTTGTAGATAATATTCTCTGGCGTTATGCCTGGAGGGAAACCGCCCGGACTTTCAATTTCCAAAAGTTTAGGATATTGCCGGATAAAAACCGAATTCTGCAAATTATAGTCACGATGGCATACTGCATTCAGTAACGCTTCACGAATTACTTCTTCATTAAAATTTGGTATGTCTCTTATGAATAATCCTTCCTGTATATGCTCGACATCATTCCGGAGATTAATCTGATCCCACAGTTTATTGTGAATAGCCAAGAAACCAATCCTGTAGTCGTGCCGTTGTTGTGTTTGTATTAAAGCCTCACTGCTTCTGTACTCAAAAATTATTTCGGAATTAGGAAGAAGCTTTCCGAGAGATTCTTTTTTCCCCAACAGAATTATTGCAGCATAATTTAATTTGCCGTCAATCAGAAATTCTGAATCTGATAATAGCTGCTCAACAGCTATTGTCAGTATATCCGTGTTTTGAGATTTCTTTGACCAGAGACTTCTAAGTTCAGCAATTGCGACTTCATCTAAATCTGAAATGTTTGCATTATCACAAATTTCGGAAGAGAAGTCCGGCTGCGCTTCATCAAATATTCTTTTTAACTGCTCAGGGGTCATAGGTTCTAATGATTCACCAACTCTCATATATGAAGCACCTTTGTACTGTAAAGGCATTCCAATCGGGCGCGATGGTATTTCAAATATTAAAACTCTCTTGCCAATATAAATTAATTCTTCAATTTCAATTCTTAGCTTTAATGAATCCAGCAGCTCCTTTTTGAGAGAATCCGGATTTTGAAATGCATTAGTTCCCACAACTTTGTGAGGAAAATTGTCATCAACACCAAGTATTAAATGACCACCGCATTCGTTAGCAATTGCATTGCAGTATTTCTTCAATCGTTCAAGGTCAAACTGCTGCCTGGCTTCTTTAAATTCAAGACGCTCCTTTTCTTTTGACCGAAGCCATTGTTCAAATTGTTGAATTGAAACAGGCATTTAACTTACCTTCTCTTTGTCTATTTTGAATTCAATATCTTTAACTCGGATTTGACCAGTCATAAGTTTATTAAGAGAACCTTCAAATAAATCTTTCAAGGCATTTAACCGATTAATATAGATGGAGATTTTACTATCAATATTTTTTAATAGAACAGCAATTTCCTTTTGTTCAGTAATGTCAGGTTTGATGAATAATAGATTAGTAAGTAATCCAAGTGTTAAATATTTGGTTGACGTTCCTATTGATATTATTCTTAATCTTTCAAGATTGAATTCAAGAGCGAATTTCAAAAAGAAATAATCATATTCAGCTAAATTCTTTATTGTAATTATATAGGTTCTCTGATATGCATTAAATTTGCCATTATAATATTTGACTGAATAAATTGCTCTTGCATTATTTCCTGAAAGTAATATTGCTTCTTCATCATATTTATAATCATCAATCCAAAAATCTCCCTGTGAACAAGTAAAGAAGGGGTACTTACCTCCATCTACTGCAGCATTTGAATTAAGTTTACCTGTTTTAAAATTGACAATTGATCCAAGATTTGTTATTTCCCAGCTTTCCGGTATCAACCCAATCTCTGTTTGTTTTTGTCCGGTAGTTGCCGGATTAAGCCCTTCTGTAAAGAGTTTTTGCATTAAAGCTTTTTTAAGCTCCTGTGTGGTTTTAATTATTTGTTTCTGTGTCTCAATTGCCCGCTGTATTTTGGAAAGTACGTGAGCAATTTTTTTTTGCTCGGGGAGAGGAGGAAGAGGGATTTTTATATTGTATAACTGACTTTTATTTATTGCTTTAAAGGTACTGCCGGTTCCGAGCTTCTCAATTTCCTTTTCAATTTTCTTTAAATAATAATAAATGTAAAGATAGTGATTCTCTCTTGCTCGGATAGCTGATAAACCACGGCCAACTCCACTTTTTTCAAATGACAAATTAGTTGGGCCAACAGGTGCTCTAACAGAAATCAATATATCATTTTTTTCAGCGATCTTTGAAGGTGAAGTACACCAAATTCTTGGAGTAGGATACACATTCCCAAAATCAGTCTTCCCTTGATAAAAAGGTAATCCATTACCATTAGAACTATATGTGCTGGAAGGTGGAGATTGCCCCATTATAATCTCAGAAGCTTCACTTAATTTTTTCAAATCCCACTCCTCAGGTATTAAACCAATATCAGTTTGTTTGAAGCCCTGTGGTATTTGTTTGAAAGTATTGCTCATGTTTCGTAACTATATCGCAGAAATTAACAGAGCTTAGGATAGTATCCTAAGTTTAGCATCCCTCTTCGGAGAGACGTTTCTTTTAATCAATATCATATAAAAATCTATGATGTACCATTACTATGGAGCTTATGAAGATTAGAAGCTGAGAATCTATCTGTCCAAAGGATATAGTCTGCCCCTTTACTTTTAAGTGCTTCCAAGTATTCAGATTTTACCTCTTTATCCTCATCATTAACAATGGCGAGTCCTAAAACCTCTTTTTTTGTAATAGATTCTCTTACAGCTTTAATATCACCCCAGCTGAATAAGAATGAAGAAAGATTCAACTTATTGATATTGTTGTACGCCTTAATTACAATTTCCCTCTTTTTATAGGCAATTTGAAAATCAAATGTGAATTCAAGCCCAGTACTGCCTTTTGAAATGAATTGAGGGGTATAAACTATTTCTTGGCTGTCAAGATAACCTTTAACATCTTCTTTAAAGATTGAGGCTATGGTATGTTTTGCCAAAGTATAAAGATCATTTATCTCGATGATCGCAGAAAGTATATTATATTTTTTCTGAGGAAAATCTCTTTCATTTGCTTCAATTACTATCTCATCATCCTTTAAATTTACACCATAATTATAAAAAATCTTCTCAAGTATTTCCTTTCTTTTTGGCGAGCGAAAAATATTCACCCCGACAAGCTCTAAATTATGAATTGTTTGGCCATCATCCGAAAGCAGTATAGTTCCATTATTTTTCTTGACATAGAGTTCTATAGCATCATTAAAAATTCCGAAAAAGGGAGTACTGATTACTGACCATCCAGTAACATCATCGGTGTGAATTGAAGTTTTGCTTTTAAGGAATTCAAAATATTTACTGATGAGCTCATCAACCCAAGTCATAGTAAACTTTCCTCAAGATTAATTTTGGTTATTAAATTTATTCTTTTGCAAAAATGTATAAATGCATCGACAATATTACTATTATTTTTGATTTCTTTTATGGGAAAAGGATCGTCAATTAAAGGCATAGCCCAATCTAATAATCTATAACCTTCGACATATATGTGTATATGATGCTCATCATAATCAAACCATTTTCCAGCATACTTATGTAATACTGCTGGAACTTTGTCATTAGCGATCTCTGGGTTTTTATGTTTACCAAAATAGTTTATTCTTATCAGTCCAATTTTAGTTTGATCCTCTTGGTTGTGTAAATCAAATTTGAGACTAAATTTTGAACTTTGCTTTACCTCCACCATAAAAAGAAATTCATTATCTGCTTCTGAACCAAGAAGATATCTTAGGTTAAATGGAAACTGTTGTCGAATTGTAACAGTATCTGTTAGCTGATCATTCAATAATATTTTCTTTGGCAGTTGTAACAAATGGTTTGCTTCTTCATTAGTAAACATATTCAGTGTCCCAATTTTTGAAAAATCCCTTTTAATTCTTTATCAATTTCTTTTTGTTCCTGCTCAAGCTCTTTTAAGTCTTCGAGTATTTCGCCTTTCGTTCGGTTCATTTTTTTCTTGTTGTTTTAAGAACAGTCGTAAGTTCAGCTTCTAATTCTTCAACAGAAGGCAGAGCAGATTTGAACTTTGACGGAAGTTTTTTAACCAGCTTATACTTTGCAACTCCGATTGGTTTGGATAAACTACGCAAAGAATACTCAGCAATAATCCTGTTTTTGGATTTACATAGAATCAACCCGATAGATGGATTATCTTTCTCAGATTTCAGAGTTGAGTCAATACCAGATAAGTAAAAATTCATTTTACCGGCATATTCGGGTAAGAACTCACCTGTTTTCAAATCAACCACAACAAAACAATGAAGCTTATAGTTGTAGAATAGCAAATCTAATGCATAATCTTTATCACCTATTTTAATTCGATATTGATTACCAATAAATGCAAACCCTTTACCAAGTTCCAGCATTAACTTTGAGATATTTTTTATAAGAAAATTTTCAAGTTCAACTTCTTTTAATTGTTCATCCAATCCCCAGATGTCAATTATATAAGGGTCTTTCAATGTCTGGTTAGCAAGTTCGGAAACAGGGGAAGGCAAGGATTGTTTAAAATTGGTTACTGCTTTGCCGCTGCGGTTATAAAGATCCGATTCAATCTGATTCAGCAGGACATTACGCGACCATCCGTTCTCGATCGTTTTAAGTACATACCATTCTCTCTCAGTTTTATTCTTTACTTTTTCCAATAATGTGATATGATGATACCAGGGAATTTGTGCAAGTGGTTCTTGCACAATTATATCTTTCAGATGACTTCCTTTTGTTTGTGCAAGCGGTTCTTGCACAAATTCAGGGTAGGATTCAGCAAATTTCCTCATATATAGCAGATTTCTCCGCGATAGTCCTTTTACTTCCGGGAATTCATAAGATAAATCCTTTGCCAGTTTGGAGATTACTTTACTGCCCCATCCCAGCAATTTTTGTTTCTTAAGAATTGTTCTCCCAATATCCCAATAAAGAATAAGCAGCGTTTTGTTTGCAGAGAGAGCAACAGCGTACCGTGCCTGCATAATTTTTTTCTTTATTTCATCCAGAAATAAAGTGTATTCCTTCAAAGTTAAATTTTCTTTCTTCATCTTAAATTCAATCAATAACTAATAACCCAGCTTTTGAAAAATATCTTTCAGTTCTTTATCAATTTCCTTCTGTTCCTGTTCAAGTTCTTTTAAGTCTTCGAGTATTTCGCCGATAGGTCTGTATGTTTCTTCTTCTGCTGTATGTATGTAACGGGTTGGAGATAAGTTGTAATCATTCTTAACTATCTCATCCTTGTCAATTATCTTGCTAAACCTTTCTGTTTCTTTCCAGTTGAGATAAGCATCAACAATCTTATTCTGGTTTTCATCAGGAATAAAATTTTTCGGCTGCCCTTTCTGGAATTCTTTAGAAGCGTTAACCAGCAAAACTTTATTCTTTTTAGCTTTATCTTTTTTTTTGTTAAGAAACAAAACAATCCCCGGCGCTGAAGTATTGTAGAAAAGATTTTCAGGTAAGTATAGTGCGCCTTCGATTAAATCCTGTTCAACAAACCACTTTCTGATTTCTTTTTCCCTGTTAGTCATCTGGTTGCCGGAACCTCGTGAGACTGCACCAGTATCGAGAACAATTCCTGCTCTTCCATTATCGTTTAAAGATGCAAGAATATGTTGTGCCCATCCCCAGTCCGCTGTCCCGTTTGGCGGAAAGCCCGCCGGAAATCTTTCAAGCTCGTCATTCTCATAAGTTGATTGATTAAAATTGCTTTGATTCCACATTGGATTAGCCGTAACAAGATCAAATTTTCTTAGTCTGTTTCTTTCCTTTCCTGAAGTTACGGATTCCCGAAACTTCGGTGAGTTCATAGTATCACCAATTTCGATTTGTCCTTCCATATCGTGAATAACTGTATTCATATTAGCCATAGCCCAGGTAGTTGCAATATACTCCTGCCCGTATAATTTTAAAGGTGCATACTTTTGTTTTGATCTTAGGTACATTTTTTCCTGAAGAACTAACTGACATTTGATAAGCAGTCCAGCCGAGCCGCAGCAAGGATCGTAAACTTGCATTCCGGGTTCAGGATCGAGAATACGGGCAATTATCATTCCGACTTCTTTGGGAGTATAAAATTCACCAGCGCTTTGTCCTCCGCCTTCGGCAAATTTTCTTATAAGATATTCATAGCTTCTTCCAATGATATCAGGTTCAACATCTTTAAGACCTAAACGCTTTTTACTAATTTCTTCAATCAGGTTGCTAAGCTTATCATCATCAATATCTCTTTGCCCGTGTGTAGTAGCGTTAAAATCAACTCTGTCAATTATCCCCTGTAAGCGGGGGTTTTCTCTTGCAATCTCTCTGAGTTTATTAGTTAATTCCTCCCCAATTTTCGTTGAGAGTTTTCGAATTACTGACCAGGTGGAATCTTCGATCTTATCGGGTCTAAATGGAATATAAAAGCGAATGAGCTTTCTGTCTTTCCCAATCAGCCTGTATGCTTTTTCTTTTGAGCCGATCTTATCTGCAATTCGCTGGACTTCATCATCGAATACATCGCAGAGTCGTTTTGTAAAAATTAAGGGGAGAATAAAGTCTTTGTACTTAGCCGCATCTTGCGCTCCCCTGATAGCACAAGCCGCATCCCATATCCAGGACTCGAGAGATTTGGAATTGTTAATACTCATAAAATATTATTGGAAAATAAAAATTTCTGAATCAGAAAATATCTTTTGTGTTTTACGCCAACTCATCACCCCCGCCAAGAAATGAAAAATGGATGGGAGTGTAATTTAATCTGAATTAATAATAATCCACGAACACCCTGCCAGATTAAGTTAAAATGATTATCAAAACTACGTTTCAAAATAAGGAAATTGATTAACTAAATCTAACATTTTTAATTAGTAAAGGACCCTCGCATTGTGTGTTATTGCAATTTAATACTAAAGAATTTAGTTTGCTGAGAAACAAGTGCGTGAATTAGCAGCCTTTCCCTTGATCTGCTGCATAAGCATTTGTTTTGTCAAAAAGCGATGTTGAAAATAGCTTAAGGAAAATGAACTATGGGCTACCCGGTAAAAACTTCTTCTGATAACTGGCTTAATAAAGCCATCGAATTATATTATAGAAGAGTAAGCATCAGCATTATTGACGATGATAATTATGGGGTTAAAGATTCAAAAGACATAAGAAAAATTTTCAGTACGTCTACAATGCAGCAGACCGAATTATTAATAATGTACGGTTTTTATGTGCTGGCAATTGTCTGCGTTGTATTGCTGGTGATGAGTTTCTCTCTTGCTTATTCTTATGCGAAAGTTTTGGGAATTGTATTATCGTCTGTTGGAATTATTGTTTGTCTATTTATCCCGCGTTACTACCTGAAAAAGAATAAAGCAGCTAAAATTATTTTGCGTGAAGACGGAATTGATGTTAAGTTTAATTAACGACCTTAACTTACTAACTGAACTTACGCAGATAGAGAGATGACATCTTTTGCATTTAAAAAAATTACCGATAAAAACAGTATTACTTCCGAAAAAATAAATATCTGCTTTCCTACAAAAGATGTCATCTCTTACTTCGCTATTATTTCCTCGTCTACCTGTGCGCTTCCTGCTTCGCAAGGCGAGCCGACTCAGGTGCGAGGTGAGCCCATCAGGTCGCTGATGAATTTCAGATTTTTAGATTCTGAATTTGAAATAATGATTTTAATAATTGCCGTCAACGGAACCGAAAGAAGCATACCTGCAACTCCCCATATGTATCCCCACACGAGGACTGAAAGCAGTATCAGCATCGGGTTCAGGTTCAGTCTTTTTCCAATAACCGCCGGTTCTGCTACATTGAAGAACAGCGTTTGAATACCTGCCATAACAAGTGCAATCAGCAAAGCATAACCAACGGAACCGGATTGGATCAGAACTATAACAGCAGGCAAAATTAATGCTATTGCAGAACCTATTGATGGTATAAAGTTTAACAGGAAGGTAAATATTCCCCAGATCACCGGGAAGTCAACTCCGAAAGCAGCCAGCAGTAATGCGACAATAATCCCCGCTGACAAATTAATTGCTATCTTTGCTATTATATATTTCTTTATCTGGTCATTGATCTCCCTGAAAGTATTGGAAAGCCGTTCTTCCTTTTCATGCTTTTCGATATTGTATTTATTTCCCATCCATTGGTCAATTTCGGATGCTGCTTCGGGCACACTTCCATATTTCTTTTTTATTTCCTTTAGCTCTGGCTTTACTTTTTTGTAGACATACCTTTTCCTTATGGCTTCATAAATTGTTGTATGCCCGGTGACTACAAAAATGAAAAACAGCAGGATGAAAAAAATGTTTTGAAGGAAAGAAAAAGTTGAATTAAAAACACTTCCGGCGAGAAGTTTATAGTCTATCTCGGCAGCCAGGTTTTGAATTGAAAAATTTTTGAAAAACTGATCTTGTATTCCGAGCGAAGCGGCGGTCGAGATGACGATCTTATTAAGCTTATCGGCATAAACCGGGAGCTGTGCACCAAACCTGCTGAAGGTGTCAATTACAAAGTAGGAAATTCCCCAGGCAAAAAATGCTATGATTATAACATCTGCAATTATAGAAATGAACTGCGGGATCTTTTTCTTCTCCAAAAAATTATTCAGCGGGTTGAAAAGGAAAAAAAGGAAGTAAGCAATTACAAAGGGAATAAATATATTCTGCAGCTCCTTTAAAATGAAGGCTATAAAAACAAGCCCGATCACAACTACAAAAAATTTTACTGTTTTGTCCAGAATTATTTTTTTTGCCATATCACTTTTTTAGTTATTTTTATTGATAAATAACTTAAGTTAGAAATACATAGAACGCAATAGTAGGTTTCTTTATTTAACAAAACAGGATTGTATATGAAAACAAAATCTATTCTCATCTTTTTGCTTCTTACAACTATTTTTGCAGGAGGGACAAACGCACAGCTTTATTTCAGCAAAGAACCTCTTGCTCATACTTTTTCAATTGTGGCGAGGGATCCTGAGACAGGGGAAATGGGAGTTGCGGTTCAGTCACACTGGTTTTCGGTTGGTTCGCTTGTAACCTGGGGCGAAGCGGGGGTAGGAGTTGTTGCAACTCAGTCTTTTGTTAATCCTTCTTTCGGTCCGCGCGGGCTTGCGTTATTAAAGAACGGCTTAACAGCAAAGCAGGCTGTTGATATGCTGATCGCAAATGACGAAGGAAGGGATCTCCGTCAGCTTGCAATTCTTGACAGCAAAGGAAATGTCGCAGCATACACCGGTAAAAATTGTATTCCCCCTGCAGGAGATATACAGGGAGATAATTTTTCCTGCCAGGCAAACCTGATGCTGAATGATAAAGTATGGCCTGCTATGGCAAAAGCATTTGAGGATTCAAAAGGTCAGCCGCTTGCGGAAAGATTGATAGCAGCACTCGAAGCGGGGCAGTCAGTCGGCGGAGATATCCGCGGTAAACAATCTGCGGCTATTTTAGTTGTGAGAGGAAAATCAACCGGGAAAATCTGGGAGGACAGGCTAATTGATCTTCGTGTTGAAGACAGCAATCACCCGATAAGTGAACTGAAAAGATTATTAAAAGTTCACCGCGCTTACGATCATATGAATGCAGGCGACCTTGCGGTTGAGCATAATGATATGAAGCTTGCTATGAAAGAATATTCAACTGCTGAAGAAATGTTCCCGGACAATGCAGAAATGAAATTCTGGCATGCGGTAACTTTAACAAACACCGGCAAGCTCGATGAAGCGCTCCCGATCTTTAAAAAAGTTTTTGCGATGGATAAAAACTGGGCAATACTTACACCGAGATTAATTAAAATCGGACAGCTAAAAACAGATGAAACAGGACTGAAAAAAATTTTAGCACAGCAGTAAATTTTTCAAGTCCATAAGCTTGCTGAAAGATATTAGATGTTTCTTTCAAAGTCACTAAGGCACGAAGAAATTTTGAGAAACTGGATAAACACACTTAGTGTCTTGGTGCCTTCTGCCGAAGGCATCACTTTGTGAGTGGCAAAAAAGAGTCACTTGCGTAATATCAGTTAACTAAACAAAATTTCTATCAATTCTTCCTTTTTAACTTTTGATTGTAGCGAGATGTCGTTAAGAATATTATTTAAAGTTCCTATTTTTATAGGATTGTGGTTAGGAATAGTAATATGATGTTCGCCATCAAAATACTTTTTTTTAAGTCTTATATGACTTCCCTTTTGTCGTGTAATTTCATAACCCAATTTTAATAATTGTTTAATAATAAAATCAGCAGAAACATTTCGTGGGATTTTCACGCAGCAATAATTTCTTCTTTTACATAATGTATTCTTATAATCTTGGGCATGTTTTCAGCCTCAAAATGACAGGCAACTGCCTCCCTGATATTTTCTTTCAAATCTTCTAATGATTCACCTTCAGTAAAAATAGATTCCCCCAGCGCTTTAGCTTCGTAACCACCCTCAGGCGAATCTTGCACTACAAAAAGAATCTCATTATTCATATACTAATTCCTTTAACGTGAATTAAAATAAAAAAAAGTGTTTTGAAAGTAAACCTGTCAATTGCCAACAGGGAAAGCCGGTCCCCCCAGAATTGGTCACTCTGTGAAAAAATTAAAACACTCCGAGCAATTTCAAAGACATAGTCAAAACGGCGACGATCAAAACAATCTTAATTACCTTTTCACCTTTCTTTACAGAAAATTTTACTGCCCACCATGCGCCTGCAGCATTGCCCGCCGCAAGTACCAGGCTTAGCAGCCAGTTCACATTTTTGGTAAAAATAAATATGAGCATTGCAGGGATCGTATAAATGAATACGATAAAAACCTTGTGCATGTTTACGTAAATGAGATTCAGCTTCATCAGCCTCTGAAGCGCTGCCATTAAAATAAATCCTACGCCGACCTGGATAAATCCACCGTAAAACCCGATACCGAACATGGCAAAGTATGCACTCAATGGAATTTTTTTGTTGTTGTGCTGTGAATCAAGTATTTTCTTCTGCGGGATTATCATCGAAATAATTATGCCGATCATTATCACTCCAAGAATTTTCTGAAAGATCGCATCACTTAGCTTTACAGCAAGCAGTGCGCCAATGACAGCGCCCGGCAGAGTTAGCAGCGAAAGCTTCAGGCTAATATTGAACTGCTCATATTTTTCTTTCTTAAATGAGTAGACTGCCGAAATATTCTGAATAAAAATTGCTACACGGTTTGTGCCGTTGGCAAGCGCAGAATCTAATCCGAGAAAGATCAATGTGGGCAACGTAAGCGTTGAACCACCGCCGGCATTCACATTTATAAATCCTGCCAGCAGTCCTACGCCAAAAAGAATTAATAGAGAAAGATAATCGGGCAAAAAAATACTCCGTAATATTCGGTGAATAAGTTATAACCTTATTTTGATGAATGCAATTTAAGTGTTTCTTCAGAATCACATCAGAATGTGGGTACACTACAGTCCAGAATATTTTTTCAGAACAATAAAGAAGTAAATAACAATTTCAGATTAATTACAGTTTTTATTGAACTCCTACGGAGTTCAGGCTCTTGTTTGTTTTTTTTCTACAGATATATCGCTCCTACGGAGCGAAAACACGCATTGAGCTAACTCCGTAGGAGTTAAATATTTGTAGAACGAAGACCATCCCAAATATCCTAACCCCGTAGGGGTTCAACAAATAATTGAATATTTATTTATTAAACTTGAATTTTCAATCAGTCTCTAGCCAAAAAAAGGGAGAGAAGGAAATGAGTTACACTAATCAAATACAAGCAACAAAGTTAATTAGTAAATTTTTATTATAAGAAAATTTTTGAGATAAATATGTGAGCAATAGAAAATTAAATGATCTGCAACAAATATTTTGGAGTTTATAATCGTACAAAAAAATCATTAATTTGTAGTAATGAAACCCGAAGAAAATCTTAAAAAAGAAATTCTGCGGAATGTACCGCTGTTTTCTGAAATGGATGTTTCGCACCTTAATGAAATATCAGAGATCGGCAGGATTGAGCAGTTCAAAAAAAATCAGCACATCTTTCTTGAAAACGACTACTACCGCGGATTTTATATCGTGCTTAAAGGCAATATAAAAGTTTACAGGATTTCTGCCGAAGGCAAAGAATATATTCTTCACCTGAGAAAACCGCCGCAGCTATTTGCTGATGTTCCCCTTTTTGAAGAAGGGGGAAATTATCCCGCCAATGCACAGGCACTCGAAGATAGTCTTTTGCTTTTCATTTCCAAAGAAGAGTTCGCCGGTCTGATAAGGAAAAACCCTTCGATCGCTTTTAAGATGCTTGCAGGGTTTGCAAAGCGAATGCGACAGATGACAAAAAAGATGGAAGAAATTTCAACTAAGGAGGTTTCAAACCGCCTGGCAGGATTTATCATTGAAGAAATCGAAAAGAATGGTTCGATAAAACTAAAAGAGCCTTTTTTGTGCCTGACAATTTCAAAAGCAACCGTTGCTGCATACCTCGGCACAATTACAGAAACCCTTTCACGCGCGTTTAAAAAATTGCAGGAAGAAAATATTATCGTTGTAAACGGCAAAAAAATATTTGTGAAAGATCTTAAAAAATTAAAACAATTAGCTGGTTGATTTTACACCTCTGATTTTACAACAAAAAATCTGCACTGAATTAAAACCTGGTTTTCTGACTTAAGTCAAAGTAATTTTTCCCTCACCTTTTTAAATTGAAGTATATAAATAAATTTTTTAAATAAAGGAGACGAAAAATGACAGATACAAAAATCAAAACACTCGATGTACGCCCGATAGTTCCGAGGGAGAAACACCCGGCTATTTTTGCAATGTTCGATTCACTTGCAAACGGTGAGGCTTTTCAATTAATAAACGATCACGATCCGAAGCCTCTTTACTACCAGATGTCTGCAGAGAACCCAAACGAATTTGAGTGGGAGTATATTGAGCAGGGTCCTGAGACCTGGAAAGTAAATATTAAAAAAGTATAAAATGATTACGAAAGACCTGAAAATATCTAAGATGCTCGATCAATATCCCGAAACGCTGGAAGTGCTTCTGAAAGCAAGCCCGCATTTTAAAAAATTAAACAACGCTTTCCTGAGAAAAACACTTGCGGGCAGGGTAAACGTTGAACAAGCAGCGGCTATTGCCGGTGTTCCGCTGAAAGAGCTTTTGATAGAACTCAACTTTGCAATCGGTAAAGGCGAAGCGATCCACAAAATAATTGAGAATGACAAAAAAGCAATACAGAACCCGCCGGTAGTTCATCAGGAAAAACCGGAATACCTGAAAAATATCCCTTCAGAAAAAATAGTTGACCTTGATGTCAGGAATGAAATTGCTTCAGGAACAGACCCGATACATAAAATTAAAAATGCTGTAAACAATCTCAAAGAAAACGAAGTCCTTCATCTCATAAATTCTTTCGAACCGGTACCTCTTTACACTGTGCTTGGCAACAAGGGGTTCAAACACTGGACGGAAAAAACCGGCGATGTGTGGAATGTTTATTTCTTCAAAGACGGAACTCCCGCACAAAACGAAAAAATAAAAAATGAAAATAAAGGGCTTCCTTCACATCCTATAGAAGGAATTATCGAGCTTGACGTCAGAAATCTTGAGCCGCCGGAACCTATGATAAAAATTTTAGAAATGCTTCCTAAGTTAAGCGGCAACGCTGTCCTTTTGGTTCACCATCACCGCGAACCACTGATGCTCTATGATAAACTTGCTGAGCGCGGATTTACCGCTGCTGCAAATAAGATTGAAGAAAATTATTACAGGATAGTTATTACGAAAGCAAAAGAAGGTTAACAATGCAGCCAGCCGGAATTGCAAATAAAATGTCACCATCTTATAAAATGGTAAGAAAATACTTCATTGCTTCCATTTGCGGATTTGCGATGCTGACATTTTTAATGTTCATAAATGCAGACTCAATTACTGGATATCATTTTCAACCAAAACTTTTGGGGCTTACACACATTGCAACACTTGGCTGGATTACAATGATTATCTTCGGTGCAATGTTTCAGCTTGTGCCGGTGGTGCTTCAGGTAAAGCTTTTCAGCGAAAGACTTGGAGAAATTCAGTTCTGGGTTTACCTTGCGAGCGTAACAGGAATGGTCTTGTCTTTTTTTAAATTCGATACTTTTTTGCTGGCAGTTTTTGCATCATTGGTCTCACTGGCGATTTTGATTTTTATTTTTAATATAACTGCTTCATTGATAAGAGTAAAAGAATGGAATATAACCGGCACATATTTAGCTGCTGCATTATTTTATCTTTTTTTTACAGTTGCCGCCGGAATAATGATGGCGATAAATCTTTATTCACCTTACTTTAAGACAAATCATCTTGAGTACTTAAAGCTTCACGCGCATCTTGCATTCGTCGGCTGGGTTTCGATGGTGATAATGGGAGTTACTTACAAACTGATCCCGATGTTCTCACTGTCTCATGGATTTTCACTTAAGCCTGCCAAATGGGTTTTTGTTTTCATAAATGCCGGGCTTATTTTATTAACAGTTGAGTATCATTTCCCTCGACGAACGATAATGCTGCCAATATCAACTGCCTTAATTGCATGCGGAAATTTAACCTTCCTTTACCAGGTTTACCTGATAATGAAAAACAGGGTAAGAAAAAATCTTGATGTTGGTTTGACATATTCAATGGTTTCGTTCGGGATGATGTTTGCTGCAACTATTGTTGGCGTATTTTTGGTTTTCGAAAAGTTTTTGGATTTTGATGCACTCACAAGAGTTGTACTGATATATGGCTATATGATCTTGTTTGGTTACTTTTCACTTCTGATAGTAGGACAAATGTATAAGATCGTTCCATTCCTGGTCTGGTTCCATAAATTCAGCAGTAAAGTAGGATTTGAGCCGGTTCCTTTGTTAAAAGATATGTACAGTGAAAAACTTGCAAGAGCAGAATTCGTCCTGATGATCTTTGCCGTGGCAGTAACAATTACAGCGATGGCATTGGAAAATAAAATTTTAATGTATGCTTCAACCGGAGTGATGTTTGTAAGCTCGCTTTTATTTTTAAAAAATATGTTTTCAATATTTTTTATACGGAGTGTCAAAAATGATAAATGAAGAACAGGTGATGAATGCACTAAGGTCCGTGATTGATCCTGAGATCGGCTTAAATATTGTTGACCTCGGACTGATATATGATATTATAATTGAAGAAGCGATGATAACAGTAACAATGACTCTGACAACGCCGGGCTGCCCGATGCACAGCAGTATCACAAGCTGGGTTGAAAATCAATTGAAGGCGCTTGACCCCGGCTATGAAGTTTTTGTAAATCTTGTCTGGGAACCAAAATGGACACCGGATAAAATGAGCGATGAGGCAAAAAGACAGTTGGGGCGATTATAGCAAGGAGATGATTTATGTTTTCTACTGTAAGATACTTTGTAAAAACTAGTGTTGTGTTTTTGCTTGTGGGAATCTTGTCGGGGCTTTATATGTCAGCAGCAAAAAATATTTTTCACACACCGTTTGGACCGGAATTAATCTCAGCCCACGCGCACATTATTCTTGTCGGTTCTGTTATGATGATGATAATGGGAGTAGCATTGTGGTTTTTCCCGCGCGCAGAAAAAGATGATAAAAAATATAACCCCGATTTAATCCTTATCACATACTGGCTGATGACAATTTCAACGGCATCGAGATTTATTTTCCAGACTGCGGCAGGCTTTGTTTTCATTGACTGGATAAACATTATGATTACAATTACTTCAACGTTACAGGTTATCGCGATAATGTTATTCTTCTACTCTATGTGGGGACGGATAAGGCCTGTTGGCAGCCAGTACAGGGAAGCAAAAGGAGAAAAATTTTAACAAATATTCAAAGGATTAAAAATGTCAGAACAAAAATTAACCGAAGTAAAAAATTTATCAGCACAACTGAACTACCAGGATGAATCTATAGTAAGTAAAATCTTAATAAAAAAAGAAACGGGTAATGTTACCCTGTTTGCTTTTGACGCCGGACAGGGATTGACCGAACACACCTCTCCTTACGAGGCATTGGTCTTTATTCCTGAAGGAAAGATGGATATAAAAGTCGGAGGTGAAAATTATACTGTTTCATCGGGTGAATTGCTGAAACTCCCCGCTGCAATTCCGCATGCCTTAAAAGCAGTTGAGAAAACAAAGATGATGCTGATAATGATAAAAGGATAAAATTACTTTTCACATTATAAAACATCAGGAGTTAAAAAATTCCTGATGTTTGATTTCAATTAGCTTCTGATAATTGCCCCGCCTTCCTGATTGAGCTTAACAGCTCGTCTGCATAAAATTTACTAAAAATAAATTTATCCCTTGACACGTAACCAGAAAGTTACCTATATTCAGGTAACCAATTAGTTACGTATTTGAGAAAGTTAGATGGCTTATAAAATTGACGATGTTTTTTCTGCTCTTGCAGACCCCAACAGAAGAAAAATATTAATGATGCTGGCTGATAAAGAACTCACGGTCAATTCGATTTCGGAAAAATTTAAATTCAGCCGACCCGCTGTTTCAAAACATTTAAAGATACTATTAAAAACCAATCTCGTTGCCCCGCGCTGGGAAGGAAGAGAAAGATACTACCGCCTTAACGTAGAACCGCTCAACGAAGTGAAAGACTGGCTGCAGTTCTATGATAAATTCTGGAATAAAAAACTACAAGCTTTAAAGAACTTAGTGGGAAATAAAGAATGAAGAATGAAACAAAGATTCGCAATGCACGGGACACAGAACCAGTGGTGAAAGAGGTAACTCTGAATGCACCCGTTTCAAAAGTGTGGAAAGCAATTACGGATAAAAACGAAATGAGAAAATGGTATTTTGATCTTGCCGAATTTAAACCTGAAGTCGGCTTCGAATTCAGCTTTTGGGGAGGGACAGAGCAAAAAAAATATCTGCACCTGTGCAAAATTACAGAGGTAGTGACAAACAAAAAGCTAAGCTACAGTTGGAGATATGACGGTTACGCAGGTGAATCATTCGTTACATTTGAGATCTTTACAGAAAATAATAAAACAAAAGTCAGGCTGACTCACACAGGACTGGAAAGCTTCCCCGCTGATAATCCTGATTTCGCAAAAGGAAACTTTGTTGAAGGATGGAATCATATTATTGGTGTTTCACTTAAAGAATTTTTTGAAAAAAAAATAAAAGGAAAATTTATGGAAAGGATCGAAAAGAAAGTCCTGTTGAATGCGCCTGTTTCAAAAGTGTGGAATTTTTTGACCGATCAGGAAAAGCTGGCAGAGTGGATGCTGATGCCAACCACATTCGAACCGGTTGTTGAAAAAGAGTTTACATTTAAAGCGGAAGCTATGGAAAACTGGGATGGTTATATTTACTGCAAGGTTAAGGAAATTGAAGTGAACAAAAAAATCGCTTACACCTGGAATGCACAAATAGTGAACGGAGAAACTCTGGTGACTATTTTAATTTCACCAAAAGGCGATACGACCGAGCTTACGCTTATCCACACCGGCTGGGAAAATGTTCCTGCTGAGACAAGACAGCAAAGGATCGAAGGACACAACAAAGGCTGGCAGTTGAGATTTGCAGAAAAACTAAAAGAAGCAGCAGAAAAATAATTTAAAGGAAAATCTTATGACAACAGACACAATGAAACTGAAAGATTATCACAAAAGCATTACTGTAAATATATCAGCCAGAGAGGCGCTCGATTACATCAACCGGGTTTCAGAATGGCGGGCTACAAATTTTAAAGGAAATTCTGAAAAACTTGATGACATATTTACGGTTCGTTTTGGTAAAACTTTTGTAACATTCAAAATCATTGAATTCCTCCCTGATAAAAAAGTAGTTTGGCTTGTAACAGACTGTTTCCTGGATTGGTTAAAAAATAAGAAAGAATGGAAAGACACTAAAATTAATTGGGAAATTTCTACAAATAAATCTGCACAACAAATCAGTATGACGCACATAGGATTAGTTCCCGGGATAGAGTGCTACAACGATTGCGAAAAAGGCTGGAATTTTTATGTGGGAGAGAGCTTGCTGAAATTAATAACGCAGCAAAAGGGAGTTCCCGATACACCTATAAGACAACATTAATTTATAAAAAGGAGAATGCTATGAAAACGAAAGAACTTCTTGAAACATATTATAAAGGATTCGCTCAAAAGTACGGATGGGAATCGGTTATCTCCGACGATTTCAAATTTGTGGGCGGAGATATGACGAATACAACACCGGTTGTCGGTAAGCAGGCTTACATAGAAATTATTAATAGATTCTCAAGGCTGTTCACCACAATGAGGGTAAAAGAGATGTTTGTGGAAGACGATAGCGCTTGTGTTCTTGCAAACTACGACTATGTTTTTCCTAATGGTAAAAATATCAACGGCGACGTTGCAGAATTCTGGAAAGTAAAAGACGGCAAGCTTAATTCGCTTGCTATATTCTTTGACACACTTACTTTTGATCTGTTTACCAAGAAATAAAAATCGTTAAGAAAGGTGATAAAAGTTATTCTATATTTTGCATTTGGTATTGCGGTTTTACAATACACTGCTCGCACTATTCTTTTCCTGACTTCAAAGCCAAAGCATGGGCAGGATGAAATTGCATTAATCAATGCAATGAAATCTAATCACTGGAACTTTGGAGGATTTAAACGAAGCTACTGGAATTTTTATTTCGGCGGTGGTTTGATAGCAATTCTTTTCGGGTTGTTTGAAATAAGCATACTATTGTTGTTGTTGATTATTCCGCCAGGTTCTTTGTACATAATAAAACCCCTAATAGCTATCGTGATTGTTTCAAACATCTTGCACGGAATTATATGTATAAGGTATTTCTTTTTGCTGCCGGTGTTATTTGATATAATTATTGCTGTTTTACTTATTATTGCTTTTGTACATATTTAAAACTGAATAGTTTTATAAATTTCCTAAGGGGATTTGATAATTGAGTCTGATTATTTTTTAAAATGGAAAAACACAGCAGCAGGACGATCTGGACTATTGGTCATTCGACAAGAATGCTTGAAGACTTTGTTGAAATGTTAAAAGCATTTGGAATTGAAATCCTTGCTGATGTCCGCGGTTACCCCGGTTCTAAAAAATTTCCACAGTTCAACAAAGAAAATCTTGCTGAATCGCTTCTCACAAATAAAATCGAATATGTGCATATACTTAGGCTTGGCGGCAGGAGGAAAGTTAAAAAAGATTCTAGAAACACCGGCTGGCGGAACCCCTCGTTCCGCGGCTATGCCGATTATATGGAAACAGAATATTTTCAAAAAGGTATTGAAGAATTAATTGAGATCGCACAGAAAAGAAGAACAGCAATAATGTGTTCCGAAGCAGTGTGGTGGAAATGTCATCGCTCGATGATAGCCGACTATTTGAAATTAAACGGCTGGACTGTTATGCACATAATGGATAAACTTAAAGCAGATGAACATCCTTATACACAGCCCGCCAGAATTGCTGATGGAAAATTAAATTATGCAGGCGACGAGTCATCGTTTATTTAATTTTTTCCCTTTCTAATTAATTTTTAATTGAATAGATTACTGTTAGTCAGTATTTAAAAGTTATCAAACAATTACGGGGGTAATATGAAACCGTTTCAAAAAATAGAATACTGGGCAGATCATCACCATCCCAAATGGCTTGACTTTATCAGAATTTTTCTTGGCTTGCTTTTGATCACTAAAGGCGTAGCTTTTATTTTCAACCGGCAGGAAGTTATCAGAATGCTGGAGAGCAGCAGTACAGGTATGTCTGAATTCCTCTCATTTTATATAGCTCACTATGTCATTGTTGCTTTTATTGTCGGCGGACTCGCAGTTGCCGTAGGATTTATTTCAAGGTGGGCAATTTTATTTCAGATGCCTGCTGTCATCGGTGCAATTATTATGGTAGATTTTCATAAAGAATTGTTTGCACTCAACTCACAGCTCAGTTACTCAATAATGTTCCTGGTACTGATGCTTTTCTTTTTATTATATGGCTCAGGTAATTTCTCTCTTGACCATTGGCTGATGAAGTGGAAAGAGGAATAAAATTAATGCAATCAATTAATTATGCAATAAAGTTACTGAGACCAAACAATCAGTCAGGTTGAAGAAGTCAATGAGTTTATATAGGTTTATAGTAAAAAAGGTACTCTTTTGTTTGACTAAATATGGAAGCATTAAAAATAGAAATACTAAATCCAAAGGCTTTGCGGCTCATTAAAGATATGCAAGGACTAAAGTTAATTAGAATAAGTGATGACCCGCTTTCAATGTTAAAAGCATATCCAAGAAAAATGAGACTTAATTCTTCTACCGCCCCAAGCTTAGATGAAATCACAAAGATAGTAGAAGATGCAAGAGCTAAGCGATGTGCCCAAAAGTAAGTCACTCAAACTAATATAAGTTTACTCATTCAATCTTCTTTCCAATCCGGATTTCAAAAATTCAAAGGCTTCTTTCCCCAGCGAAACTTCCCTGAAAATTTTTATCAAATGATCCTTTGTTATCCTATCAAAATGTTCTTTGACCGGCACTACGCACAGACCTGAGAAATCAATTGCCGCCGGGCTGAGCAGGATCCTTTCTTCCCCCTCAAAATAATAGAACGAAGGACGATGTTTCGAACGCGCGAACAGAAAAATTTTCCAGCCCTTCTTTTCAGTGTACACAGACAGAATGTTGAACATAGGCTCTTCATCTTCGGCAGAGATCATTTCAAAAACTTTGTAAAACTTTTCAAACGCATATTGAACGTCTCTGTCTTTCTTTCCTTCGATCAGAATAAATCTGCGCACTGTGTCATCTATGCCTGTAACAGTCAAGTCAAAATCTTCACTCAGCGTTATGCCGTATTCAGACTTTATCATTTTAATATCAGACTCAATAGGAAGAGAATTTTTTGTGACAGCCTGGAAATGAAGGTGGTCCGGTGCGGAAGCCCCGCATTTCTGCCCGTTGTAGAAAACATTATAATATTTCGAAAGATCTTTTGAAACAGATAGGAAAGTATTGAAATGATTCCTGATCCTTTGCGGCTTATGATCTATGCTGGGAATTGTAAAATGTTCGTGAAGGATCGGGAAAGGATTGCAGATTATTAAAAAATCTTTTTTGTATTGAATTGCCTTTTGTTCCACAGGTCTGTTCTCGCTGCACAAAAAACATTTTCTGCTGTTTAAAGATTCTTCATCTATCTTTACGAGTGCTGAATGTATCCGCCCGGTATTATACTGAACTTTAATTACGAAGCCGTCAAACTGGAATTCTTTCACCTGTTGATTTTCTAATGAAGAATATCCATCCGCCAGCATCTGCCAGTCAAGCCGTTGATTTCTCAAAAGAATTTTTGCGGCTTCAGCAAATTCATCTTTTTCAAGATATTTTTTCGCTTCTTTATCTTTGAATAAAATTTTCTGCAGCAAGAGAAGTCCTTTATAATTAAGGTCTAATTTATACATTTTTCAGCAATTCTATTATGACTTGTTTACTGATTTTTTATCAGGGATTCATATATCTCAATAATCTTGTCAGTTTGCTTTTCAATGTTAAAATATTCAATCACTCTCTGCCTTGCTGCTTTGCCTAACTTTTTTCTCAGTGCCGGTTCAGCAATAAGTTCATAAACTTTTTCCGCAAGGTCCTGCGGGTTTTTGTTTTCAAAGAGTAAACCTGTTTCATTATCAATTACTATATCAAGAACACCCCCTGAATCTGAAGAAACTGAAGGAAGCTCCATTGCCATTGCTTCTGCAAGTGCAAGCCCGAATGATTCAGCATGAGAAGGAAAAATAAAAATATCCATAGCAGATAAAATATCTTTTGTATCACTCCTATAGCCAGTGAATATTATATTTTTCAAACCAAGGTCTTCGGAGATTTTTCTGACCTGGTTTTCATAATCTTTCTCGCCGTAACTTGCTTCGCCTGTAATAATGAATTTCAGCCGGTTTATATCATTATGCCCGGCGGTCCGGTGCGAACGGGCAGTTAAATGTTTTTTTTCATTTAAGGTTTTTGCAGCAGTTAAAAATTCTTCGTGACCCTTGCCCGGGCTGAATCTCCCGACCATCCCGATCAGAATTTCATCATCAGCTATTTTAAACTCACCTCTGATTTTCTTTCTGCTGGCTTTAGCCGGATCAAATTTTTCTGTGTCAATTCCATTATAAACAAGCAAAACTTTATGTTCAGGCAGTGGTGTTGTCTGAACCAAATTTTTTTTTATCACACTGCTGATCGCAACGGCTTTCGTAACTCTGCCGTACAGCCACCTGTGCAAAAAATCCTTTTTGACAATGAACGAACCAATGTGTTTTGTTAAAACAAGAGGGATGCTGCTGCGGGAAATTTTTAAGGCGGGTACAAGCAGCCACAGATCTCTCGTGGAATGTGTATGAACTAATTCAAATTTATTCTTATCTCTACTATCAGTACGATCCCATGTTACCGAAATAATCTTTGCAATACCTGCGGAGTTAAGATAAGCTGACGACTTAACCGTATGAGTTATAAATCCTCTCGCCTCAGCTTCGGTATACATTCTTGACCCCTTCAGGCAAAGCAATTCAACAGTAATTTTCCTGTTAAGCAATTGCTGCATCTGGGTCAGGGTCAGCATTTCCATGCCGCCCCAGCTTTTTGAAATACAGGAATAAAGAATTTTCATAAGGCAGGGCTAATAAATTTTTTTAAGTTTTACATCAGTAAAATAATGCAGTAAAATTTCATCGAATAAATATCCTTTTGATGCCATAACTGCTGCGCCGATCTGGCAGAGACCAACTCCATGACCCCATCCGGCACCATAAATAATAAACTTCTTCGGGATCCCGTTCTCTTCACCTGCTTTTTCAATAACGATTGCCGAACTATACAAATGCGTCTCGGAGAGAAATTTTCTTATCTCCAGTTCCTTACCGATTGTTAAAGATTTTTTTGTTCCTTTTATTTTTAATTTTATAAGCCTCCCTGAAGCGCCTCTCTCTACAGGAATGAGATCTACAATTTGCCCGAAATCAATTCCGCTTTTTGTAAAAATAATTTTTGAAATTTCATTCTGGCTGTATTCAACTTTCCACCTGAAAAAGTCTTTCGTTGCCTGGTCGAAGTCAACCAAAATCTGGGAAAGGATCATCCTGTCGGTGGTATTACAAAAAGAAGGAGGAGTATTCCTGATCCACCTGACTGCGTTTTTTTCTTCTGTTAAATCGAGAACAAAATTCTCAGGCTCAAATTTGTAATCAACAACTGGTTTCAGATAGTTATGACTGACAGGTTCCCACACATTTTCATACGATTCTGAAATTCCGCCGCATGATTTAGAATACCTGGCATCACAAATTTCATCGCCATGCATTAAAACAATCCCCCGCGTTTCTTCGATTGCCTGGTTTGCAACGCCGGTAAAAATTTTTGAAATTCCATAATAACGCTGGCAATGGTCATCGCTGCAAACGTCAAATAATTTATGTTCTTCCCTGTCATACCATTTTATATGTTCTGTTTCTGAATTGAATTCGTTCCTGTACGATTCTTTATTTTTTTTTGTCTTCCTGATCTGTGAAAGAAGCCAGCTTCGTGAAATAATTGCATGTGCTTTCAATGCTTCAACCGGGCTCTTTGCGCTCATTTCCGAAGAGATAACACTAGTCAAATAAGCTTCAATAGGGATAATGTTTATTGCTGCAACTTTATCTTCATTTTTAATTAATTTTAATGAGCCTGTAAACCTTTCATTTTCTTTCCTGTTCCAGTGAAATTTATTTCCGACAGTTACATTTTTGATCAGGAAAGATTCAAGGCCTGCTTCGCCGGGTTCAAAAGTTATTTCATCTGAGACTTCAATTCGATCTGACGCTCTTTTACAAATTATTTTATCGTTAACACACTCGGCTGTAAATCTTCCGCTGAATGTATGTTTCATTCCATAGCTTGTAAAATCACCGTACAGCTCAAATTCAATTTGTTTTTCACAAATTATTCCAACATTTATTAATGGCTCACCGTTTGACATATAATATTATAATTAGGTTTGTTTTTATTTATTAAAAAATAAACAAATATTTCTCAAAAAATGATAAAAGAGCGGTAATTATGCTTCCCTGAATTGGACAATTAAGCCGAATCTTTTTAATTTGAAATATTTCGGAACTAAAATATTCAATAACTACTGCCAAAAAATATTTTTATGAAAAAAACTCAAACAAAGACAATCAATATTATAGGCTTTCCTATGGACCTTGGTGCTGACAGAAGAGGCGTGGACATGGGTCCTTCTGCTGTGAGAATCGCAGGGCTGCGTGACAGACTGGAAAAACTCGGATACAAAGTAATTGACTCCGGCGATATTTTCATCCAGATTATGGAGCGTCAGAAAATCACAAATCCAAAGCTTAAGTATGTGAACCAAATTGTAAAAACTTCAACTACGCTTGCAAAAAAAGTTGAGAAGACACTTGACTCGAAACGCTTTCCTCTCTGTATTGGCGGTGACCATTCAATGGCTCTTGGTTCACTGGCGGGAATTTCTTCTTACTGCAAAAAAAATAAACTAAAATTAGGTCTCATCTGGGTTGATGCTCACGCAGATATGAATACAGATATTACTTCTCCATCGGGAAATATTCACGGCATGCCGCTTGCTGCTTCGCTTGGGCTTGGCAGCGAAAAGCTGACTCACATATACGGCTTTTCTCCAAAACTAAAACCGGAAAATTGCGCACTGATAGGAATAAGGAGCATTGACAGGCTTGAAAAAGAAAATATAAAAAAAGCCGGGCTGAAGGTTTATACAATGACAGAAATAGATAAAATGGGCGTCCACAGAGTTATTACAAAAGTGCTGAAAGAATTAAAAGAAAAAGTTGACCATATACACGTAAGCTTCGATCTTGATGCTGTTGACCCCTCTGTTTCTCCGGGGGTAGGAACACCGGTACCCGGCGGACTGAGCTACCGTGAAGCTCATCTTATTATGGAAGCAATCGCTGAGTGCGGCTGCATGTCTTCACTCGAAATCACTGAGGTAAACCCTATACTTGATGACAAAAACAAAAGCGCTCAATTTGCGGTTGATATTATTGCCTCCGGTTTTGGGCAAAGGATTCTTTAACTCTTTATAAACAATTTTGAGTTCACCTGGTTACAAAACTGCCAATCCAAAAATCAGAGTGAGGATAGATAGTTGAGCTATAAAATTTTTCAATTTAACTTTGCCGGATTCCTGTGAAAATTTATCAATCGGTTTTAACTTATATTCTGCTGTTTCTTTTAATAGCCGTTGTGTTAAAGTTTTTCGGACTTATTCATCTTTCCGGCAGTGAAATTATAGGCTATGCTCTTATTTGTTATGGGATCTGCAGCGTATATCTTTCTCTTGGGAAGAACAGGAAATTTACACTCTTCTTCGGAACAATCTTTTTTCTTGCAGGAGTTCTGCTTTTTATAATTAACAACTTCCCGATCTTCTGGAACAATTATATTCTGCTTCCATCCTTTCTATTTACCACCGGTATTGCATTTTTAATGTTGTTTATTGACCGACCGGAAAAAAGAAAATTTTTCATAACGAGCCTTGTATTTATAGCTGCCGGTTTGATCTTCACAATAATCAGCGGACAGTTCAGCTTTCCCGGATTTTATGATGCAATAGTAAAAATATCATCATATTACTGGCCCGTTGCATTAGCTGCTGCGGGAATTTTAATCCTGATTTTTTTTGAGGAAAGAAAATAATCTCATTTTAAAATGCCGTTCAAAAAAACCTTGCTGCCCGGCTGAAGAGATCCGTCTGCAGGTTCCCCAGTCAATTGAAAACTTATTTTTATATTATTATTAAGCTGCGGTAGTTCAATTGGAAAATATGTAAAATTATCCGAAGGCATGATTTTGCTGACTGAGATATAATTTCCGGAAATATTTATCCAAAGCTGATAAATTTCATTCGCAGGCAATGCAGGAATATTTGAAAGCTGAATGAAGCCTCGGTTAGTTTCAGGATTTATAAAGATTTTTCCAAAAGATCCTTTGGCAAGGTTAGTGCCTTCGAGATTTACTGTTTTCAGATTTTTAGAACTGAGCACGACCTGCAGTTCCCTGTTTAGTTTAAACTGATCAGACAAATTTGAAATTTCATTATTCAGGGAATTAATTCTTGCTTCATACTTTTTAACATCTGAAGATACTCTTAAATAGAAGAAAACCATCCCAATGATTAAAATCAAAATTGCAAGTAAAACTATTACAATATAAAGCCCGCTCTTCTTCCTGACTTTTTCTTTTTCAGAAGTTTCTTTAAGCTTTTTAGGGGGGGCTTCTTTTTCCGAAACCTGTTCTTCGGAAGTTTTTTCAACAGGCTTTAGAGGCTCAGTTAACTCTGAAATTGTATCAATCTCATTTTCACCGGCAGTGATTCGTGCTTCTTCAAAATTTAACAGGGGTTCTTCTTTCTTTTCACGTTTATGCTCATCCTTTGAGTGTGGCTTTTCTTCTGTACCTTTTATTTGTGAAGCAGGGAGATCCGCAGTCCGTCTCAACGAACTTACAACTTCAAACCCTTCAACTTCCGGCTTAACACGTGCGGCAGCAGGTGATAATTTTCCCTTCTCAGTATCGATCACTTTGTGAAATGATTCGGTCTTTTCTTTATGAACATCAGCATTGATTTGTTCAATTTCTTTTTCTACTTTTTTATTTTCGACAGGTTTGCTTTTCACGAAGTGACCGCTATGCGGCAGAATTTTCTTTTCTTTTCGTGCCTGGTCTCTTTTAGCTTTTATTTCATTCCTTATCCGATAAAGTTTTCTCGCCACTTTATCTTTAACTTCAGGCAGGGGGTTTTCAACAGCCAAAATTGACGGCAGGAGTGAAGAAAGATTCTGATACTCGCCTAACTCCTGCCAGAAGAAATCTTCATTTGAATCAAGAAAATTTTTGAGGTCAACAAGATCACTTTCATCCAGGCAGCCGAGAGCATAAGCAAAAATAAAATCGTGATATTCTTTTTTATCAGCCATCAGGAGTCCCCCTTAAGCAAAAATTCTCTCAGGTTTACCGAAGCTATTTTTATTTTGGATTTTACAGTGACATAAGGAATATTCAGCTTCTCTGCAATTTCTTTCTGGGTTAAGCCTTCATAATAAGCAAGGTAAATAACATACTGCTGCGCATCCGTTAATTTGTTCAACGCCGATTCAACACTTTTTTTAATGCTAAGTGCTGTTGTCAGGTCAAGAGCGTCTATCTGTTTCGAAAGTTTTGGAACGATGAATCTGTCTTCATACTCTTCTGTGTATTCAGGCATCTTCAGGTTTTTCAGCTTTCTGCGCGTCATGTCAACAGCTTTATTTCTCGCAAGAGTAATTAACCATGTATAAACGTTGCCGGAATAAATATCAAACAGGTTTACTTTTCTCCAAATAATTACAAAAACCTCTGTTAAGATTTCTTCTGCAAAAGCAGCATCGCCTGCAATTTTTTTGATGAGGGTGTAAAGGATTGGTGAGTAACGAGTGTATAAAATTTCAAGGGCTTTGGAATCATATGCCGCAACCCTCTGCATAACTTCAATGTCAGTCGAATTAGCGTTTAAAGGCAAAGCAACCCGTTAAGTTTGTTGACGATCTCTTTTTCGGAATCAAATTTAAGAAAATAATAAATCAATTTGAAACGCACTGCTGTCAGGCGCCTTGCATATAACGGACTGGAACTAAGTTGCGTGTCAACGTTCCAGTGCGCCGCGATTGTTTTTTAATTTTCTGATTTCTATTTGTATCGTAAGTTGTCATTTGAGAACTCATCACTTGTAAATTAAGAGCGCAGGCGGTTGCCACGTCAACTTGAGGCAATAACTTTATTACCAGTAAGTGAGGGACCACTAGGCCCCGCTGGACCAGTTTCTCCTTTACAACCTAAAATCACTGACAGAAGTGATGTTAAAGATATAATTGTAATCGAACGATATTTTTTTATGTCCATGATATTTCCAGTATGTTTCAATTGTTGCCTAACTATTAATTGAGCCGATCATACCGCATTCTTTTAGGCGTGTTAGCACGACTTTTCACATAGTGACCAATTCCGGTATTTCTTTCTAACACACCTGTTAAAATTTAGTATAATCTTCATACCTCGTTTGTTTATATACGTTAAATTTAATATTGAATTTCATTACTTCTGCTTGTCGCATAGCGATCAATTCTGATTAGC
>JAKAGZ010000108.1 GCA_021815365.1 Bacteroidota bacterium
AATGAGCCGTAACAAATATATAATTTTATTTTTTATCCTTCTTTTCGGCAGGGAGTTATTTCCGCAGCTCAAAGTTGAAAGCTATAGCCAAAGCGGCAGCAACATTAGCTTTGAGCTTTCCTTAAATCCGCTGCACAAGACAAGTTCTGTAAATACATCCGGGCAAAATATTATTAGCTTCGGTAATTATTATGATGAATCCCATCCGGGGAATTATGCACTTCCATCGAGGGAAATTTTTATTGCGCTTCCTTCTTTTTCCAGGGCAGAGATCAACGTCATTCCATTAGCAGAGAACAGGATTGAAGGTGTGCCTGCTATTAATCCTTCAGTCAGCTTATTGAATGATTCGACACTCGAATATCAAAAGACGGAACATTTGTTAAATAAAAATTATTCTGCCGGCTCTTTATTTAAAGTCAGGGGATATTTATGGATACGCGATTACTACTGCGTTGCTCTTCAGCTTAATCAATACAGGTTCAATGGTGCAGATATAATTAATGAATTAAAAAAAGTAAAAATTAATATTAAAATAAACGATCCCGGTGAATCGCTTACTGATAACGACAGAACGAAAGATAAATTATTCAGCAAAGAGCTAAATGAGTTAATAGTAAATTACGCAGACGCTGCCCCTCTGAACAAAACGTTTTATACTGCTAAAAATATTGACTTCAATGATAGCTGGATAAATTTCAATAACACATATCTCAAGATCGGTGTTGCTCGTGATGGAATTTACCGGATAAGTAAAAGTGATCTTGTAAATTACGGCGTGGCTGTTGATCAGATAGATCCGAAAACATTTAAATTATTTCTCAGGGGAAAAGAACAGCCGATATATGTCTGCGGCGAAAATGATGGAAGATTTGATGCAGGCGATTATGTGGAGTTTTTCGGTTCAAGGAACTGGGGAGATAATTACAGGCAGACAAGCAGCGGGAATGAATCTTATAAAGAATATCTGAACCGCTATTCTGATACAACTGTTTACTGGTTAACGTGGAATGACGGCAACGGATTAAGAGCAGATACTGTTTCTTCTTTTTCTGGAACGCCGGCTGATACTCTTCAATATTATTCTGAGATAGTTCATTATGAGGAAAACCCATTCCTTGATTATTCAGTTTCGGATCTGGTTACTCGTCAGGACCCGGATTGGCTGCCGAATGAGACCTGGGTCTGGGCGCAGCAGGGTGTCGGCACAGTTGACAGAACATTCACAGTTCACGATGTTTATCCCGGCAAAAATGCCCAGGCTTATTTTAAAGTTCAGAGTTATGCAAGCAACGGATTTTACGGCGCTCATAAAATTGGTTTAAGCATAAATTCCGATCCGACTGTTTATGATTCCACAGCATTCAACAAATATCAACAGAGAGTAGTTAAAGCAAACTTTTCTTCTGATCTGCTGACAGAAGGGAATAATACACTTAAGACGATTTCCTTTCGGACTAATGCAACTTTAAATTCAGTCGAGTATGATTGGTATGAAGTTGAGTACCCGCGTTACCTTAAAGCAATCGGTGATTCATTAAAAATTCTTTTTGACGATATTCCTTTCCCGGGATTAAAAACCATAAAGATTACAAACGTTTCATCCGGCGATATAGTAATTTATAAATATGCGGATCAGTTAAAGAAGATTACGAATTATTTGAGATCAAGGGGTGATATTTTTTTCAACGATACTGTGAGAAGCGGGGATAAGTATATTTTAATTTCTTCGTCAAAAATTACTTCTCCTGAAATTTATTACAAAAAAACTTTTACTGATCTTGCATCCGCCTCAAACCAGGCTGATTATATTTTAATTACAGCGCCGGAGTTTATCAGCAAAGCAAATGAGTACACGCAGTTCATTCAGCAGAATTATAATGTGACAACTAAGGTTGTAAATGTTAACGATATTTATGACCAGTTTAATTACGGATTCTTTGCACCTGAACCGATCAGGACTTTTCTGCAGGCAGCAAATCTGAACTGGCAATTTCCAAAGCCCTCGTATTTATTTATTGTCGGTGATGCTAATTACGATTACTACGGAAACACGCATAAATATTTCGGCAGCCCTGTTGTTAAAAATTATGTCCCATCTTATGGTGATCCTGTTTCAGACAACTGGTTTGTTGACTGGGATTCTTCCAAAACTCTTATCCAGCAAATGTATGTTGGCAGAATACCTGTCAGTACAACAGCAGAATTCGATCATTATTTTAATAAGCATAAGAGATATCTTACCGACCCTTATGATCTGTTTAACAAAACATACTTGCTGATTTCAAGCGGTGATATAAATAATGCAGGCGAGTTGAGTCTATTGAAAAGCGCAAACGATATTGTGCAGAATAATGTTATACAGCCTCCTCCAATAGGCGGGTTGGTAAATCATTTATATAAAACGCAGAACCCCGTTTCTAATTTTGGTCCATATACAGAACAGCAGGTTTCAAAATTTATAGGCGACGGCGGGTTGTTCATTTCATACATCGGGCATAGCGGTACACAGATATGGGATAACGGGATAAATACTATTGAACAATTAAAAAATAATTCGGGCAAAGGTTCTTTGATAAGCGACTGGGGATGTTCAACCGGAAAATTTGCTGAGCCTGACATTAAGTCATTTTCTGAATTATTTATTAATCAACCTGACGGGCAGGCGATCGGGTACACTGGTAATACTTCACTTGGTTTCACTTCCACTGCCGTAGTTTTTCCGAAGTTATTTTATTCTGAACTTTTGCTGAAAAATGCTGAGTCAATCGGTATGGCTCATTCGATTGCAAAAAATGAGCTGCTTCAGAATTACGGGCAGTCCGGCGTTTACAGGATATTTGCTCTTTGCAACATACTTTTAGGTGATCCGATCGTAAGACTTAAAGTCCCTCCAAAACCAAATTTAAAAATTTCTGCTGATGATCTTGTCGTTCAGTCAGCGAACCCGGATGACTCACAGGACTCAATAAAGCTAAAAATTTATTTTTATAATCTCGGTAAAGTTGATACGACTAAATTTAATATCAGCGTGACAGATAACCTGAATAACCAGGAAGTTTTTAATAA
>JAKAGZ010000073.1 GCA_021815365.1 Bacteroidota bacterium
ACATACTGATCTTCTTTCAACTGGCTTGCAGCATATTCATCTTCATTTTTTAAAAACAAGCAAATAACCGGCAGGTCGCCTTCGTAAGTTTTTAACTCCAGCACTTTTCTTGTACCAAGCATCGTATAGAATGCTTTTACCTGTCCCAAAACTTTTACTCTTTTGTCCAGGAATTCTTTGTCAGCTTCAGCGGGGTCCTGTGTATATGCGTGAGCAAGGTCCTGCGCGTCTACCCCCTGGTAGTAAAAATTCTTGTAGTACACAAAAGCCAACACAACAGAAAGGACAAGTAAAAAACTAAAAAAGAAAAATCTTCCTTTTGTCATTTGTTCACCTTTTTAAAATAAGTGTGACGAAAAAATTATTTACCGCGCTCCTAATTCTACTTTGAAAGTATGTTTTTCATTGTTTCTCAAAACTACTACATTCACAACATCGCCCGGGCTGAAATCACCCAGCGCATAAGTGTAATCATAAATGTTTGATATTTTTTTACCGCCGAATTCAATTATAATATCTCCTGCCATTAATCCTGCTTTTTGTGCAGGGCTGCCTTCACTTACTCCAGTTATCTTCAGTCCTTCTACCTGCGCAGCGTAATCGGGGATAGTGCCAACATAAACTCTGAAACTCATACTGCGCCCCGAGTCTTTTCGCGGAACGTTTACATAATTTGGTCTCTCAGGATTTTCATCAATTGCTTCAGCTATCTTGTAAACATATTTTGCAATTGATTCCTCACCTGCTGCATTAATTTTTTCTGCCGTGTCAGTGGGTCTGTGATAATCAGTATGAGTACCGGTAAAGAAAAACAGGACAGGGATATTTTTTGCGTAAAAGGATGAGTGATCGCTTGGTCCGTAGCCTTCATCGTTAAAAGTTAATTTGAAATTATAATTCTTGTTGAAATCATTCAACAGACTTTTCCAGCCTGATGAAGTTCCTGTACCGTACACAATTAAATTCTTTTCACTGTTTAATCTGCCGACCATATCGAGATTTATCATTGCATCTATTTTATCCATCGGTACAGGTGAATGCTCTGTAAAATAAGCTGATCCCAAGAGACCAAGCTCCTCACCGGAAAAAGCTATGAATATTATGCTTCTTTTTAATCTGTCTTTTTCATTTGTAAATTTTTCTGCTAATTCCAGGACTGATGCAGTGCCTGTGGCATTATCATCTGCGCCGTGATGAATTTTAGGCTCTGAACCTCTGTAAAGCGAGCCAGTGCCGCCCCAGCCCCAGTGATCATAGTGTGCGCCGATAACAATGTAACGGTCTTTAAGAACCGGATCGCTGCCCTCGATGTATCCTGCAATATTATGTCCTTCTTCAATAACTTCCTTCACTTCAGTTGAGAGTTTAACTTTTGTATTCTTAAAAACAAAAGATGCCGGAGTTTTAGTCTTATTAATTTTTTTCTGATAATTTTCCAGGTCTAAATTTTCTGATTTAAAAATTTCATTAATTATACTTCGTTTAACCTGAACAATGCCGAGAGATGCTTCACCGCCTGCACCATCATAAGTTAAGTTCATTAATTTATCGGCATCATCCTTTGGAATAAATCCTGTTACAAAAATAATTCCGGCGGCGCCTTTCTCCCTAGCTGCTTTCGCTTTGTAACGGTAAGCGGAATATTTTTCAAATTTTGAGTGCGGGTTATCTCCTTCGGGATTGTAACGTAGGATAACAACTGTTTTACCTTTAACGTCTATGCCTGCATAATCGTCATATTTCAGGTCAGGTGCGGAAATTCCGTATCCGGCAAAAACCAATTCAGTGTTGATATCCGATTTTCCTGAGAATGGCGCAGTAGTAAATTCCGATTCGATTTTCGGCTTAAGTACAAAATTGTTGATGTCGAATTCAAGAGAGTTGTGTTTTGTAAGTTTTAATGACGCAATGAAAGGGAAGGGCTGTGAATATTTTCCGTTGAAAAGAGGAACAAGACCAGCGTTGGTGAAAGTATTTTCAATAAAACCTGCAGCAAGCTTTTCGCCTTTTGACCCTGTGAATCTTCCTTCAAGTTTATCTGAAGCTAAATAATTAATGCTCTCCTGGATTTCCTTCGCAGTTATTTCAGGCGAATATGACTTCTGTGCAAGGACAGGGAAACTGGAAAGGAATAAAAATAATACGAAATAAAATTTGCAGCACTTTTTCATCTGAACCCCGCGGTTAAAAATGTAAATAAAAAATTACTTCATCCAATCAGCAATAAAAATGTTTGTATCGTGCGGATGTTTACCAAACCGGTTCGAAGCAAAAACCAGATGTTTGCCATCACGTGTAAACATCGGGAAGCTGTCAAACGAATTGCTGAATGTAATTTGCTCTAAGCCTGTTCCATCGCTGTTGATGGTGTAAAGGTCAAAATTTCTTCCGTCTTTGCTATTAATGTTTGATGAGAAAATAATTTTCTTTGCATCCGGGAAAAAGAAAGGAGCAAAGCTCGCCTTACCGAAATTTGTAATTTGTTTCATGCCGCTGCCGTCAGCGTTCATTGTGTAAATTTCAAGAGCAGTAGGTCTTACGTAACCATTTTTTACCAGGTCAATGTAATCAGCCTTTTCCTTTTCAGTTTTAGGTCTGCTTGCCCTGAAGACAATCTTCTTTCCATCCTGAGAAAAGAACGCCCCGCCATCGTAACCTTTTTCAAATGTTAATCTTTTCTGGTTAGTACCGTCAAGGTTCATTGTGTAAAGCTCAGGGTCGCCGTCCCGCATTGATGTAAATATTATTTTGTCTCCGGTTGGAGAGACAGTTGCTTCTGCATCGTAGCCGTAAGTGTCTGTTACTCTTCTTAGTTCAGAGCCGTCAGGCTTAGCGATAAAGATGTCGAATGTGTCGTATAATTTCCAGACGTAGCCGTGCGACCGGTCCGGGGGAGGCGGACAGTTTTTGTCTGCAAGATGAGTTGATGCATAAATTATTGCTGTATCGCCAGGCATAAAATATGAGCAGGTTGTTTTGCCGAATCCCGTTGACACCATTCGTTTATTAGTTCCGTCAATGTTCATAGTAAATATTTGATCACAGGGCAGCTTTCCTTCATCAGACTGAAAGATCAGTTTCTTTTCGTCAAAGGAGAGATAAGCTTCTGCATTTTGTCCTTCGTGAGTCAGCATCCTGATGTTTCTCAAATGTTTTTCCTGCGGAAATCTTAAAGTATCTTTTGACGGGTCGTAAGTCTGGGATGAAATATTACTGTAAAAGGCGAGCGTGGTTATCAAAAGGAGAGCAAGATTAAACTTTTTCATAGATGTGGTTTTAATTCTGTTGACGAAAAATGTTTAATAAAAATAGTTTGAAAAATCTATTCCGGTACGTGAACCATAAAATATTCTTTCGCTGTTTCGCCGATTGACCTTGCCTCGCTCATTGTCATGTGCATATCGTCAGGAGTATCTTCATCGTGTCCGGCTTCAATAATTGCCAGGTCTGAATTTTTAGCATTCTCAACAAGTTCCTTGCAATAAGCAGTATCTCCGCCGTAACAGATCTTCATTTTATTGTATGTGAACTTATATCCGAGTGCAGGGACCTGGCGGGTTGTAATTCCATCTGAAAGAAATTCTTTATGAATTACAGGGAATGGTTTTATAGTAACGTTTTTGCTTCTGAAATTTCTGTCGTCGTTAATTTCTTTAAGATTAATTTTGTATGTGATGCTGGCTGAATAAACTTTCATAAAAGCATTATAGATGCTTTCAATTTCCACACAGCCTTTTGGATAATAAATTGAAAGCGGGGTACGTTTGTGCATCACTCTTAAATATGTTAACAATGCCCATACGCCGCCAACATGGTCATGATGCCCGTGTGTGATAAAAACATCTGAGATAGAAAGCAGCTTCTTTGTTCCTATTTCTTTATTAAGATCGCGCAATATTCCGTCACCAGGGTCGACAACAAAATAAGCCTTATTTGTACGGAGTAATATTCCAGTTGCAATGTTAGGAATTGAACAGAATATTTTAATTGAGAAATCTTTTTTATGCCAGGTTAGAGGGTATTTCTGATTTAACATAGTAGAAAAAATTTTTTCAGAAAAATTATTTACCGTGATAATACTTACAGGTTTTTATATTCTTACATCGGGCAAAAATATTGAACGAATAACTTGAAACTTCAAATTCCAGTTCCTGACTTATCTCTTCAGGAAGTTTTTTTACTTTTTGATTAACGAACTCCACAATTCTTCCGCAGTCCATACAGATAAGGTGATCGTGACTCTGCCGCTTGTAATTGCTTTCATACCGGGTGATGTTTTCTCCAAAATTTCTTTTGCTCAGCAGTTCACATTGAACGAGCAATTCCAGAGTTTTGTACACAGTTGCCCGTGACACTCTGGAGTTCAGGTTTTTCATTACAATATAAAGATCGTCTGCCCCAAAATGACCATCATAATCGAGCGCTGCGTCCATAACTTCAAAACGTTCCGGTGTTATTCTGTTTTTGCCTGATTTCAGGAAGCTGGTGAATATTTCTGCTGCTTTATCGTATTTCAATTTTCTTTTCTTTTTTATTCTATTTGATAGTGAAAAATATCACAGCAGGTTTAGAATAGCAAGAAAGATAAATTGAGCTGCGCTTCTCTCATGCAATACCGATTGCCCTGAGGCAATTAACAGTTATGAAAGTAAGAACATAAGCTAACGATGAAAATATCAGAAGCTGCAAAATCGGGATTCTCCATCCGCCGGTTTCTTTCCTTGAGACGGCTACAGTCGAGAGGCACTGAAGTGCAAACAGAAAGAATACAATTAGTCCTATTGTTGTTGCAGGGGTAAATAGTTTTTGTCCTGTTCCATCTATTTTTGCATCTTTCATCGCTTTTACTATCGAGCCTTGCAGCGTTTCACCCTGATCTGTTACTTTAAATATCAATGCTAATGAGCTAACAAAGACCTCTCTTGCTGTGAATGCTGCGATCAGTGAAACTCCGACCCTCCAGTCCATTCCCAATGGCTTCATTACAGGTTGAATAAATTTTCCCATATCAGCAGCATAGGAATTTGCTAATCTTTCTGAATTCTTTAAGTGTAATATTTCCAGTTGTGAATGATTTTGTGCTGGTATGGTTGGATTATAATTCGGGAAGTAAGTTAAAAACCAAATAGCAATTGACAGGATGAGAATTACGGGACCAGCTTTTCTTAAATAAGCCTTAGCACTTGAGATCATATTGCTTGTAACAACTTTCAGCTTTGGTACACGGTAAGCAGGTAGCTCGAGAATAAAGGATGAGTTATCAGTTTCCCTGATAATTTTTTTGTTCAGCTTATTAATTATTGCTGCGATCAAAACAGAATTTGAAATACTGAAAATATAAATTGCCGCCATAACCAGTCCGCCGATCCAGGCTTTTTCTCCGGGGAAGAGGAATGCAAGTAATAATGCGTAGATCGGAAGCCTTGCGCTGCAGCTTAAAAGCGGGATGATAAAAATTGTGAGGAGTCTTTCTCTTTTATTTGGTATTGTTCGTGCAGCCATCATCGCAGGGATAGCGCACGCAAACCCGGAGAGCATTGGCACAAAAGATTTTCCGTTCAACCCGATTTTAGATAAGGGTCTGTCAATTAACATAGCGCCTCTTGCCAGGTAGCCTGTGTCTTCTAATAATCCAAGGATTAAAAAGAGTATCATAATTTGCGGCACAAACACCATTACTGAACCAACACCGGTAATCAGTCCTGTCGAAATAAAATCTCCAAACCAATTATACCCTAAAATTGCAAGTGCCTTCGCGGCTAAGAATCCGAAAGCATTGCTTACAAGATCCATTATCGGTTGTGCAAGCCAAAAAATTGAGGTAAATGTAAGCGCCATTATTAAAAAGAAAACGACAAGTCCCCAGACTTTGTGCAGCAGGATTTTATCAATCTTTAACGTTCTCTGATCAACCTGGTAGCAATTTTTTTTTATCTGGGGATCGGGATTTAAAATTGCTAATTGCCTGTTAGCTTTTTCTAAATTGATTCTTTTTCCGTTCTGTGGAATTTGTTCAATTACCTTGTCAGAGATTAATTCGATTTTTGAGTAAGTGCTTATCAGTTTTTGTTTGTCATCGCCTTTTGAATATGGCTGAGGCATCACTTTATCTTTTGCAGATAGACTTTTCAGATTTTTATTTATAGCTTCAACCAGGTTAGTAATGCCATTCCCGTTTCTGCCATCAATTTTGATTACATCACATTTTAATTCAGAGCTTAATTTTTCGGTTGAAATGTCATAACCTTTTTTGTTCAGAAGGTCAGTCATAGTTAGTGCAATAATGACATTGAATCCGCATTCGAGTAATTGTCTGACAAGAAAAAGATGCCTTGTAAGCTGGCTGGCATCAACCGTAACGACCAGAAGATCGGGGCTTCCGAAAGTGGGGTGTGAAAATAAAGAGCGGACAGCAATTTCTTCGTCTGGCGAATGCGGTGTTAAGCTGACTATTCCCGGGGAGTCGAGTAAGTTGGCATTAATATTAAATTTATGCAGCAGCTTCGAAACAGAATACTCAACAGTTGCACCGGGGTAGTTGGCAGTTTTAACATTTCTTCCGCTGAGATAATTAAATAAAGTGGTTTTCCCCGAATTAGGCGAGCCTACTAAAGTAATTAGAGCAGTTTTATCCAGAGTATTCGGGTTCATGAAATTTTAATGCAATCAGCTTCATTTTTCCTAATTGCTATAACTGTGCCTCTGACTGAGAAAGCTAACGGGTCATTAAAAACGGATTTGCTGACTAATTCAATTTCCTGCCCTGGGGTAAAACCGACTTCTATAATTCTTCTTGATGAAGGATGTTCGCTGTCAATTTCACTAATTTTTACTTTTTCACCGTAGTGTAATTGTGCTGCAGTTTTCATTTTTGTTCCGGTAGTTAAGTACTTGCAATATTATTAAGATTTAATCTACATAAAAATAAGGCTGTTGATGACTAAAGTCAAGAAATTCCTGAAATTAAATTTTGAGGGAAAGTTACAAATAAGCTTTAAAATATCCCGCAGTCCGAGTTTATAACAGGACTCACGCAATAGGTTAGAGAAAAGTAAGAGATGGCATCTTTTATGGGGAGAATAAACATTCCTTTTTCAAAAGGAATATGACTTATATCGAAATCTTTTTAAAAAGATGTCATCTCTTTCCTTGCGTAACTTCAGGTTATAATTAAATTTTGAAACTTATAAAGTAAATATTATTTTATTGCTGTGAATATATCGTTTTAAAATTCCCAAAGCGAGATTTAATAGAAATAGATGAAGAAGGGCAATCTAGCATCATCAGCATACAGAGATGTTTTCCTTGATATAGAAAGAAGTAAGGAGTTTCTACTCTCAACTCATCACGCTGTATTCTATAAGTTCAGTGACCAGTCTATGAAGTATTCCTACTTTAGTCCTGCCATCGAAGAATTAACAGGCTATACAAGTTCTGAATTAACAGAGTTGGGTTTTGATCGTGCAATTCAGAATGAAGTTTTTTCTAAAATTAGTTTTTACAGTGATAAAAAAGATAAGGCTGAAACCGATAGAAATTATTTTTCGAGATATTGGATAGAAACCAAAAACGATGGCTGGAAACTGATTGAAAATTATACCTTTCTTGATGATCAATCCTCCGATAAAAACCAGGTAGTTACCGGATTTATGAGGGATGTAACTTCGTTAAATAATTATATCCTTAACATAATCCGCGAAAAAGAAAGACTGAATTCTATTATTGAACTTGCCGAAGTTATGCTGCTGGTCCTTGATAAGAACGGTAATGTGGAAATGGTAAATAAAAAAGCCTGTGATGTTTTAGGATATGACAGAGAGGAAATCATCGGCAAAAACTGGATAGATAATTTTGTCCCCGGCAAGGTAAAGGAAAAATTACTTAAGATTTTTGATTCAGTGTTAACGGGAGAGGATAGTGAATCTGAATATAATGAAAATCCTGTTTTGACAAAAAATCACGAAGAGAGATATATAGCCTGGCATAACAAAGAAATAAGAGACAACGAAGGTAATATTCTTTTTATTCTTGCTTCCGGTGAGGACCTGACAGAAAGGAAGAACGAAGAAAAAATACAACAGTTGATCGCGAATATTCTTGAAGCATCAAATAGTGAATCAGATATTAACGAGTTCTTTAAGTATATACATAAATCAATTGGCGAATTGATCCCTGCTGAAAATTTTTATATTGCACTTTACGATAAATCAACCGAGCTAATATCTTTTCCATACTTTATTGATAAGTATGACTCTGCTATTCCTGCAAAGAAATTTGGCAAAGGGCTGACTGAGTACGTACTCCGTAACGGGAGGTCTGCTCTGATCACAAAAGAGATGGATGATGAATTAGTAAAAGCAGGCGAAACTGAAATTGTCGGGACACAATCGGCAATCTGGCTGGGCATCCCGTTAAAAATTTCTGATTTTACTATTGGTGCTTTAGTTTTACAGGATTATGATGATCCGAATGCTTATACTGAAAGAGAACAAAAAATTCTTGAAGTAATTGCATATTCAATTTCCAGAACAATTGAAAGGAAAAGACTTGAAGAAGAAAGACGAGCTTTGATTAAGAAACTTGAAAAATTAAATTCATCGAAGGATAAATTGTTCTCATTAATTTCTCACGATCTTCGGAGCCCGTTCAACTCCTTGCTGGGATTTTCTGAAATCCTTAAAACCGAATTTGAAAGTTTAACACCGGGGGAAGTTAAAGAGTACATCAGAACAATTTATGATTCATCGAAAAATCTTTATGGAATGACTAACAACCTGCTGCATTTCTCCAGGTTCCAGATGGGAAAGATCGAATGTAAACCCACAACTGTAAATCTTAAAAAGATTGTCACCGATAGTCTCAGGTTGCTGCACGGCAATATTATTAAAAAACAATTAAATGTTAAGGAAGAAGTAAACAAAAATGTTTATGTATTTGCAGACGAAGAAATGCTTGCTTCTATTATCCAGAATTTAATTTCAAATGCGATCAAGTTTACAAACAGGAGGGGAGATATAAAAGTATATTCAACAGCAACTACAAACGCTCACGGTGAAGGTATGGCAAAAGTTATTGTTGAAGATTCCGGCGTAGGTATAAGTGAGACAGACCTAAAAAGAATTCAGGAAGGTGACTTTTATACTTATCCCGGCACGGAAAAAGAATACGGCACTGGTTTAGGGCTGCAGCTTGTAAAAGATTTTATTGTTAAAAACGGCGGCAGTCTCAGCATAGAAAGCAAAGTAAATGTGGGAAGTACGTTCAGTTTTACTGTTCCTTTGGGTAAATAGTTTTTCCCGCTTGAAGTTATAACACGTGAATCCAATCGAATTATCCGCAGAAAAAATTATCAACACTTATTACCGGCTGTTTGTTCAACAAGGTATAAATGTTTCTCCTGTTTCAAAGTCAGCCTATAATTATGAAGTCACTGTTAGCAGGTCTAACGAAAAGTTAAAGATTCAGGTTTACTTCGGGAAAAGAGGCAATAAAGTAATATTGCAGGGGAATAAAGAAAGCAAGCTTTATCAAAAAGTCAGCGAGATTGTTTTTGGTCCAAAATTGTTCGATGCAAATGATGAATTATCCGAACCGGAAAATTACATCGGCACTGATGAATCTGGTAAAGGGGATTATTTCGGTCCCTTAGTCATTGCAGGAGTATTTGCTGATAAAAATATGATTTCGTTATTGAAAAAAGCCGGTGTACGGGACAGCAAAGAACTCGGTGACAGTGCGATAAAAAAAATCGCTTATGAAATTAAAGAGATAGTCGGGAACGGCTATGATATAATCATGATCTCGCCTGAAAAGTATAATGAGCTTTATGAAAAATTCAGGAACGTAAATAGACTTTTAGGCTGGGCACACGCAAAAGTTCTTGAAAATATTTTACTGAATTACAATGCTGCTGAAGCAATCAGCGACAAATTCGGGGATGAGAGTTACATCAGGAATTCACTGCAGGAGAAGGGGAAAAATATTTTGCTTCATCAGATTACCAAAGCAGAAAAATACACAGCAGTTGCAGCAGCTTCTATTCTTGCCAGGGATAAGTTTAATGATTGGTTCGAAAAGAAAAACCGCGAATTAAAAATTCAATTGCCGAAAGGGGCGTCATCCGGCGTAGAGCAAACTGCTGCAAGTGTTAAAAAAATATTTGGCGGGGAAATTATGAATAAGCTTGTTAAACTTCACTTTAAGACTACTCAAAAAATTTTGTAGAGTTAGCATCACAGATAAACTTCTTACTGATTGCGTTTTTCAATCTTTGCCCATGTATCTTTCAGTGTTACTGTTCTGTTAAAAACGAGTTTATCTTTTTCTGACTCTTTATCAACACAGAAATATCCAAGCCTTTCGAATTGAAATCTCTCTCCGGGCTTTGCATTTTGCAGATAGGGTTCAAGCTTAGCTGAATTTATTATTTCAAATGAATTTGGATTGATAAATTCTTTGTAATTTTTTTGTTCATCAGATTCAGGGTCTTCAATGGTGAAGAGCCTGTCATATAATCTTACTTCGGCATTGACTGCGTGTTTGACGGAAACCCAGTGAATTGTCCCCTTAACTTTTCTTCCGCTTTGAGCAGAACCGCGCTCAGTCGCTGAAGTTATTGAGCGTAAGTGACTTTTTGTTCCGGGGTCATAGCTGCACTTAAGCTCAATAATATTTCCTTGTTCATCTTTTATGACTTCTTCGCATTTAATGATATATGCGTAGCGAAGTCTGACTTCATTTCCCGGTGAAAGCCTGAAAAATTTTTTGGGCGGATTTTCCATAAAATCATCCTGCTCAATAAATATCTCTTTTGAAAACGGTACCTTCCTCGTTCCCATTGATTCGTCTTCGGGATTGTTGACAGAATCGAGTTCTTCGACTTGATTATCGGGATAATTTGTCAGAACGATTTTAAGAGGTTTTAAAACTGCCATTACTCTTTGAGCACGTTTGTTGAGATCATCACGAACGCTGTATTCGAGCAGAGCGACATCTATAATATTATCGCGCTTTGCAACACCGACGCGCTCAGAAAAATCACGGATTGCCTCCGGAGTGAATCCCCGCCGCCTTAATCCTGAAATGGTCGGCATTCTTGGGTCATCCCAGCCAGTCACATATTTCTCTTCAACCAGCTCAAGTAATTTTCTTTTGCTCATTACTGTATAAGTCAAATTAAGACGTGCAAATTCTATTTGCCTGGGATGATGAATTTCAAGCTGATCGAGACACCAGTCATATAAAGGTCTGTGAATTTCAAATTCCAGAGTACAGATCGAATGTGTAATTCCTTCAATCGAATCGCTCTGCCCATGTGCCCAATCATACATTGGATAGATGCACCATTTATCCCCCGTTCTGTGATGTGGAACTTTTCTGATGCGGTACAAAATGGGGTCACGCATCCACATATTTGGAGACGACATATCAATTTTAGCACGAAGAACATGAGTGCCTTCTTCAAACTCGCCGTTTTTCATCCTTTCAAATAAATCAAGATTTTCTTCTACTGACCTGTTTCTGAAAGGACTTTCTTTTCCCGGCTCTGTCGGAGTGCCGCGGGAATCTTTAATTTGTTCAGACGTCGAACTGTCAACGTAGGCTTTACCTTTTTTGATTAGTTTAATTGCATATTCATAAAGCTGGTCGAAATAATCTGATGCGTAAAAAAGCCTGTCATCCCAATCGAAGCCGAGCCATTTTACATCTTCAATGATCGAATCAACATATTCAACACTTTCTTTTGCAGGGTTTGTATCGTCAAATCTTAAATTGCACAAACCATTGTATTCCTTTGCAAGCCCGAAATTCAGGCAGATAGATTTTGCATGACCGATATGAAGATAACCGTTTGGCTCAGGAGGAAATCGTGTATGAACTTTTTTTACTTTTCCTGATTTCAGATCTTCATTAATAATCTCTTTAATAAAATTACTTTGTGCTGTGCTGCTTTCGTTTTTAGCCAGTTCTTCTTTGCTGTCGTCCATAAATTATTTTTGAGAATTTAGTTTTGTAATTGCAGTTTCTAATCTTTGTATAACTTTTTCTTTCCCGATAATAAAGAGAATATCAAAAACTCCGGGACCACCGCCGACACCGGAAACTGCAAGCCTGACAGGATGAATAAGCTTACCGGTACCGGTGTTCAATTCTTCAGAAGTTTTTCGCAGAGCTTCTTCAAAATCTTCTTTTGAGGGGTTATTTAATTTTGAAAATTTCTCTAACAGTTTAGTTAAATAGCCTGCAGAATTTTTATCCCATCTTTTCTTTACTACACTTTCTTCATATTCCCGGGGTTCTTCGAAAAAATAAAATCCTTTCACAAGAATTTCTTTTACGAAGTATATTCTTTCTCTCATCACCCGGATAACTTTAACGAGATATTCATCAGTATAATTTTCATTTTTATATTTTGAGTCAGAGATCTCTTCACGCAGCAGCTTTAATATTTCTTCATCAGTTTTATTTCTTAAATGTTCAGCATTAAGCCAGTTGAGCTTTTCAATATCGAAAACAGCGCCTGCTTTGTTGACACG
>JAKAGZ010000074.1 GCA_021815365.1 Bacteroidota bacterium
CCAAGTGCGGTAAGTTCTTTTGCATTCTCTGCCGAACCGTTAAAACAGTGGAACTGAGCCTTAAGCCCGCTGCCTTTGTATGAATGAATGATATTCATCATATCTTCATCAGATTCACGGTTATGAACAATGATGGGAAGATTCAACTTTAAAGCAAGTTCGATCTGGGCTTTAAAGGCTTCGATCTGTTTTTCTTTGGGAGAAAAATCATAATAATAATCGAGACCAATTTCACCTATTGCGACTATTTTTTCATTCTCAGCTAATTCTTCAATCACTGGGAGGAAGGAAGAGTTCCAGTCTTTCGTATCGTGCGGATGAACACCAACTGCGCCATAGACCATCTCATATTTTTTTGTCAATTCAAGTGTTTGTCTTGCTGTCTCAATATCAGTTGCAGGAACGATTATATATTTTACGCCTTCTGCTTCGGCTCTGTCAATCACCTCGCCGAGGTCCTGCCCGTAATTTGGGAAAAAAAGATGTGCGTGTGAATCAATGAACATAACAAAACCTTAAATCACTTCTCCGATTACAAATGCCTTTTCCTTCACAGCCCCAGAGGTCTTCAAAACTTTTTCCACATCTTTTTTTGAAGTGACCGCGATCAGACCAATACCAAGATTGAAAACTGATCTCATTTCTTCGTCAGCAACATTTCCTGTTTCCTGTATCAGTCTGAATATTTGCGGAAGTTCCCACGCATTCCAGTCTATTTTTAATTTTAATCCTACAGGAAGAATTCTTTTTGTATTACCAACAATTCCACCCCCTGTAATGTGCGAAAATCCTTTTACATTAATTTTTGTTTTTAAAATTTTTATCAGGGGCAGATAGGATTTGTGAATGCGCAGTAATTCAACGCCAATAGACTCAGAAAACCCTTCAGGCTTATCATCGAAACTATATTTAGAAAATAATATTTTCCTTGCAAGTGAATAGCCATTTGTATGAAGCCCGTTAGATGGAAAACCTATCAGCACATCTCCTTTCTTAATTTTCTTCCCGTTGATAATCTTTGATTTATCTACAATGCCAACTATCGTTCCTGACATATCGTATTCACTCTCTGAATAAAGCCCGGGCATCTCGGCAGTTTCACCGCCGATCAAAGCACAGCCGTTTTGCCTGCAAGCAATAGAAAATCCTTTGATAATATTTTCAGCTACATCAGGATTTAGTTTTCCGAAAGCGAGGTAATCCAGGAAATAAAGCGGCTCAGCGCCGCAGACGGCAATGTCATTCACACAGTGATTAACAAGGTCCTGTCCTACTGTATCGTGAATGTTCATACCGAAAGCAATTTTTAATTTTGTGCCGACGCCGTCTACACTGGAAACAAGCACAGGGGCTTTAAATTTTTTCAGGTCTAATTTGAAAAACCCACCGAAGAGTCCAATATCAGAAAGAACATTTTTGCTGAAAGTTGATTTAGCATAGCTCTTTATTCTTTTTACAGTTTCATCTCCAGCCGCAATATCAACGCCTGCAGCTTTATAAGTGTTATTCAAATTTTTTACCTTTCGCATAGTGATCAATTCTGAAAAAATAGAAATGAAATTCGTCAGAAATATGGAGTAAAATTACCATTATTGAAGTATTAAACAAAGTAAGAAAAATCAACGCTGATAAGATTTAGACAAGATTCTGTAAATATTTTGGGTCAAAATTATATTTCAACTCTCTGTTTACTTTTTATATTAAATCTGAAAGTCAGCATTGCAGCAGAGGCAGTCAAACCGATCAGTAAGCCAATCCAAACACCTGTCACCGACATTTTATAAACGAATCCTAAAATATATGCTGAGGGTAACCCGAGGACCCAATATGCAATAAAAGTAATGAGCGTTGGTCCCTTCACATCTGTCAGCCCGCGAAGTATTCCGATACCTACGGCTTGTGTGCCGTCTGCTATCTGAAACAATGAAGCAATAATTAATAATGACGAGGCAATTGCAATTACGCTCTGATCATTTATGTACAAAGCAGGGAGAATATTTTTAAAAATTATAAATATAATTCCAAAGGTTGCCATAATTGACTGCCCTACAAATATTGCTGAGAACCCTGCTCTCCTGATTTCTTTTACATCTTGTTTGCCCACAGCATTTGCAACACGTATGCTTCCTGCTGCCGAAACACCGAGTGCACACATAAAAGAAATCGAAGCAAGATTTATAGCGATCTGATGCGCGGCAAGCTGCCTTGTCCCCAGCCAGCCGATCATTACTGCAGCAAAAGAAAAAGCACCTACTTCAAAAATATACTGGAACGCACTCGGAAGACCGAGAGCAAGAATTTTTCTTATCATTCCAAAATCTATTTTCTTAAAATGGAATGTCACATCAAATTCTGAAAATTTTGCTGATGACATTACAAACCACATTAATCCTACGCCCATAAATAAACGTGAGAAACAAGTACTCCATCCTGCCCCGTCTAGTCCTAATTTTGGAAACCCAAGATTACCAAATATCAGCAGCCAGTTGAAGAAAAAATTTATTACGTTTGCTAAAACTGTAAGCACCATCGCCGGTCTCACCACAGAAAGACCTTCGATAAACTGCTTATAGGTTTGAAAAAGCATAACAGGAAGAATTGAAAGACCGAGTATATTTAAATATGATTTTGCTAATCTTACAACTTCGGGAGGCTGATTCAGAAAAATTAAAAGATTCGAACAAATAAAAACTATCGCCATCAGTATAAAACCAGTCAGCATATCAACAATCAAAGCCTGGCGAAATATTACTCCACATTCGGAATGTCTGTTTGCACCGACGGAAATTGCAACCAGAGGTGTAATAGCAAACGACACACCTATCCCCACAACAAGAACTAATATAAATAATCCGTTAGCCAGCGATGCTGCAGCGAGAGGAGTAGCACCAAGTTCACCCACCATCAGGCTGTCCACAACTCCCATGGAAATGAATCCAAGCTGACCGATAATTACCGGGTAAGCAAGTTTTAATGTACTCTTTACATGTAATTTTATTGCTTGCATAAAATGCTTTTTACGAAGCAGTAAATATACAAACGAATACTATGTATCAGAAAGGATTTTTTGAAATGACAAATACAATAGAAAAATTTTCTGAACCTTACAGATTTGTAGCGGTAACAGAGTGATCTACCGCATTTCTTTTTGTAAATCTATAGTTAGAGGCTGCAGTAAGGCTATCAAGCTGCTTCATAGTGTAGTCGTTATATGCCTGCGCTTCAGTAACGTACCTGACTTGGTTTTTCACAACTTTAGCAGGCGTACTATTAATGCCGCCAAAAAAAGTGAAATATGTAATTGCAGCAATACCGCCTAATAAAAAAGATAGGCTGCACCATACAATAGTTTTATTCATATACTCCCTCATCTGAATTATAGCTGTTATTTCTCATCTATAAATAACAGGTGTTTTCACACGACGAAAATATCTGTCTTTTAAATTTCAAAATCAACAATATAAACGATAACAGGTTTAATTATCAGATTTATGGCAGCATAGTCTGTATAATACTTAACGCACCGGAACCGGAACAGAAATATAAAGCTGCACTTTTACACGTTTACCGTGAAGAATACCCGGCTGGAATTTCGTTTTTCTTATGATGTTCAATGCCAGTTGATCAGTGCTATTGCCAATTCCTTTTACCAACAAACATTTTTTAACAATTCCCTGTTCATCAATAAAGGCAAGTACATAAATTGATGCGGTATGTGTACCTGATTCATCTATATTCATCCTCGAAAGAACTGACTGCATGCCTCCAACAGGAACAGGCATCTGATCAACAGCAACATAATAGTAATCAGAATTAACAGTACCAGTGCCTCCTGCAGTTCCTTTGCCGCTAAGCCCACTTCCTGAATTTCCAGCAGACAGATTATTGCCCTCAGTTTGATTACCTGTGCTATCTATATTACTACCGGGTTTAACCGGCTGCTTTATAATTTTATTGCTTACCTGTTCCTCTTTTTTACGATGAACAATTTTTGAAGGAACAATGATATTTTTTTTAACTTCTTCATTTTGATTACGGCTGGCAGGCACACCCCCCTTTGGAAATTCATTACTGCCAAGAAGACCAATTTCAGTTAAACTGCTTTCCTTTTTCTTATGATCAACATAAAAAAATAAAAGCATTATTATAATTATTAAATGAAGAAAAAAAGAGAGATAAAATGAGAGGTGTTTACTGTTTAAAAATAATTTTTTAACTCCACTTATATATCTTTTATCAGCTCCATCGCTCATATCGGAAGTTATTTTTTAACAGCGCCTATCAGTAACTTTGACGCACCCGATTGCTTTAAAATATCGAGCAGTTGCACTACGTTCCCGAGCAAAGTATTTTTGTCAGCATCTATAACTATCTCAGTAGTATTCTGTTTAACAAATTCCTGCTGCAGAACTTTTTGAACGTCCCCATAAGAAACCGGGTTATCATTGATAAACACATGGTCATCGGCAGTAAGATATACTTTAATTGTTTTGCTGCTCAACTGCTCAGTCGTCGAGGATTTAGGCAGTTTTACTTTCATACCTCTCGTGATCAGAAGCGGGCTTGTGATCATAAAGATTATCAGCAATACGAGAACAACATCTGTAAAAGGGGTAATATTTATTTCCGAAAATTCCTTTTCATCAATCCTGTATTTTCTCATATTCTTTTCTCACTTATTTTTTTAAAGCCGAAAGCATTTCCTGTATTGCTTCGTCAAACATAGGCGCACTTAATCTCAGCCTCTTCGTAAAATAATTATAGAACAGAACAGCGGGAACGGCAACTAATAAACCAGCCGCGGTTGCAAACAAAGCATCAGCAATACCGCTCATTACCTGTGCATAGTTAGCAGCATCACTTATAGATAGTGCATTGAAAGAACCGATAATCCCAATTACAGTTCCAAATAATCCAATGAACGGAGAAATGCTTCCCAGTGTTGCTAAAACTCCGAGACCTTTTTCAATCTTAGCGATTTCTTTATCAAGTTTTATATACGCATTTTTTTCTAACTCATCTTTGGTCTCGTTGATTTTATTAATCATAGTTGCGTAAACATTTGCAAGAGGCGCTTTGACAGATATGAATAGAAATTTAACTGAAAACGTTCTGCAAAGTATAATCGCTTCTTTAAGGTCATTTGACCGGAGTAAACTAAAAACCTGGTCTGTCAGCAATTTATTTGTTTTTTCAGAAATACCTCTGAATACAATAAATTTTTCTATCACTACTTTTACAGAAAGGATTGAACATATTATCAGTATGGCTATGGCAAAGCCGCCTCTTGTTAATAGATCTAAGTACGAGAAGTTTGACATATTATTTCGCTGTGTTTCTGTTTATAAATATTTTCTGCATTTTATTTTTCACTCTCTTTCCTGACTACTTATCAAGAACCACGTTTTCGGTTTTCTTATCCGAATTTTGCAGTTGATGCATTATGCTGTGTTTTCTTCCATAAGAAAAATAAATAATAAAACCAAGGAGTAGCCATCCAAATAACCTGTACCAGTTTTCTTCCGGCAAAGAGAACATTAGCATAAGACATGTTAGTATTCCTAAAATAGGAACAAGAGGAACTAAAGGTGCTCTAAAAGGACGATGAGCTTCCGGATGTAATTTCCTCATTATTAATACTGCTGAACATACAACAACGAATGCAAAGAGCGTTCCTATATTTACAAGTTCTGCAAGTAATCTTAAAGGCAAAAAGCCCGCAAGTGTTGCTACAAAAATTCCTGTAAGAATTGTTGCCTTCCACGGTGTTCTGAATTTATCGTGTATCGCACCAAAAAATCCTTTGGGCAGTAAACCGTCTCTTGCCATTGCGAGAAAAATTCTTGGCTGGCTCAGCATCATTACAAGAAGTACAGATGTAATTCCTGCAATTGCACCAAGAGAAATAATAAACTGAGCCCACTGCAATCCTACTTGTTTGAATGCATCAGAGACAGGCGCATCAATATTAATTTTATTATAAGGGACCATTCCGGTAAGAACGATAGAAACTCCGATATAAAGCAGTGTACAAATAATAAGTGAAGTGATTATCCCGATAGGAACATCTCTTTGTGGATTTTTAGCTTCTTCAGCCTGAGTAGAAACTGCATCGAATCCTATATATGCAAAGAAAATTATTGCAGCTCCGGCTATAACTCCAACGGGAACGCCCCCTGGTCCTGTCTGACCAAAAACTGTATGACCAAAAAAGCTGATACCTGTTAGCCCGAATGGAGCAAACGGATGCCAGTTAGCAGTATTGATATACATCGCTCCTAAAACGATGACAAATAATACGACAAGAATTTTTATTGTAACAATTACTGCGTTAAAAGTAGCGCTTTCCTTGATTCCTTTAACTAGTATTAATGTAATTAAAAATGCAATTACTATTGCAGGAAGATCAAGAACACTGCCGGTAGAAATTAACAGACCAGTTGATGAGCTAAGATCAAAAGGTGAGGTAGAAAGAAATTTAGGAACATGTAAATTAAAAATACTGATAAAATCCTGGAAATAATGAGACCAGCCATGTGCAACTGTAGCAGATGCAACAGCATATTCAAGGATCAAATCCCAGCCGATTATCCACGCAAATAATTCACCAAGAGTTGCATAAGCATAAGTGTAAGCTGAACCGGCAATAGGAACCATCGAAGCAAATTCAGCATAACACAGAGCAGCAAAAACACAGGCTATACCAGCAACAGCATAAGATAAGCTGACTGCAGGTCCCACCTTATCATGGGCTGCTACTCCGGTCAAAACAAAAATACCCGTTCCTATTATTGCGCCAATTCCAAGAGCAGTTAAAGCGGTTGGTCCTAACACTCTTTTCAGGCGATTCTCTCCCTTAACTTCCTCTAACAGAATTGACAGCGGTTTTTTCGAAAATAGTTGACTCATTTTATTTCCTCATATAATAAAATTATTGATGCAGAATATCCCAATTTTTAATCTTTAATCAAAATAAATTTACACAAAGGCTAAACAAAAAAAAGAAACAGTCATTGTAATGACCCCGACGAGACCGGGAGTTAAACAATCTTTTGTCCCGAAGAGTCGAACAGGCGTCAACCTAATATTTTGTTAAACAGATGTAACTATTTAACAGTTGTCAAATATATCTAAACTCTTTTATTGAACTTCTACGAAGTTCGGTTGTTAAGGTCTTACGAAGTGCTACAAATACTCAACTTCTACGAAGTTGCTGCTTGTTATGTTCTCGCCCCGCTTCTATCGGGACGATATATTTGTCTGCCCGTCCGGCTCGCCTCGCTGCGAAGAGGGCAGGGGGTAGAAAAACAAAAACCCAAAATAACCGGGTAACTCCGTAGGAGTTCGATATTTCTTTATTTAATGAGTCAATTCTCTATCGCAAAATGATCAATTCTGACTGTTAAGTTGACGTTTATGCACGAATCTTGATAAGATCAATTCTCCCGATCGAAATCGGGATCGTGATGACAAAATCACTTTTCGCATAGTGATCAAACCTGATTAGTCAACTTTTTCATCAGTTTACTACAGGGAAAAAATGATTAAACAAATAAAGGTGCCAACACAAGAGTCAAAGTACTTAATAATTTAATCAGAACGTGCAAAGAAGGACCTGCTGTGTCCTTGAACGGATCGCCAACTGTGTCGCCAACTACTGAAGCTTTATGAGGATCAGATTTCTTTCCTCCGTACTGTCCTGTTTCAATAAATTTCTTTGCGTTATCCCAGGCGCCTCCGCCGTTATTGAGGAACAGAGCCATCAAAATTCCTGCGATAGTTCCTACCATTAAATAACCGCCGATAACTTCAGCACCGCTGGCACCATTAGGATTTGACACCCCGCCTGCTGAATAATACAGCCATCTGAACACAAGACCAACACCGATAGTCATCCCGACAACTAACAAGCCAGGCATCACCATCTTTTTCAACGCAGCTTTGGTTGCAATGTCAACGCATTGTCCGTAATCAGGCTTTGATGTCCCTGCCATTATGCCGGGGTTATCTTTAAACTGTTTACGAACATTATTAATTATCGAGTATGCAGCTCCTCCGACAGCTTTAATAGCAAGCGAAGAAAAAATATAAACAAGCATAGCTCCGAAAATTGCTCCAACGAAAACTTCAGGCTTGTTCAGATTTATTACCGGCTGAAAAGACGGCAGGTAATTTCTTACTTCGTCAATGTAAGCTCCGAATAAAAGAAATGCAGCAAGCGCAGCCGAACCAACAGCATAACCTTTTGTTAAAGCTTTTGTAGTGTTGCCGACAGAATCAAGCCTGTCAGTTTTTACTCTGATTGATTCATCCTGCTGGCTCATTTCGACTATGCCGCCGGCATTATCGGTAATGGGTCCGAATGTATCCATTGCAAGAATATATGCAGCGGTTCCGAGCATACCCATAGTTGCAACGGCTGTTCCGAAAAGCCCTGCATTCTGAAGACCTGAATGTTCACCAAGAAAATACGATGAAACGATTGCTGCGCCGATAACTAAAACAGGAAATCCTGTTGACTCCATACCTATTGCAATTCCTGAAATTATATTTGTTGCAGGTCCGGTCTGAGATGCTTCGGCAATATATTTTACCGGACGATAAGTATATTCAGTATAATATTGTGTGATGTAAACGAAAGCAACAGAAGTTAATACGCCAATCATACCGCAAATAAAAAAGTTCAGATAATATTCACCCAAAAGCCATTTTGAAGCAATAAAAAATCCTGTTATCACAAGAATGGAAGTAACAAAATAACCCCGGTTCAGAGCCTTCATAGGGTCTTCTTTTTCGTTTGTCTTTACCAGCATAATTCCAACTATTGATGCTATGATACCAAAAGCACGCGCAACAAGAGGAAACAGAATTACTCCAAACAACGGTAAGCCTGCTGTCTGAAAAATTTCAAGATTAGATCTGTACAAACCTGCTGCTAATATCATTGCACCGATATTTTCTGCTGCTGTTGATTCAAAAAGATCTGCACCACGACCCGCACAATCACCAACATTATCTCCTACGAGGTCTGCAATCACTGCAGGATTTCTTGGATCATCTTCCGGTATCCCTGCTTCAACTTTACCTACAAGGTCTGCACCAACATCTGCTGCTTTGGTATAAATTCCACCTCCGAGCTGTGCAAACAGCGCAACAAAGCTTGCACCGAAACCATAGCCAACAATCAGCAATGGAATTTTAGTTACATCATTGGTAATGCCTAAAGAATTAATTATTGAAAAAAGTCCTGCAACTCCAAGCAGACTCATAGCAACGACAAAGAAACCGGAAACAGCCCCTCCGCGTAAAGCTGTTTGAAGAGCATCATTCATACTTCGTGTAGCCGCCGACGCAGTTCTTATATTAGATCTGATAGCAACCCACATTCCCATATATCCTGCAGCGACAGAGCATGCGGCTCCAAGTACAAATGATAATGTTGTCCACAGTGCAAGCTGACCTGCACTGACAGGGTCGTGTTCGGTAGGCGTTCGGAAAAATGCATACATAATGTAAATGAAAGCAGCAAGTGCAAATGCAAGATAAACTATCGTTCTGTTCTGACGGCGGAGAAAAGCCTCGGCTCCCTCTTTAATAGCATTAGAAATTTCCTGCATTTTACTTGTGCCGGTATCTCTCTTGAGAACATTTCTTGTAAGATAATAAGCGAACAGAAGACCTATGACGCTTATACCTAGTATCAACTGTAGTTCCATAAGATTTTTACTCTTGTTTATTTAAAAAAAAGACTTGTCGTATTCTCCTCTGGCACAGAAATGTAAATTCTGATAACCAAACTTAATGAAGTGTTTGTAAATCACCAAATTGTTTCAGAAAAATTATTCTTAAAAAAGATATGGCTCGCTTGCTTAAATACCAATAGTTCTTCAGGACTTATCGCGGTGTGTAGGCAGGAACCAGGAGCGAAAATATTTTCCAGCAATTTCAATTATTAGTTTGCTGCCAGGCATCATCAGGAGAGCGTGGCTCTAAAAGCTTGCTAAAAATCTTGCTGTATTCACATTTCGCAAAGTCATACACTGATACAGCGTATGCCCGATAAGTTTATTGAGGCGGCTTTTATTTAAATTTTTGCGATCCATATTCCAAAATACTGCCCCTTTGACGTACCGGACATCTATAAATTCTCTGTTCATTGGCAGCTCATTAATAATATTCCTGGAGTCGATTTTGTCAAAAAGATATGCGACATCCGTTCTTTGCTTCTTATCGTTTTGCCAATCTTTAGGAATAGCTGTGGCGATTTTTTGCACTTCGTTTTTGGTTTTGATAAGAGTCGGAATTTCAAAACTGAATTCTTTTTTGAAAATCGATTCTATTTCGCGCTGAATGGCTGCCTTACTCTTACTTGATTCAAAAATAACATTTCCGGAATTGATATACGTTGATACATTTGCAAATCCCAATGCTTCAAAAAGTGCTTTGAGCTTTTTCATCTCAACCTTTCGATTTCCTCCTGCATTTATTCCTCTTAATAATGCAACGTATTCCATAAAAATTTTTTCAATTCTTTTTCAGATCTTCTTGCATTGTCGCGCTACGCATCGGAAGCAGCTCAAAAGTTAATCATCCCTTCATAGCCGGATTGTTTTCTACGATACTGCGAGCTGCTCTTTCATCCTCGGCTTTAAAAATAGCTACATCCCAAGGTCCCCTCGCGTCAAGCACGAGACCGAAAGTAATTGCAGTGCCTTTTTCTACCAACCCCCGCCAGTAAAGACCGTGTTCCTGCATGAACTTCCTCTCCTGCTGAGTCATGTTACCAACAAAATCTGGCCGGGAAGAGATAAGTTTATATAAATAGGCGTTCATAGGTTTCTCCTTTTGTAAAAAAATCGGCAAAAGCTTTTGCCTCGTAGAAAATAGCAGATGAGGCAAGCTTGACAGCAACACAAATTTGTTGCCGACCTTTTTATTTTATCAACTGCACAATCGGAACGCCCAGCGCATGGGTGTCTAATTCTTTATTTTTCACCAATATGAACTTTCGATGCTGCTTGAAATGTTTGTGGGGCGATCGAATATTTTAATTGAGCCTTCTCAAACATCAGTCGGAATTCTTTTGTGCTATATAATTTTACGTGTTCGGGTTCGGCTAATTTTATGATTTTATCAATGATCTTTATAATCCAGCTATCAGCAGTCGGATCAAGGATGTATATTTTCCCGCCCTTTTTCAAAAGGCGGTATATTTCTTTTAACACTTTATCTGGATGCAAATAATGATGGAAAGAGTTAGTGCAAATGATGATGTCAAAAAAATTGTTATTCAGTGGGATGGATTCTGCACTGGCTTCTATGAAATGAAAATTATCCCTGCCTCTAAAATTACTTTTTGCTTTTTCTATCATCTTTTCAGACAAATCAACACCATAAAATTCGCCCTTGTTCCCAACTAACTTTGCTGTTTCCCCAATAGCCCAACCAGTTCCGCAGCCCAAATCAAGAAAACGGACATTGTCTTTTACATCCAAATAAGAGACGAGCTTACTTTGAGCGTCTCTCAAATACTTATTTCTCCAATTGTTACTATCATACGAACTTGCCCACTTGTCCCACTTCTCTTTATTTAATTGTGCATGCTTAATTTCGTCTTTCATTGAATTAAATCCTCTATTGAAACACCCAACGCTTTGGCGACCTGCCCCGGCAGATTTTTATCATACTTTCAATTTTCATTTTTCCAACTGGCGGAGAGAGTGGGATTCGAACCCACGGTATCCTTACGGATACACTACCTTTCCAGGGTAGCCAATTCAACCACTCTTGCATCTCTCCGGTATTTCCATTTACGTTTTATGAAGTAAATATAAATATATCATTCCCTTTTAACAAAATCGCCAAGGTAAGCGCACAAAAATAATTTTTGAATTCTTTTTGAGTAAGTAAAATGTTTTATCTATCCGATAATTTTAATAGATTTTATTTTTGATAAAATAATATTTCGATGATGATATCACCAATTGTTCTGAAATCAATATTTGCAGTTGTCTCGGCTGTATCGGGAGCGGCTGTTCTATTTTTAATAAAATTAGAACACAAAAAATTATGTGCGTTAATATCATTTTCAGCAGGTGCTCTGCTCGGTGCCGCGGCTTTTGCTCTTATCCCGGAATCTTTACACAGCTTAAATTTAATTGAATTATTTTTAGGTGTGTTATCAGGATATTTATTGTTCTTTTTCATTAGTAAATATTTTTCACACGTATGCCCTGCCTGTTCAGCGAGCCACTTTGACGAACAGACAACTAAAAAATTTTCGGAAATAGTCTTAACATTGCTTACAGCATTATCAATACATTCTTTTTTAGACGGGCTGGCAATAGCTACAAGCGCTTCCCCGTTGGAGCTTGCTGATCAATCTGTTTTTGCAGCAATAATCACTCATAAATTCCCGGAAGGATTAGCGCTTGCAGCATTAATGTTAAGCTCCG
>JAKAGZ010000014.1 GCA_021815365.1 Bacteroidota bacterium
CTTCAATTTTTTTAATTGCTTTGCTTGTGCTGTCCGCTTTGGCTTCAGGTGTGGCTGCGCTGTTAGCAGCATCCTGTATTTCTTCCGTTACATCTTTGATAAGCACTAATTGGTCAACAAATAAACCGGGGACAGGTCTTTCATCTGCAAGAGTTTGTGCAACGAAGCCGTTGTCCATTAAATCTTCGCCGGGCTTTGTTACCTGTGTAATGCTTCGCCTTCCGCAGTGGTGGTTTGTCATTACCAGCCCGTCAGCAGAAACAAATGATGCTGAACAGTAAGTTGCAAAACGCAGGGCAGACATTCTTACGTTTTCAAGCCATTCTTCTGAAGGTTTGAAGCCGTATTGCTTTTCAAAATAATTAACAGGCGGATAATCGAACGTCCACATTTTTCCCGTATCAAATTTACCGGCTTTAACTGTGTCGAGATTCAGCCAGCTATAATTTTCTCCGGCTGATTTATTCTGAGCAGAGATTAAAATATTCCCTGCAGTGAAGAAGAGAGAAACTATCAGCAATAACTTTAATGATAATAGTTTTGTATTGTTTTTCATTTTATCCTCATTGAAGATTTGTATTGATTAAGTTCAGGTTATTTACGGATTTAAATCCTGCTATTATGGATTGAAAATATTTTATCGAATTGCTTTAGGGGTAAAATAACTTCTTTTGAATTCAGCATCAAATTTTTTGTGATATGCGGAAGATTAAAAATAAAAACCCCGACTCGTCGGGGTAAAATTTCATCGCCGGATATTTTGAATGAATTCCGGTCAGCTAAATTTGTAACAGAGCAGGAAAATCAGCCTGGATCAGATATACGAATCAGGGTGATATAAAGGTTCTATTTCCCACTCATCTTCAATTGTTCCGTAACAATGTGAGCACTTTGGAACATTGAAAACCACTTTTTCTTCGCTCGGTGTAGCGCGGACAAAATTTAAGATTGTCTTACAGCTTGAACACTGAATGATGTGAGAAGTAGTGGTTTTGGTACTGCATTCAGGGCAAATGAAACCCAATTCCCCTGGTTTTTCTTCAGGATTAACGAGGAAAATTGAATTGCATTTGGAATTATTGCATTTTGTGAAGTGCCACTTAACAGTATCTTTAGTGTCGATATCAGTCACCACTTGATTATTTTGATTGCCAAACATAAAAAGATAAAAATAAAAAGTCTATTGAAAAAAAAATCTCTTTAATTGACTTTTCTGTCATGATTGATAGAATTGCCAATATTCTTAAATTAACCGCTTCAAATATATTTATTTATTTTTTGTCTTTTGGTTCAAAATAAATTCTACGAAAAATTTTTCAATTATTAAAATCCCGGAGACCAGCAAATGGATAGAATTAAATCATTTAAAGCCTACGATATCCGCGGCAAAGCACCTTCAGAATTAAATACGGACCTGGCTTATAAGATCGGCAGAGCTTATGCTAGTTACCTCGGAGCGAAAAAAATAGTGATCGGACACGATGTGAGGAAATCATCTGGAGAATTGTCTGAGGCGCTTGCAAAAGGATTAACAGACAGCGGCACGGATGTAATTGATATAGGTCTCTGCGGAACAGAAATGATATACTTTGGTACGCCGCATCTGAATGCAGACGGCGGAATAATGATAACGGCAAGCCATAACCCGCCCGAATATAACGGGATGAAATTTGTTAAAAGAGCTTCAGTGCCGGTCGGGTATGATTCCGGTCTGAACGAGATAGAGAAAATGATATTAAAAAACGATGTGGGTGTAAAAAGTAAAAACCCGGGGAAAGTTTTTACAGCAGATATAATGGAAGATTTTATAAGTAATCTCAGGCAATTTTATGACGCAGGAAAAATAAAACCGCTTAAAGTTGTAGTTAATGCAGGCAACGGCTGTGCTGGTCTTTCATTGAACGCAATTGAGGGTGATCTTCCTGTAAAGATGATAAAAATCTTTAATGAACCCGATCCTGATTTTCCCAACGGCGTGCCGAACCCTCTTCTTCCTGAAAACAGGCAGACAACTATTGATGCTGTTAAGAAAAATAATGCAGACCTCGGCGTAGCGTGGGACGGGGATTATGACCGATGCTTTTTCTTCGATGAAAAAGGAAATTTTATAGAAGGATATTATATAGTTGGATTGCTCGCAAAATCAATTCTGAAAAAATACCCTGGCGAAAAGATTGTCCACGATCCGCGCCTTACCTGGAACACACTTGAAGTTGTGGGGAAAGCGGGAGGTGAAGCTGTTCAATCTGTAAGCGGACACGCATTTATCAAACAGAAGATGAGGGAAGTCAATGCAGTTTACGGCGGCGAAATGTCTGCTCATCATTACTTCAGGGAAAATTCTTACTCTGACAGCGGGATGATACCATTTTTATTAATTATGCAGCTTATGTCTGAAGAAAATAAAAAATTATCAGAGCTTGTTGGTGCAATGATAGAGGCTTATCCCTGTTCGGGAGAAATAAACTCCACTATTGATAACCCGCAGGAAAAATTAAGAGAGATTGATAAAAAATATCCCGGCGGAAAAAGGGATCACTCCGACGGCTTAAGCGTGGAATACGATAGATGGCGATTTAACCTGAGGATTTCCAATACTGAGCCGATAATCAGGCTAAACGTTGAAAGCCGTGCGGATAAAAAACTAATGGAAGAAAAAACGGAAGAGCTGCTAAAAACTATAAGGAGTTGAATTTTTCTAAAAAATTCTATAAGAAAAGTTAAAAATAATTTGCTTATTTTTTAATATGCCTACGATATTATTTGTCAGCGGATGGAGATTTTTCTTTTACTCAAATGAAGGTAATGATCCAATTCATATTCATTGTAAGAAAGTAGAGAAGGAATGTAAATACTGGATGAATACCGAATTATTCGATCTGGAGGAAGCATATTCATACAATATGAAACCCAAAGATAAAAGAGAAGTTAAAGAGATAATCTATAAGCATTTTGATGTAATTGAAAAAGAATGGAATAAATTAAAAAAACAGAGGCTAAAGGATGAAAAAATATCATGATATTAAAAACGTCGGTATAAATGAAAATCATCTGCAGATTAAAATAGATGGGAAAAAATATATCTTCGAGCTAGGAAAGATTTCCAAAAGATTAAGTGGAGCTAATAAGACAGATAGAAATATTTTCATAATATCTCCCTCCGGTTATGGGATTAGCTGGCCGAATATTGACGAGGATATATCAATTGACGGATTATTAGGAATTAAACATCAGCCTAAATTCAAAAGGACTAAAAAAGCTTCCTGATGTTAACGGAGAGAGAAGACAGTTATTGGTAATTTATCATTTTCATTTAGCTGATGTCTCCGCTGCAACTGTAAACGGCACGCGTAATTTTTCCCAAACAAGATTTATCACAGCAGAATTTTTCATCCCTGCTTTTTGTACTTTCATATCGCTGAAAGTGTATTCCAGCCATTCGTGAAAGTTATTGGCGACAGGTTTAACTTTTATTCTCAGAGCATCCTGCGTTTCATTATAAGTAAAAGCTCCCCATTGGTCTGAGACTTTATTAAAAATTAAAGTCCATTCCTGCGGGGTAGGTATCGCGAAGAAGGCATAAGAACCAGCAGGTAATTTTTTCCCGTCAATAGTTACATCTTTGCTGAAGGTGATTTTTGTTGCTTCATTAGCACCAGTGCGCCAGATTTTATCGTATGGTACAAGTCCTCCCCAGATCTTTCTGTTCTTAACGCCGGGTCTGCTGTAACTTATCGTTACCTCAGTAAAGCCTATAATCTGGGAAACAGAAGCCTTCGGGCTGATGCGTACTTCGGGTTTTTTCTCGTTTCCGTTCTGTGCTTTTATGCCGGAAACAAATAAAAAAAACAACACCACTGTAGAAAAAAATAAAACGGGGTTGAAAATTTTTTTTGACATTAAGAACTCCTTAAATATTTTTTAAAAACTGAACTAACAATTTTTTGTTATGTTTAATTTAAGCATTATCCAATAAATTATTATATTTTGTGCTTTGTTTAGGCACTATAAAATTAAATATCTCTAAGCAGAATGACAAGAATTAAATGTTTACTTCTAATAACTTTACTAACCGGCAGTACGTTTTCACAGTCTGCTTTAACAAAAGAAGACAGGGAAATATCTGCACACATAAAAGAAGTCTGGGCTAAAGTAAATAAAAATAATTACGAAAAACTCTTTGCCGGATTGATTACTGAATGCCGCAGATATTTAAAAGAATTCCCCAACACGGCAATAAAACCGGGCATACTTGGTTACGTCTTTGAGATGACTGCGGCAATTTCGCGGGACTCTGCCGAAGTTACAAAAGCTGCAGAAGACCTCCTGCAAAATGACAACTCGCACAAGGTGCATCTCCGTGTTGCACAGGTATTGATTGAAAAAAAGATTAACGATAAAAAAGGTATTGAAATACTCAAAGATATTTTACCTAAAGCAGCAGGTATCAGTGAATTTTATGATATCAATCTTTTACTTGCCGCAGGGGAGCTGCATTTAAAAAATTATAGCAGTGCAATTAATTATTTAAACGATGCTGTTAAAAGTGATTCATCACGGATTGATGGCTACAAAGGACTTCGCGAAATACTGAATCTTATCCCGAAGGGATCAATTCTGACCGGTCAAAAAGAGCAAGCCGCAAATATCGAAAAGAAAATAAAATTACTTGAGAAAGACCCCAATATAAATGTCGATCTTTCAAGGTTATCTCTTTTTGATATTAATAATAACAAAATCAATTTTGAAAGTTATAAAGGCTCAATTGTTACAATGATATTTTTCAGGTTTGAGTGCCCATACTGCAAGAAAGATATGCCTGTGCTGAAAGAGTTAATTAAAAAATACGCGGGTATAAAATTTATTTTTGTTAATCTTGATGAAAGCACTGCTGATATTAAAAACAAGTATTTAAAAGAAAACGAATTTTCTTTTCTGCAGCAGGAGTCCATTATAAAGTTTGAGGATATTTTTGACAAAATTCTTGACATCACGATCACACCTCAGGTTCTGCTGGTTGATAAAAATTCAATCGTAAGATTTGATTACCGTGGTTACCATGAAGATTTTGCAGAAAAGTTTGAGCACGACATAAAAGCTCTGGAATGAAAACCTAGTCCTGCTTCGCCGTTAATATTTTTTTAACATATCTGCAACCTGGTCACATTCTTCAAATGTATTATAGAAATGAGGTGAGAGTCTTATCATTCCTTCCCGGACGGCACAATTCACCTGGTTGCTTGCAAGATACTCAAAAACTTTCTGCGCTTCTCTGTGTTTGAAAGTTACTATCCCAGAAGTATTTTCTCTTGGGCAGTCGTTAAGCAGAGTTTTAATTCCTATGTTACTTAGTTGTGACGACAAGTAAGAAGAATTTTCAATTGTCTGCTTTTCAATTTCTTCCCATCCGAATTGGTGAAAGAAATCAAGTGCGCCGCGAAGTGCAAAAACACCGATGTGTGAAATGGTTCCGTACTGGTATCTTTCAGCCGAGCTGCGGGGTTTAAGTTCGTAGTGTAAAATATTCCACGCATCTTCTACCGATAACCAGCCGGCGTATTTCGGGTCCAGCTTATTCTGCAGTTTTTCGGTTAAATAAATGAAAGCAAGCCCCTGCAAGCCGAGCAGCCATTTTTGAGTTCCGCAAGAGAGGAAATCAATATTGCATTTTTTAACATCGAGCCTAAGTGCACCTAATCCCTGTATTGCATCAACACAAAAAATTATTCCCCTTTCATTGCAATACTTCCCGATCTTTTCCAAATCAGCTTTATAGCCAGTGAGGAACTGCACAAAACTGATTGAAACCAGCCGTGTTGCCGGTTTTATATTCTGAATAATATCTTCGGCTGAAACAATTCCATCGTGAGATTTTACAAAATCAATAATCACTCCCTGCTTCTGCAGATTTAAGAATGGGTAAACATTCGCCGGGAATTCGATGTCGTTCAGCAAAATCCTGTCGCTTTTGTTCCACTTAATTCCCGAAGCCAGAATATTTATGCCGTTTGTTGTATTGTCTGTAAATGCAATTCTTTCAGGATGGCAATTAATTAATTTACCGAGGTCAGCTTTTGTCGAGTCTGCAAATTTACTGACCTTCGGGAAGTTATCAATTTTTTCAAAACTTCTTTCAGTTATGTATTCATTTATTTTATCTTTCACTATGCTGGAAATTGGTCCTGTTGCAGCGTGGTTAAAATAGATGATTCCTTTGCTGGTATGTGGGAAAAAATTCCTTGCCCGCGTTAAATCCATTAATGTACCTGTATAATTTAGTTTAATACATCTGAAAATATAATTACGAAAATATAGTAAAAACTTTCTTAAATCTATTTTTTAAAAAATGTTATTGACTGTTGTAATAATTCAGCCTGATAAGGAATTTTACATCGTCAATTCAAAAGATCATAAGAACAATCTGTCATTTATTTTTTGTATTTGTAATTTGATTATTCGATTTATAGATTTCACCGGAGAGATCGAGCATTATTCCCGGATTAAAGGGTTGGGTTTTGTATGATAGAACTGAATAAATTATTTCCCTGGCTTTCGATTAGAAGCAAACTTATAATTGCTTTTGTGGGGTTGTCTATTTTACCAATTATTCTTGTAGGAATTTACGGGATAATCTCAAACACAAAGTCGATGAAAGCAAATGCCGTCCAAAAATTAAACCACGACCTTTCATTAATACAAGAAAATACAGCAAACCTGATGATTAATATTGAACGTGATTTAATGTTAATTCAGAAATCATATTTAAACAGCCGCATCCGCTCTGATATAAACAGCGGGGTCTATTCATCGGATAAAAAAAACATACAAATTCTGGCTGAAGAGCTTTTATCTTTTGCTGAAACCAGGGATATATATTATCAGCTAAGGATTGTTGACAATAAAGGGAATGAAGTTGCACGAGTTCAGTCTGCTGCGTCATACGATTTAAAAAAAAGATATAGCATTGTACCTGCAAATAATCTTAGGCATATCCCTCAAGTCTATTATTTGTTGATGATAAAAGATTTGACGAAGAATCAGATTGCGCTTGCACCGGCGGAGCTGCTGAGTCCTGATAACAAACCAGTACCGGTTATAAGCTTTGCCATGCCGATTTATTTAGATGATAAGGTCATCGGAATTTTAATTGCCGACGTTTTCGTAAAAAATTTCTTTAAGACACTGCAGACATATAAGAGCCTGAATCCTGATGAGAAAGTAATCCTTGTCAGCGGCGATGGTCACTATCTTTATCATTCACAAAAGAAGAAAAACTGGAATAAGCTGCTTGCTGCAAGAGACGAATTCAACTTGCAGCATGACTATCCCGAAGAGATTGCCAAACAGATTTTATCCGGCAAAGATTCTGTAATTACCCAGGGCAGTGAAGATATTATTTCTCACTCACCGCTTTTTCAGGGGTACTCATCAATTTATCGTACCGGCGTTGAACAAAATCTTGCAATTCAACTTTATCTTTTGGTTGCTGTTCCGAAAACTGCTATTCTGCAGCCGGTATATTTATATATATATACGTTTGCAGGTATTCTTGCGCTTTTCCTGATCATCTCAATCGTCCTGAGTCTATTGGCTACGAGGCATTTTACAACTTCAATCGGAAAACTTACAGTAGGTGCTGAAACCATAACTAAAGGGAATTACAATCACCGCGTAAAAGTTGAAACACGGGATGAACTCGAGAAGCTTGCCGAACAGTTTAACCTGATGGCGCAGTCGCTTCACGAACATGAAGAAGAAATTCAGCGGTACAAAACTCATCTGGAAGAAATGGTTGAGTCAAGAACGGAAGAGCTTTTTGCCGAAAAGTCAAAGCTACAGGCAATACTCGACAATGTTCCTAGTGCTTTTCTGCTGCTTGATAAAGATTTGCGGATTCAGACTGCAAGTGCGGCGTTCAAAACTATTACCGGATATAATATCGATGACGTGAAAGGTGAAAACTGCAGTAAAATTTTTGGTGATAACGGATTCTGCCAGGAATGTATTTGCTTACAGGCAATTTCAAAAAATAAAATTAAAAGCTGCATATACTGCACAGACGATGACAGGCAGCACCAGCGCTACATTGAACGCGTTGCCATTCCGATGAAAGCAAACGGAGAAGTAGTTGCCGTGTTAGCTGTTATTACGGATATAACAAAGCGAAAGCAGCTTGAAAATGTTTTGTTAAAAACTGAAAAGCTTGCCGCAACAGGAGAAATTGCGGCTTTTGTCGCTCACGAATTCCGCAACTCACTCACTTCAATTAAAATGATCCTTCAGCTTCTTGCTGAATCAAATCATCTTGCTAAATCTGAAAAAAAATCTGTAACTGTTGCTCTAAAATCTACCAGCGAAATGGAAGATACGGTGACAAAACTTCTCAATTATGCTTACCCGGTTCCGATGAATTTCCAAACTGCGAGCATTGAAGATATTCTAAACGAAAGTCTCACGTTCGTTCAGCTTCGCGCCAATGAATCAAAAATTTCGATTAAGAAAGAAATTGAACGTTCAACCCCTTCAATTTTACTGGATGCATCGCGGCTAAAGGAAGCAATTATCAACATCTTATTAAATGCTGTTCAGGCGATAGATGAAAAAAGAAATTCGTTTGAGAGCATAGGACCTGATGAAGCTAGAGACACTGAAATTTTTATCTCCATCCGTAAAATGATTCTTCGAAGAACACTTCACGATTTCAAACTGGAAGAAGCAGCGGGGTACACAAATACAGAAGATGTTGGCAGGAACAGGTATGAAATAATTTTACCTAAAGGAACTGAGTGCATCGTTTTACAAATAACTGATTCGGGTATGGGCATTGACAGCTCAAATATTTCACGAATTTTTGACCCGTTTTTTACAACAAAAACCAACGGCACAGGACTGGGCTTGCCTATGGTTAAGAGAACAATTAATGCTCACCGCGGCATCATAACAGTAGAAAGCAAAAAAGGAACCGGCACTACTTTCAGTATATACCTTCCTTTATTGAAGGAAGGGCATCCGGCGCAGGAACAACTAATTTAAATTTGAGGACTAAATTGAACGACCAAGCAAAGCATAAAGAAAAAATTCTTGTGGTAGATGATGACGCGAAAATAATTTTCGCCTTTCTCGAAGTACTTAAAAAGGACGGGTATTCTGCAATCACTGCAAGTGATGGTGAAGAAGCCATAAAGATTGCAAGTACTGAAAAAGTTGATTTAATTTTTATGGACATTTCTCTTCCGAAAATTACCGGGCTGGAAGTAATTAAAAAATTTAAGGAACAGGGGATAAATATTCCAACAATAATTATTACAGGCTATGGCATTATGCAGAATGCTATTAAAGCAATGCAGCTCGGTGCCTTCGACTATTTGACGAAGCCGCTTGATATAAATAAAATCCGCGAACTGACGAAGAAAGCTTTATTAAAATTAACGCCCCCGGGAAGTGACAAAGGTATTTCTTTTAATGCGAATATTGTAGACCGGTATGAAATAATCGGCAGAAGCCAGAAGATGCAGGAGATTTATAAACTGATAGGTATGGTTTCGACAACTCCCAATACAGTTTCAGTTCTAATTACTGGTGAGAGCGGCACAGGCAAGGAACTGGCTGCAAGAGCAATTCATGTCAGTACAAAGGGCAATGGTCATCCATTTATCGGGCTGAACTGCTCGACAGTGCCGGATAATCTTCTTGAATCCGAGTTGTTTGGTCATGAGAAAGGAGCCTTTACTGGTGCATCGGAACGCAAGCTTGGCAAGTTTGAACTTGCACAGGATGGAACAATTTTTCTTGACGAAATCGGAAATCTTTTACCAAGCCTTCAGCAAAAATTATTAAGAGTACTTCAGGAAAGGGAGTTTGAAAGGCTTGGCGGCGATATGCCGATAAAAGTTGGCGCAAGATTTATTGCAGCAACAAACCGCAACCTCGAGTCAGAAATAAAGAATGGAAATTTCAGGGAGGATTTATTCTTTCGTCTGAATGTTATTGAGATTAAACTTCCTCCTCTACGGGAGCGGGTTGAAGATATCCCGCTTCTGGCAAATTATTTTTTAACAAAATACAACGAGCACCTTAATAAAAATGTTAAGGGATTTTCTTCAGAAGCTGTTTTGCTTTTAAATTCTTACCAATTTCCAGGCAACGTTAGAGAGCTTGAAAACATAATTGAAAGAGCGATTATGCTGACAAGAGGTGAGGAAATTACAAGTGACCTTCTTGAAAAGATGCTCAATATAAATATTGCTGTTAAAGCACCTGTGCTTCCCATTAATGGTACTACATTCAGGCAGTCCCGCGATTATATTCTGAACCTGTTTGAAAAGCAATTCGTTGAAGACAAACTTAAGACGCTGCATGGAAACGTTACCTCTGCTGCAAAGGCATCCGGTATGACACGGCAAAACTTCCAGCGCATGATGAAGAAGTATAATATCAAGGCGGAAGATTATAGGTAAAGGGTGTAAGGGTATAAGGTATATGGACTGCTTTTATACCTTTTATCCAAGGAGTGTCAAATAATCCTTGGCATCTGTAAAATGCTGCTTTGCAGTTTTACTCTTTTCTAAAATTCACTTCACTTAAAAATCTTTTCTTTTCGAGTTAATTCACACTTTTGTGCTTAATCCAATCGAACGGCACGTTAGTTGGCTTTAATATCAAAAAATTATTGGTTTATAATAAATGACTAATAGACCAAAGATATTAGTTGTAGATAAGGATGAGAAAATTCTTTCTGCTTTCGGGGATTATTTGAGAAAGAAAAATTATTTGATGACAGGCGTTAATAGTGTTAAGACAGGGCTGAAAGCAATTCGTAAGCAGAGGTTTAATCTTCTGATAACAGATGTAAGAGTTAATTCCGAGTTTGGTGCAGGCTTTATCTCGCAGGCAAAAAAGATTCATGTTAATCTGCCGGTAATTGCAATTACAAGCTTTCCGGATAAGATAACTGAATCCGATTTGAAAATGCATGGAGCAGACTACCTGTTTATAAAGCCTCTTGAATTGAACAAGCTTGATAAAGCTATCAACATCTGTCTGAAATCAAATTATAAAACATTTTGATGAGAAGTCTTTTAACACAATAAAGGAGTTATAAAATGGAATCAAATTCATTTACAAATTTTGTTCGTGTAATTTCAGAAAGAAAAAGTAAATTATCCTTTTTACTTTCTACAGTTGCAGTATTCATATTACTAACGGCTCCTTCCAGTTACGCAATTCCAAACTTTGCACGGCAGACTAATTTATCATGCAATTACTGCCATTACACTTTTCCCCAACTGACGAGCTTCGGCAGAATGTTTAAGCTTAACGGCTACACAACAACTTACATAGCAAATCTTGAAGCGGTATCACCCGACAGCCAGCGGGCTACACTAAAGATTCCGCAAAATTTTGCTTTTGGCGCTTTTGTAACATCATCTTTTACTTCGGTCAGCAAGCCCATACCCGGAACGGACGACAGGTTCGTTCTGTCCCCCGAAGAGATAAGCGTATTTTTGTCCGGAGAGATTTCTCCTAAAATTGGAGGTTATGTTCAATTGTCTTACGCACAAAGTGATGGTGCAATTGGCCTCGACATGCTTGATATCAGGTATGCAAATCATACAAATCTTGGCGGCAAAGATCTTCTTTACGGGTTAACACTAAACAATATGCCTACTACGGAAGACCCGTGGAACACAACCCCAGTGTGGGGTTTTCCATATTTTTCATCTGAACCTGCTCCTGTACCAGCCGCATCCACATATCTTCAGATGGCTATGGGCGGTGTTGCAGGGTTAGGTGCTTATGCTTTATATAATAAATTAATTTATGCTAATGTAGCTGTTTATCATTCCTCACCGGCAGGAGTGTCTTATCCGCCAGACTCGACCTGGATGAGAAGCATAAAAGGGCTTGCGCCTTACTGGAGATTGGCAGTGCAACACCAATGGGGCAGTCAATATCTTGAAGTTGGTACCTTCGGAATTTTTTCAAGCATTTACCCTATGGGAATTTCCGGCACAACGAATAAATATACCGATGTAGGATTTGATGCTCAGTTTGAAAGTACAAACGACAACGGCGGATCCTGGATTTTCCATGCTGCTTACATAACCGAAAAACAGAACCTGGACGCAACTTATAAAGCCGGCGGCTCTGTAAATACCAGCAACACGTTAAATTCTTTAAAGATGGACTTGTCGTATAATTTTCCTGAATGGGCTTCACTTACTGCTGGCTACTTTAACGTCAGTGGTTCGGGCGATTCTGGTCTTTATGCACCCGGAGCTGTTACCGGAAGTTTAAGTGGTAAACCGAACAGCAGTGGAGAAATATTTCAGCTTACTTTCTTACCCTGGATGAACACTCAATTTGCTGTCCAATATACAGTGTACAATACTTTCAACGGCAGCGGCAGCAACTATGATGGCTCAGGAAGAAATGCTTCCGATAATAATACTTTATACATTAAGGGCTGGCTGGCTTTCTAGTAGAAAAGGATTTGAAATCAGTTACGAATAAAATTAAGGAGTGAAAAATGAAAATTAAATCAATAATTCAATCATTACTATTTTTAGCTTTTATTCTTTCCTTTGGATTTAAGCTTGATAATCTTTCAAGGTTCAATATAACTATTCAACAGAATAAAAATTCACAAAAGGCTAATAATGGCATTGGTCCCATCAAAGAAGTAAAGCTCGGAAGCATTGACAAGCGGCTTGTCGAAAAAGGCAGCGATATTTTTAACGATAAATGCTCTGCTTGTCATGATATTGATGATGTAAACCTGGCGCCCGCACTAAGGGGTGTTACAAAGGTTCTCTCTCCTGTTTTCATCATGAACTATTTGATGAACACTACAGAAATGCAGCAGAAAGATCCCTATGTCAAAAGTCTGATGCAGCAATGGAAAAAGGTGCCGGTTATGAAGGATCAGCATTTGAAAAAAGACGAAGCCAGGGCTGTGCTTGAATTTCTAAGGACAAAAAATTAGCAGTGTTAACCCTATATCCTTACGCAGGAAATTTGGACATCGGCAGATAAACAAGATTCGTTCAAAAATAATTCGGGAGTGAATTTAGGATCTGTCTTTGTCTGCCCGCTTCGCAGCGAGGCGAGCCGCCTGTGCGGTTTGAATCAGAGAATTAACCAGTATGAAAAATAAACTATTAGTTTTTATTCTTATCCTGATCGGAGCAGTTGCCGGGTTCTTTATTTTGAGCTTTCATTCAAAAAGCAGTGCTGATAATTATCCGGTTCCTTTCAGCCATTATGTTCACACTACCGTGCACAAGATAAAATGCGTCAACTGCCACCGCGGAGTTGAAACGCGGGAGCTTGCCGGAATTCCTAACATAGATTACTGCAGTATGTGCCATTCAACTTTGATAAACTCAAAATCAGAGAGAGAAAAAATAATTTACCAATTAGTGAAAGAGAATAAACCGATTCAGTGGAAAGTCTATTATCAGGTTCCCGATTACGTTTTCTTCTCTCACAGAAGACACGTTAAGCTCGGCAAGCTTGAATGCACAGATTGCCATGTTGATATGACGAAGCAGGATTCACCAGATCTGAAAGGCTTCAGCCAGATAATTATGCCGCTTTGTTTTAACTGTCATCAGCGGAAAAATATAACAACTGACTGCGGCGACTGCCATCACTGATGAGAAACCGGGAGATGAAAAATTTTAAAATGATTACCAGGAGATTATACTGAATGGATATTAACAGGCGAGACTTTGTAAAGCTGGTTGGCGGATCCTTATTCGGATTAGCGATCGGAAGTGCTGCAGACGCAGTTCTTAAACTTCCTAAAAGCGCCGAGCCTGTTCTTTACAACGGACCGAGGATTGAATCCTGGAAACTTACTGCGTGCACTAAATGCCCGGGGGGATGCAGTCTTAGGATTAGACTGATTGACGGGCTGCCGGTTCAGGCATTCGGCAATCCGAAATCTCCAATAAATGAAGGCGGAATTTGTCCGCTCGGACTTGCATCGGTAGCTGATTTGTATCATCCTTCACGTCTTACAAGTCCGGTTAAAAAAGTGAACGGAGAATTTAAACCAATTTCCTATGACGAGGCTTTCAAAATTCTTTCTGATAATCTGAAGAGAATTATTTCTGAAAAAAAAGAAAATGAAGTTTTTATAGTCGCACAAACCGAATCAAAACTTCGCTCGGATTTGTTTAAGAAATTTTCCAGTGTGTCTAACTTTAAGAATTTAATTGTAGATGGATTTAAAGAAACAAGTGCATATCCTTTTAAGAAAGTCACCGGTGAAGTTCCCGATTTCATTGATTGGGATAAATGCGATTACCTTTTGAACTTCGGTTCGCAAATGACAGAGATTTCTCAGAACCCTCTTTACTTCACTCGTAAGATAAATGAATACAGAGCAAAAGGATTCAGAATCACTGCCGTTCAGCCAAGGCTTACGCCAGGCGTCTCAAAGCTTGATGACTGGATTCCGCTTCAGCCTGATCAGTTTGGAATTTTTGCTTTGGGAATTGCTTACGTTCTTCTTAAAGATGAACGGTACGACAAAAATTTTGTCGAGAAGAATTTCACAGGCTTCAATGAATTCAAAGATTATGTTCTTGAAAATTATATCCCGGAAAAGGTAGAAATGCTGACGGGAATTTCTTCAGATAAAATTTTAGAGACAGGAAGGAAATTTGAAAGAGCTTCAGTACCGGCAGCTTATTTTGATGCATCTGTTCTCTATAACTCAAACGGCACAACAAATGCTGCTGCGATAATTGCCCTGAATGCGTTGAAGAGTTTCAAAGGCTTCGGAAAAATAAAAGACAATCCCTTTTCTTCAGGGGTTAAGAATGAAACAAAGCAAATTGAGGGGGTCACTTTTGCAAGCTTGAATGAGAAGCTTTCAGGCTATAACGGAATACAGGTGCTTATAATTGCCGGCAGTAATTTCGTTTTCAATAATCCTAACGCTGAATCTTTGAAGAAGCAGCTTGGCTCAGTTCCTTTCATAGCAAGCTTCTCATCTTTTGTTGATGAGACTTCAGAGTTTGCTCATCTGATTATTCCCGACCACAGTTTCCTCGAAAGGCTGGATTTGCTGACTGATGAATCAATGGGGGCTCCTTCAGCAACAGTTCTTCAGCCTGTCGTTAACAAGCCTTTTTTCAAAACAGAAGACACCGGTGATGTAATTATTTCTTTGATGAAAGAAATAAAACCGGATATCAAACTTTCTTACGAAAATTACTCCGATTATGTGAAGCTGTGGGCAAAGAAAATTTACTCCGGCAAAGAAGGAATTCTGATAAATCAAAACAAGCCGACTGTAATTGAGCAGGGCTTGAGAAAAATCGGCTGGTCAACAGAGCAGATTGGAAGCTTTGACGATTACTGGGACAGTTTAATGGACGCAGGCGGCTGGTGGAATCCGTTTGGGGAAAAAGTATCATTCAATCCGGAGATTAAATTTAAAAATGTTTTTAACTATAAATCATTCCCTATGATTAGCAGTTCACCTCAGCCGAAAAATAAACTGCGTCTGAATATCTTCAGAAGAAATTTAGACTACAAAGGAAATATGAGCATCTATCAGGTCCTTGTTGAGCAATTCGGAAATAACTGGAAAGTCTTTTACAAATTGTACGCGGAGATAAATCCGCAAACTGCACGAAGCTTATCATTGACGGATAGAAGCGAAATAATTTTGAAGACAAGCAAAGGAAAATTTCCTGTAGTTTTAGTTTTCAACCCCACTGTAAAGCCAGACAGCATTGATGTTCCCTTCGGGTTGGGACATACAGTCCTGGGTGACACAAGCGGCGTCAATCCTCTTTATTTTGCAGAGAACAAATTTGATCCAGAGACTGGCTTGCCTTCATTTACAGAAACTTTAGTCGAGATTCAGGGAGCGCAATTAAGAAGTGGTTTGCTGTCACAGTTGAGTATTTCAGAGAAAAAACAAGTTGCAGAGAATTAAGTAAGGAGAATTTATGCCAAGATATGGAATGATAATAGACCTGAACAAATGCAATCAATGCGAAGCATGTATTACTGCTTGCAAGCTTGAAAATAATGTTCAGATAGTTTCAAAAGAAAATGCAGATATGGGGAGGGCAATGTTCTGGATGAATATGCTGACAATAAGCTATACCAGAAATTATCCTGATATCCGTTCTGAAAGCCTGCCTATGCTCTGTATGCAATGCGATGAACCTCCCTGCATAAAAGTTTGTCCTGTTAGAGCAACTTACAAAAGAGATGACGGCATAGTTGCGCAGATTTATCCGCAGTGCATCGGATGCCGCTACTGCATGGCGAACTGCCCTTACACAGTTAAAGTTTTTAATTGGTTTAAAGATGAACAGCCGGTTGAAAATGAAAAAACCTGCAACCCTGACGTCTCGGTTCGTCCAAAGGGTGTGGTTGAGAAATGCACTTTCTGCATTCATCGGTTACAGAAAGCAAAAGAACAAGCGAAAGCAGAGCATAGAAAACTCCGCGAGGAAGATTATGTGCCCGCCTGTGCGGAAGTCTGTGCAGCACAAGCAATTCACTTTGGAGATCTGGATGATCCAAACAGCAATGTATCCAAAGCTATGCACGATTACAGGAAATTCACTTTGCAGGAAGAACTCGGCACAAAACCTAAAGTTTATTACTTAAGTGCTAAGACTGAGTAAAGATGTTCAAAGATGTTAATAATAAAAAGGTTTTCAAGATGAAGAATCATCACTATCCGGATGAAGATGAAATATTACTTAGACCGATATACAAAACCGGCAAAGGATTCTACGCACTTGCGGCTGCTTTGTCTGCAATCTTTTTGTTTGGGATTTACAGGTACATCCGGCAGCTTATTTTTGGGCTCGGTGAGACGGGAATGAATGAACCGGTTAGCTGGGGATTTTATATTATCAGCTTTGTTTTTTTCATTGGTATTTCTCATGCAGGAACTCTCATCTCAGCTATACTTCGTTTATCGAAAGCTGAATGGCGAAGGCCAATAACAAGAATGGCTGAGGTTATTACCGGCATTGTGTTGTTAATAGGCGGGATTCATCCAATCATAGATTTAGGAAGACCGGATAGAATTCTTCACATCTTTGAACGGGGGCGCCTTCAGTCGCCTCTCCTCTGGGATGTAACAAGTATTACCGCTTATTTTACTGCTTCAACAATTTACCTTTACCTCCCTTTGATACCGGATATTGCTTTGCTGCGCGACAGGGGTAATAAGCTTCACAAGCTTTATAAAATTTTGGCATGGGGCTACCAGGGAACCGAAAAGCAAAAGCACATACTTGAAAGAGCAATCAGCATTTTAATGGTGATGGTAATCCCGATCGCAGTCTCGGTTCATACTGTTATTTCGTGGATTTTTTCGATGACACTTCAGCCAGGATGGCACAGCACAATCTTTGGTCCTTACTTTGTTGTCGGAGCTATCTTCTCCGGAATTGCTGCACTGGTAATTGTAATGATTGCTTTCAGAAAAGCATATCATTTTGAAGATTATCTTAAAGAAATTCATTTCAGGTATCTCGGAACGCTGCTGCTTGTAATGTCGCTCCTTTGGTTCTATTTTACTTTTGCGGAATACCTGACGACATTTTACGGACATGAGCCGCCGGAGATGAGAGTGTTCCTCTACAAATTTGCAGATGGTTACGCTCCATATTTTTGGCTGATGGTAGTTTGTAATTTTATTATCCCCGTTGTTTTCCTAAGCAACAAAAAGCTGAAGACAATCGGCGGAGTTTTAATTTCGTCCATCGCTGTTGTTATCGGGATGTGGCTGGAAAGATTAATCATCATTGTCCCTTCGATGGCGAATCCAAGACTTCCTTATCCAACGGGAATTTATGTCCCGTCACTTACTGAAATTTCACTTTTTGCCGCAGCGGTTTCAGCTTTTGTTTTAGGCTTTATGGGATTCTCGAAATTGTTCCCTTTAATTTCTGTTTGGGAAATTAAAGAAGGACGGAAAGAAAGTGTCAGCATCGTTACCGAAAGATTGAACGAATATCTTCCATCAACCCGATCAACTGAAGCATTAAAAGAAATTTGAGGAGATTATGTTTAAAAAAAATAACAAAGACCGGAATATAAATTTTATACAAGGGCTGACACTCATTTTAATCTGGTTTCTTGCCTCCGGCATGACTGCGTTGTTTATAAATTTAGTTAATGTATCCTACCAGGTGGATGACCATCAATCTGCATCAGTCGCAATCAGCATAATTGCTGTTGTAATTTTCTGGGTTTTAGCCGGCATATTAACTTATGTTTTTGTTGGTCTTCATCGCGGCATCAAAAAGGAAGGAAAGCAATGAAAACAAAAATTTTATTAGTATTCTCGTCATTAATTTTTCTGGCTGTGTTTTGTTTTCTTAATGGAAAAACTATTGTTGTGAAGAATATTCAAAGCAGACAAAATGATCAGCAAACCTTACCGCAAAATCCATTAAACGGCAGAGTTGTATTTGAGCAGAAGGGCTGCATCAACTGCCACGCAATAAACGGCTACGGCGGAAAGACTGCCCCGGATTTTGGCGAGCATAATTTTTTCGGCGGCGATTATGATTTGATCTCCGCTATGTGGAATCATTCACCCGAAATGTTTAAGCAGATGAATGCAAAGAATATTAAGAAGCAGGAAATCAGCGCTGAAGATTTTCGAAGTCTCAGATACTTTCTGAATTTTTTGCGATACCTTGGCGGCAGCGGGAATATTATTAATGGACAAAAACTATTTTCCAAAATGAAATGTAACGAATGCCATTCGGTGGGAAAAGTCAGCTCAAATAAAATCAGCCTGAACAAAATGGGAGTTTACGCTTCGCCGCTGTTCCTTGCACAGATTATGTGGAACCACGCTGTGAAGATGCAGAAGATGCAAAAACAATCCGGGATAAAAGTTCCCTTGTTTAAAGATGATGAGTTTGCAGATTTATTTTCTTATATCGAATCAGTAGGCATTAATAGCAAAAGAGAAAAAGTTTACATGCTGCCAGGCAACCCTGTGAAAGGAGAAAAATTATTCAAGTCCAAGAAATGTTTTTACTGCCACGAACAGAATCATATCGGTCCCGATTTAACAAAATATAATTTCAACCAAAGCGTAACTAAAATTGCCGGAATGATGTGGAACCATGCATCCAATATGCAGTTGGCAATGATAGAAAGTAAAATTTCCTATCCTGTATTTAAGGATGATGAGATGGCAAATCTCATTTCCTACCTTTACTTCAAAAATCAGAATCCGGTTGACGGTTCCGCTGAAAAAGGCAAGAAGCTGATATCTGAAAAAGGCTGCATTAACTGCCACAGCAAAGGCAATTCCTATAATATTCCGGCTGTAAGTGTAATCGGACCATTCCATAGCGCTGATACTTTCTTCAGCGAACTTTGGAATCATCTGCCGTTAATGCAAAAAAAATTATATGTGAAAGGTAAAGCACTTCCCAGGCTGTTGCCTTCGGATGTAAAATCGTTGTATCTTTACTTCAACAGAAAAGAACGGTAGGGAAGGAAGGTGTAAAGGAGTAAAGGTATAGGGTATAAGGGTATAAGGTTGAATAACTGAACCATATACCCTATACCTCTATACCATATACCCTATACCCCCTATACCTCAATCCCAAATATTTTTTGTTGAAGAAAAGAAAAAATGAATTACAAATTAGTTACAGCGTTTTCATTTACTCTGATTGCACTAGCGATGAACGCTGCACTGGCGGGCGATATCAAAGGCAAAGTTCATCTTGAAGGAAGTTCAAACAGTGCTGGTATTCTCGTATACATTGAACACGTAGACAGTTCATTTGCACCTCCTCAGAAGCATGCTATAATGGATCAGAAAGATTTAATGTTTGTTCCTGAAATTCTGCCGGTTTTAGCAGGTACAACAGTAGATTTTCTTAACAGCGACGATGTACTCCATAATGTTTTTACGCCTTCAGGGTGTGCCGGAAGGTTTAATCTCGGCACTTGGCCTAAAGATAAAATACGTTCACACACCTTTACAAAAGCTGACTGCTTTGCAATTCTATTGTGCGATGTTCATCCGGATATGCAAGCATGGATTGCAGTTCTTCAAAATCCTTACTTTACTTTTACAGATAAAAGCGGGGAATATGAAATCAAGAATATTCCTCCAGGAAGTTATGTTTTAAAAGTGTGGTGCCCCTTTTATGAAGTTAGGTCGTCTTCGGTTTATGTTAAGGACGCAGGCATAATTCAAAAAGATTTTAACCTGAAACGATGAACTAATTTATTCAAGTTGGCTTCTTTCTTTCAATACCCATATAAGATGTAGTCATTTGGATCTCTATTAAAATTTCAAATATCTTTGATTAAATTTTAATAAGTTAATTTGAATATAGTTTTTCTTTTTAAAAATCTGACGGGATAATGATGAAACACAAAAAGGCTCCAAAACATAAGGAACTCAAAGCCGATGATCTGAGATGGAAATGCGATCCAAATGTTTTTGAATTTAAGACGACTGATGAACTTGAACCGATAGAAGGAATCCTTGGGCAGGAAAGAGCACTCAATGCACTCAGGGTTGGAATGGAGTTGAGAAGCCCTGGCTATAACATTTACATTGCCGGGCTTTCAGGCACAGGTAAAGCTACGACAGTAAAAAAAATTCTTGAAAAGGTCGGTTCGCAATGCCCGCTTATGTATGATTACGCCTACGTAAATAATTTTAAGGATGAGGACCGCCCCATCTTGCTGAAATTCATGAAAGGCAAAGCAAAATTATTTAAGCAGGATATGTGTTCGTCAATAGATATTTTGAAAACGAAAATTCCGCAATGCCTTGAAAGCCAGCATTATATAAATCAAAAGGGCAAACTGATCGAACAGTATACCGAAAAAGAGCAAAAGCTGATGGTCAGCTTCCAGGAGAAGCTTAAAAAAGAAAATTTCCAGCTCGGACAGATAAAGCAGGGCGAAACTGCCAGGCCCGATATTTTCCCTGTAATTAACGATAGCGCTGTTCCGATTTATCAGCTTGAAGAGTTTGTTCAGCAGAAAAAAATCACACAGGAAGAAGCTGAAAAAATAATTGAACGTTACAGGAAGCATCAGCCTGAGCTTCAGTCGCTTTTTAAGAAAGGGTTGCAGGTGAGCCAGGAATTCCAGAGCAGGCTTCTTGAGCTTGAAAAGAAAGCAGCCGAAGAAGTAGTGAAAGGCGTAATTGAAAACCTGAAAGAAAAATACACGGACATTAAAGTAACAAACTACCTCGATCAGGTTGAGGCAAGCATTCTAGATAATCTTCAGATATTTAAAGGACTGAAACCGCAGGGAGAAACATCCCCCGAAGGATTCTTTATAGATTATTTCAAAGTTTACGACGTGAATATAATTCTTGATAACACGGACTCTAATTACTGCCCCGTAATAATCGAAACCTCGCCGACTTTCGTAAATCTTTTTGGAACTATCGAAAAAATAAATGACGGACGCGGCGGATGGTACAGTGATTTTACAAAAATAAAAGCAGGATCAATTCTGCGGGCAAACGGCGGCTATCTTGTGCTGAATGTTAATCACTTATTTGAAGAACCCGGCGTGTGGAAAACCCTGAAAAGAGTTTTGACTTACAATAAGCTTGAAATCCAGGATATGCAGAATGTATTTCAGCTTTCAACTTTTATTCTTCAGCCCGAACCGATTGAGGTAGATACAAAAGTAATTTTGATCGGAAGCCAGAGAGTTTACGGGATACTTTCCGAGTTTGAAGATGACTTCAAAAAAATATTTAAGATAAAAGCCGACTTTGATTATGAAATAAAACGCACCGAGAGCGTCCTTGTTGAATATGCACGCGTAATTAAAAAGTTAATTAAAGAAGAAGGTCTGCGGGAGTTTGATAAAACTGCAATTGCACAGTTGATAGAAATTGGTGCAAGGTATGCAGGTCAGAAAAATAAATTAACGACAAGATTCTCTGTAATTGCCGATATGGCGCGTGAGGCAAACTTCTGGGCTAACCAGGCGGGCGACAATCAAGTAACTACAAAACACGTTCAGCGCGCTTATGATGCTCTGAGAGAAAGACACGGGCTGATGGAATCAAAAGTAGATGATATGATAAAAGATGAAATGATAATGATTGATACGGATGGTGAAAGAGTCGGACAGATAAACGGGCTGGCTGTTTACGGGAGCGAGCTGTATTCTTTCGGAAGACCTACAAGGATTACCTCCACTATTTCCCTTGGCAGCGGAAATATTATAAATGTTGAACGTGAATCAGAAATGGGCGGTAAAACTTATAATAAAGGCGTACTGATAATAACCGGATATTTTAAAGAAACTTTCGGTAAAGATCATCCGCTTGCCTTTAATGCTAACCTGGTTTTTGAACAATCCTACGGAGGAGTAGATGGTGACAGTGCTTCCTGCGCAGAAATTTTTTCTCTGCTCTCTACTTTATCCGAGATTCCTTTAAAGCAATCAATTGGTGTAACCGGTTCGTTAAATCAGAAAGGAGATGTGCAGCCTATCGGTGGAGTGAATGAAAAAATTGAAGGCTTCTTTGATGTGTGCAGCGCAAAAGGTCTGACAGGAAAGCAAGGAGTCATTATTCCTGTTCAGAATGTAAAAGACCTGATGCTTCGTGATGATGTTGTAAAAGCTGTTGAGCAAGGGGAATTCCATATCTGGGCTATTGAAAGAGTTGAAGAGGGAATAGAAATTCTTACAGGAATTAAATCAGGCAAGTATGATGGAAAAGGCTTTGAAGCTAATACTGTCTTCGGACTGGTAGGAAAAAAGATAAAAGAGCTTTATGCAAAATCCAAACAGAGACCGGAACGTACACCTAAAAAAAATACAAGATTGGAAAAAAGAAAATCAACAACTTCTAAAAAGAGAAAATGAGCTCATTACTGATTGAAAATTTTGCAAAAACAAAAATCCTTTGCACACTGGGACCAGTTACCGGCACTTCGGAGACAATTAAAAAATTAATTCTTTCCGGCATGGATGGAGTCCGGCTGAATTTTTCACACGGCGATTACGGCTTCTATAAAAATATTTTTGATGAAATTCACAAAGCCTGTGTTGATGAAAAAACACCCCTTTCAATTTTAGTTGATCTGCAGGGTCCGAAGATCAGGATTGGCGATCTGACCAAACCCGAAATTGAAATCTCCAAAGGAAACAAAATAGAAATTACCACTGAAGATGTAAAAGGCACTGCTAAATTAATTTCTACTTCCTATAAATTTCTTGCAGAAGATGCGCAGGTTGGTGATCCGGTGCTGATAGATGACGGACTTCTCCGGCTGAGGATCATTGAAAGGAAAGAAAAGTCTGTTGTATGTATTATCGAGAACGGCGGAATTTTAAAACCGAAGAAAGGTATGAACCTTCCGGGAATGAAACTATCAACTCCATCAGTCACTGAAAAAGATTACAGGGATCTCGAATTTGCTCTTCGACACAGAGTTGATTACGTTGCTTTATCTTTTGTAAGAAGCGCCAACGATATAATTCTTCTGCGTGAATGGATGAGAAGTAAAAACTCGCTCCGTCCCATAATTGCAAAGATAGAGAAAAAAGAAGCCTGCGATAATTTTGACGAAATTGTTGAAACAGCAGACGGCATTATGATTGCGCGCGGTGATCTCGGTGTTGAACTGCCGCCGCAGGATGTTCCGATAATTCAGAAAGAGATCATCAGGAAGTGCAATTCAAAAGGCAAGCTGGTAATTACTGCGACGCAGATGCTTGATTCGATGATACACAACCCTATCCCGACAAGGGCTGAAGCATCCGATGTCGCTAATGCTGTCCTCGACGGGACTGACGCTGTTATGCTCAGCGGTGAAACTTCGGTGGGAAATTTTCCGCTTGAAACTGTACGGATTATGAATGACATCGTTAAAAATGCCGAACAATATTTTCTTCCGTTAAAAGATGATGAATTTGAAACACCTAAATCTACCGAAGAAAATCTTTTCGATTCGGCAGGCAGAGCTATTGCTGCAATGAGCAGGCAAATAAATGCTGCTGCAATTGTTGTGTTCACATACCAGGGCAGAACCGCTATGAATCTTGCAAAGTACAGACCAAAAGCAAAAATTATTGCTGTCACTAACAGCTTTGAAACGATGAACAATCTTTGTCTTAGGTGGGGAGTTGCTTCAATGTTCTATGACGATATAGTTAAAGAGCATTTAATGATAGATGAAGTTAAAAAAATGATCACAGAAGGGGGACACGTGAAAGCAGGCGACATAGTGATTTTCACAGCAGGTGCGCCGTACTCCGAAAAAAGCAGGGCAAACTGGCTCAGGTTTGAAGTGATATGAACAACACTTATAAACCGGTTGTTTATTTAATTGCAGGTCCTAACGGTGCAGGAAAAACAACCTCAGCTTTCAAATTGCTGCCTGAAAATATTGGTATACAGGAATTCGTTAATGCAGATACAATTGCAGCAGGTTTATCCGCTTTTAATTCCAGTTCCGTTGCATTTCAGGCGGGCAGAATATTATTGAACAGAATCAAAGAGCTTGCAGCAAAAAATAAAAATTTTGCTTTTGAATCTACTTTATCATCTAAATCTTTTTACCCTTTTTTAAAGAACTTAAAGAACAAGGGGTATGTAATAAATTTAATTTATATATGGCTAAGAAATGAAACGATAGCTGTTGAAAGAGTAAAACAACGTTATGCGTCAGGCGGACAACATTTTATTCCTGATGATATTGTTAAAAGAAGATATTTCAGAAGCATAAATAATTTAGTAAGCTTATATATCCCAATCTCAGATAATTGGAAAATTTATGATAATTCTTATATTTCAATTGAACTTATTGCTGAAAAGGGAAACGATGATAGAATTAAAATTTATTCAGCCAACAGGTTTAATAAAGTTATGAATCAAAATGTAAAAGAACCGGAAGTAAAATATTCTGCCGATAAAATCACACAGGCAATGAAGGAAGCAATTGACGAGGAGCTTGAGAAAAGGAAAAAATTAGGATTGCCAATTGTCGTCTGGAAGGATGGAAAAGTAGTGCACCTGACAGGCGAACAATATGATGCCCTGAAAAAGATCGAGCGGGAAAAAGAAAACCGGTAAACCGTTCATTTCAAGTAATCTCAGGTGCTGACTCTTTCAATTAAAAAAGAGTTCAAGCGCAAAATTCTGCTGATAAAAATTTTTTATTCGACTGACAACCTGTAACTCAATTATTCCCTGTAATTTATCCATCAGAAAAATATTTATACAGCAATGGTTATTAAAATGTTACTTTCATCTTTGCAGTTGAGATTATAATTTTCTGACTTGTAAACTAACATAGTAATTTTATTTTATCATATCTTATTGATTGTGTTAAGAATCATGGAATAGGGTATAGTGGTATAGGGTATAAAGGTGTTAGTTTGTAAATATGTTTTCTTACTTTATACCCCCTATACCTTTATTCCCTTATACCTTTTTAAAATGATGATCACTCAAACAGAAAATATGGTTGAAGCCAAATGGTGGGAGCCAGCAGAGAGCGGAAAAATTTTGTGCACTCTGTGCCCGCGTTATTGTAAGATTGGCGATGGACAGCCGGGCTTTTGCTACATCAGACAAAACCACGGAGGCAGACTTTATACAACCGGCTATGGTCATCCTACCGGCTTTGCAATTGACCCTATCGAAAAGAAACCCCTGAATCATTTTCTGCCCGGCACGACCGTACTTAGTTTTGGAACGGCCGGCTGTAATCTCGGCTGCAGGTTCTGCCAGAACTGGTCCATCAGCAAAGCAAAGCTTGATGAATTAAATTCTGTCACAGCCTCGCCCGAAGATGTTGTGATGCTTGCGAAAAAATATAATACACCTTCGATAGCCTACACCTATAATGATCCTACAATTTTTGGCGAGTACGTGATTGATATTTCAAGAATCGCCCGTGAAGAAAATATAAAATCAGTGATGGTAACAGCAGGCTACATTGATAAAGAGGCGCGGAAAGAAATTTACAAATATATTGATGCAGCAAATGTTGACCTGAAAGGATTCACAGAAAAATTTTATTTTAAGCAGACATTCTCTCATCTCGAAAACGTGCTTGATACATTGGTCTGGCTGAAAAATGAAACTGATGTCTGGCTTGAAATCACCACGCTTTTAATTCCTGATGAGAATGATTCACCTGAAGAAGTCAAGAACGAGTGCGAATGGATATTAAAAAATTTAGGGGACACAGTGCCGCTTCACTTTACCGCCTTCCATCCTGATTTCAGAATGCTGGATAAAGAAAGAACTCCTGCCGAAACGCTGACCCGTTCGAGAAAGATCGCACAGTCGCTGGGGATAAAATATTGTTACGTGGGCAACATACACAACACCGAAGGACAAACGACCTACTGCCCTGAATGCAAACAACCTCTTATCAAACGCGACTGGCACGACGTGTATATGAATAAAATAAAAGAAGGGAAATGCTTTAAGTGCGGAGTTGCAATACACGGTGTGTTCTGAACTAAATCTGTTATTATCCTTAACTCTTTTCAAAATTATACTTAAATTCAATCCACAATAAAATTCTTATTTTATTTTTATTTTCAACAGGAGAAAAAATGAAACAAAAGCTCCCGATAAATAAAGACATATTAGTTTGGAAAGAACCTCTATAGGTTTATCTGTTGAAGATGTGGTACAAAAGTTTAGGAAAACTCCAAAAGACAATGAAGAAATAAATTATCTTTAGATTAGAAATACTATATAATGTCAAAATCATTAATTCCAGCGGAATCAATTATAAGCAGGATACTTGTTATCCGTAATCAAAGGGTTATTTTGGATAAGGATTTGGCTCTTCTTTATGGTGTTGAAACACGTGCACTTAAACAAGCTGTAAAAAGAAATATAAAACGATTTCCATCTGACTTTATGTTTGTTCTTAAATAAGGAAGTTAATAGTATGGTATCACAAAATGTGATACCATCTAAAAGCTATCTCGGTGGTGCAGAACCTTATGTTTTTACAGAGCAAGGTGTTGCAATGCTTTCATCTGTATTAAACAGTGATAGAGCGATTGAAATAAATATATTGATTATGCGTGCTTTTGTAAAGCTAAGAGAAATAATCTCATCTGATAAAAAAGTTGGGCAAAAATTAAGAGATATAGAAAAGAAGCTGCAAGATCACGAGGAACAAATAGTGCAGATAATACAAGTAATAAATGAACTGGTTACACCACAACCAGCAGTAAAAAAGAAAATAGGTTTTGTTGTCCCGCTATAAAATTTTTATTTTATCTTATCTCTGAAAGGAGTAAAAATTGAAAAAATATTTGTTTGTCGCTTTATCAATTTTAGCTGGACTGATCACCGTGCTTTACATTAATGAATTTGTGCAGGGAATTGTTGCTTCAGCAATTCTTCAGACGGGCGTCAGTTTTTCATTCAGAGGAATAATTCTTACAGCATTTATCCCTTTTATCGGCACCAACAGTTTTTTTACCTACTGTTTTCTTTTACTGCTGCCGCTTTTGCTGTCAGGAATATTCATTGAATTATCGGCGGTTTCGCTGAAGAAAATTATCAATCTTAACTTACGGACCGGAGTAATTATTTTTCAACTGATCAATATGGGTTATATTGTAGTAAATATTTTCGCAGCGATATTGTCTGTCCTGCTGAAAAATTCATCTGAAAGCGGGTGGTCGCGGTTGTTTGTGTTCAGCAGCATTGCTTATGAGAAGCAGCTTATCATAATGTTCCTGCTGCTGCTTTTATCGCTGGCTTATATTAATTATTCAACAAAACGTCTGAAGAATTACATCACTATTATAAAAGAAAAATAAATTCGTATTCTAAATTAAACGGAGCAGAAGAATGGGAATGTTAAATAACAAGATTGTTTTTATAACTGGTGCAACTGCAGGTATCGGCAGAGCCTGTGCAGTTGATTTTGCGCGCGAAGGAGCCAACCTGATTTTATGCGCACGACGAATTGAAAGACTAAAAAAGCTTGCTGAAACAATTAAAAAAGATTTCGGAGTTAAAGTTTATTTTTTTCAGCTTGATGTGAGGGATAAGAATGCAGTTAAAAAAGCTGTGTCGTCTTTCCCGGATGAATGGAAAAATATTGATATACTTGTAAATAATGCCGGGCTTGCAAAAGGTCTCAGCAAGATGGATAACGGAGATATTGATGCGTGGGAAGAAATGATAGATACGAATGTTAAAGGATTGTTATACGTTTCGCGCGAAGTCCTGCCGTTTATGGTTAAAAGAAATCAGGGACACGTAATTAATATTGGTTCGCTCGCAGGACACGAGGTTTATCCAAATGGGAATGTTTACTGTGCAACTAAATTTGCTGTCCACGCAATAAGCAAAGGTATCCGCTTCGATTTGCTGGATAAAAAAATAAAAGTAACCACAATCGCTCCCGGTCTTGTTGAGACAGAGTTCAGCGAGGTGAGATTTTCAGGGGATAAGGAAAGGGCAAAGAAAGTCTATGAAGGAATTCAGCCTTTAACGGCTGAGGATATTTCTAATCTTGTTTTGTTTGCAGCAACAAGACCTCAGCACGTGAATATAAATGAGATACTTGTTACTCCAACAGCACAGGCTTCAACAACGCAGGTAATTAGGGAGGGCTAATTTATATTACCTGGAATGGGGGACCTTTTTTTTATAAAAATATTCGCAGGGGAGGGTCTCATTGAAATAATATAAATTAAAATTGTAAGGGAGGGTCTTATCACAAAGTGACCACTGTGTGGGACCCTCCCCCTACAGAACTCCTCTGCAGATTCGATAAAATTTCTGCTAACATACCTGCAATATTTTTCCGATCAAAATTTTTGACTACAGAGAAATCAGTTTTTAGCTGACCAGCTTTTTCAAAAAACTCCTTCCCGCTTTCATTATAGCTGAAGATCATTCCGGCGTTAGTCATCTTCAGGATTCTTTTTACCTCTTCATTATCGTCTCCGAAAGCGATGATGGGTTTTCCGGTCCGTAAATATTCAAAAAGCTTCCCGGGAACATGTCTCTTTTCTGTTGCGCAGACTAAAAGGTAATCTGCATTCATTAATTCCCTGAGCAGTTTATCATAAGGCAGAAAGCCTGCGTATTCAGTGAAAGGCATTAAACCATTTTGTTCGATTTCATTTTTGATTCCGGGGCTTACTGTACCGATAAACTTTATTTTGATTTTCCTTCCTTCTTCAATTTCTTTTTTAACCTGCTTCCAGAAATTTTTTGGATTCTGGAAGTCAAAGATGTTCCCGGCGTGCAAAAGAACTTCCCCGGCTTCTTTGCTTCCATATTCCATATTCCGTATTCCATCTTCCATAAGAAACTCTTCTTCATTATATCCCCAGTAAAGAACGCGGCACTTTCCATTTATGAAATCGTATTTTTTTTCATAATCGTTCTTCATTGTTTCAGTAACGAAGACAAGTGCTTTTGCGTTTTTCATTACAGATTTTTCAAGAAAGTTATCTACAGCTAATGTTAACCTGCTTCTTTTAAATTCCCGGTAATACGCTATGTCAACCCACGGGTCAATGAAAACAGGAATGTGAGGAATTTTATTTCTTTTACTCAGGCTCATTCCGATCAGGTGTGTTGTATGAGGCGGACCGATTGAAACTATTGCATCAAATTTTTCTTTTTGCTGAAATTTATTTCCGGCAGGTACAGCAGAAAAAAACCAGCCAACCCTCGCATCGGGAATAAATAAATTCATCCTTAACCAGATTGAAATGCGGTGAGTTAAGCTTTTGTTTGTTCTCGAAATTGTTTCGGATGCAATTAATTGTTCATCTTTGGTTTTACCCGTAAATTTTCTGTATAAGCCGAAAGGTTCAAAAGATTTTGTTTTTATTACCTGTAATTGCGGGTTGATTTCTTTCAGGAGGCTTTCATCTTTCTGCGAAAAAGTATCTTCATTAACAGTAAGTACAAAGGGCTGCCATCCGTAGCCCGGTAAATGTTTTATTATTTGTAAGGGCCAGTGAAGAGAGGCTTTTCCCGAAGGCGGCCAGTAATATGTTATGAACAAAACTTTTTTCATTAAAATTATTTTTCTCCAACAAACCTTATTACAGAAGCTTCTCCATAGTGGAATCTGCTTTCAGTTAGATAAATTATTTCCTGTTTGAGCAGTTTAAGTTTCAATCCTCCAAAAATATTTTTAATCCCTTCGATTGAATAGAGCATTTCTGGGTCTTGCGGTCCTCCGGAACTCCTGCCTAATTGTTCCTTTGAATATACTTCCATTATTATAATTCCGCTGGGTCTTAGGGAGCCGATTACCCTTTTATAAATATTTTCTCTTGTATTTTCGTTCAGATGAAGAAAGATCAGCCCTGCCGCATCATAATGATTTTTCTTCGGTTCATAGTTCAGGAGATCTTTTACGGTATAGTTAAATTTCACTTTTTCAAATTCTGCAAGCTTTAAGGCTTTCTCCCTGGCTTTTTCACTAAAGTCTACTGCATCAACTTCCCAGCCTTTTTTTGCGGCATAAACTCCGTTTCTTCCTTCACCTTCACCAAGCATTAATAGCTTGCCAGGCTTTAATTTATCAATTTGTTCCTTGAAAAAAATATTTGGCTCAGTTCCGTAAACAAACTCTTCGCCCGCATATCTTTCATTCCAGAATGATCCGCCGTGATTTTCCATTGCTTCTAAGTATAAATTAAAAAATTACTTCCTGTTCAAAATAATAAATTCATTTCAAAATAATCACTGAAGAAAGATTTTTAAAACTAAAAATAAAAAACAGCCTGCGGGGAAAAATGGAAGCGGGCTGAGCATTTCTTCACACTGTTTTAAAGAAGCCATAGCAAATGGGGTAACGCCCGTTGTAAGTGTGCCGCAAATGAAAGTTTAATTTTATCAGAATTTGGTGTTAATTTGTTCACAGACTTTTGGGAAGGAACATCTATTGCCAATAATCAAATCAATCTCAAGTTTACGCAACCGAACCAGAGAAATTGCTGCCATCTGTCATAATGAAGACCAGCCCGTGTATCTGACGACCAATGGTGAGGGCGATCTGGTCGTAATGAGCACAGACCATTATGAGCGTCTTAAGGCTCAGGTTGAGCTTTTTGAAAAGCTTGGTGCTGCTCAAGCTCAGTCGGCAGCGGGGGAGAAGAGCATCACACACCGACAGATGATGACAAAACTTCGTCGTCGGGCGCATGCCCGGTAACTATACCTTCCGTTATCTTCCGATCGCGCAATCTGATCTCATCGGGATCTTTGATTACATCGCTCAGGACAGCTTACAACGTCTTCTACATTGTCCGTGGACAAACAATTGAAATACATCGGGTGGTACACGGTTCACGCAACCTGGACCACCTTATATAGTTAAGTTCAGCGCGCATTTCCGCATGATGCATGCAGCTTGCCGTAGTTGTATAATTTTTTTCATTAACTGCCGGCAAGTCGTTTGTTATGCCCAGTGCTTTTCTTTTTGTCGAAATTTACTGCGGTATTTTTTTCCGGATTTCTTCTAATTGTTTCCAGAATTCGGTTGGGTTAGAATTATACAATTCACCTAGCTCTCCCCGTCTTTCTCTTTGAAACTCAACGGCTCTGAATTGTTGTTTTCATACCTCTACTATTTCCATGGGACTACGAATTTCAATCAATGGGTAACCATATTTCAAATTTACGGAATTATATTGTCTTATTCGATTAAGGTTTACAAAGTGTTTAAAATTCCAGCTTACCAAAACGTCTACTTTGTTTATTGTTGCAATTGCAATATGCAAGGCATCCGATCGGAATTTTTTTGTTACTACCTTTTCTTTCAGCAAGATCATTATCAGGCTGACCAGAAGTTACAAACTCTGCATTTTCAGAAATAATTTTGTTTGCCAGGTCACGCACATAATTCGGTGCAGTTTCAAGTTCAGTCCCGCTTTCGGCGGAAAGTGTAAGTTTAAGTAATTCGATCTTAAACTTTAACTTACACTTAAACTTACTTCAATTCTTCCAATTCTTTCTCAAGCAGTTGTTTATAATGCAGATCAGCATAGATACCATTGAGAGCCACAAGTTCATCGTGAGTGCCTTGCTCTGCGATCAGTCCGTCTGCCAGAACAATGATATTATCAGCATCTTTTACTGTCGAAACTCTATGACTGATAATTATTCTGGTTCGTTCTTTCATAAATTCTTTCAGGTTTTTTAATATCTGTTCTTCTGTGTTCGTATCTACAGCAGAAAAGGAATCATCGAGTATTAAAATTTTCGGGTCAATGGCAAGAGCTCTTGCAAGACTAGCGCGCTGTTTCTGTCCGCCGGATAAGGTTATGCCTCTTTCGCCCATGATTGTCTCATAACCTTTGGGAAAAGATTCAACATCCCCATCGAAATGTGCAATCCTGGATACTTCGCGCACTCTTTTCTCATCAACACTTCTTAACCCGTAAGAAATATTATTCATTATTGTATCAGAAAATAAAAATGCTTCCTGCTGTACCAGTCCGATATTGGTTCTTAAAACCTGAAGCGGAATTTTTTTAACATTTATTCCATCAATTAAAACTTCACCTTCAGTACAGTCATAAAGTCTGGGTATGAGATTTATAAAGCTCGTTTTGCCTGAACCTGTGTAACCCATAATTGCAGTGGTTGAACCGCGGGGAATTTTCAGGTTTATATTCTTTAAAATGAAAGGCAGGTTTGTGTTATATTGAAACGAAACATTTCTGAATTCAATATCGCCTTTAATTTGTTTGACTGAGTGATCCGTAACTTCGTTATCTTCGATCTCAAAAGGCTCGGCAAAAATTTTATTCAGCCTTTTCATGCTTGCCTCACCCTGCTGAATAATATTTATCACCCAGCCGAAGGCTATCATAGGCCAGATCAGCATTCCCAGGTAAGCAATGAAAGCAACTATTTCACCAAGGTTCATTTGCCTTTGAATTACTTTTATGCCGCCCAGCCATATAACAATAATTATTGAAATACCTGTGATTAAAAATAATAATGGTTGAAATAGCGCTTGGATTCTAACCATATCCATATTTCTGTTCAGATAATCGCGGCTGAGTTTTTTAAATCTTTTTATCTCATTCTCTTCACGGACATAAGATTTAATTACCCGTATGCCTGAAAAATTTTCCTGTGCTTTCGTTGTTATCTCAGAAAATTTTTCCTGGATCAATGTAAACTTCTGATGAATTTTTTTGCTGACTTTATAGACCATATATGATAACAAAGGCAGAGGTATTAATGAATAAAGAGTCAGCGAAGAATTCAGCGAGATCATTATTGTAATTACGATCACAAGCGTGGTGGCTGTATCGAGCGAATACATAACTGCGGGCCCGAGAAAAGACCGGACTGCATTAATATCATTTGTTGCATGAGCCATAATGTTGCCGGTCGAGTTATTCTGAAAATAACGCAAAGGTAATTGTTGAATATGTTCCCAGAAGTCCTGCCGAAGATCGAATTCAATTTCCCGTGAGACAACGATTATAGTTTGCCGGATCAAAAATGTGAAAATTCCTGCAAACAATGCTGAACCTACTACTAAAAGTGCATAATGAAAAAGCTGAGACACAGTGGCGTGGTGTGAGAGGTCGTTTATCGCATTTTTTACAACCAGCGGAATGTAAACTGAACCCGCATTCGAGAGCAGAATAAAAATCATTCCGAGGATCAGCTTCTTTTTATATCTAATAAAATATTTTTTAAGCGTGAATAAGTTTTGCATTCTAATCTATTATTTCGAAACCTGTATATTTCTGAAGAACTTTCGGAACAATTACTTTTCCTTCAGGCGTCTGGTAATTTTCAAGTAGTGAAACCATCAGCCTGCTTGTTGCAAGCCCCGATCCGTTCAGCGTATGTACGAACTCCGGCTTCTTTGTTTTTTCATTTCTGAAACGGATGTTCGCTCGTCTTGCCTGGAAGTTTTCAAAATTACTGCAGGAGGATGACTCAAGCCACCTGTTTTCAGCCGGCGACCATGTTTCAATGTCATAACATTTTGCGGCTGAAAAACTTAGGTCACCTGTGCACAGCATTAAAATCCTGTAAGGTATCTGTAGTGCTTTTAAAATGTCCTCAGCATCATTGACAAGCTTTTCGAGTTCATCATAAGAAGTTTCAGGCTTAACAAATTTTACCATTTCAACTTTATTGAACTGATGAACACGTAAAAATCCTTTCGACTCTTTTCCATAAGACCCTGCTTCTCTTCGAAAGCACGAAGAGTATCCTACGTATTTAACAGGCAGATCTTTTTCGTTTAATATTTCGTTCCTGTGAATATTTGTGATCGGCACTTCGGCAGTCGGGATAGGGAAAAGCCCGTCCTTTTCGATATAGTACATGTCTTCTTCCATTTTTGGAATTTGCCCCGTGCCTTTCATGGAATCCCTGTTCACCAGGAACGGCGGAAAAATTTCGCTGTAGCCGTGATACTCAAGGTGGTAATCGAGCATAAAATTAATCAGTGATCTTTCAAGAGTTGCGCCTTTTCCAAGGTAAAGCGGGAAGCCTGAACCTGATAATTTAGCGCCGCGTTCGAAGTCAAGAATTTTTAATTTCTTTCCGATCTCAATGTGATCTGAAAATTTATCTTCCTTCCTAAAAGAAAATCCTTCCGGCAGCCACTGCCTTATCTCTACATTGTCCTCTGATGATTTACCAACAGGCACGGAATGGTGAGGAATGTTGGGGACGAACATTAATATATCCTCCAGTTTTTCCTCAACTTCATTTAACTGTGAATCTAAAAGAGCTATCTGGTCCGAAACATTTTTCATTTCAGCAATTATCTGGGAAGCATCCTGCCCTGATTTTTTCATTTGTCCCACCTGCTGGGAGACAGTATTTCGTTTTGCTTTTAATTCATCTGTCTGCAGAATTAGGTCTCTGCGTTTTTCATCGAGAGCCAGAATTTCATCAACCCGGTCTTTCTCGTTTTTGTTTTTGATCCCCTGTTTTACCAGTTCAGGATTTTCACGAATGAATTTTAAGTCGAGCATTAATTTTCCAGGTACTTTGATAAATAATTTTTTGTCATTTGAAGAAATTTTTCCGCATTTTGAATTTGTTTTTCTGCATCTTGTAATGAAGCTACGTAGAAATCATGATAATCAGATTGCAATCGGGTGTTGAACGAAGTACTGAGAAAGGTGTAAAATTCTTTATGTATTTCACCTGAGTGAATAAAATTTATATTAAACAATTTAAGTACACCTGAGTGTTTTTTACTATCTAATTTTTTTATACCTAATAATGCACGCGCTGCATAAAACATAGCGTAATATGAACAATTCAAAGATTTGCTAAAATATTTTTGTTCTATGAGATTTTTTGAAAGACTCAACTCTTCATTTGCCTTATCCATTCTGTACCCAATAAGGCTTTTTATAGAATTATCCATAAATTACTTTTCCCTCTTCAATCAAGTTCATATAAAACGGCAAAACATCTTTATATTCATTAAATGTTTCGGTGCTGATAATCATTAATGATATAACAACTCCGTATTTAATAGAGAGTTCACTTGAAATCTCTCCTAATTTCTCATTATATAAATTAATGCTTTTATTTGCGATTGTTGATAACAAAGCAAAATCAATATCCGATTCACTGTCAAAATCTCCGCGGGCATAAGAACCGAATAAAACAACCCTGGATAGCTTTTTACCAAGTAATTTTTTGGCGGCGTTTTCTACATCTTTTTTTAGTCTTTCTAAGGCGTCGCTGTTCTTATCATTATGTAGTTCCGAAAATAAATCTTCCATTACTTCACCACAATATTGTAGATTTTATTTTTAACAAAAATTTCTTTTACAACTGTTCTGTCTTTTAGGTATCTTGATACTTTTTCATCTGCCAGTACAGATTGTTTTACTGCAGTCTCTTCACTGTCAGCAGGAATTACTAACGTAGTTCGTAATTTGCCGTTTACCTGAACAGCAATATTTACCGAATCCTTAATAAGAGCTTTTGGATCTGCATCAAACCAAACAGGCTCTTCCATCAAAGATTTTTTATTCCCGATTAAGTTCCAGCATTCTTCAGCAAGATGAGGGGCGACCGGTCCGAGAAGAACAGCAAATCTTTTTAAAGTGTACGCCTTAATCTCATCCGAACATTTATCAAGATTTTTCAGTTCATTCAATAACTCCATCAAAGCGGCAATTGCAGTATTGAACCTGAAATTGTTAATCTCCTGATCATATTTTTTTAATGTTTGATTTATTTTTTTATAAATTAATTTTTCTTCTTCATTCAACGAAGTAATTTTATAGTTCTCATTGGGCAGACATTTTGAAAGAATGCCTTTGAACTTTTCAAACAGGTCATAACTTCGCTGAACGAACCTGTCTGTTCCTGCAATTCCTTTATCACTCCAATCACCACCAAGCTCATACGGTCCCATGAACATTAAATAAAGCCTGAAAACATCAGAGCCAAACTGGCTTGTAAACTCATCTGGGTTAACAACATTGCCCTTTGATTTTGACATTTTAGCACCGTTGTTTGTTATGGTACCTTGGTGGATCAAATTTGCAAAAGGTTCGTCTGAATTTACAAGTCCAATATCTCTTAAAAACTTATGGATGAATCTTGCATAAAGCAGATGCATTGTAGCATGTTCAGCTCCGCCGACATACATATCAACAGGTGTCCATTTTTCAGCAAGGTCTTTATTAAATATTTGTCCGCTTATTTTTGGATCAAGGTACCTGAGATAATACCACGATGAATCAACGAATGTATCCATCGTATCGGCTTCCCGTTTTGCAGCGCCTCCGCATTTCGGGCATTTTACATTCATAAATTCTTCGTTTGAAAGAAGGGGAGAAGTTCCTTCTGATTTAAATTTTACGTTATAAGGCAATTCAACAGGAAGGTCTTTTTCATCTACAGGAACCTCACCGCAGACAGGGCAATATATGATGGGGATCGGTGTGCCCCAATAACGCTGACGCGAGATCAGCCAGTCACGCAGCCGGTAATTTATTTTTCTTTTTCCGTAGTTATTTTTTTCAAGCCACTCAATGATTTTTTCTTTTGCCTCTTCAACATTCAGCCCGTTCAGAAAACCGCTGTTTATTGCAATGCCATCTCCTGTATAAGCTTTATCCTCAAAGCCTTCGGGAGGCTGGACTGTCCTGATAACCGGCAAATTATATTTTGAAGCAAATTCCCAATCACGTTCATCCTGACCGGGAACAGCCATCACGCAGCCGGTACCGTATGTTAACAAAGCATAGTCTGCAATCCAGATCGGGACTCTCTTTCCATTAACAGGATTTATTGCAAAGCTGCCGATTGGTACGCCGGTTTTTTCTTTTAAAGTAGAAGTGCGTTCAATTTCAGTTAATGATTTTATCGAGTCGCGGTAATCTTCAACATCTTTTTTGAAAACATAAGTAGTCAATTTGTCAACAAGCGGATGTTCGGGTGCAAGTACAAGATACGTTACTCCGAAAACAGTATCGGGTCTCGTAGTAAAAACAGTAATTTTTTCGTCGCTTCCGTCAACATCAAAATTGATTTCAGCACCTATACTTTTCCCGATCCAGTTTCGCTGCATTAACTTTGTTTTTTCGGGCCAATTTATTTTATCGAGACCGCTTAAAAGCTCTTCAGCATATTCAGTAATTTTGAAAAACCATTGTGTTAAATTTTTCTGAATAACAACTGCACCGCATCGTTCGCATGTACCATCCGGCTGAACCTGCTCGTTTGCAAGAACAGTCTGATCGTTCGGGCACCAGTTTACAGGCGCATTTTTTCTGTATGCAAGTCCTTTCTTATAGAGCTGAAGAAATATCCACTGATTCCATTTATAATATTCGGGCGAACAGGTCATCAGTTCTGAATCCCAATCGTACATTCCTCCCATTTTTTTAAGCTGCTGTCGGATGTCTTTAATATTCTGCATCGTGCTGTCATAAGGGTGAATGCCTGTTTTGATAGCATAGTTTTCAGCAGGCAGACCGAAAGCATCATAGCCCATAGGTTCAAAGACATTAAAGCCTTTTAATTTTTTGTAGCGCGCCCAGCTATCGGTTGGTGCGTAATTGTACCAATGCCCGCAGTGAAGTTTTGCACCCGAAGGATAAATGAACATAACAAGGCAGTATAGTTTGTTATGGGTTTTATCCAGGTCGGTCTTAAAAACTTTTTTTTCTTCCCAGTACCTTTGCCATTTATTTTCTATTTCAGAAAAGGGATATCGCATATTTTTTGCTTTTGTATTAAAGGAATTTTTTGTACAGTAATCAATTCTGATAAAAAATGAAAATAAATTTACCGAAAATGGAGAGGAATTCAAATGAGTTGTGAGTATTTAAAGTACAGTATTTAGAATATGTGCGACTCACCTCTGGGGTAAGTTGCACTTGTTAAGAATGATATATCTTAAACAGAATTGATTAGTTACTGAAAAACTTATAAAATGCAGTATGCAAAAAATCCTTTTAGCTGCAGGAGTAATTTTAATAGCGGCGGGACTTTTCTGGCCCCTGCTCAGCAAATTACCTTTTGGGCATTTGCCGGGGGATATTGTAATTGATAAGCCCGGTTTTAAATTATTCTTCCCCATCACAACAATGCTTCTTATCAGCGCATTGCTGTCACTGATCCTTTGGCTGATAAGGAAATTTTAAATATTTATTTTATCAGCATCATCATTTTACTTTGTTACAATGAACAGGATAAATATAGAAAAAATAAGCTCAATATTTCAGTCAGCACTGAAGACTGAAAACTTAATCGGGAGAGAAGATACAGCCCTGATTTTTTATGATATGACTTTTGTTGAAGGAAGAATCGGCGAGTTAAAGACATTGTTTCCAAAAGGAGCTTTGCATGCTGTAGCAATAAAGGCAAATCCTTTAATTTCAAATTTAAAGTTCATAAAAAAGTTTGGTGTCGGCGCAGAGGCTGCATCACTGCCCGAGATCCACCTGGCTCTGGAAGCGGGATTTAAACCTGCAAGAATAATGTTTGATTCGCCGGCAAAAACTAAAGAAGAAATAATTTTTGCACTTAAGAAAGGAATAAATATTAATGCAGATTCACTGGCAGAGCTTGAATTGATTAAAGAATTTTTAACAAGGCAGCAAAGCAAAAGCAAAATAGGTATCAGGATAAACCCGCAGATCGGAACTGGTGATATTCCTGAGACAAGCGTTGCAGGAGAATATTCAAAATTTGGAGTTCCGATTAAAGAATACCGCAAAGAACTGCAGAAATATTTTTTTGAAAACGACTGGCTGCGTGCGGTTCATCTTCATATCGGATCGCAGGGAATAAGTTTAGAAATGCTTTTAAGCGGCGCAAAAGTAATTTATGATTTTGTCTCTGAAACTAACGGTATACTTTTAAAGAATTCAAAGAAACGCATCGAACAAATTGATATTGGCGGAGGATTACCTGTTTCATATTTCGCAGGTGACAAAGCTGTAAGCCTGAAAGAATATTGCGGCAGGCTCAGGAAAAATTTCCCCGATTTGTTTACAAGCAAATTCAAACTGGTTACAGAATTCGGCAGATATGTTTATGCAAATTCCGCCTGGGCAGTGAGCAGAGTAGAATATGTTAAAACGAATGGTCAATACAAAACAGCAGTGATTCATTTAGGTGCAGATATGTTTCTCAGGAAAGCATATATGCCGGATAAGTGGCATCACGAAATATTTGTGCTCGATAAAAAAGGCAGAATCAAAAATAACGGTAAAAGAGAAAATTATATTATTGCAGGACCTCTTTGTTTTGCCGGTGACTTAATTGACAGAAAAGTCCTTCTAACCGAAATTGACTCGGGCGATTTTATAGTTATTAAAGATGTCGGTGCATATACTTTGAGCATGTGGTCGAGATATAACAGCAGGCAGATCCCTTCAGTGATAGGCTATAGTAATAAAAGTAAGAAATTCCAGATACTCAAAAAGCGCGAAGAGATAAATAAAATAGTTGAATTCTGGAGTTGAAGAAGTTGATTGGCTTTATACTTCCGAAGGCAGTAGTATCTTCGCTTTTAATTTGTAAGATGAAATGGTTAAGGATTAGCACCTGTTGTGTAAGCATAATTCCTGATATCTGCTGATAAAAAAACTTCCGGCGATAAAGCAGACCTGCTGCTGTAAATCTGGCTGTAAGCAATATTACTTATTCCAAACTTTAAGGACTTAGCATCGTATCCGAGGAGCCTCAGGTAAGCTGTAACAAAAGCGCTGACAATACCGGAGGCGCTGTAAACAACAATTCTTTTATTCGAAGGCAGTGTTTGAAGAGCTGTTGTGCTCAGCAGACTTGTGCCGGGTCTGTAGAGCACAGCATCTTTAAAGTGTCCTGAGCCAGTAGAACCTAATCTATCGGCGATGTAAAGTGAGTCTTTACCGTAGCAAGCTATATAAAATTTTGATATGTCTTCAAAGTTGAAAAGCAGTTCGGGCAGAGAAGTTTCTACGTAGCTCCCGCCGCTTTTGAAACCAGCAGTAATCATTTCAGAAATTCTTTGTTTTACTTTTGATTGAATGTCTGCACCAGCGTTGCTGAAAGTTATCTGCGGAAGGCTTGTCAAAGTATCGTTAAGATAAATAACATTATTAAGAGCGCTCATTATAAGCGGAACGTTTTTTGTATTGTTTAACCAGACACTTGCAAAAGCATTGTTCCACTGCGCCATTCCAAAGTCAAGCGAATAAACATTTCTGAAACCGTAAAGCCTGAGCAGAGAAGTATAATAAGCAGATGCCTGCCCGCTCTCGCTGACTATCACGATCTTGCTGTAAGATTTATTTTGTGTGTTGTTTATATAGTTCAGAAGTGTTCCGTTTGTAAGATTTACAGCGCCGGGTATGTGCCCTGCAATATATTTGTCACTTGTTCTTAAATCTAAAATGAGATAACTGCCCAGGTGAGCCTGTACGTCATCAACATTAACGAGTGAAGGCATATCTGGTGAATTTATGTAATTGCCCTGTTCTTCGAGATAAGACAGCAATTGTATGGTGTCCGGTATTTCAAAATTTAACACGGAAGAAATTGTGTCTTTCAAACAACTCTGGAAAGTAAGTGAAGTGAATAGGATAAAAATGATATAAGTTAAATTTTTAATTTTCATATAACTATAAATTTACATCCTGATTTTATTTTGCTTTGACATAATCGCCCGGCGCAACCCCGATAAATAAACCAATTGTATTTTCTCCCTGCACATTCCAGATCACCTGGTCGCCGCCCTGTGAAAAAACATCCGAGACAGGCTGGTTGTTGTTTCTCGTCTTAAAAAATTTCAGGTAAGGCGAATCGAAAGCATAAACTCTGATATATCTCATATTATCATAGCTGCCCGATCTATAAGCTACAGGCAAGTCTAAAGTTCTGACTGATATTGAAGTGGTGAATCTATCCGGCTGCTCAACAACCTGGTGAAAATCCGGCGCCTCGTCTATTACTCTGTCTAAAGTGTAAATATCCCACGTTGCACCATAAACTTCATTTTGCCTTGTAGTAATATTTGCTGTGAGATAAGTATTATTAAAAAATACAGCGGAAGTTACTTTTGGTTTCTCAGGGACTTTCGTCATGCTGTATATAGAAGTATTATTCACTTTAGCAAACAGTTCATACGTTGAGTCAGGATAAATGTAAAGCCTGCCTAATGGCATATAAACTCCTTTAGAGGTATAGTGCAGCGGTACAATTCGCACTCCGATCTTTAAATAAGCCGTTACATTTTTAAGTTCAGCTTTGGTAATATCATATTTTTCATTGACAGGTAAAGTTTTGGTAAATGTCACGCCATCAAAATATGTGTCTGCTGTCAGCTTGGCGCGAACTACGGTGTATTCCTTATAACTTAACTGCGGATCAATAACTGAAACCTTCTCGCACCCCGAAGCTAACATAAATGCTAAAAGAAAAAATATGTAAGTGAGTTTTTTCATTTTTAAAATTTAATATTAACACCAAATGATGGAATAAACGGAAACAACGTTATCTGATTAATTTTTGGTATTGGCAGTGATCCCGCAGGAACGTTTGAATCGTAAGTGGTATAATATGCAAAAGGATTATGCCGGTTATAAACATTATAGAAACTTAAATAAGTAGTAATTTCGTGACCTGACCAATCGAATTGGTATGATATGCTGAGATCAAGCTTGTGGTAAGCAGGCAGCCTGAAAGCATTTCTTTCGCTGTAGTTGAATTGCAGAACGGGCTTATCAGAAGGTCCTATAGTTTGAAAACTGTATTGACCGGTTGGCAAAGTATATCCCTGCCCTGTGGCATACATCCAGGTTAAGCCAAGATTCCAGTGACTGTTTAAACTGTAAGCCAGCACAAGAGAAAAATCGTGCCGCCTGTCATATTTCGGGTAATAAACTTTTCCTGAGTTCAGGTAATCAAATTTTCTTTTTGTCCAGGAGAGTGTGTAACCAATCCAGCCTGTGAGATTGCCCAATCTTTTATTTGCAAAAAATTCTATTCCATAAGCTTCACCTTCCCCTTTTGTAAAAAGATCTGCAATTGATTCGCCGATTTTGACAGCGGGTGCGCTTTCAAATTCATAAAGATTTTTCATATCCCTGTAGTAGCCTTCTAATGAAAATAAATACTCTCTGTTCGTTGTGGTGTAATCAATTCCTGCAACGAACTGATTTGATTTGCTCGGGTCTATATTTTCTGTGGAAGGATACCATAAATCTGTTGGCAGTGCAATATCATTCCTGATCACAAGGTGAAGGAACTGGTGTGTAAGTGCGTAAGCAGCATTAAAGGATAAATTTTCGTTCATCAGAACCTGTAGTGAGATGTGCGGCTCAGCACTGAAATATTTTTTTGCATTAAAATAATATCCTCTGACTCCAATATTTGTCCGCAGCCAGTTTGTTAATTTCCCTTCATCTTCTAAAAAGAGTGAGATCTCATTTGAGACGACATCAGGGTATTCTCTCAGAGTATTGTCAAGCCTTGGATCATAGAAGTTGCTGTATAACAATGAATATGAATGAAGCGTGAAATTAAATCCTAATTTAAAAGTATGATCATTAAGCCAGTGCATCTCAGCGTTTATTTTAGCGTCCAGGTCCTTTAGTCTTGAAAAAGAATAATAACTGTTTGCAGTGGATTTTGGAGAGTTATCCTGGAGAATAGATTTAAATTCATAATCAACAAAACTGAATGAAGTAGTAATAAATAATGAGCGGGAATTAATATGAAGCCAGGTAATATTTGCAAGTGCATTCTTCCAGCCTATGTCGTAAGAAGAAATATTTTCAGGCGGGCTGTTGAGGTTGTCATTGCTCAACAAACTGCTGAATGTGAAAATATTTGACTCGGAAGAGATGACGGTGATTTTACCGTTCACATCATAGTAATTATATCTTGGTGAGCTGCTGCTCTTAAAGATATTTTTTTGCAGAAGATCATAATACATTTTTCTGCCGGAAAGCAAGTAGGTAGTTTTTTTACCGAGGGGTCCTTCGAGCATAAGATTTGAAGTGATCAAACCCAGCCCCAGCGATCCTTTTTCTTTTTCCTTAGTTCCCGAACGCAATTTAATATCGAGAATACTTGAGAGCCTCCCGCCATATTCTGCCGGGTAGGCGCCCTTTATTAATTTAATGCTTTGTATTGCATTAGAATTGAATGAAGAAGTAAAATTTCCCATGTGCGTGGGATTATAAACAATGGTGCCATCTATCAAAGTTAAGTTTTGGTCTGGTGAACCGCCGCGCACGTACAGCCCGTTTGAAATATCGCTTTCAACTTTTACGCCGGGGAGTAATTGCAGCGCTTTAAAAAGATCAGCTTCGCCGCTGAGCGTTGGCAGCTTTTTCAGAATTTCCGGGTTCAGATCTATAGTGCTGTTAATATTTGTTTCTTCTTTTTTGCTTTTGATCACGACTTCCTTTAGTTCGATATTTTCGCTCACAGCCTTAAAATCAATCTGAATGTTCTTCTCACCGGGCTTTATATTTATTTTGTTTATTATCGGAGTATAACCGATATTTCGAATAATTATAAAGTAAATTCCTGCGGATAATTTTGGTATAGCATAAAAGCCATAAGAATTTGTGGAAGAAACTCTGAATGGCGGGTTCTCTGTGTTTATAGAATCTTTGTAGACTAATATGTTGGTTCCTATCAGTGCCTCGCCGCTGGTTGAATCGCGCACGAAACCCGATATTATTGTTTCACCTGTTTGTGAAAATAATTCTTGTGCAAGTATCAGGAAAAGAAGAAATAAAATTTTGTTTATTCTTAACATCCGGAATAGCATCGTTATATAGTGATCAATATAGCAAAACAAAATTGCTTGTCAAAATTACCCGGGTAAATTTTTACAGCATAAATTTTTATCAGATCAGATAACTATTAGCCTTACATCAATGAACTTTTTTAACACAGAATATTTTACATATAAAGGTAATAAACTTTTTTGTGATAATGTTCCGCTTGAGCTTATTGCCAGGTCTGCCGGCACGCCGGTTTATGTTTACAGCAAAAAATTTTTTATTGACAGGTATAATGAATTTAATGAAGCCTTTAAGAGTGTAAATCATAAAATATTTTTTTCTGCAAAGTCGAATTATAATATTAATGTGATCAGGATTTTTTCGGACTGCGGGGGCGGCATAGATGTTAACTCCGCAGGTGAACTTTACCGTGCTTTGTGCGCAGGGGTTGATCCCAAAAATATTATCCAGACTGGCGTAGGAAAAACTGAGGAGGAAATTGAAGCTGGTATTAATGCCCGCGTCAGGCTGATAAAAGCCGAATCATTAGATGAAATTTACCTGATTGATAAAATTGCAGGAAAGCTGAATAAGAAAATAGAAACGGCATTCAGAATTAATCCTGATGTTGATGCAAAAACTCATCCGTACATTTCAACCGGGCTTTCCGAAAATAAATTCGGAATAAGTTCAAAAGATGCTGTAAAAAGTTTTGAAGAGGCTTCAAAGCTAAAAAATATTTCCCTGACCGGCATTGATATGCACATCGGCTCGCTTGTATCAGGGGCTTCTCCTTATGTTGAGGCTGTAGATAAACTTGCAGAAATTTTCTTTGAATTAAAATCGAAAGGAATTGTGCTGAAACATTTTGACATAGGCGGCGGGATGGGGGTGAAATATAATAATGAAGAACCTTTCGACATAAAAAATTTTTCCGAACTGCTTGTTCCCAAATTTGAAAGGCTGAACTGTGAGATCTGGTTTGAACCCGGAAGATTTTTAACTGCCAACGGCGGCGTGCTGCTCTCAAAGATTCTTTACATAAAAAAGAACGGGGATAAAAATTTTATTATTACAGACGCTGCAATGAATGACCTTTTGAGACCAAGCATTTATGGCGCCTATCACCACATTCAGCCTGTTGAGAAAGAGGATAACAGGAAAGAGATTATTGCTGACATCGTTGGTCCTGTTTGTGAAAGCGGAGATTTTCTTGCTAAGAACAGGGAGATTACTGAAATGAAAGCTGGTGATTTTATTGCTGTAATGTCGGCGGGAGCTTATGGAATGACAATGTCTTCCAATTACAATGCAAGAAGAAGAGCGCCCGAAGTTATTGTTGACGGAGACAAATTTTTTATAACAAGGGGAAGAGAAAGTTTCGAACATCTTCTCTATGATGAAAAAATTATTGATGATTTACACAAAAAATAAATTGAGTTTGTTTTACAGAATATTTTCAATCATATTTACTTAAAAAAATCAGCGGGGTATAAATTTTATGAAAAATATATCTTTAATTGTTGTTTCAATTATTATGGCAGCCTTATTTGCTGGCTGTCTTGTACCGGAAAAAATATTTTATACTGTAAAGCTTGACGATCAGAACAAGGGGATCGTCACGATGCAGTTTTATAATATTAAATCCAATGCAGAAAGTGATAAAGAGTTTCAGGAAGATAAAGAAAACCTTTTCGATTATATTTTAAAAAGCAGCAAGCTGATTGTTCAGCTAAAAGGGGAAGGTAAGGATGTTATCTCACGTGAGCTTTATGTTGACGGTGACAGGTTAAACGGTAAAGCCGAATACCGGTTTACAGATATTAATAAAGTTGAAGGCATCAGGTTTGAAGACGGGTTTTATTATCTTACTTTAGCTCTTGATGATAGTGTTATTTCAACAAACGGTCAGATAATTAAATCAAAAGAATATAAAAGAATATTGTGGGATAAAAGTTTCAAGACATTAAAGTTTGAAATGTACAGCTCGGGATTCGATGAGCAGAAATTCAAAGCTTTGGCTTCATTTTATAAATCAAAAAAATAATGTTTGCTGAAATAGTTTTTCCGCTTCCGTTCAGAAAAGCTTTCACTTATTCAATCCCCGGGGAACTGGAAGCCTTTGCACAGACAGGCGTCAGGGCTGTAGCTCCGTTTGGCAAAAGGACCCTTACAGGTTTCATTATCAATATCACGGCTGTTACAAGCGTCAAAGAAAAAATCAAACCAATCTCGGATATACTTGATTACAAACCAATTTTTACTGAGAGACAGCTAAAATTTTATAAGTGGCTCTCTGATTATTATTTATCGTCACTTGGCGAAGCATTAAAGTTAGGCGTTCCCTATGGTTCTGAAGTAGAAACAAAAAGAAAAATAATTATAGATAAAAATTTATGTGCTGAGCTTTTGAAAAATGAAAAGAGCAAAAATTCTGTAAAAAGAAAAATGCTGGAAGTGCTAAGCGTGAGGGAAGAAATAAATTTTTCATTTCTTCAGAAGGCTGTAAAGAAGAAAAATATTTATTCACAGGTAAGAAGCCTTGAGAAAGCAGGTGCAATCAGCGTGCTCGATGAAATTGCCGATGCAAAAGCCAAACCTAAAATGGCAAAGTTTATTCAGCTTAAGAAGCCTGCTGCAGAAATCTATGCTTCTTTCCCTGAAGTTGAAAGGCGTTCACCAAAACAAGTTAAAATACTTCTTGAACTAATTTCTAAAAAGGATAAACAAATTCTTCTTTCAGATATACTTAAAAAAACTGATTCGTCTGCATCTTCTGTGAAAGGACTGGAGGAAAAAGGGTTTGTAAATATTTTTGAGAAAGAAGTTGAACGAAAATATCTGGAAGAATATAAAGAAGAGCATGTTACTTTTGAGCTTTCCGAAAAGCAGAAAGAAATAATCGAAGAAGTTTCGAAAAATTTAAAGCCGGCAAAATTTCAGGCGTACTTATTACACGGAGTGACTGGCAGCGGCAAGACACAGGTGTATATCGAAATAATTAAAAAAGTACTAGAGCTTAAAAAGACAGCGCTGATTCTTGTTCCTGAAATTTCTCTCACACCGCAGATAACTTCACGGCTGTTCAACAATTTCGGAGAGACTGTAACTGTTATCCACAGCAGGATGTCAGTTGGTGAAAGATATGATTCTTGGCAAAAAATTTTAAGAGGAAAGTGCAGAGTTGTTATCGGGGCAAGGTCTGCGCTTTTTGTGCCGTTAAAAAATTTAGGAATTATTGTTGTTGATGAAGAACACGATCAGAGCTACAAGCAGTTTGAATCCGTCCCCAAATATCATGCAAGAGATTCTGCTGTGATCCTGGCACAAAATCATAACTGTCCGGTTGTTCTTGGATCTGCAACCCCATCAATAGAAAGTATGCACAATGCCCTGACGGGGAAATTTAAATTGCTCGAAATGCCTGAGAGAATTGATAATGCAAAATTACCAGTGATCGATTTGATTAACGTCGCCGTTGAAAAAAAGAAGAAAAGGATGGAGAATATTTTTTCAAAATTTCTTCTTGATAAAATCGAAGACCGCCTGAAGAAAAAAGAGGGAATAATTATTCTTCAGAACAGGCGGGGATTTTCAACACAGGTATTTTGCGAGGATTGCTCTGAAATCGAAACGTGTGTTAACTGTTCAGTGCCGCTGATCTATCATATCAATAAAAATATTCTTCAATGTCATTACTGCGGGTTTGCGAAAGGAGTCCCTCACGCCTGCACTAATTGCGGCTCGCTTTCAATAAAATATTTTGGCACAGGTACCGAAAGAGTCGAAGATGAAGTCGAGTATTATTTTCCGAATGTTAGAGTCAGAAGGGTTGATTCGGATTCTGTTTCTAAAAAAAATTCACTCAGCAAAATTCTTCTATCGTTCAGCAGGGGTGATGTGGACATTCTTGTCGGCACACAAATGGTTTCGAAAGGGTTGGATTTTTCAAGGGTGACTTTAGTAGGGGTTATTTCGGCAGAGACAACTTTGTGGCTTCCTGATTTCCGTGCTAATGAAAGGACATTCCAATTGCTTACACAGGTTGCCGGCAGATCGGGAAGAAGCAAGGTCAAAGGCGAGGTGATTATACAGACACAGAATGAAAAAAATTTTACTCTGCAGAAAGTAGTTCAAAATGATTATAAAGGATTTTATCAGAAGGAAATTATTGACAGGCAGAAAATGGGTTATCCTCCGTTTACCAGGCTTGCACTGATCGAAACAAAGGACCTTGATGATAATAAAGCCAAAGGAGCGATTAATGATTTTTATAAAGAGCTGTCAGCTTATAAAAAATGGCTGAAGGTTCACGAGCCTTCAACTGCAATAATAGCCAGACTGAAAGGTTATTACCGCTATCATATTTTGATTAAAAGTTCAAAAGAAGTTGACCCGGGAGGAGCGATTTTAAGAAAAGCAATCCTTAATTCATTTGCAGAATTCAACAGGAAGTCCCGCTTCCGTGATGTAAAACTAATCTACGATGTAGATCCGCAGAGTGTTATGTGAGTGAAGTTGAAGTGAGGCTGACCAAAAAGTAGCATTTTATTGTCATTCCCCTGTAAACGGGAATTTAAAAGAACTGGATTCCGCTTTCGCGGGAATGACATTCAGAAAAAAATTACTTTTTGGTCAGCCTCATGCAGTAATTAAATACTATATTTGAATTTAAAGTTGAATCCGCTGAATGTATTCATAATATTAATTATTTTTCTTTAACATTATGTGTTTACTTTTAATTGCAAACAAAATACACCCTGACTATACATTAATCGTTGCAGCAAACCGCGATGAATTTTATTCAAGACCGGCACAGCCGGCAGCGTTTTGGGAAGAGCATCCTGAATTATTAGCAGGAAAAGACCTTGAAGCAGGAGGAACCTGGCTTGGAATTACAGAGTCAGGGAGGTTTTCCGCTGTTACCAATTACAGAGATTTTCATAAGCCGGTAAAAACAAATTCCCCCACAAGAGGAAAATTAACAACCGGTTTTCTGCTTGAAGGTGACAGCCCATCTTCATATACAAAAAAATTACAGGGCAATTCTTCCGATTATAACGGATTTAATTTAGTTTACGGTATAAAAAATGATCTTTATTATTTTTCAAACCAGTTGAATACCTGCACAAAGCTGGGAGAAGGTATTTATGGTCTGAGTAACGCTTTGCTCGATACCCCCTGGCCTAAGGTGGAAAAAAGTAAAAAAAGATTCACAGAAATTTTGACACAGGGAAAAGATATTTTTAAAAACATTTTTGATCTTTTGAACAGCGAGGAAACTGCCGAAGATAAATTACTCCCCGATACGGGGATTGGTCGCGAAAAAGAAAAGGCACTCTCTGCCGTATTTATTAAAACACCCGAGTACGGCACAAGATGTTCGACAGTGCTCTTGGTTAATAAGGATGATTCTGCAATTTTTATCGAAAAGACTTTTCATCCTTTGAAGAACAGCTTTTCTGAAGTGAAATATGAGTTTAAAATTTCAGCAGGAAAATTTTGAGTATAAAATTTATGGAGAAACAAAAATGGATTTTGTGGTCAGGCACGATAAAGGTAATCAGCTTTTTGTAACTGCTGCAGATGGGAAAGAAGCTTATTTGCGATATTCCCTGAAAGGTAATGACACGATTGATTTCATATATACTTATGTCCCGAATGAGCTGCGCGGTAAAGGGCTGGCAGCGGTCGTTGTGAAAGAAGGATTTAAATATGCTGAAGAAAATAATTTAAAAGTTATTCCTACTTGTCCTTATGTGCGTACATTTCTTGAAAGGCATCCGGAATATCAAAAATTTATTAAATGACAGAAGTTGCGCAAGCAATAACAAAGCAAGAGATGACATCTTTAGAAGCAAAAGATGTCATCTCTGAGTTTCATTTATTAATATTTTTTTATCACTTTTCTGTTGCCTGAAGAACGACAATCTATTATTATAGTATAATCAATTAAAAAGAGGAAAAAATGAAAGCAAAATTCTTTGCAGTCTCTGCACTTTTTCTGTTCGTTA
>JAKAGZ010000075.1 GCA_021815365.1 Bacteroidota bacterium
GCTTTGAAATGTCTTACCTGCGGTTTTACAGATTCTATTCCAAGCGTGTTTATATAATTGAAAGCGTCAAGAGTTAAAAATAACCCGCCGCCTTTTTGAACAAAATAGTTTATTGCTTCTATCACCTTTTTGTTTTTTTCAGCCGATGAGAAATCCAGTGTGTCTGGTTTGTGAAACCACAATACATTAAAGCGGTTTAGAATTTCCGGCGATTTAATAATCTGCTTAAACGTAACAGGCTGAACTGAAAAAGATTTTTCAGTTTTTAAGTAATCAAATGCAGCAAGCAGTTCAGGAATATTATTATAGCCATTTTGCCCTGTTAAAAAAGCAATTTTTATTTTTTTGTTCTGTCCGAAGTTACCGGCAGGTAAAAGTAAAACAATCAGAAAAAAAGAAAGAAATATTTTTTTTAAAAGGTTCATATAAAAATAACCTCTCTTAATTTTTCAGCACTTAACTCCGGTGTAAAATCTCTTTGCGGCTCAGCGAGCATTTCATAACCAACCATAAATTTTTTGATCTTTGCTGATCGTAGCAGCGGCGGATAAAAATGAAAATGAAAATGCCATTCATCGTGATCCTTCCCGTCTGTTGGTGACTGATGAATTCCTGCTGAATATGGAAATGAAACATTTGGATCCCCATCCCTTTGGGAAAAAACTCTGTCATAAGTTCCGGTAATAATTCTCAGAATTTCTGCAAATGATGACTTCTCCTTTTCAGAAAATTCCAGAATATTTTCCCTGTGTCGTTTGCTGATTATTAAAATTTCAAAGGGCCAGGTTGCCCAGAAAGGAACGAAAGCAGCAAAGCCTTGATTCTGATAAACAATTCTTTCTTTTCCCTTTAGCTCTGCTTTTAAATAATCACAGAGCAGACAGCTTTTGTTTTTCCTTAAATAATTTTTTTGCTGAAGTGTTTCTTTGGCAGGTTCAACCGGAACTGACTGCTGTGCCCAAATCTGTCCGTGCGGGTGAGGGTTGCTGCACCCCATCATTTCGCCTTTGTTTTCAAAAATCTGGACGTAATTTATAAAATCTTTTTTGCCGAGGGTTTCATATTCATCCGACCACACATCAATTACCTTTTTAATTTCATCCTCAGAAAGGTCAGCAAGAGTTAAATCGTGGCGCGGCGAAAAGCAGACCACCCTGCAAATTCCTTTTTCACCTTTTGCCACCAGTAAATTTTTATTATTTAATTTTAAAGAAGGTGAGTCGGATATTAATGCACTAAAGTCATTATCAAAAACAAAAGTTTCTTTGTAATGTGGATTTTTTATTCCGCCTGCGCGGCTGTTGCCGGGGCATAAGTAACAATCCGGATCATATTTTAATTTTTCATCTTTAGCAGCTTCTTCGACAATTCCCTGCCACGGGCGTTTCATACGGTGAGGCGAGACTAAAATCCATTCGCCGGTAAGTATGTTGAGGCGCCGGTGTGTATCTTCCTGCAGGTTAAGTACGGGCATTAATTTATCCTGTCACTTAGTGACCAATTCTGGTTAGTTTCAATAAATATTTTTGAAAGATGCGATAAAACTAAACAATAAAATAATAATTTACCTGATTAAAAAAGGAGGAGGGTTTTCAAAAAAACTTTGAAGGTGCTTAAAAGATGTAGTTATAAGTTTTTAATACCGTGGAAAAACAAAAATCGTTTTATGTGGTCAAAAAGGAAGCCAATTAAAAATTGCCGGGCTGAGGAAAGCTTTTCGTTGGGAAAGCTGGAAAATATTATCTGTGCAATTTCAGTCTTGCAATAGACGAACAGAAATTTTTCAGCTTTGGGAATGATAGCAGAATCCTTTAGTTTATTTTAAATTAGTGATGCTTGATATTTTATATTTTGTTCAGATAGAAATGTCTGATACAAAACTTTTTGGACTTATAACCTGGTTCCCTTTTTATTTTGAACTGAAAAAATTATGAAGATAGCAGTATTATTATCAGGCGGAGTTGACAGCTCTGTCGCACTAAGATTATTACAAAAAGAAGGTCACGATCTTACAGCATTTTATTTAAAGATATGGCTGCAGGATGAATTTTCTTTTCTTGGTGAATGTCCCTGGGAAGAAGACCTCGAATATGTGCGCAGCGTTTGTAAACAAGCCGGGGTTCCGCTTGAAATACTTTCACTCCAAACAGAGTACTGGGATACAGTTGTAACTTATACTATTTCGGAAATAAAAGAGGGGCGGACTCCGAATCCCGATATGTTCTGCAACAGCCTTATCAAGTTCGGACAGTTTTATGATAAGATAGACAAATCTTTTGAAAAAGTTGCAAGCGGTCATTACGCAGCAGTTGAAAAAGCAAATCCGTCAGACCTCGGCGGTCTGCAGAGACCGACAGGCGGGCTTTATCAGCTAAAAAGATCACCCGACCCTGTAAAAGATCAGACTTATTTTCTTGCGTACCTGACCCAGCATCAGTTATCGCGGGCACTTTTCCCGCTTGGCAGATACAAAAAAACAGAAGTAAGAAAATTCGCCGATGAATTTGATCTGCCGAATAAAAACAGGAAAGACAGCCAGGGAATTTGCTTTCTCGGGCAGATAAAGTTCAATGAATTTATCCGGCACCACCTTGGTGAGAAAAAAGGTGATATAATAGAAATTGAAACGGGAGAAAAAAAAGGCAGCCACGAAGGATATTATTATTACACTATCGGGCAGCGGTCAGGACTTGGACTTTCTCACGGTCCGTGGTATGTCGTGAAGAAAGATGTGAAAAATAATATTGTTTACATTTCGAAGGAAAATAAATCTGAAAGAAGCAGAGATAATTTTGAGGCTGGCAGGTTCAACTGGATTTCAGGGCACAAGCCTGCAGAAAAGAATTTACAGGTGAAGATACGTCACGGCGCAAATTTTTATAACTGCGAATTAGATTTTACTGATGAAGATACTGCACAGGTAAAATTAGAAACACCAGACCAGGGAATAGCTCCCGGACAGTTTGCTGTTTTCTACAAGGATGAACTTTGCCTCGGCGGGGGAGTGATTTTATAAAATTATCCTTCCTATAGTAATTATTTTAAAAGGATCATTTTCTTTGTTATACTTTTTAGTGAGGTTCTCAGAATGTAAAAGTAGACCCCGCTGCTGAGAAGGAAATTATCAAAGGAGAGGATTATTTCATGTACTCCCTTTTTTCTAAAACCTTTATCTAATGTACCGACTAATTTCCCTAATACTGAATATATTTCAAGTGAAATAAAATCATTTTGAGGCAAGCTATATTTTATCGTTGTTACAGGATTAAAGGGGTTTGGGTAGTTTTGATACAGGATTACATTATCAGATACGGTAACATATCTCGTGGTATCATCATTGATCATCTGAATATAATTCCTGAACAAATTCATAAGTTCAGGCGAATCATATTCATTAAATCCATATCCGTCTGTATTTATTACTGCCGGATGAAGATACTGCCAGACTAATGCGGATTGAGCAGGTGATTTAATAATATCTTCCAGCCAGTCTTTGTATACTGACAATTTATTCTCAGTTATTCCAAACTCACTCAGCAGACAGGGTTTATTAAATTCTTCAGCAATATTATAATGGTCTTTGATCCAGGTCTTTCCAGCTTTTGCAGATAAGCCCCATCCGTTTGGATAACAGTGAAAGGATATATAGTCGATATTTTTTAATCCGGCGTTTTCGAAATAACTTGTTCCTTTATATCCATTGAAAAGGAAATATGAACTGTTATACATCAGGTCTGCATTTGAGTAAAGATTGGGATAAACATCATAACCATTTTCACCTGTAGTTATTAAGTGATTTTGATCTATTGATTTTATATAACCGGCTATTTCATTATACCAGCTTTTGATTATATTAAAATTTTTATCCGGATTTTCCGCCTCATTCATTATTTCCCAGGAAAAGATAGTATTATCATCTTTGTATTTAATGCCATTGAATACATTGGTTCTGTTTAATAATAAATTTATGTAAAATTTAAACCAATGTTTAATGGAATCGCTGGTAAAGAAGTCATTGTGAACGTGGGAATTACTGTCATTGATTTTTAATTGATCTGCCCATTTAAGATATTGCGGTATACCTCCGAATGCGTCATAATTATTTGAAAGTGTTAATATAAGATAGATACCGTCTTCCCTGGCTTTATAAACAACATAGTCCAGAGCAACAAGTCCTGATTCTTGTACTTCGTAAGGACTTTTCCTGATAACGGAAGGATTTGAAAATACAGTGTCTTCGTAAAATGCCCATGTGCGAATTACATTAACTCCGATGTTTTTTGCTGATCTGAACACATCATCCACAATATATCTTTTCTTTTCGGTACCTGCTTCACTTTGAAGATAATATGCATTGAAGCCGAAGAATTTAAAGTTATTATTATTTAGTATAAATCTTTTCTCTGAAATTTTGATGAATCCATCTTGTGAATAAATATTTACTGTCGTTAATAAAATTAAGAGAAATAATTTCATTTTTTTATTTTTTACAATTGTTCGTTTTTGCTACAACATGCAAAACTAAAAATATAGTATTAAATTTTTAATGTTGAGATTTATAGAGCAACGAGAAGTAGTTCGCCTGTCCCGTTTTTATAACAATCCAGAATTTCCCACTTCCCGTCTCTCTCTCGATAAAACTTCTATTTATATATATACAGAAACAAACAAGCGCAAAACTGATGTTATTTTGTCAGCACCATCTTGACTGTTTGTATGAATGATTTTCCTTGATTTGAAATTACTGAAATTCTCGCAAGGTAAATTCCGCTTGGCAACTGTGAACCGTCAAATGTTGCTTTATAGTATCCGGCAGACTTTGTTTCATTCACAATTGTTTTTATTTCTCTGCCGAGTACATCAAAGACAGAAAGCTTTACGAGTCCATCTACAGGTAACTGGTAGTTAATAACAGCAGCAGGATTAAATGGGTTCGGATAACTGCCAATTGAGTACTCCGTTGGAATTTGTTTTTCATTATTATCCGCAGCTTTTCGAATACCGCCGCTGTAGTAGTAGACTGTCATCCTTGCAGAAGCATTTTCTCCCGTGCTGTTATCGTGAACGTCACAGCGGATAATGAAATCGGAAAACAACATTCTATAGGTCTGTGATTGAGCAGTACCGAGAGTTGACCAGGTGCTTCCGTTGTCATCTGAAACATACCATTGATAGCTGACATTTCCGGAACCTCCAGTCGGATAAGCAGTCCACGTTCCCCATTCTTTAAAGGCAAGCTCACTTGGACCGGAAATAGAAACTGAAAGTGGATATCGTTTACCAAGTACTGTATAAGCAAATTGAACGTTAGACGGAGATGTTGGGAACCAGCCTAAATATGCACCTGTTATATCCCATACTTCATATACGTAAGTTTGTAACTCCGCAGATGTTGGACCAGACGATGTAACATTGCAATATCCGGTTTCGTAATTAGGAGAAGCAGCCGACCAACCAGTCGATGCATTTACTCCTCTGCCCCAAACATAGGTAGTATCTCCAAACTGAAAAGAAACTGTATTTCGTACATCATAGCGTTTTACGATATAACCCCCGGTTGCTAGTGCTCCGCCGGTATTATAAAAGTAGGCTCCATATGTACCTGTACTGCTTACTGCCGTCCCACCTATAGCTGTATAATGATTTATTGTCCAGGGTGATAGCATATACTGAAGCGCACGACCTGCATTTATTCGTCCAGCACCTAAATAATCATCATATCCTGGATATGTTGAAGAGTTGTTATCATCAGCTGAAGCCCGAATAATTCCCTGAACGTCTTCAGGGTGCAGGTTCGGATCTTGAGAAAAAATTAACGCCGCAAGACCCGAAACAAAAGGCGTTGCCATAGAAGTACCATCCAGGTAGCCATAATTTTGAGGCAGACCATAGTAGCTCATCTCTGCTGTTGTATAGGTTGGCATTGTAGAATAAATACTATATCCGGGTGCTACAACATCTATCCCGTTGCCATAATTAGAACCCCAGGTATAACCAAGATCAGTACTAACCCTCCGACCCAGTTTATCAGTAGCTCCGACCGAAATAACCCAGCTCCCGTCATAGTCTGACGGATAGTGTGGGGTACTAACACCATCATTGCCTTTTGCAGCTACAAAAACTCTTCCCATTCTTGCAGCATAATTTATTGCACTGCGTAAAGTTTCATCGTATGAAATCGTATGAATATGATCCGTAGCTGTTGTTCAAAACCTGTATACCATATCCCCAGCCGTCTCCATCCGGGTCGGCTCCTTCGACAATTGCATCCGCAGCAGTTGAAGTGCTTCCTCTGCCGTCAGCTCCGAGCACCTTCATTGCAAAAAGTTGTGCGCCTTTATTACCTGTATTTGTACTCCGCTCATAGCCCCAGCCTCCGGCAACACCTGAAATTCCTATGTTTAAACCATTAACAGTATTATTCGTTAAAGCTCCTGCAATACCTGCAACGTGCGTACCGTGAAAAAAATCATCACGTGGATCAGAATCATTATTTATCCAGTCCCATCCGCCTACTACTTTCCATCCAACTCCGTAAGCATTTCCGAGGTCATCGTTATTATAATCAATACCTGAATCAAAAATGCCGAGCTTCACATTATAGCTTCCTTTTTGAATAGACCAGGCTGTTGTTGCATTGATATCCTCATTAGTTGATTGTTTTAACCCCCATTGCAGATTAAATGAAGGATCGTTTGGTGTATCCTCAGTTGTGTAGATATAATTAGGTTGCGCAAAAATGACCAGAGGGGAGTTTTGAAACTCTTTTATCTTTAGTTGAACATCAACACTTCCAGGAAAGGAAATCAAAAATACCTGAGACAGGTCTTGAACCTGAACACTCTTTCCGTTTTTTAGTGTACGAATAGTATCTTTACTTGTAAAAAACCTGAAAACCTTTTTAATTTTTTTTACTTTCAGATCTAGAAGTAACTTTAGTGCTTTTGCATTTCCCTGAACATTTGTAATGTCTACATAATTCAGATTATCCGGTAACGATATGCTGCCGGGGAGAAAATTTACTATTACTTCATTAGGAACAAATTTTTGTGTTGTGTTTTGTTTAATTGGCATTCCCTTCTCATTAAGAATTTGTATCTCCTTCTGAGCCTGAGCATTAGCTGCAGGGCATAAAACTATTAAAAGAACAGATAAAAAGAGACCAAAAGAATGTTGAAGTCTTGTTATTGTTTTCATCTTAATTTCTCCTTACAATTGTACGGTAATTTTTTTTATAAATATTTAAAACGAAAATAGCCCTCGTAGCAGAACGATTTTCTGAAAAATATTCTCGGGCAGAGATTTTTTTGGATGCGTTCAGGCGAGGGCTTTAGTATCTTCTTTGTATCATAATATCACCTCCTATAAAACTGAATTATGGTTGTGTAAGCTGCTGTAAGCCTGTTCCATCAGTGTTAATTATCCATAAGACAATATAACGTCCGGAATTATCTACCATATGAAAAGCAATTTTTTTACCATCAGGTGACCAGGTCGGATGACCGCCTTTTCCTACTAATAAGTGCTCACCGGTACCATCTGCATTCATTATCCAGATACCTGCATTATCCTTATTGCCTGAAGAACCCCAGGCTATAAAACTTCCATTTGGTGACCAGATAGGATCCCAGTTTGAAATACTATTATTCGTAAGTTGTTTTTGATTTGAGCCACTAGTGTCTGCAAGCCAGATCTGTGTTTCAGTTCCTTTTGCAGACCCTGCACCTCCCACGTAAACAAATTGAGCGCCATCTGGTGAATAGTGGGGCGACCTGCCTTTAATTACTAATCTTTTCTTTGAACCTTTTGTATTCATAACCCAAATACCAGCCGAGTCGCCTGGAACAGTAGGCCAATTAGTAATAGCATCAAATGCAATTTTCTTCCCATCGGGTGACCAGGAAGGAAAGAAACAAGAAGACCAGCTAGTTAATCTGGTAATCTGTTTCGTTGCTAAATCAATAATATGAATATCATTATTTTTAACGTATGCAATCATTTTACCATCCGGAGACCATACCGGATCTAGTCCCTCTGTAAGAAAAGTCTTAGTCATCCTCGTTAAATCAAGCAGCCAGATTTGATCTATACCATTTTGCAGTTGGGTATCATTTTGTGGATGATATGTATAAGCAATTTTATTGCCGTCCGGCGACCAAGAAGGCATTTCATCGACCACCCGCGGAGGTATAGTAGGTATACGTATGGGAACACCACCACCATCTGTTGGGTTATTCTTACATCCCTCAAGAATAAAAATAAATGCGAACAAGAAAAATATAATAATTATATCGTCAGCAATCTTTTTCATTTTATCCCTTGTGTTTTGTAATCCAGTAAAGGCTGGGATAGAAAAAAGTATAAAAGAATTTTACCCCCCGTTGGAGAAGATTTCTTAGCCTTAATGTCCCTATTTAAAGAAGAGTATTTCACAATTATTCCCTCATTTTCTGTAAAAATCTTACTCATTATTTTATTTATTGTCAATAAGGGTAAAAATTTTTCCCTAATTTTTTCGTTTTACTTTATTGCAATGTTTATCTATCAAATTTTAATAGTATAATTGACGAAATCTTTTTAATATTACCGAACAATTAACCCCCAATAAACAAAAGAGAGAAAAAAATGAAAATTGTCTTCCGCCTCAGAATTGATCACTATGTGGTAAGTTTTCTGATGATGATCTTTCTTTCGTTCAATTCAAGATTGGTCTTCTCTCAGCAAAATTCATCGCAAAAAGAAATTGAAAAGAAGTTTGATTCATTCCTTAATCCTGCGGACTTAAAAGCAAGGCTTGAAAAGCTCAGCGCTCACCCGCATCACGTGGGTTCGCCCTATGATAAAGAAAATGCTGAATATATTCTTTCGCTGTATAAGTCGTGGGGCTGGGATGCACACATTGAAACTTTTTACGCCTTGTTCCCGACACCAAAAACAAGAGTGCTTGAAATGGTCTCACCTGAAAAATACACTGCTATTCTGAAAGAGCCTCCATTAAAGGAAGACAAAACTTCATTTCAGACTGACGAACAGCTCCCGACTTACAATGCATATTCAATAGACGGCGATGTAACAGGAGAATTAGTTTACGTTAATTACGGTGTTCCTTCCGACTACGATGAACTTGCAAGAAGAGGAATTGATGTAAAAGGGAAAATAGTTATTGCAAGATACGGCGCCTCCTGGAGAGGAATAAAACCAAAAGTAGCGGCTGAGCACGGAGCTGTCGGATGCATTCTTTATTCTGATCCGAAGGACGATGGTTTTTATGCCGGCGATGTTTATCCGAAAGGTTCGTGGAGAAATGAATACGGAGTTCAGCGCGGCTCGGTTGCTGATATGCCTGTTTATTCCGGCGATCCTTCAACCCCGTTTGTCGGTGCAACTAAAGATGCAAAGCATCTCGCCGTAAAAGATATAACCATACTGACAAAAATTCCTGTGCTTCCGATTTCTTATCACGATGCGCTTCCGCTGCTGCAGTCTTTAAACGGACCTGTAGTTCCTGATAGCTGGAAAGGCGCACTGCCAATTACTTATCACATAGGTCCCGGTCCGGCAAAAGTTCATCTCAAAGTTCAGTCTGACTGGGATATAAAACCAGTCAACGATGTTATCGCAATGATGAAAGGCAGTGTTTATCCCGACCAGTGGGTTATAAGAGGCAATCATCACGATGGCTGGGTGAACGGCGCTGAAGACCCGCTGAGCGGGCAAGTTGCCATGCTTGAAGAAGCAAAAGCGATAGGCGGGCTTTACAAAAATGGATGGAGACCGAAACGTACTATCGTTTACTGTTCGTGGGATGGCGAAGAACCCGGACTGATCGGCTCAACCGAGTGGGTTGAAACTCACGCAGATGAACTCAAACAGAAAGCTGTCGTATATATTAATTCTGATTCTAACGGAAGAGGATTTTTATTTGCCGGCGCTTCTCATACTCTTCAGAGTTTTATTAATGATGCAGCAAAAGATATTACAGACCCGGAAAAAGGAATAAGCGTCTGGGAAAGACTAAGAGCTAAGAGAATACTTGACGCACCGACACCCGAAGCAAAAAAAGAGATTGAGACTAATAAGGAATTGAAAGTCAGCGCACTTGGCTCCGGTTCCGATTACACTCCTTTCCTGCAGCATCTCGGAATAGCTTCGATGAATATCGGTTACGGCGGAGAAAATGAAGGTGGAGTTTATCATTCTGTCTATGATTCGTTCGATCACTATATGAGATTCGGAGATCCTACTTTGGAATACGGTATTGCTCTTGCAAAAACCGGAGGGAGATTAGTTTTAAGAATGGCAGATGCAAATATCCTTCCATTTAATTTCGATGACTTTGCAAATACAATTTTAGCTTATCTTGCGCAGGTAAAAAAGCTCACCAATGATATGAGAGAGACGACTAATGCATTAAATTATGAACTAAAAAATAATTTGTTCGAAGAAGCAGCCGATCCCACAAAAATTTCTTTGCCTCCAAAGAGCGAAGCACCTGTCCCCTATTTAAATTTTGCACCGCTTGAAAATGCGATAGATAATTTACAACATAGCGCTGATGCTTATCAAAAAATAAAGAACGAATTATTAGAAAGCGGGAAAAAATTATCACCCGGGCAGCTTGCTGATCTTAACAAAATTATTTTCAGAACTGAAAGAACACTGACCACAAAAGAAGGTTTACCCGGGCGCCCATGGTACGTTCACGAAATTTATGCACCAGGTCTTTATACAGGTTACGGTGTTAAAACTCTCCCAGGTATCCGCGAATCAATCGAGCAGAGGAACTGGGACGAAGCGACCAGGCAGATAATTGTTGTTGCAAATACTTTGAATAATTTTTCAGGAGAAATCAATAAGGCAACGGAGATAATTAAAGCAGTGTTGAAGTAAAGCAGGAGATAAATTCTGAAATGCAGTAAAGGCGGTTTTGATAACCGCCTTTTTTATATTGTGTAAAAATTTTGGGTAATTACAAATTCTGTCGCCGGATTTTTATATCTTAGCCTGATATAAATAAATCTTCTGAACTCATGAAAAAATTAGAATTTGATTTTCTTGTAATAGGAAGCGGACTGGCGGGACTTTATTCGGCTTTTTATGCCTCAACATTTGGCAGTGTTGCTTTGCTGACAAAAGCAAATCTTGAAGTCAGTAATTCATTTTGGGCACAGGGCGGAATTGCCGCCGCAGTGGGTCCTGATGATAATACCCGTTTACATTTTAATGATACAATTGCTGCCGGCAGAGGTCTCTGTGATGCAGAGGCAGTAAAGATATTAGTTGAAGAAGGCAAGGAAATGATCCTCGAACTTGTCGAATTAGGTGTTCCATTCGACAAAGAGAATGGGCAGCTTGTTCTTGGGCTCGAAGGCGGGCATTCCATAAGGAGAATACTTCACGCCGCCGGCGACGCAACAGGAAAGGAAGTTGTCAACTTCTTTACTAAATTAGTTAAAGCAAGCAGCAGAATTAAAATATTTGAAAACACTATTGTTCATAAGCTTATAGTTGAGAGCGGACAGTGTTTCGGTGTTTACGCCTTCAGGTACAGACAAAATGAAAATGTCCTTTTTACCGCAGTTAATACAATCCTGGCAACCGGCGGCGCATCGGGAATATTTACCCGGACTACAAACCCTCACACTTCAACTGGCGACGGCATTGCACTTGCTTACAATGCAGGAGCCTGGATTGCAGATATGGAATTTGTACAGTTTCATCCAACATCTTTTTATACAGAAACAGGGGAAACATTTTTAGTTAGCGAAGCAGTGAGAGGAG
>JAKAGZ010000015.1:0-22854 GCA_021815365.1 Bacteroidota bacterium
ATTGACACCGGCGGTTACGTTCCAAACTCGCCTGACCTATTTGAAACTGCAATCAGAGAGCAGGTTGAGATAGCAATCGCTGAAGCAGATAAAATTATTTTTATGGTTGATGTCCGTGACGGCATAAACCCGATGGATGCTGAAATAATTAAAATGCTCAGAGGCTCTGGTAAAAAATATTTCCTCACTGTAAACAAAGTTGATTCAGAAAAATTTGAGTCGGAAGTGAATGAATTTTATTCTTTGGGGGCAGAAAATGTTTATGATATTTCCGCACTGATGGGAAGAAAGATCGGCGATTTTCTGGATGTTCTTACAAGAGATTTCCCATTGAGTGATGAAGTTGCTGAAGATGATCAAAGATTAAAAATAGCAATCGTAGGAAGACCGAATGTTGGAAAGTCCTCTCTTACAAATGCACTTTTGGGATTTGACAGAAGTATAGTAACTGATATTCCCGGTACCACACGTGACAGCGTTGATTCAATTTTAAAATATTATGGTGAAGAAATTGTTCTTATTGACACTGCCGGATTAAGAAAGAAGAAACGGGTCCATGAAAGCATAGAATTTTATTCGAACCTCCGCTCATTGAAAGCAATTGGCGAATGTGATGTTGCGGTTGTTATGCTTGATGCAAATATTGGTCTTGAAAAACAAGATCAAAAGATTATTGACGAGGCTGTCAGGTGGAAAAAAGGAATTATTATTGCAGTAAATAAATGGGACCTGGTAGAAAAGGACACGGGCACAGCAAAAAAAATGGAAGATGAAATAAGACTGAAGATGGGCGCTGTTGATTATGTCCCTGTCATTTTTATTTCAGCTTTGACGAGGCAAAGAATTTTCAAGCTGATAGAGATGAGTAAAGAAATTCACGAAGAAAGGGAAAAGAAAATTTCCACTAACCAGCTTAACGAAATATTGCTGCCTGAAATCGAAAAAATTCCTCCACCAACAACACATACAGGTAAAGAAGTTAAGATCAAATATATAATCCAGGCAGGCTCACATTATCCTGTTTTTATTTTTTTTACAAATTATCCTAAAAATATTCCTGCACATTATAAAAAATTTTTAGAAAAATTGATAAGAAAACATTTTGGTTTTGAGGGCGTATCATTTACATTGAGCTTTAAAAATAAATGATAAAGCCAGGGAAAATAATAATAGTAGGCGGGAATGCTGCAGGACCAGCGGCTGCCGCAAAAGCCAAAAGAGTCAATCCGGAGGCTGAGGTAATTCTTTTTGAAGCAGCAGAATTTATTTCTACAGGTACGTGTGAGATCCCTTATGTGCTTTCGGGTGAAATTGACGACTATAAAAAAATAATCTTTTTCACCCCCGAAAAATTTTTAGAAACAAAAGGTGTAAAAGTATTTGTCTGCCATAGAGTAGAAGAAATTTTAAGGAAAGAAAAAATAATTAAAGTTAGGGACCTGGGAAAAGATAAAATATCAGAATTTGAATATGACAAATTAGTGCTTGCAACCGGTTCAACAGCAAAAAGTGTTGAACAGTTTCCTGTATCATTAAAGAATGTTTTTCACCTGAAAGATATCAATGATCTTATCAGTATTGAAAAATCTTTAAAAGAGAAGAATCTGAAAAATGTAGTGATCGTAGGTGCTGGCTATATCGGGCTTGAGGCTGCCGACGCATTTCACAATTTAGGAATCAATGTAACGATCCTTGAGAAGAACAAATATCCGCTTCCCTCATCGGAGACCGAGGTTCAGCTTCTTATTAACGAATTGCTTCGTCAAAAAGGAATTTCATTTTATGGCAATGCTGAAAAACTTAAAGTTACGTGCTCTGATGAAATTTTAAAAAGTATCAATCTCGACAGCAGGCTTCTTGAATTTGATATTGTTCTTGTTGTTGCCGGCTTTTCGCCAAATGTTGAATTGGCTAAAAAATGCGGGCTGGAAACAGGAAGGACTGGTGCGATAAAGGTAGATTCAAGGTTACGTACTTCGTGTCAGGATATTTATGCTGCAGGCGATAATATCGAGGTAGTAAATGCTGTAACTAACCGTTCTGATTATATTCCACTGGCTGCAATTGCACATCAGTATGGTCATATTGCCGGCGAAAATGCTGCCGGTGGAAATAAAAAAGCTGAACCTGTTGTTAAAAATCTTGCGGTGAAAATTTTTGATCAATTTTATGTTAGTGCAGGGTTAAGCTCTGAAGAGGCAAAAAGAGAGAATTTTTTATTTGAAGAGGTTCATGCAGTTGTGCCTGATTTGGTTGAAGTAATGCCCGGCAGCCAGAAAGTTTTTGGAAAAATTATTTATGAAAAAGGAAGCAAAAAAATTATCGGGGCTTCTTTTTTCGGGGGCAGAGAAGTTTCAGGCTTCGGAAATTTAATTTCTGCATTGATCAGAACAAAACAAACCGCAGACGTTCTGGCTTCATTAAACTATAATTATACACCGCCGCTTTCACCTTTAATTAATTTGTTGTCAGTGCTTGGCAGAAAAATCAAATAATTTATTTAAACGGAGAAGTTAAATGACAACCGGATTTAAAAATTTTATCCTGCTTGACCATCCTATGGTTAAAAGAGATGTCACCTTGCTGAGAGATAAAGCAACCAACCCTGAGGCTTTCAGAGCAGCAGTAAAAAGAATCTCAACAATAATTGCAGTTGAGATCAGCAGGAATTTTTCTTTGACAAGATTTAATGTCGAGACCCCTCTCGAAATAACTGAAGGTTACAAAACTAATCAGGATGTCGTACTTGTTCCGGTCTTAAGAGCAGGGCTTGGAATGGTAAGCGGGTTTTTAGCGATCCTCCCGGAGGCACGGGTTGGTCATATCGGTTTGCAAAGGGATGAAAGCACATTACTTCCGGTTGAATATTATTATAAAACTCCTGGAAATATTGATGTAGCTACTGTTGTTTTAATTGATCCAATGCTCGCAACAGGAGGCAGTTGTTCAGAAGCCATTAAATTTCTGAAAAAGAGAGGGGCTAAAAATATTATATTCGCTTGTCTTGTTGCAGCACCTGAAGGGATAAGAAAAGTTGAACGGGACCATAGTGATGTTAAAATTTTTGGTGCAGCGCTGGACAGGGAACTCAACAGCAGAGGATATATATTGCCAGGGCTTGGTGATGCAGGAGACAGAACGTTTGGAACATTATAAAAAATTTTTTGCTGCATTCTTCCTGATAATACTTTCAGTTAATTCGTTCCCTCAGAGTTATCCTGATCGTGTCGTTGATTCTCTTTTAAGAAAAGGAATTGACGATATTCTTTTTCAGAATTATTCACAGGCTAAGGAAACATTTACCAGCCTGAGAAACAGTTATCCGCAGCTTCCTTTGGGTAATATATATCTTGCAGCAGTTGAAATAGCCCGCGACTATGATTATGAGGAACCGTATAATTCTGATTACATCATCAATAATCTCGATAGTGCCGAAACAAAAGCAAATATCCTGATTGAAAAAGATGACAACAATATCTGGTACAGATACTTTCAGGCGTTAAAGGAAGGTTATTATGCTTACTTTCAGGCACTGAATAAAAACTGGCTTTCTGCACTATCGAATGGTGTAAACTCAGTCAGGGATTTTGAAAAATGCCTGAACCTTAACCCGAATTTTTATGAGGCATATACAGCGATCGGCGCTTATAAATACTGGAGGAGCAGGAAGACTGAGTTTCTGAAATGGCTTCCGTTTGTTAAAGACGAAACAGAGAGCGGCATTAAAAATCTTGAGTTAGCTATTAATCATTCCACTTATAATGAGTACATGGCTGTTAGTTCATTATTATGGATTTATATTGACCAAAAAAAATACCAGCAGGCAGTAGAACTTGCCGAAAAAATCCTGAAGAAATATCCTTCAAGCAGATTTATAATGTGGCCGCTGGCAAGGGCTTACGAAGGAATTAATATTAAAAAGTCTATAGATATTTATAAAAGCATCCTAAATTCTTATTCTCAAAGGGAGAAATCAAATCATTATAATGAAATTGTTCTGAAGCACATAATAGCCCAGCAATATGTTAAGCTGAATGAGAAGAATAAAGCTTTAGATCTATGCAGTGACATATTGTCAATCAAAAACCTTTCCGAATATGTTCTGGATAAATTAGGCGACAGACTTGACCGCGTGCGGGAGCTTAAAAAGGAACTTTCCGGTAACTGAATAGTTCATATAACAATTATACGACTTTATCTATTGTAAAAAATAAGGTAAATTACACCGAAAATTTGAAAGACTTAATCGCGAAACAATGAGCGTTGCAAATATAAAAGACAGGAAAATGCTTGATGATTTGCTTGCAGCATGCAGAGGGAATCTGCCGAATGTAAATGAAGCACTCATCACAAAAGCATTTGAATTTTGCCTCGAAGCTCACAAGAATGATCTTCGTGCTTCCGGTGAGCCATACTTTACTCACCCTTATGAAGTTGCGATGATCGTTGTAAAAGAATTTCCGCTTGATGATATAACGGTTGTAAGTACCTTATTGCACGATGTAGTTGAGGATACGGAATTTAATCTCGATATGCTTGCCCGTGAGTTTGGTAAAGAAGTCGCAGAGATCGTTGATGGTGTTACAAAGATAAGCGGGATATTTAAAGGACAGGAAATTACCCAGGCTGAAAACTATCGCAAGATGCTTCTCTCGATGGTTAAAGATGTGAGAGTGATCCTCGTAAAATTCGCTGATCGCTTACACAATATGCGTACTCTTGAATTTGTAAGTGCAGATAAGCAAAGAAGAATTGCACAGGAAACGCTAGAGATTTACGCCCCGTTTGCAAATCGTTTCGGGTTGGCGCGTGTAAAATGGGAACTGGAAGATTTGTCATTTAAATATCTCAATAAAGAAGCTTACGATGAAATTGCTAAGAAAATTAAAAGTAAAAGACGCGAAAGAGAATCTTATATTAAAAAATTCAGCGAACCGATAAAAGAAAAGCTCGATGGATATAATTTAAAATATGAAATAAACGGCAGAGCTAAACATCTTTACAGTATTTACAGGAAAATGGTCAGGCGCAATAAACCTTTCGAAGAAATTTACGACCTGTTTGCAATCAGGATTATTCTTGATACAGAAAATACGAATGATTGTTACACAACTTTAGGGATTGTAAACCAGATTTACCTGCCAGTGCCGGACAGGTTTAAGGATTATATTTCCATACCTAAGACAAATAATTACCAATCAATACACACTACTGTAGTTGGGCCTGAAGGGAAACTGGTTGAGGTTCAGATCAGAACCGTGAAAATGCACGAAGTAGCTGAGAAAGGCGTGGCTGCTCATTGGCGTTACAAAGAAAATAAAACAACTTCTGATAAAGACCTTGAAATGTGGGTAAACTGGATCAGAGAAATTTTTGAAAATGCATCGAAGGAAGATGCAAGAAAAGAACTGCTTGAAAGTTTTAAGCTCAATCTTTACCAATATGAAATTTATGTTTTCACACCAAAAGGCGAATTAAGAAGACTACCGGCAAATTCAACCCCTGTGGATTTTGCTTTTGAAATTCACAGCAAGCTGGGATTCCATTGTATCGGGGCAAAAGTAAACGGCAAGATCGTTCCCCTTGATACAATTCTTCACAGCGGCGACCAGGTGGAGATAATTTCATCTAAAAATCAGCACCCGAATAAGAACTGGATAAAATTTGTTGTTACTCATAAAGCAAAGACTGCAATAAGAAAATGGATAAATAAAGAAGAAGAAGAAATTATTGAATTGGGCAAAGAGCTATGGGAAAAGAAAACTAAAAAAATGAAATTATCTTTTGATCAGAATGACGTGGCTAAAATTACAGCAAGCCTGAAGTTCGACAGCACTAAACACTTTTATAAATCAATTGCACAGGGCAAGATAAATCTTGACGAAGTTCTTACAGCTACAAAGGAGCAGAGCGGAAGGGATAAAGATGTGCATCAGCTTGAATTTGAAAACTTTGCAAGCACAGCAAGAGAGGATATTGGCGGTGTTCTGATAGAAGGTAAAAAATCCGGGTTGCTTTACAGTTATGCAAAATGCTGCAACCCGATCCCCGGTGATCCTGTTATTGGTTATATTACTATTGGTGAAGGGATTAAAATTCATAGAAAGACCTGCAGCACATTATTGAGTATCTCAGCAAAAGATGGATCAAAGTTAGTTCCTGTTCAGTGGCCCGAAGCTGATAGTTCTCTTTTTGTCGCTGGTCTGACGGTAAGCGGTGATGATTCACCGGGTATATTAAATGAAATCTCCCACGCAATTGTTTCTTATCAAAATACAAACATTAAGTCTATAAATATTAATACGAGCAATAATCTTTTTGAAGGAAGCGTTACTTTGTACGTTCATAACATTGAACATCTGACAAGAATTATGGATCGTCTAAAAAAACTTAAAGGTGTTTTTTCAGTAGAGAGATTTGAAAGTGCCTGATGAGAACAAATGACGAAAAATTTACCAGGATTTTAGCGTTGGATTATGGAGCAAAGAGAATCGGTATTGCTCTTTGTGACCCTCTTATGACTTTTGCCTATCCGCTTAAAACTATTCAGAATGATAATAAGGTCTGGAATGAATTAAGCTCTTTAATCGAAGAAAAAGCAATTCAAAAAATTATACTGGGATACCCTTTCAAAGAGAACGGCGGGCAGTCTGAGATTTCAAAAAAAATAGAAAAATTTAAAGATGAACTCGTAAAGAGATTTAAGCTCGAAGTTATTTTCTGGGACGAGAGATATACTTCTTCAATTGCCGAAGAGATGATGCTCGAAAGCGTTAATAAAAAAAGTAAAAGAAGGGACAAAGGAATAATAGACAGGAATGCGGCAGCAATTATTTTACAGGAATATCTGAATGGGCTTCAGCTTAAAGAATAAATTCAGGTGGCAGTAATAAAAAATATTTATAATTGACATTTAGAAACCTATAAGGTATTTTTCACAAAACAATTCTAACAAATTGGAGCACATCAATGGCACTAGACGCACTTGGTATGATAGAAACAAAAGGGCTTGTTGGCTCTATCGAAGCTGCAGATGCAATGGTTAAAGCAGCAAAGGTAGAGCTGCTCGGCAAAGAAACCATTGGAGGCGGATACGTAACTGTGATGGTTCGAGGTGATGTTGGAGCAGTAAAGGCTGCAACTGATGCCGGCGCTGCAGCGGCTCAAAGAGTTGGTGAGTTAGTGTCTGTTCACGTTATTCCTCGTCCTCACGCTGAAGTTGAGCAAATTCTTCCAAAAAGAAAATAATGACTTATGCCAAAGGCATTAGGATTAGTTGAGACTAAGGGATTGGTGGCTGCGATTGAAGCTGCCGATGCTATGCTTAAAGCAGCGAACGTTGCTTTTGCGGGGAAAGATATTACAAACCCTGCATTGGTTACTATTAAGGTTGTCGGTGAAACAGCAGCAGTCAGGTCGGCTGTTGATGCAGGTGCCGCAGCAGCCAGCCGTGTTGGTCAACTGGTTTCAACTCATATTATTCCTCAGCCTGATAATCAGTTAACTTCACTGTTTCCTGAAATAGCTGATGGAAGGACGGCAAGATCAACTGAAAAAAAAGAGCCTTCATCGGACGGATCAGAAACGAAAAAGCAAATGAAGAAGGAAGAAGATTTAAAGCTATCGTTTGAAGATGCCCGTTCTGAAAATACTCCGATGGATACGATCAGCCGATTAAGAGAGGAAGCTTTAGGTACCGAAGCGAAAAGAGATTCTGATCTGCAGGAAGAACATGATATTGATAACATGAATGTACATCAGCTCAGGCATTATGCGAGAAGTATTCCTGATTTTCCAATAAAGGGAAGAGAGATTTCGAGGGCTAACAGGGACGAATTAGTAAAACACTTCAGAAGCCTGAAATAAGTGCTTAAAGAAATTTAACCCAAAAAATTCATTAGAAATGCCCCGATTTTATCGGAATTAACACCGACAAGCCTTCAATGATTTTGATGTTTGGTTTTGAAAAATAACAATTCTTCAAATTCTTTTTGTCAAAGTAAATTCTGGCTTGTCGGCCCGGAGGGCAAACCCGCCTGCCGGACGGACAGGTTTTCCTAAGCGAAAATTTGGGCTAAATAAAAAAACTTCACTTGTTGTGGAGTTTTTTTATACCGTTTTCGTTTTATATTTGTATAATGAAGAAAAACTTTCATATTGTAGTTATTTCATTCCTGTTTTCTGTCGTTCTATGGATATGGATTTCGCTTTCCAATGATTTTTATACAACTTTTAATGTGCCGTTGAAGCTGATAGATTTTAAAAAGGGTCTGACCAGCAGTTCAAAACTTCCGCGATATGTTTCAGTTAAAGTTAAAGCTAAAGGATGGAAATTAATTGCTGCAAGACTTGGTACGGAGTCTGAATTTCTTGTAACTGCTTCAGGTGATACTGGCAGCAAATATATTAATCTTTATAATTACCTGAGTGAAAATCAGTGGTTGTCATCTGAAATGGATGTTATTGATATAAGCCCGGATACTTTGTCATTCAATATCCAAAAAGTTACTCATAAAAAATTAAAGGTAGAACCTGATGTAGAAATAAATTTCAGGGAAGGTTATGGTCTTGCCACACCGATTGCAGTTTCTCCGGATTCAGTTATTGTAAACGGTCCTGTTAATGAGCTTCAAAAAATGAATTCTATACCAACAAGCAAAATAAAATTAGAAGACGTTAATGATAAAATTGAGAAACGTATTGAATTAAAAAAAATACCCGGCATAACTTATTTGGAAAACAGTGTTGCTCTTTTTTTCGATATACAAAAGATAGTGGATATGACAATTGATAATGTTAATGTAAATGTGCTTGATGTGCCCAAAGACAGAGACGTTGTTCTGCTTCCAAATAAAATAGCTATAAGTGTTAAAGGCGGTGTTGATATTTTAGGCAAGCTGACTAATGACCAGTTCAAAGCTTATGTTAATTACAGGGATGTTGTTCTTGATACACTAGGAGCGGTCATCCCCAAAATTGAAGCGCCGGAAAATGTGACAGTACAATATATCAAGCCGGAACAATTGAGGTATGTAATCAAAAAATTTAATTAATTTTTTTTATCTGATCATAAAAATGTTTATAACTTTTGAAGGAATAGATTTTTGCGGCAAGTCAACGCAAATTGATTTGCTTAAGAAATATCTGCAGTCATTAAATAAAAAAGTAGAAATTATAAGGGAACCCGGCGGGACAGAAATTTCTGAAATTGTAAGGTCGGTTCTTTTAGATAAAAAGCATAACCGTATGCGAATGGAAACTGAAATATTTCTTTTTTCAGCTTCAAGGGCCCAGCTTGTAAGAGAAAAAATTCAGCCTGCAATAAATAAAGGAATTTATGTAATTTCCGATCGCTTTCACGATTCAACTACAGCATACCAGGGCTATGGAAGAGGGATTGACCTGGAAACTGTAAAGCATATTAATAATTTAGCAATTGACGGCGCTATACCTGACATTACTTTTATTATAGATATTTCTGTTCAGGCTGCCAATGAAAGGAAAATGAGAAAAGGTAAATCACATCTGGATAGGATGGAGCTTGCAGAAAATGATTTTTTTGAACGTGTCAGAGAAGGCTATCTCACTATTGCCAGACAGGAAAAAAGATTCAGGGTGATTGACGGCACAAAAACAATTAATGAAATAAACAAACTGATCATCGAAGAAATAAATCTATTAGAAAGGAAGATGGTATGAAAATGACAAATTTAAAAAAGATTTTGTTCGCAGGTTTAATAATTTTACTCTTCTCCGGATTTTTTGCCGGCAGAGGCGATATTTATTTTGAAATATCCAAAAACATAGACCTTTTCAGTAAAGTCTATAAAGAAGTCTCATTCAATTATGTTGAGCCAATTGACCCACAGCAATTTATGCGCTCCGGCATCCAGGGAATGCTTGATGCACTCGATCCCTATACAATGTTCATTGATGAAAATAAAAAAGAAGATATTGATCTTATAACCAACGGTAAGTATGGCGGAGTAGGAATATCAATCGGAGTCAGGGGAAACAAAGTAACTATTGTTGAAGTTATGGATGGCTATTCTTCTCAAAGACAGGGATTAAGAATAGGTGATGTTCTCATTGAAGCAAACGGTGTTAAAATTACTCCCGAAAATGTAGATCAGATTTCGTCATTGGTTAAAGGTGAACCGGGAACAACTGTGCAATTAAAAATTTTAAGGAATGACGAAAAGGATACATTAAATTTCAACCTGGTTCGTGAAGAGGTTATAGTTAAAAGCCTGACCTATTATGGATTTTATCCAAAGAATAGTAATAATGTTTATCTGAAGCTGACAAACTTCAGCCGTTCAGCAGGCGATGAAATAAAAAAAGCTCTGCTCGAATTGAAATCTGAAAAAGAAATTAAATCAATTGTGCTTGACCTTCGCGGCAACCCCGGCGGTTTGCTCGATGTTGCCGTTGATATCTGTAATAAATTCCTGAAAAAGGGATCCCTGATTGTAACTACCCGCGGGCGGGATCAGTCGGACGAGAAAAAATATTTTGCGACCCAGGAACCTCTTGTCGGAAATGCCAGGCTGGTTGTTCTGATCAACGGCGGTTCTGCTTCCGCATCAGAAATATTAGCTGGTGCTATACAAGATCACGACAGGGGTGTGCTGCTTGGTACAAAATCTTACGGCAAAGGTCTGGTGCAGACTATAACTCCGCTTGGCTATAATACTTCGCTTAAAATTACAACTGCAAAATATTATACACCAAGCGGGCGGTGCATTCAGAAAATTGATTACACAAAAAGTAACAAAGTTTTTGCGCAGCCTGATTCTATATTTAAAACCTCTTACCTTACTGACAATAAAAGAACTGTTTACAGCGGCGGCGGTATTACCCCTGATACAACTATCAATTACATCATCGAGGGAAATATCACAAAAGATCTTCTTGCAAAAGGGTTGTTTTTCACTTTTGCCGATCATTATTATTATATGAATGAAAAACAAGATTTTAATAATATCACAGATGATAAAATTTTCAGCCAGTTTGAAAAATATCTTGCCGAACAAAAATATGTTTATCATTCCGATGCTGATAAACAAATCGACAGGCTTATTGCTGATGTAAAAAATAAAAAAGTTGATGGGACACTTTCGGCAGATCTCAATCGTATCAAAAAAGAATTTGATAAACTCGACATTGCTGAACTTAAAATTTACAGAGGCGAAATCATAAGAGAAATAAGAGGCGAATTAGCTGCAAGATATCTTGGCAATGAGGGAAGAACAGAAACTTATCTGAACTACGACAAACAGTTCCAGACTGCCCTGGAAATTTTAGCGGACACCGCAGTTTATAATAAATTGTTAAGATAGTTTCGTTTGTTAATGACAAATGCACTCAAAGAAAAAATTAAGAATATAGTCGGTCCAAAAAACTTTTTCGATTCCGAAGAAGACCGACTTTGCTATTCTTTCGATGCTACACCTGTCTATCAGCAATTACCTGAAGCCGTTGTCTTTCCTGAAAGTGAAGAACAAATTTCACAGATACTGAGGTTAGCGAATCATGAATTGTTTAATGTTGTTCCGAGAGGTGCCGGCACAGGTTTAAGCGGAGGAGCAATCCCTGTTGAAAATTGTGTCGTTATTGTTATGACGAAATGGAATAAAATTCTTGAGATAGACAATAACAACCTGACTGCAACAGTTCAGCCCGGTGTGGTAACAGCAGTTTTGCAGAATGAAGTTGAGAAGATAGGATTATTTTATCCTCCCGATCCCGGAAGTATGAACGTTTGCACTATTGGCGGGAATGTTGCAAACAATGCCGGCGGGTTGAGAGGATTAAAATACGGCGTAACAAAAAATTATGTATTGGGCACAGAGATGATTTTACCGAACGGTGATCTTTTAAAAACCGGAGGGAAAAATATGAAGGATACTGCCGGTTATAATTTGCGTGATTTTATTGTTGGCAGCGAAGGGACTCTCGGAATAATTACGAAAATATTATTGAGGCTGATACCGAAACCCACCGAGTCAGTAACTATCCTGGCTTATTTTGACAAGCTGACTTTTTCTGCAAAGGCTGTCTCCAATATTATTGCTTCTCATATCACTCCCTCTATGATGGAATTTCTTGATAATACAACTATCAACTGTGTTGAAGATTTTACGCATATCGGGCTGCCGAGAAACAGTGAAGCTATCTTATTAATAGAGGTTGACGGGAGAGGAAGCATTGTTTTCGAAGACTCAGAGATTATTAAAAATATTCTGAAAAAGAATAATGCTTCGTTTGTAAAAACTGAAGCTGATTTAACCGAAGCATTAAAATTGAAGTCAGCCAGACGAAGTGCTTTCAGCGCACTTGCTCGAAGGAGACCTACTACTATTCTTGAAGATGCAACAGTTCCTAGAAGCGAGCTGCCCGTAATGATCGAAAAAGTTACTGAAGCAGGTAGAAAATTTAATGTTACTTTTGGAAATTTCGGGCACGCAGGGGATGGGAATTTACATCCAACCTGTCTGACCGATGAAAGAGATAAAAATGAAATGGAAAGAGCACACAAAGCATTCGATTTTATTTTTAACGAAGCGATAAAACTGGGAGGAACAATTACAGGCGAACACGGGACCGGACTGGCTAAAAAACAATTTCTCGAAAAGGTTACTGGAATACCCGGACTGGAAATGATGAAAAAAATAAAATCTGTAATTGATGAAAATAATATTCTGAACCCGGGTAAAATATTTTCTCTTTCTCCACGTTGTGAAGGGACATTACCACACAATATCCGACAATTTATTCCAGGCAAATAATGCCTTATTCAGCTTCGACAAATATTTTTTCTGACATCCTGCCATCTGACGATGTATTGTCTCAATGTATACATTGCGGTATGTGTTTATCAGCTTGCCCAACTTATGAGCTGACAAAATTAGAAAGGTCATCACCGCGCGGAAGAATAAAAATGATCAGGTCGGTTGCTAATGCAGAAATACCTGTCTCAAATATTTTTGCAGAAGAAATGAATTTCTGTCTTGATTGTCAGGCTTGTGAGACAGCCTGCCCCGCAGGAGTCCGATACGGGAAACTTGTTGAAGCAGCAAGAGTATTTGTGGACGAAACATTCAGAAAAAATTCGTTGAAGGTTCGGATAAAAAGATTCCTGCTGAGAAGAATTTTAGCTGATAAAAATAACCTGAAATTAGTTTCAAGGGTTTTAAGAATTTACCAGAGATCTTTTATAAAAAATATTTTTGAGATCTTCGGTGTTTTGAGAATATTTTCACGGCATCTTTCTGAAATATCGAAGCTTGCGCCGAAGATATCTGGTTTCTTCAGTGATGAAAAAATTTCCCTGTTTTCATTTCCTGATGCTGAAGTAAAATACAAAACTGCGTTCCATTTCGGATGTGTAATGAATGTTGCTTTTGCTGAAGTGAATCTCGATACTATAGAAGTATTGAAAGCTTATGCCTGTGAAGTTTATACACCTTCAGAACAGGTTTGCTGCGGCTCGCTCCATGCACACAATGGAGATATTGATTTTGCTAAGAAGTTAGCAGGAAAAAATATTGACGCTTTCAAACAGGAAAAGTTTGAGTACTTAATTTCAAACTCTGCTGGCTGCGGGGCGTTTATGAAAGATTACGGATACCTGCTTAAAGATGATGCTGAATATTCTGAAAGAGCCGAAATGTTTTCTGCGAAAGTTAAAGACGTTACTGAATTTCTTTACGCCAAAAATCCTGCCAGGAAATTAATGCCGGTAAGTGTAACAGCAGTTTACCAGGATGCCTGTCATTTAGTCCATTCACAAAAAATAAAAAATGAACCAAGGGAACTATTAAAATCAATTCCGGGTTTGATATTGAAAGAGACAGAAGGTGCTGATGTTTGCTGCGGAAGTGCCGGGATTTATAATGTCAGCCGCATTGAAGATTCTCTGCATTTTTTGAAACGAAAAGTCGAGAATATAAATAAAGTTAAACCTTCCCTGGTTATAATATCTAATCCCGGGTGCCTATCACAAATAGCTTTTGGGACAGAAAAGCTTGATCATAAAGTGGAGGTAATGCATTTAGTCTCGGTTCTGAGGGGATCTTTATATAATGATTTTTCTCAGAAATGGAAGAGTTCAATTTAATTTTTATGGTGGAAATAAATTTGGATATTTAATTCTTTTTGACTGAGGGGTTCAAAAAAATAAAAAAATTCATGTAAAATTTATGCACACAGTCTTTGTTTTGATATTGTAATTTTTTAGTTTTGACGATTAAGATTTGTTAACTTTTTATGTACAAAGTGACAAGTCAATTGCGGACTTAGCCTTTTTAGCCGCATCAAACTTATTCGTAACAATACCACGCAGATTTATTCAAGATTTAAATTTTGTCAAGGCTTAATATTGTTATGAGGAAAAAAGAATAAGGAAATATTGCTTGTAATTCTAAAGGTAAATGATGAAAAAATCTTATTTGGATTATGTTCTGAGAGTCCGGGTTCCTATTACTATCTTTGTCATATTAGCTTCATTTACGCTTACATATTTTGCTTCGCGCGCTGAAAGGGACGGAGTAGGCTACACACCTGTTCAACCGATAAATTTTTCTCATAAGCTTCACGCAGGTCAGATGAAGATTGACTGCCAGTATTGCCACACGGGAGTTGAAAAATCACGCCACGCTATGGTTCCTGCAGTTTCAACCTGTATGAATTGCCACACGATTGCCCGCAAAGACAGACCCGAAATTAAAAAGCTGACACTATATTACGAAAGAGGTATCGCTCTTCCCTGGAAGAGAGTACACAGGGTACCCGATTTTGTCTACTTTAATCACAGTGTGCATGTAGATGCCGGGATTGACTGTTCAAGTTGTCATGGCGATGTAAGAAATATGGACCGCATCGGGCAGATGAATTCTTTTACTATGGGAGCCTGTCTCGACTGCCACAGGAATGCACATGAAAAATTACCTTATTTAAAGAATATTAAAAACGGACCAGATGATTGCTGGGCTTGTCATCGTTGAACAGGAGCTAAAATGGAATTCAAAAATTTAAACTTCGATAAAAAAATTAATAGGAAGAAATTCTTTTACAGCCTGGGTGCAGGAATAGCTGGATATGTTGTTCTGAGGTCTTTACCATTTAAGCTTTTTAGAAAGAAAGAAAATTTAAATTCAAACAAAGTCGAAAACAAAAAGAACAGCAGGGTGAAGATTAATCCTCTTGCTGTCAGCAGAAAAAATACAGGTGGTAAGAATGTCTGAAGTTAAAGACGTAATTAATCAGGAAGAGAATCAGCAGAAACCGGATCAGAATTACTGGCGAAGCTTTGCAGAATTGCATAATGATCCTGCTTTTGTTGCTTCAACACATAACGAATTTCAACCTGGTGTTACTGATGATTTTAATCCTTCCGGCTTATCAAAAGTTTCAAGACGTAAATTTTTGGCTCTTGTCGGAGCTTCTGCTGCTTTAGCCGGGGTTGGCTGTGCTGATTACAGGGACAAGGGTGAGATCATTCCTTATACAAAAATGCCGGAAGATACTATTGTCGGCAAACCAAAATATTATGCTTCAACCTTTAATTCAGGTTCACAATCATACGGCATATTAATAAAGACAAGAGAAGGAAGACCAATAAAAGTTGACGGGAATCCCGATCATCCTGTAACTAAAGGGAAAGTTAGTGCGGCTGGTCAGGCTAGTGTTTTAAATTTGTATGATCCTGACAGGCTGAAGAACCCGCTGAAAAAAGCAAAGAGCGGTGAGTTTTTAAAATCTACCTGGCAGCAGGTAGATACAGAAATTGTGAATGCTTTAAATTCACTTGCCGGCAAGAATATTACAATTGTTACAGGCAGCATTCTCTCACCAACAACTAAAAAAGTGCTGGACGATTTCGCTGCAAAATACAACGGTACAAAAATTTATTCCTACGAATTATTTAATGAAGAGCTGAGAAATTCAGCCTGGAAGAAATGCTACGGCACCGATTCTTTTCCTTTGATCAGGTGGAATAAAGCAAAAGTTATTGTTGCTCTTGAATCTGATTTTCTCGGTACAGAAGGTAACAAAACGGAAAATTCAATATTATTTACTGAAGGACGAAACATTCACGATACTAAAAACTTCAACAGGCTTTATGTTGTTGAAGGGAACATGTCTTTAACCGGAATGAATGCTGATTATCGTTTGAAGCTCAGACCTGATGCCCAGTATGATTTTGTGATGAGCCTTATTAAAGAAGTTTCAGTGAGAACCGGCACAAATGTACCTGCTGATCTTTCAGGATTTTCACTTGATAATTTTGTAAAGAAATTTTCACTCAACCGGAAAAAGTTACAATATCTTGTTAATGATCTTATTAATAACAGAGGCAAAGCAATTGTTTATGCAGGAAGAACATTATCTGAACAGACACATATTGCTGTTAATTTACTGAATGAAATTTTAGGCAATACAAATTTATACAGGACTGATTCTGCCTCCTTCTCTAATCTGCCGTTGAGCACGCAATCAGAATGGGAATCTCTTGTATCGGATATGAACGCAGGCAAAGTTGGGATTGTAATTCATTTCGATTCCGATCCTGTCTTTCACTTACCAGCAGATCTCGGGTATTCAAATGCTCTTAGAAAAGTTCCTGTTATTGTATCTCTGACAGAAAGCGCTAATGATTCATCTTCGGCTGGTCATTACACGCTTCCGATTAATCATACTTTTGAAGCTTGGGGTGATGCAAAAACAAGAACAGGTTTTTATTCACTTCAGCAGCCGGTCATCGCACCTATTTATAATACAAGAGAAAAAGAAGCAGTGCTTTTAAATTGGATCGGAGGCGCAAAGAGTCAGTTTAAAGATACGTTGTATCATGAATATTTGATGAAGAACTGGGAGACAAATATTTATCCATCTCTCAAATCGAAATTAAATTTCAATGAGTTCTGGTATGGAGCGCTTGAGAAAGGAGTGGTTTTAGTTGATGAAACTCCGGAGAGCTTAGGCAAATTTAATGATTCAGCATTGAATGATTTAAGCGGACCATCTCAGAAACTTTCAGGCTATGCTGTTGTACTGAGAGAAAGCTACTCACTCGGAGACGGCAGATATGCTAATAACGGCTGGCTGCAGGAACTTCCGCACCCCGTATCAAAAATAACGTGGGACAATTACGCTGCAATTTCACAAAAGACTGCTAAGTCTCTTGGTGTTGATAACAATGATAAAATTGAAATCTCTATTGGAAAAAGAAAACTGGAAATACCAGTTTTCATTCAGCCCGGTTGTGCAGATGATACAATTACTATTGAACTTGGTTATGGGCGCTCTGTTGTTGGCGCTGTGGGCGAAGGCACAGGATTCAATGCAAATGTATTGATGTCAAAAACTTTTGACTTAGCTCCATGGCTGTATACAACTATCAGTGTTAAAAAAGGGAACGGTAGTTATAAATTGGTTTCTTCTCAGGAACACCATGTCTTTGATCATTCATTAACAAATAATCTGTTAGGTGAAAGACATATTATTAAAGAAGGCACCCTGAAAGAATATTTAAAGAACCCTCAATTCATTGCAGAAGAAAATGCCGAAGAGCATGTTGAACAGATTTATCCGCCTCACAAACAATGGTACAACGGTGTTAAATGGGCTATGGCAATAGACCTCAATAAATGCGTTGGCTGCGGCGAGTGTGTAGTTGCATGCGTTTCAGAAAATAATATTCCTGTTGTAGGAAAAGATCAGGTTGAAGTAGGAAGAGATATGCAGTGGCTAAGAATTGATACTTATTACTCCGGTTCTGAAGATGACCCAACAGTAAGCACACAGCCGATGTTATGCCAGCATTGTGATAATGCGCCGTGCGAGAATGTCTGTCCGGTTGCTGCAACGACTCACAGTAAAGATGGCTTGAACCAGATGGTTTATAACCGTTGTGTTGGTACAAGGTACTGTTTAAATAACTGTCCGTACAAAGTAAGGAGATTTAACTTCTTCAATTTCAGGGACCATTTCAGAGACGGGTTCCAGCAGAGCGATTTGTTCGACCTGGTTTACAATCCTGAGGTAACTGTTCGTTCAAGAGGAGTAATGGAAAAATGTTCTTTCTGTATTCAAAGAATTGCAGAGGAAAGAGCGGATGCGATACGTGAAAACAGGAATGTAATCGGTTCAAATGTTCATACAGCCTGCCAGGATGCCTGCAGCACCAGTGCTATCCATTTCGGTGATATGAATGATAAAGAATCTGAATTTTATAAATACAGGAATCACGAATTAGGCTATTATGTTCTTGATCAGTTAAATGTAAAACCGAACGTTACCTATCTCGCTAAATTAAGAAATACTCATTCGGAGGAAGCATAGTGAGCTTAGATTATAGTAAAGAACTAACCTTGGTACAAGGCAATATGACAATGGCGGACCTCGACAATGCCATTGCAAAGCCGATGGATACCAAGCCCAACAAAAATTATTTTATTGCGCTGGCTTTTACGTCTTCACTTTTACTGCTTGGTGTAATTGCTGTCTCGCTGACATTCTATTATGGAATTGGTGAATGGGGAAATAATCAACCTGTTGGCTGGGCGTTTGACATTACGAACTTTGTCTTTTGGGTAGGTATTGCTCATGCAGGTACTCTTATTTCAGCAATACTTTACTTGTTAAGACAAAAATGGAGAACAGCTATTTCAAGATTCTCTGAAGCAATGACGATCTTCGCTGTAATATGCGCCGGTATTTTCCCGATAATTCACACCGGTCGCCCGTGGCTGGCAGGATATTTAATTCCATATCCAAATGCAATGCAATTGTGGCCCAATTTTGTTTCGCCTTTGGTTTGGGATGTGTTCGCTGTCTCGACATATTTTATTGTTTCATTATTGTTCTGGTATGTTGGACTTATCCCGGACTTTGCTACTCTGAGAGACAGAACTGTTTCTAAAATAAAAAAGTTTATCTATTCATTGTTTAGTTTAGGCTGGAGACATTCAAACAGGGACTGGAGACATTACGAAAAAGTTTACATGATACTCGCCGGTTTAGCTACACCGCTTGTTCTTTCAGTTCACACAGTTGTCAGCTTTGACTTTGCCACATCAGTTTTACCAGGCTGGCACTCGACAATTTTCCCTCCGTACTTTGTTGCGGGAGCGATCTTCTCAGGCTTTGCAATGGTTGTAACAGCGCTGGTCTTTATGAGGAAAGTTTTTAGTCTTGAAAATATAATTACAATGGATCACCTCGATAGAATGAATAAAATTATTCTTTTAACAGGCTCGATGGTCGGCTATGCTTACCTGATGGAATTTTTTATTTCGTGGTACAGCGGAGTTCCCACAGAACAATACGTTGCTATCAACAGAGCGTTCGGACCTTATGCGTGGGGTTACTGGGTAATGGTTTCGTGCAATTCTATTTTCCCGCAGTTGTTTTGGTTCCGGAGATTCAGGAGATCAATTCCGGTTATGTTCATTGTAGTAGTATTGGTAAATGTTGGTATGTGGTTCGAGAGATTTATCATCATCGTTACTTCTCTGCACAGAGATTTTCTCCCTTCAAGCTGGGGAATGTTTTATCCGACGTGGGTTGATTTTTCGATATTATTCGGAAGCTTTGGGCTGTTCTTTACACTGGTCCTTTTGTTCACGAGGACATTGCCGGTTGTCACTATGTCCGAGATAAAAGGAGTGGTTGAAGGTGCACAGCCTTCGCACTATGAAGGAGATCATAATGCCTGATAATAAAAAATTACATTCTGTAGCTGCACTTTTTAATTCTGTTGATGAGATCATCAGTGCTGCGAAAAAAACTACTGCCGCAGGATATAAAAAATTTGATGTAAATACTCCGTATCCAGTTCACGGAATGGACAGGGCTATGGGGATGGGGCAGTCTAAAATTGGTTTTGTTACATTATTCTTTGGATTGTTCGGTGCGGCATTTATTTTCTTATTTATGTGGTGGTCGTTTGCTGTGAGCTACAATATAGTAGTTGGCGGCAAGCCATTCTTAGCTGTGCCCGCATTTATACCTATTACATTTGAAACCACAGTTCTGTTTGCAGCGATTGCGACAGTTGTAGGTATGCTTGCAGTTTATTTTAAATTGCCTAACAACTCTCATCCTCTTCACGATACTGATTATATGAAAGCTGTTTCGGGTGATAAGTTTGGTCTTGTGATAGAAGCTGAAGATAAGCAGTTCGATAAAGCAAAGGTTATAGAATTTTTAAAAGGTCTCGGCGCTTATAAGATTGAAGATATTTATTATCCTGAACAGGAAAAGTTCAGGATGTTCGAGCCAAAATTTTTGTTGTTCCTTGCTATTGTAGCTGTTGCAACGTCCGGCTTGACTTATGTTACGTTAAATAAATTAATGTACATAACACCTTTTGACTGGATGGACTTTCAGAGTAAGCTGACAGCCCAGAAAGGAAGCAATATGTTTGCGAATCACGAAGGTATGCGTCCCCCGGTTGAAGGAACTGTGGCTAGAGGTTTCATTCCATACCCGTACAAGGGTCAGCCAATGCCGGTCGAAGTACTTTCAAACCCGACTATCCCGACAAAACAAATTCTTGAACTGGGCAAGGGGAAATTTTTAACATTCTGCAGCCCGTGTCACGGTAATTTTGGAGAAGGTGAAAGCAGATTGCGCGGTCAGTTCCCGGTTGGTCCAACGCTGCATTCAGACAAAATTATAAATTATCCTGATGGAATGATCTATCATATTATTACGAACGGGCAAAATGCAATGCCGTCCTATGCACCTCAAATTACGAGACATGAGAGATGGGCGATTGTAGATTATATCCGGGTATTACAGAGAGCACAAAATGCAAAAGAATCTGATTTAAAAGCAGTTAATAAGGAGTCTGTTTCAAATGTCCAAAATTGAATCGGGTTACAATAAAAAGAGCTTACCAAATTCCGTATCTAAAATCGGAGGAACGCTGTTAGCCATCGGCTTACTGCTGGGCATAGCAGGTTTCCTTGTTGATAGTTACAGAGCTTCTTACGCATATCTGGTTTCATTTATTTTCTTTTTGAGTATAGCCGTAGGTTCTTTATTCCTTGTTGCGCTTGAGTATGCAGCAAATGCTGACTGGAGTACTCCGTTCAGAAGAATAAGCGAATTTTTCGCGGCATCATTACCGCTTTTGCTAATCCTGGTAGTTCCGCTCTTTTTTAATACAAGTAATTTATTCCTTTGGTCTCACGCTGGTTATGTTCACGGCGATAAAATGCTCGAAGCAAAATCGGCTTATCTTAATACACCATTTTTTATGGTGAGAGTGATTGCGATAATTTTATTGTGGCTCTTCTTTTATTGGATGATCACAAAAAATTCAAGGAAGCAAGACGAAACTAAAGATCAGGTTTTGACAAAAAGGAATATAACGCTGTCTGTAATTTTCATTCCAGTTTTTGCAATAACAATTACTTTGACAGCAATTGACTGGATAATGAGCCTTGAATCAAAATGGTTCTCAACAATATTCGGAGTTTATTTATTTGCAGGTGTGGTGTGGTGTTCGTTAGCTGCATTAACATTCAGTGCAATTAAGCTTAAAGAGAATGGTTATCTTCATTCAGCAATTAAAGAAGATCATTATTACAGCCTTGGTACTTTGATGTTCGCATTTACTGCGTTCTGGGGTTACATAGCTTTCTCGCAGTACATGCTTGTCTGGTACGGCAACCTGCCGGAAGAAACTTTCTGGTTCATGCAGAGATGGGACGGCGGCTGGAAGTTCGTTTCGATATTATTGATCATCACACATTTTATTGTTCCGTTCTTTGGTCTTCTTTCTTACGAAGCGAAGACAAATGTTAAAAGATTAAAATTTATGTCAGTCTGGATCTTGTGCGTTCATTTTCTTGATATGTACTGGTTAATAATGCCGGGAATGTCAAGGAACAATCATGCATACTCATTTAGCTGGATAGATTTTGTATTTCCCCTGGTGTTTATCGGGATACTGATCCTTGTTTTTAATAAGATGGCTGAGAAATTTAATTTAGTACCTGTTGGAGATCCGAAATTGCAGCGCGGATTAAATTTTCACCTTTAGTTTAATAGGGTTTGTATGAGCATATTTGAAAAAAGTATAAAACAAAAAATAGCAGAAGCGAAAAATAATCCGACAGCACTCTTATCACTCGTGTATCCTTATTTGTTAGTTGTTGGCATTGTAATAGGGCTGTTATATGTTGGTAAATTTAATATTATTGCCAGGAAGGAAGTTCCTCCTCCTCAGCCGGATACAACTGCAGTTATTGAAGACCTTCAGGTTCGTGCTGCGAGAATAATTCCACCTGTTGATGTAATGTCAATGAAAAATCCTTCGCAGGATCTGATTGCTAAAGGCAAAAATTTATATTCTGCAAATTGTTCTTCGTGTCACGGAACAGACGGAAAGGGAGATGGTCCTGCTGCTGCAGGATTAAATCCTGCGCCGAGGAATTATACAAGCAATGAAGGCTGGAAGAACGGACGTAAGATTTCGGATATTTATAAAACATTACAGGAAGGAATTCCAGGGAGCGCAATGGCTTCTTATTCGTATATGAACCCTGAGGATATATTTGCCCTTGCAGAATATATCCGTTCAGCATTTATGCAGAATCCGCCGCAGGACAGCGACGGCGACCTGATGAACCTGGACCTTACTTATAATCTTTCTGAAGGCAAAAAAGTACCTGCACAAATCCCTGTTAGCACTGCTGAAGATATTATTATTAATGAAAGCAGCGACAGGTATCAGAAAATTATCAATGTAATAAACTCGATCAGAAATGATTCGAACGATGAAGGCGCCAGAATTTTTTATGATGTTACGAAGAATAAAATTAAAGCTCTCACTGT
>JAKAGZ010000015.1:22954-49410 GCA_021815365.1 Bacteroidota bacterium
TCGAACGGGAATAAAGTTGTTCTTAAAAATATTATAAATAAAACGACTGTGCTGGCATTTGTCTATTATAAATGCCCCGGTATCTGCAGCCCTTTAATGACCGAATTAGCTGACATCGTCAATAAATCAGACCTCGTGCCGGGGAAAGATTATGACATAGTAACTATCAGCATGGATGACAGGGAAAATCCTAAGATCGCATCGGAAAAGAAACAGAATTTTTTGAGCATGATAAATAAACCTTTTCCAGCAGGTGCGTGGAAATTCCTGACCGGCGACAGCGTTAATATTTATAAAGTTACTGAAGCAGCAGGATTTCATTTTGAAAGAGTCGGGACGCAGTTTATTCATACAACAAGTGTGATATTCCTTTCGCCAGCAGGGAAGATAAGCCGTTATCTTTACCCGGACTATAACAGGAAAGGTGAGTTTGGCATTCTTCCTTTTGATTTTAAGATGGCTGTTATTGATGCTTCAGAGGGAAAGGTGATGCCGACAGTTGGAGGGCTGCTCGCATTTTGTTTCAGCTACGATCCCAGCGGCAAGAAATATGTAATCAATTTACTGAATATTTTCGGCGCCGGCACTTTACTTCTTGTAGCCGTTTTTGTTTTGTATTTAAAGGTTAAAAAACCTAAAAAATTAAAAGTTAGTAATAAGAGGTAGTTTTTATGGCAAGTGATGCTGCGGCTGTTCATTCGAACAGTTATGAAACTTATTTAGATTATAAAGGAAAGCATAAAGGTATTTTTGCCTGGATACTTTCCACGGACCATAAAAGAATTGGTATACTTTATATGGTCGCTTTACTAAGCTGGTTTCTTGTTGGAATGGCACTTGGTGGTTTGATAAGATTAGAACTTTTGACCCCGGGCAGAACAATAGTCGGTCCACAAACATACAACGCATTCTTTACCCTGCACGGAGTAATAATGCTTTTTATTTTTGTGATTCCGGGTATTCCTGCTGTGTTTGGTAATTTCTTTTTGCCTATCATGATAGGTGCTGAAGATGTTGCTTTCCCGAGAATAAACTTATTGTCGTGGTACTTATATATAATAGGCGGGATTTTAATTATCCTCGCAATTTTTCTTCCAGGCGGCGCACCAGATACTGGCTGGACTTTTTACATCCCTTACAGTATAAGAACCAGCACAAATATGATAATCACACTTACAGCAGTTTTTCTTTTAGGTTTTTCATCTATTCTTACCGGGCTGAATTTCATAACAACAATTCACAGGCTAAGAGCGCCGGGTATGGATTGGTTCAAGATGCCTTTGTTCTCGTGGGCGCTTTATGCAACAGGATGGATCCAGGTTATTGTTACCCCGATAATCGGCATTACACTTTTGCTTGTAATAATCGAAAGAGTTTTTGGTGTTGGTATTTTTGATCCGGCTTTAGGCGGCGACCCGATATTATTTCAGCATTTGTTCTGGATATATTCTCACCCTGCAGTTTATATTATGGCTGTGCCCGCAATGGGAGTCATCTCTGAAATAATACCAACATTTTCGAGAAGGACAATTTTTGGTTATAAGTTTATTGCTTATTCAAGTCTTGCGATAGCTCTGTTTGGATCACTTGTATGGGCGCATCATATGTTTGCAGTTGGTATGAGCGATTCTGCTGAGTTTATATTTTCGTTACTAACTTTTATGGTTGCTATCCCAAGCGCTATTAAAGTTTTTAACTGGACAGCAACTCTTTATAAAGGTTCCATTCAGCTTGATCCGCCAATGCTTTATTCACTCGCATTTATATTTCTTTTTTCGATTGGCGGGTTAACGGGAATAATTCAAGGTGCACTTTCTGTTGATATTCATTTAACAGATACGTATTTCATCGTCGGTCATATTCACTACGTGGTTTTTGGAACTGCCGGCTTTGGAATTTTTGCAGCGCTTCATTACTGGCTGCCCAAGATGATAGGGAAGATTTATAATATGAAAACTGCCAAGGTTGCTTTCTGGATCACATTCATCGGTTTTAATATACTTTACTTCCCGTTCTTTATTATGGGCTGGCTGGGGATGCCGAGAAGGTCTTATGATTATCTCCCTGAATACCAGGTCTATCATGTAATTTCAACAGTTGGTTCGTGGATAATGATATCAGGAATTTTATTAATGTTCTATAACCTGCTTAAGTCAGTGTATACAGGTAAGAGAGTGACTGAAAGAAATTTATGGGGAGGCGAAACATTAGAGTGGACAGTCCCCACTCCGCCGCCATTAACAAACTTTGAAAAACTTCCCGATGTAACAGTCGGACCTTATGAATACAAACAGAATGATATTGAAGTAGAGGAGGTAAAGTGAGCACTCAAGAACACACAGCAGTTGCTCATCTTCATAGAGATGATGTCCGTTCGAGAATGGGAATGTGGCTGTTCCTGTTTACAGAACTGATACTTTTCGGAGGCATGTTCTTTCTTTATGCAGTTTACAGGTTTTTACACCAGGCGGATTTTCACGTCGCTGCAAAATCAATGAACATTCTGATAGGTACAGTCAACACTGCTATACTTTTAACCAGCAGTTTGACTATAGCACTTTCGATCGCTGCATTACAAAATAAAAAGAAAATACTTTCGCTGATCCTTCAGGGTATAACAGTGATTTTCGGATTGCTTTTCCTTGTCAATAAATATTTTGAATGGAGCGCTGAAATCCATCACGGAAATTATCCCGGTTCGCCTGAGCTGATAAGTCAGAGTTCTGGACATATTCTGTTCTTCGGACTTTATTATGTTATGACCGGGCTGCACGGGCTTCACGTAATTATCGGTATGGTTGTGATCATGTTCATGATGCGCTTTACTATTAAAGATGTTATAACTCCCGATCACATTGTTAAGCTTGAAGCTGCAGGATTATACTGGCACCTTGTAGATATCATCTGGATATTCCTTTTCCCATTATTCTATCTTATAACCTGAGGAAATTTTTATGGATAAACACAACGAATTAGCTGAACATTCAAATCATCGTTACGGGAAATATATCCTGGTATGGTTAGGCTTGTTAACTCTTACGGCAATAACTGTAGCAGTAGCCGGAGTTAATTTAGGCAGCATTACAATAGCGACAGCTATCATAATTGCATCCATAAAATCTTATCTTGTTTTAACAGTGTTCATGCATCTGAAGTCAGAATCGAAAACATTTAAGATCTTTGTCGGGGTAGCAGTTTTTTTTATAATAATATCGCTCGTTTTATTGTTTTCAGATTATTCTAATATGTAAGGTTAAAACCAATGATCGCACAAGCGTCAAATTTTGTAAATGAAACAGACACAACATTTTTTATTATCGTAGCTGTTTGTGTTTTCTTTTTGCTGCTCATCACCATATCAATGGTTGTATTTGTTATTAAGTACAGCAGGAAAAGAAATACAAAACCGGTTAACATACACGGCAGCACAGCACTTGAAATAACCTGGACAGTGATACCTACTATGATTGCGCTTGGTATGTTCTGGCTCGGGTGGGTGGGGTATAAAGATCTTTCAAGACCTCCCAAAGACTCAATGATAGTTGATGTCACTGCACAGATGTGGAGATGGAATTTCAAATATGCGAATGGTGTTCAGACTGATACGCTGTACGTTCCTTTAAATAAAGATGTGGAAGTGAGACTTCATTCATTAGATGTAGATCATTCATTTTATGTTCCGGCTTTCCGCGTTAAGAAAGACTGCATCCCAACCAGGACGAACATTGCGTGGTTCCGTGCAGAAGAAGTCGGAACATACCAGGTATTCTGTGCTGAATACTGCGGGTTGAACCATTCTTATATGTATTCCGCAGTTAAAGTTTTACCTGAATATGATTTTAATATGTGGTTAGCCGGTAAAGCTCAGAAAACTACAGTAGCAAATACAGGTTCCGGATCGGTAAAGACTTCTCACATAGTGACCAATTCTGGAAATTAATTTAAGCCAGAGGCTTACAAGAATGATTAATGAAAATATAAGTACACCGGTAATCGGGTTGAGCATCAGGCAAAAAATTGATGCGGTAATGGAGCTGACAAAGATCAGGATAACGTTTTTTGTTACCATTACAACCCTGTTCGGATATTTATGTGTTGCGGGCAGCGTTTCATACAAGATGATCGCGCCTGTCCTTGGTATTTTATTATTAGCCTGCGGCTCTGCTGTGATCAATCATTACCAGGAAAGAAAAACTGATGCGCTGATGTTGAGAACAAAAAATCGTCCGATACCATCAGGAAGAATATCAGCACAGGATGCGCTGAACCTTGCGATGTTTTTAATCATCTCAGGCTCGGCTTTACTGTATTTTGGCGGCGGACTTCTTGCATTGAGTTTGGGTTTATTAAATTTGATCTGGTATAACGGAATTTATACACCATTAAAAAAGAAAAATGCTTTTGCAATTATACCTGGTTCGCTAGTTGGAGCCATTCCTCCTGCGGTGGGATGGGCAGCAGCAGGCGGGAATATTTTTGATCCGCATATTGCAGTAATTTCTTTGTTCTTTTTTATCTGGCAGATCCCGCACTTCTGGCTTCTGCTTTTAATATTCGGCGAAGATTATGAGAAGGCGGGTTTCCCAACGTTAACACAAATATTTAATCGCGACCAATTAGGCAGAATAACTTTTATCTGGATAGTTTCAACTGTTATTATAGGTTTGCTTTTGCCGATATTCGGAATTGTCAGGTCATCACTTATTAACTTTGGACTTTTTGCTTCTGGTCTCTGGCTGACCTGGAACGCAATTAAATTGCTGCGGTCAACTAAAGAAAAGAAATATTTCCGCTTTGCGTTTATGGAAATAAATGTCTTTGCGATTTTAGTCATACTCTTAATTTCTATTGATAAACTTGTAAGATAGTAATGGCTACGCCACAATATTATTTTAATTGAAAAAAGAGAGCGTTAAAAAATGGAATTTCTTGAAAAATTTGTAATACCTCAGTCTTCTGAACATATACAATTGCTGCATTACCTTGCGATGCTAATATTTTTCCTCTTTGTGCCATTCATTAGTACGGTGCTGGGAGGAGCCTTTCTTTCTCTGTTATTCAGAAATAAGGGGATGAAGGCAAATGATAAAAACTATCTTAATTTTTCCAAAGAAGTCATTGAAACAGTTACGGTAAATAAAAGTCTTGGTGTTATATTAGGAATAGTTCCTCTGCTTACAGCCGTGCTGATATATGCCCAGCTTTTGCATCTCGGTAATACAACAGCAGTAGTATATTTATTTGTATCATTTCTGCTTGCGACAGCCGGCTTAATATTGATTTATGCTTTCAGGTATTCAACTAAATTTACAAATCTTTTCAGCTCGCTGGACGAAATAAAACATAATGACCCTGAAGTTATGAATGAAATTACAGAACTGCGTAATGCAAGCCGTAACGTAAGTACAAAAACAGGAATTTATGGTTTGGCATTTCTCATTCTTTCAGTTTGGTTCTTCACATCCGGTGTGACTATTGCAGCATTCCCAAAAGAATGGAGCGAAGGAAATTTCTTATCAATTTTATTCTCCTGGGCTGTGATCATAAGATTTTTATTCTTTCTAATTATGGCATTTGCTTTTACGGGCGGCACGATCTTATTCCATTATTTTTACTGGGAAGGCGGAAAGAAAAATCTGAATGAAGACTACAAAGAATTTATCAGGAAGACATCTGTTAAGCTGACTTTATACTCATCTCTGGCATTACCGCTGCTTTTAGCTGTTATACTTTTTTCTTTGCCAGATGCTGCTGTTTCAGGCGCAGTTTTCGGTTACTCAACATTGGCATTGCTGCTGATGTTCTTAAGTTATAACCTGCTGTATTCTATGTTGAAAAATGAAAATGCAAAGTACAGCGGCGTATTATATCTGTCATTAATTTTGATAATAATGTCTGTAATTATAAAAGATCAGTTGGCAGTTGATAATGCGACAGAAAAGCAGGCAGTTATTCTAAGCAGCAAATACGAAGAAATGATGGCTCAGCTTACAGGAGAGGGAAGCAAAGTAGCTGCTGTGAGCGGAGAGGAAATTTACCAGGTGAGATGTTCATCCTGCCACGCATTTGATCATAAAGTTGTGGGACCGCCGTACAAAGAAACACTCCCCAAGTATGAAGGAAAGCTGAACGAGCTTGTTGCATTTATTTTAAATCCAAAACAAAACAACCCCGGCTATCCCCCGATGCCGAATCCCGGTCTCAAGCCGAACGAAGCACAGGCAGTCGCCAAATACATTTTGAGCACATATAAAAGTAAATAGTCTGCTAATAAAAATATCTTTCGAAAAATCTGAAAGAGTTTGCAGCTTTTCTAATTACTTAGCAGGAAGAATGTATGTCTGCAAGATTGGAGGAATGATGGATTGTCCTGATAGGCTCTCACCTCCGTCTTAACACTGTGAGTGATCCAATCAATTACAACAGAGGGAGTATGACATTCTTGACAAATCGCTTCCTGTTTCCTAAGTTAAACCGCAGCTATTTCAGATAAGAATCACATTATAAATATCAGGGAGTTATTCAGGGAGTATATTGTGAGAAGGATAAACAGTCTTTTTATTTTCTCTGTTTTGCCTCTGACTGTTGAGGGTATTACTACTTTTCTGAAGATGGGTAAAACTAATGATAAAACAGGAAGTGAGCTTTACATTTGCGGTTCCTCAAATAACTTTAACCAATCCATAATCTGCCTTAAAGAAAAGCAGCCTGATATATTTCTAATTAACGATGCCTGCCTTAATAAAAAAAAGCTTTACAAATTCATAAATGACTTATCAGGATGTATATCAATAAGAAGGATTGTGATATGTACGGACAGCAATGACTCAGCATATTTACGAAAGCTCATTAACCTGAATATAAGAACAATCATTCACAAGAAGACTTTGCGGAAGAGGTTTACCATTACAAGGGATTTACTGCAGAGTATCGGTGCATACATAGATGAACATATAGCTCCGGTAATTTACAAAGAGAATTTAGTTAACAACATTTCTAATGAAGATAAGATAAAACTACTGACGGGGAGGGAAAGAGAGATTTTCAATATGAGAAGAGCCGGGATGAATTACAGGGAAATTGCTAAGCGATTGTTTATAAGTAAACGTACTGTAGAAAAGCATTGTGACCATCTAGCAAATAAATTTGGACTTCCAGGCAGATCTTATTTGATAGAATTTATCTTAGGGGAAAATAACGAAACTGAATTGTTATAAATTTATAAATTCCGACCGAAAAAATTCATTTTTAAAAATACGCACTTTTGCGTATTGACAAGCCGACCACCATTTCTTAATTTACTTATAGCCTAAGACGCTGTAAAACTAAAACTAATTCTTTTAGAAAAAGTAAACAAACTATGCCAATATTTGAGTCAACCGTTTCCCAAAGGGATCAATTCAGAAAAGCAGCAAGTGACCGACCAGGCGAAGCTCTGAAGAAGGGAAGGGTTCTTTATTATACAAATATTGCCTTAACGTATTTCATTGCTGTTGTTTTGATGTTTGCAGGGGTAAGCAAAATAATAGCACGGGAAACTTTAATTGAAAACCTTTTTGATACATTAAGTCTTTTACCTAAATGTGGATTATAATTAGAGTTAAGAACCGGTATTAACCAATATTGGGAAAGATGATGGAACTAGTGAGTATTAAATTTAAATCGTTTAAAAACATTATTTCGTATATACTAAGTTACTTCTTAGGTTTTGTTTTTCTTACTGCTTCTTTTTATAAAATTATTCATTTCGGGAAATTTGTAGATACTCTTTCTTTATATGGAACACTTCCTAGATGGATTGAGAGCTTTTCTATTTCATTAATTCTAATTGAGTTTTTAACAGGTATAGGTTTTTTAATTAGACAGCTAGTTCCTGTGGCTTCAGTGATTGGTTCCATTTTATTAATAGGCTTCACGACTTTGATTATTATTGAATACTTACGTGGTAATATTGGTGCTAGCTGCGGTTGTGGTTTAGCTATTTTTGCTAATAAAATCAATTTAGAAAAAATTCTTGAGAATATTTCCTTAGTGGTCTTATGTTTAGCTTCATTTCTAATGCATAGAAATGTTAATTAACAATAAAAAAGGAGGTTATAAAAATGAAAAAATTGCATATCTATATATCGATTATCGTCATTGTACTGGCTTCAGCAGTATCAATGGGTAGTAACGGATATTTGTTTGCGCAAAAGCCCTGTTCAGTAACGTGCCCAGGTGTAGGGTGTATTGGAGGAGATTGGCTGTGCGCTTCATTTGATTGTAATGGTACAACTGTACTTTGTTTTACTCACAGTAATTAAAAAAAGGAGGTTATGAAAATGAAAAAATTGCATATCTATATATCGGTTATCGTCATTGTACTGGCTTCAGCAGTATCAATGGGTAGTAACGGATATTTGTTTGCACAAAAGCCATGTTCAGTAACATGTCCGGGCATAGGGTGTGTTGGAGGACCCTGGCTATGCGGTTCATTTAATTGTAATGGTACACCTGTAAATTGTTATACAGGCCATAGCAATTAGTTTATAATATATAGGGAATAATAATGCATTTATTTAATTTTATTCCCTATGCTTTATAGTAACATTTTATTCAAACTGACCACTTGCAAAGGAGAATATGTAAGAAATTCTTAACCTTATTTCACATTTACGTGTGTTGTGCTATATGAAAATTGATCACCTAGCAAAAAGTTAAGTGCAGTTGGCTTGTTTCAATATTTAGGAGCTAATTAGTTGTTTATTTTTATGAAAAATATATAAACTGTTATTATCGATTAGATTAATTGATAACTAATAAAGTTTAAACAAAAACTGATAACAAAGACATGATAAAAAGAACTTACCTTTTTACTTTAATAGCGTCCTTTGTATTAGGATATCTATTTTATCAAGTATTCCTTTCGCATAATATAAACACATACTCTGCTGTTAGAAAAAAACAACAGAACTTAAAGGTTAAAATACTTATTAATGTAAAAGAGCAGAACAAAGAAAGAGAATTATCAAAAAAAATTTATGCTCAACTAGAAAGATCAATAAATCTTGAAAAATTAAAAATATATAGACCATCTTCTGTTAAATGTGACAGGAACGGATATATATACATACTTGATTATTCTGTTCCTGAGGTTATTAAACTTGCTGAAAATGGAGAAATTATATCGAAATTTGGAAAAGGTAAGGGAAAAGGCCCGGGTGAATTGATAAACCCAACAGATTATTCTATCGATTTAAGTGGAAATGTGTTCATAGCTGATCCCGTTAATGGTGAGGTAATCAAATATAACAAAAAGGGCGAAGTAATTGATTTATTTAGGCCTCTAAATTCACCATTTAGGATAACAGTTTTTAATGATTCAAGTTTAGCGTTAATGTCTAACACCAGTCATAAACTATTTCACATTTATTTACAAAAGAAAGAGTTATCAGCTTTTGGGGAAATATGCTCTGAACAGGAAAAAAACTCCATTGTACTTGATGGTTTAATAACCAGTGATTCAAAAAGTAATCTGTATTATACTTCAAACAGAGGGAGTTTATTACTTTCTTATGATATAAAAGGAAAGCTAAATTTTGCAGTACGGACAGTTGATAATACATCTATATTGCCAAAATTAATAATCTTAAATAATGGTGTTATGAAGTTACCACATACTTTTACTTCACTTGGTATATCTGTTGGTGAGGCAATCTATATCCTTCATTCAGCGTCAGCGAAAGATTCCAATCAAACTTATATTGATATTTATAAAACCAACAATGGTCAATATTGGAGATCAATACTTTTGAAAAATAATTTATTTTCCTTTGATTTTTTCAGGAATAAAATCTACGCAATTAATGATACTTCACTCTTTATTTACAAAGTAAAAGGTATTACTATGTAAATAGATTAAGGAAATTTATTATTGGGGTTTGAAGTATATTCTTCTCATTATTTTCTGTTGAATATGTGGTTGAATTTCCCCACCTTTATAAATAACTTATTTAGTACTAATTATGCTTTAAGTAAGTAAAAGGAAATTCCTAGTGTCCTTAACCACCACATCTGTTTCCCGTCCTGTAACAACAGCAATGTTTTTCCTTGGCATTGCTTTATTAGGGATAATTTCCTTTACACAGATCAGCGTTAATTTTCTTCCGCCGATAGAAATTCCAGAACTCTTTATTGAAACAGACCTGCACAACGCATCAGCGGCGGAAGTTGAAAAGGTGATTACAAAACCAATTGAATCAATCGCATCAACTGTTGACGGGGTAAATAAAATTTCAAGTGTTTCAAGAGACGGACGTTCTCTCATTACTCTTGACCTTTCCTGGGGAACAGATGTCAATTATGCAATGCTCGAGGTAAGAGAAAAGCTCGATGAGATAAGAGCATCACTGCCGGAAAATACAGAAAGATCCACTATTTATAAAATAGACCCTTCTACTGAGTCAATAATGACTCTGGCGGTTAATCTCAGCAGTAAACAAATGGATATGTCCCAAGGGGGTAATTTAAATGATCCTGAGTCTTCACTTTTATCAGGCAGTTCAAACCTTGCACAGTTAAAAGAATTCTCTGAGACAGTGCTCAAAAAGAGGTTCGAACAACTTGACGGAGTTTCTCAGGCTGTTGTCTCGGGCGGCGAGCAAAGAGAAATTGAAGTAAAAGTAGATCCGCAAAAACTTCAATCATTTGGATTAAATTTTGACGATGTGATAAATGCTCTTAAAAATTCAAACCTGAATCTTGAGGGCGGTAATATACACGAAGGGGTTTTCCGTTATCCGCTAAGGACTGTCGGAGAGTTTAGTTCAGTACAGGATATTTCATCAGTCCCTATAACTATTAAGAACAGGATAATCCCGTTAAATGAAATTGCTTCAGTCAACCAGGTCTATGCCGAACGCGAAGGTCTCACGCGTGTGAACGGCAGAGAGGCGATAATAATTTATATAAAAAAAGATGCGCGGTCAAATACAATTAGTATCAGTAAAAAAGTAAGGCAGGTAATTGAGCAGCTTAATAAAGATTATCCGCAGACAAAGGTTTCCGTAATTTTTGATCAGTCTGAGTTCATCGAAAAATCAATATCGGATATAGAGCAGGCGATTATATACGGTGCATTACTTGCGCTGCTTATTTTGTTCCTGTTTCTTCGAAATCCCAGGTACCCGCTTCTTGTTGGCGCAGTCACTCCTTTTTCAATTCTTGCTACTGTTATATTAATGTACTTCTTCGGGATAAGCTTCAATATTATATCGCTTACCGGCTTAGCGCTTGGTATCGGAATGATAGGAGATAATGCAATTATTATTGTAGAAAACTTTTCAAGATTAAGAGAGCAAGGGTACTCAATTAAAGATGCTGTTATCGGAGGCTCTAAGGAAATTAATCTTTCTGTTTCAGCTTCAACATTTACAAACGTTGCAATTTTTTTGCCAGTAATATTCGTAAAAGGAATTGCACAGAAGCTGTTCCTGGATATGGGGTTGACAATGACTTTTTCTCTTCTGGCATCCCTGCTTGTCTCGGTAACGTTAGTTCCCGGCTTTCTCACTAAGATGAAGCAAAATGAAAAAGCTGTAGAGGATAAAAGGAAAAATATTTTCAGTTCAGGAATTATAGGGAGAACGTTATCTTATATAAAATATTATTATGAAAAATTAAAAGTAATTTATCTTTCGGCGTTAAGGTATTCTGTTAATAATCCGAAGCCTGTACTTATCGGAACAGCAGTGCTTACATTGATTTCGGCAGGGACGGCATTCCTGATAAAGAGTGAAGAAGCTCCCGATATTGATCAAAGCAGATTTGTCGTTGAATTAACTCTGCCTCCGTCTTCTACACTTGAAGCAGTAAATTCAGTTTCATCAAAAATAGAGACGCTGCTCTTATCAATACCACAGATCAGGGATGTTGTTGCTGATGTGGGAATTTCTTCAAGGGAAGATTATTTTAAAATTCTTAATGCTTCTACAAATAAAGCTGAAATTGAATGCAGGGTTAGAACAGATCATAAAGTAAAAGATATTATTGCTTTGTTCAGAAACAAACTTAAAGACTTATCGCCATTATTAAATGAGTATTCTGCAAGCGTACTTATTAAGAGACCATCAACAACTTTTGAAAGGGTTTTGCAGTCTAAGAAGAACGATCTTGATATTGAAATTTCAGGCAAGGATCTGGAAACTGCATACAGAATTGCCGGTATTGTTGAATCAAAGTTAAATAAGATGCCATACCTGAGTGATGTAGGGCTCGGGAATGAATCAGCCGGACTGACTGATCAAATAATTCTGAAATTAAATAATCAGAATATTCAATCTTACAATATTCCGGCTTCAAGAATTATCAATGAAATATCAGGGTTATTTCAAAAGAAAGTTGCTACTTATTATAATGATTTTGATAAAAAAATTGCGATCAGGGTCGAGCCTGCTGCTGGTAAACCTGAGTTAAATATTACATCAGCCGGTAAAGGAACCAGCTATGTAAATAATCTTTTAAATTATGGCATCAGGAAAGATAACAATCCTCTTTCCCCGGCAATTCCATTGAGAGAATTAGTTACAGTAGAAACCGGGAAAGGTTTTACTTCCATTGCGCACGAAAATCAGCAGCGCGTGGTTGTTTTACACGCAAACGTAACTACAGCCGGTTTGTTCCAGGCAGCAAACGAAATTAAAAAAACATTGAGCAATATTAATCTTCCACAGGGATTTCAAATCAAGGTCGGCGGGAAAATTGAAGACATAGAATCAATGTTCAAAAGTCTCATTATAATTATTCTTTTGTCAATCTTTCTTGTTTACGTAATTCTTGCTTCGCAGTATGAATCTGTAATTTATCCGCTTGTAATCCTTACAACAAGTCCTCTGGCACTAGTTGGTTCTTTTATTTCAATGTATCTGTTCGGGCAGACTTATAATCTTATGTCAATTATTGGTATAATAATTATGCTTGGTGCGATAGATAACGATGCAGTAATAGCAGTTGATATGATAACATCAAACAGAAGAAAAGGCATACCATTGACTGAGGCAATAATAGATGGAATGCAAAAAAGATTCAGACCTATTGTTATGACAACTCTTACAACAATTATAGGAATGATACCTTTGATTTTAGGATTCGGGAGCGGGCTTGAACTTGCCGCGGCTATCAGCTTTCCGATAATAGGCGGGCTGATAGGCTCAACAATTTTTACTTTACTATTAATTCCTGTGCTGTATAAATACTTTGATAAAATGACGGCTCCTCTTTCCGAAGGTCTCCTTCAGGAAAATTAAATGGAGTGAAGAGTTAACCCAAATTATGTGTTAGAAAAATATAAAAATAGTTTAAATCTAACTTATCAAAGTAATTTGTCGTTCTAATTACGTTCTTTCAAAATATGTAGTTAAGATCTGATTTAATTTTTGTAAATCCTCTACGAGGATTTGGGTATTAGGATTTATTTTTACTACAAAAATATGGCCTCTACGAGGTCATTCAGATTTGAAAAACATCGTAGATGTTTAACTATTGTAAAAAAACAAAGCAGTTATTTAACTGATCCTTGGAGAGGATCAATTTAGTTATGAATCTTAACCAAAAAATATTTTTATCTTTTCCTTCAGTAGAAGGTTAGCATAAAAGCAATGAAGGGAATTTTAAATAGACCCGTCACAGTTTTAATGTTTCACCTGATGATTGCAGCTTTTGCTGTATTCGCATTCTCGCGTCTGCCGGTTGAACTTACGCCCGAAGTAGATTTTCCCCGTCTTTCTGTAGTTACTCAGTGGGGACGGGCATCAAGTGAAATGGTTGTAAGAAATATAACACTTTCAATCGAAGAAGCAGCATCTTCAATTGCATGGGTAAGGAATGTATCATCAACATCTTCAGCCGGGCAATCACTTGTTAATGTTGAATTAGACAAAGATGCGGATGTCAACTTTGCAAGGCTTGAATTATTGGAAAAACTATCGGCGATAAAAAAGGAACTGCCCCAAGGTGCTTCTTTTCCCGTTATCCGAAAATATGTGCCGGAGGATTTTAGCTCCCTGCAAGGTTTTTTAAGTTATAATCTTTATGGTAATATGAGCTTATCTGAAATTCAAAAATATGCTGAAGAAAATATAAGGCCAGCTCTGTTGGGAATAAAAGGTATTGGTTCTGTAAGAATACTCGGTGGTGCAGAAAGACAGATATATATTCTTCTTGAAAGAAAAAAAATGCAGAGCGCAGGGATTACATTGCGTAATGTATCTGATGCAATTAAATATAACACTCATCAGGAAACTTCTGGCAGCATAAACGGCAGAGATAAAAAATATTTTATTTTAACCGGCAATAAAATTTTTAGTCCCGATCAACTAAAAAATATTTTTGTAACTGCTGAGAATAATTTATCTGTGCCATTGGGAAGCATTGCACTGATAGTCGATTCACTTGCTAATCCCCTCAGTTATGTCAGGATAAACACTAAACCTTCAGTTTCAATAGAAATTGACAGGGAACCAGGCACCAATATGTTAAGTTTAGCTTCAGCGGTGGAAAATAAAATATCTCAGGTAAAAAGTTCGTTGCCGCCCTCTCTCTCTATTTCTAAGATATTTGATAAAAGCAGGGATATGAAGAACGAAATATCTGAGCTTTCGAATAAACTTATCATTTCAATACTGGTAATATTTTTTGTTGTATTATTTTTCTTCAGGAATGTTTTCCTTTCTTTTTCAATTGTGTTTTCCGTTGCTTTCTCAGTTGCCGGTGGAATAATTTTTCTTACTTTGAGCGGGATAGGACTGAACGTGCTTACTCTGGCAGCTCTTGCTCTCTCGCTGGGAATTGTCATTGATAATAATGTAGTTGTGGTAGAAAATATTCACCGCTTTTTTGAAGACAGATCAAATGAAACTTCAGAACCAGATTTTGTTAAAATTATTTCAACTTCACTTGAACAAATAAAGCTTCCTTTAATAGCTGCAACATTTACAACTATTGGTGCGCTTGTGCCGGTGTTTTTTCTGCCGGAAGATCTTAAACCATATTTCATTCAGTTTGTAGAGACAACTGTTGTTGTAATTGCATTTTCTTTGCTGGTTGCCTTTGCTTTTATGCCTGTATCTATTATGATTTTTTTAAAGTTCAGGCTTTACAATATCAGGCAGAAAGCCGTTAACTTTTTCTCCTGGATTGTTAAAAAATATACGAAGGTTGTAAGCTGGACTGTTCTTCATAAGAAAACAGCATTGATATTAACGATCTGGATGTTCGGAATACCTGTATGGCTTTTGCCGACAAGCATAGACACTTCTTCTGACTTCGTAAGATCTTCTGCTGTTGTTAAAAGGTTAGCCGGCTTTTATAATTCAACGATTGGCAGTGACTTTTATATAAACATAAAACCTTATGTAGATTATTCGCTTGGCGGGGCTTCGCAGTTATTTTTCAGACATGTTTACAAAGGGGAGCTGTGGAACTTTGGCAATGAAACATACCTTGTATTTTATATTCGCGCTCCACAGGGCACGCCGGTAGAAAAAATTAATGAGTTTACAAAACAGGTAGAGCGAACTCTGCTGCCTTCGATGAAAAATATAAAGCTAATTACTACAAGAGTCTCTGCTGAGTATGCAAATATAAAAGTAGATTTCAGCAGCGTCACAGCAAATACTGCTGTACCTTTTATTATAAAGAATCAATTGATCAATCTCGCCGCAAGAACAGGCGGATTTACTGTTAGTGTTTCGGGTTTTGGACCAGGATTTTACTCTGGGGGTGAAGCGACTCCGAATTTTGCAGTAGAAATCCTTGGATATAATTATAACAAGGTCAAAGACATTGCGGAAAGTTTAAGCGAAAAACTGTTGCATAATCCGCGTGTTGATAATATTAAAATGGATCGCCTGCCATGGCAGGCACAAAATTACCAGGTACTTGCTCATATTAACAGAGCTGCCCTGAACAGGTATGGTGCAAATGTTTCTGACTTTATTCAAAATTTTTTGCCTAATGTATCAACAGACTTATCAAGAGCGCCTGTTGAAGTGAATAACGATCAGATAAATACGGTAATTAAATTTAACGACTACAATTATGCTTCTGTTGAAAATTTACCACATAAGGAGATTTCGCTGAATGCTAAAAATGCAAATATCGGAGAGTTCTTAAATTTAAAAGTTGAACCGGTAATGCCTGTTATACAAAGAGATAATCAACAATATTCAAGGTATCTTACTTTTGATTTTAAGGGACCGTATAAATATGGAGATGAATATACTGACGGAGTTATTAAATCGGTTCCTGTTCCGCCCGGCTATGAAATTAAAAGACCACAGTTCTTTTTTCTGTTCAGTGAAAAGGAAGCCCTGCCGCTCACTTTATTGGGTTTTTTTTCAGTTCTTCTGGTATTTATGATTACAGCATCGTTATATGAATCATATAAAAAACCTTTTATAATTATTTTATCCGTCCCGATGTCTTTGATTGGATTATTTAGTATTTTTTATTTTACAGATGCAAATTTCGGGAGAGGCGGGTATGCATCAATTTTATTTCTTGTAGGACTTGCAGTAAATCATGGTATTTTACTTGTTGACAGAATTGGTGATGTTGATTCTTCTCTTAAACTGAGTGATAAAATCTCCCGTGCAAAAATGATTGCTGATGCAGCTTCGCAAAGGCTGAGACCAATATTAATAACTACTGTGGTTACTGTTGCGGGATTTTTGCCTTTTGTAATAGATGCAGATGTTTATTCTTTCTGGTATACATTTTCTCTTGGCATTATCGGAGGGATTGTTGTTTCTACTGTCCTGATCTTGTTCGTTATGCCTTCTCTGTACGAAGTCATTGCCGGTAAAAAAATGTTAAAACAAAAAAATAATTAATAACCTCACAGATTTCATTATGAAAAGGAAAAAAATAATAATAAGCTTTTCTGCTGTAGTTTTGATTTTGATAATAGTCTTTATTATTCGTCCTTTCTCATCACAAAATTCTGCAGAAAATGAAGGGCAGGAGATTACGAATCAAAATATTTCCTCTAACGATAACTATGGGAAGGGAGAAATTAACTTTCCCGTAGAAGCATCAATTGTAAGAAGGGGCAGTTTAATTACATGGATAAACAGCAGAGGATATGCCTATCCACTTCAGGATTATGAGATTAAACCTAATATAAGCGGGCTGGTGACTCAGCTTGATGTTTACAACGGGGAAAAAGTCAGGAAAGATAACCCTCTTTTTAGCCTTGACGATAAAGAATATCAATTGGAGATAAACAGAACACACGATGCATTAATTAAAGAACAGATAGAATATAATTTGCAAATCTCAAGCCCGGTTGCAGGTGATATTGATATTTCTAAATATAAGCACCAGCTGGATAGTTTAACGGTTGTTTACAATAAATCTAAAATATTATTTGCAGAACATAAAATTTCTTTTGATGACCTTGACAGAATCAAAAGGTACTATGAAACATTAAAAACTATTACCAGCGTTAAAAGAGAAGATGTTATAGCAAGCATGAGCGGTCTGAGTAATGCTATAGCATCTTATGACAAAGCAAAACTGAATTTAAGTTATACAAAACTTGCTTCGCCTATAAATGGCTTAATTGCTGATTGCAATATATCAAAAGGAAGCTATGTCAGAAGCGGTGATTTATGTATGAGAGTGATTGATATCTCGAGCATTAAAATGCAATGTGAAGTAACAGAATCCGATATTGTAAATATACGCACAGGTGACCCGGTAGAAGCAGAATTTATAGCTTTACCTGGTAAAAAGTTTAACGGGAAGGTCATTGAAATTAATCCCTATATTGATCTTGAGAAACGAACTGCAAAAGTAACCGTCTTGTTATCCAATCCTGATTTTTTAATTAAACCGGGTATGTTTGCTTCTGTAAAAATTGGAAGCAGCATATTTTCCAATGTTTTGCTGATACCTCATTCAGCATTGCTTGTCAGAGAGAACAGAACTTTGGTTTTTACGATAGAGGATGGACTTGCTCAATGGAAATATGTTACTGTTGGAAAGAGTAACGATCAATATTATATAATTAAAGAGGGACTGAAGGCTGGCGATACTTTAATTGTAAATGGTAATTATAATTTAGCTCATCAGTCAAAGGTAAAAATACTTTCGTTTGAAAAATACTGAAATACACAGGGCATAAATGAGCCTTTCAAAACAGCGAAAACTGAACCAGAGTAAAATTATACAAGCAAGAAAAATCTCTTAACAAAATGGGGGTTTTCCCCCATTGACTTCACAATCTGCGTTTCTTAAATTGCTTTAAAATTAGTTATAGCTTTACTTATGTATGATATTTTTATACATTCTATTTTACGAGAAGTATCATTCCCAGTGGAGTATTACATTCGCAAGAGTTTAACTTCTGTTTTTATTTAATTAACGATAAAATATGAAAAATGAATTTAAAAAGAGTGTAAACATTGTTAAGGATCCTAGACTATATTTATCTATAGGCATAATTATTTCTGTATTAGCCTTGCTCATAATTTATGTTAGAATTAAAGATGCACAATCTGAAAATAAAAGCTTTAGTACATTAAAAATTGGAATGAAAATCAAATTTCCTCAAAAAAAATATGATATAAATAACAATATTATTGATTTTAATGATATAGCAATTTTGTTTTTTTTTGATCCTAATTGTGGGGCTTGTATCGATGAACTACCTTATTTAAATGATCTGGGCAGTAAACTTAATAACAAAACTAAAATTATAGCAATAAGTAGAGCAAGCAAGGATAAGCTAAATGATTTTGTTAAGAGGATGGATTTACATATGTCGTTCATTTCAGATCCAGAAGGAGAATTCTTTGAGAAATTTCATGTTTATTCAATTCCGTTTATGATTGTCATTAATAATTCTAGGATAGTAACTTCTCCAACCCAAGTAAATTCAAATCCATTAATAAATCTAGGCGAGGTAGAAAATTATATTGAGAATTCTAAGTAATCATAAAATAGTTCCCTTTGATAAAATTTATAACAATCAATTTTTAATCTTATTATTAATTGTGTTGGATTTATTATTATTAAGTTTTTTTATATACTACAAATATGAGGTTAAAGATTATAATTATTCGACACAAGCGTCTTCAAAGCTTTCTGCAAATTTCCAAAATGAAATGCCGAAATATGGTGACAGAATGCCAGCGATTAATATTAAAGTCACTGATTATAAAAGCAGTGCAAAATCCTTTTCAGAATTTAAAAATAAAACAATAGTTTTAATATTTTTTTACCCAGAAATCCAATACCATAGGCTAATGGTTAATAATCTATTGCGTTTTATGAGAAAATATTCTATTCCATTGATCTTAGTAAGTGAAGGGAAGATGTTAAGTAGTGATAACTTTTTAAAATATTCTTATACTAATATTTATTTATTTCTCGATAAAGGACACAATTTATTACGGATGTTTTCTATTCATAGTTCTAACGGTGCTATAATAGTAAAGGGTCTAGACAATAAAATAAAGTTTTCCTATCCTACTTTAATGAATTCAAACTATCTTAATCAATTAGTAGTAAAGTTATCTAATCATCAATTGTAGAAATGATGAAAAATTACGCTTTTAAATCGGTAAAATTATATTTAGACTTTATTTTTATTGCTTTCTCAATGTTTTCTTTAACCTGCAATACTAATTCAAATTTAAAGAATTATCCTGAGGAAACTTACGAAGCACATTTTTTTAGGCCAACGAATACTTTACCCCCAAACCAAATTCTTTATCGGCCTAGTATTTTAAGAATCAATTCTACTGGAAAAGTGTTAGTACTTGATAATGGCAACAACAGAGTAGTTGAATATTCGCCTGAAGGTCTATTTCTTAAACAGTTTGGAAGTATTGGTCAGGGGCCGGGAGATATTCTTAATCCAATTTACATTGATTTGGATTATAAAGATAATTTGTATGTGCTGGAATTGGGTAATAAAAGAATTTCTATTTTTGATTCATCTGGGATATTTGTTAATTCATTTAAGATTACCAAGATGCCTGCTCCATTCAGTATTTGTGTAGTTTCCCCTAATAGAATCTTAGTTAATCAGCCCACTATTAATGGACCTTTATTTTATGTTTATAATGCGAAAGGGGATTTGATAGATTCTCTTGGAACAGTAAAAAATTATAGCAATTCTTCATTTAAGGGACCAAATGAAATAGCTACTAAAATGCGTAACAGTGTTAATGCAAGATTCGACAAAAAGGATAGAATTTTTGTTGCTTACGTTTGCGAACCTGTTTTGAAATGTTTTTCTAAAAATGGGAAACTCCTGTTTGATAAAAAAATCGAAGGTAATGAAATTGATTCGTTAGAGGCAAAAGAAGACCAACTGAACAAAGAAAATACCGAGCCTCCTAATCCAAATATGGTAAGGGTTGTAAAGTACATAGATGATATTGAATTAAACAATGATGACCTAATAATTGAATTAAGTGGTCATTTATATAACAAAGGGGGAAGAAAGGGAAAATATTTTTATTTGTTGAATAAAATGGGAATAATTTCGGCTAAATATTTTCTTGAACCTTCTTTTCAATTGGGAAATTACAATCCATCAATCAGGAATTTTGATATTACTCAAAAAAAAATATTTGGCTGCGATACATACAACGGTGAATTAGTCATTGCATTTCCAACAAATAATATCACTAAAATAAAAAAGGAGGATTTATGAAAAAGATGATATATCGGTTATCTTTGATGGTGTCTTTATTTTTGACAGTGTTGGTAACGGTAGGATCGTTTGATAGCTTTGCTGTTCCGCCTGCTAAATGTACGGCAAGTTGCCCTAATGGAACTAGCATTTCTTGTACCGGTACAAGTTGTACTTGCTCTGACGGAACTTGTGGCGGAACTGCAACCTGCAGTTGTGATGATTTTTGGTCTGAAATAGCCTGCAACTGTAATTAAAGAGAGTTTATAAATTATTCTAAAGCATTTATTTTATAAGAATTGCTTCAGAAAATTCTTTTTTTGAAAGACTCAAAGGCTGTACTCATTATAAATTTAAATTTTAGAATGTTTCAATAAGGTAAACTATTGTGTTTATAGTAAACTTTTATATAAAGAGATTAAGATTTTATGATTGAAAGAGTTGTAATTTGAAGAAATGTTATTATAATAAATATAGAAAGGAGGTTATATGCGTAATGTAATTTTGAATCTTTTTTTGGTAACATCTTTACTCTTAGCAATATTTGTTTTTTTTAGCTCATATGACGTATTGGCTAATAGATCATCGGGTTGTACTGCAACATGCCTTGACAGCGGACAAGGTATTGCCTGTTTTGGTGATGGATGTTTTTGTACTAATGGACATTGCGGAGGAATTGCATCTTGTAGTTGTAATGATTTTTGGGCAGCTATTGCTTGTTCACCTTGTAACTAATATTGTTGCCATAATGTGAGTTTAAAATACTGTAAAGCGTGGGATGAAAAGGGGATTTCCTAAAGTTGTTTAGTATAAAAGCAGTAAGGAGATTTTGATGAAGGCAATTATAATAAAGACTTTGGGAACTAAAATAGGTTTTCCACCATTGACAAGCCGTACGTCATTTCTTAAGTTGCTTAAAGTCAGAAATGCTTAAAACTAAAACTTATTTTTTGAGATAAAGCAAAGGAACTATGCCAATATTTGAGTCAACCGTTTCCCAAAGGGATCAATTCAGAAAAGCAGCAAGTGACCAACCAGGCGAAGCTCTGAGGAAGGGAAAGGTTCTTTATTACACAAATATTGCTTTAACGTATTTCATTGCTGGTGTTTTGATGTTTGCAGGGGTAAGCAAAATAATTGGGCAAAATAACATAGCTAAGACTTTAGGTGCGTCTTTTAGTTTTATTAATAATGATGTTCTTTTTCTGATTGCGGCTTTATTACCAATTATAGAGATTGTTTTGGGGTTTGCCATAGTCTTTAAGTTCAAAGAGAACTATGCAATTATTATTTCAGCAATCTTGTTTTTTCTTTTCACCACTTATACTTTTTATGGCATCGCATCAGGAGTACAGGAAAGCTGCGGCTGCTTTGGCAATGTACTAAAATCAAGTTTTGACTGGTGGATGTTAACAAGAAATCTTGTCTTGCTCGTTTTGTCAGTGTATCTGGCTGTAATACTAAATTGGAAAAAGCAGAAAAATAATGTCAAAAGTTAAATACTATATATTATTTTTATTATTGGTCGCAATAATTACGTATCTCGGTTTTACAAATGTTAAATACAGGTCAGTAATTGAAAACTTCCAATCTGAGCAGAAAGTATTGAATAGTTTTTATCAAAGTATTCTTGAGGATTACAAATTGCGAGAACTAACTCTGGGGAAAGAGATATTTTTAGAAGCACTGAGAGAAGCAAAAAATAAATCCTTAGATAATATTTATGTTGTTATTCCGTCGGAATATAATATTCTTAAAATTAATACTCTGTTTAATTTTATTAAGCGATTGCAAACACAAAATTCCTCCAATATTCCTGATCTGAAAATTATGTATCTGAACCCATCATTGGGAAGATACACTGAACTCAAAAAAATAATTAAGTCTTATGGAAATTATAGTTTACTGACTGACAGCAATCAGTCTTTCTATAACCAGGTGAATTACAATGGATTTAAGCCTTATGTCATAGTTACAAATGAGAATTCATTATGCGTATATTCATTTAATATAGGTATTGATTCAACTTTTGACGAAGTTAATCTGGCTTATATCAGGAATTATTTATTGAGAAAAGGATAGCAATATTAATAATATGGGAAAAAATAGCTGCATATTAGTTTTTATTTTTTTGTATCTATATATAAGCGGCTGCAAGAAAAGCTCAGAGATTACACCGGATAATTATTTTGAGCCAGCAATGGATAAAGTATTGAGAGATTATCCAGGAGCTAAAGTAACTGTAATTGACCTGGATTCAATCGAACCAACCCCAATCAAAAGTGAAGACCACAAAATAATAAGTGATTCAGTTTCTCCAAAAGGAAAATTATTTTTTTCTTCGCCTTGGGCGGGGACCTCTTTTAACGGTAATATTTACTTAACTGATTATCAACAAAATTGTCTTTTTGAGTTAAAGGATGGTGTTATACGAAGGAAAATAGGACGGGCTGGAGCGGCACCTCTGGAATTTAAAGAACCATATAATATTGCGAGTAATGATTCAATGTTATTCATTGAAGATCACGGCAATGGAAGGATACAGGTTCTCGCAAAGAATTTAAATTATATTTTTTCAATTCCCAGTTCTTTTATCTATTTTGCAGGAGATATAAGCGCATCAAACAATAGGTTGTTTATCACAGAAAACAATCCGAGTTCAGCATTGGTAAATGTGTTTTGGATAAATCATAATCAATTAAAATATATTACTTCAATTGTGCCTGTTATAGTAGTACCGCCTAAACAACCCTTCGGTGTAAACGCGTTAACTTTTTCTGTCTCTAGCGATAGTAATTTTTATTTTGCATATAAAACTTTGCCATATATTTTAGTTTACGATTCAGAATATAAGTTAAAAAGTATTTTTGAATTAAGTGGTAAAGATATCGAAAAAATCAAGAGTGAAAAACCAGCCGTTTTGAATGGTGTGAAATTTATTATACGGGATATTAAGATAACAAAAGATAACAAATATATTTATGTCTTGTTAGGATCAACTTTAATTGCGTTAAAAAAAACAGATAGTGAGTTAAAAATTAGTAAGAAATATTCGCTTACAAACCAGCCATTTAAAATTGCTGTGGACTCAAGTTCGGTTTATCTTTTCGATTCTTTTAAGGCTAGGGTAGATATAATACCTAATTAATTTAACCAATAACTTTTATCATGGGAGAAGTTAGTTATATGAAAGAACAAAATAGTTCTCACAATTCTGTGGATAGAAATTTTCTGGTTTCTTTTGTTTTTGTAATCCTGCTGTTTGTATCTGCTGTGGTTTATTCGAAACCGATTGCGTATTGTGATGGTTCCTGTCCTGGTGGTTGTGCTTGTTATGGTGATTGTAACTGTACTTCGGCAGGATGTTACTGTGGTTGTTTATATTCAGATGGCACGTGGATATCAGGAAGTTGCCCTATATAAATTTTAATGCCTATTTTGTTTATATACATGACTAATGGTTGCCTTCTTTTTTCAATTTTAAAAGAAGAAGGCAAATTATTTTTTAGTAGATGATATACCTTTTACAAAGAGTCTATTATTTATACACTGGTACTTTTCGGCCGATTCACTAAGGGGAATCTTATTATCAAGAAGCTCTCTAAGAATAAATGCTTTTTGTTCTGCACTCAAGTGTTTTCTCTGGTTCCTGGAGTTTCTCCTTGTTTGTATATTTTAAATTATTATTACGAAATTCCATTTCCAAGTGAAACATTACAAAAGAGAAGGCTTTAAAGGAATTGATTAGCTGAAAAACTATCCGTGATATATCAGATTCAAAACTTTCCGTTTTTCTTATCCTTTTATCCATTATTTTTTAACGAGAGCCATAAAGATATTCTTTTGGTTTAAAACACATCTGTACTAAAACACATCTGTACTGAATTTTTAGTAGCAATTATAACAAAAAAACCTTATTTTGAAATTAATCAAGGGAGGCATTTATGACATTTGCGAAATACTATTTTCTGATTTGTCTTTTTATTACACCTGCAGTTACCCTAACCGCTCAATCCGCCGACACACTTACAGCTTTTTACTACAAAGAGGGACTTACTGCTCTAAATAAAAAAGATTATGAAGCGGCTAAAAACTTATTCAAGAAATCTATAAGTGAAAAAGAAAATGCCCCTGCAGAATATGAGCTTGCAAAGGTTTACAGAGCCGATACTTCACACTGGTCGTGGAATCTCTCGCGTGATTATATTAAAAAAGCAATTGAGCTTGATCCGCATAACGTAGACTATCATTTATATTTTGGTCTGCTTTCAGAGGACCTGTCAAAGATCAGTTTTGTAGAATTCAATGCTGAAGACGATGCGATCAGGGAATATCAAAAAACACTTGAACTTGACAGCACAAATGTTATCGCTGCTGAAAGACTCGGCGGAATTGAAGCAAAACTTTTTCTTGAAAATAATAATTCTATACAAGCTGATGCCAGCCCAAATTCAAGAACTGTAATACCATTTGAGGCTTACAGAAGACTTGGCAAAGTTCAGATACAACAATATTACGAGTATATAAATTTTATAGGGACTACAGGGTTTCTGGAAATCGCTGAGAAGAATTTTAATATTGCTGAGTCTTCGTTCCTTACTGCAATAAAGTATGACTCGCTGAACCCAAAACCCTATCTTAGTTTAGCCTCTATTTACGAAGATAACAGGCAGCCCGCTAAGGGCATCACGTACCTGCAGAAATTAATTCGTCTCCTTCCCGATAACAAAGACGCCCACTTGTATCTTGCCCTGTTATATTACAGAGCTTTGCAGCCGGACAGCGCTTATTACGAATTCCAAAGGGCAATCGCTCTTATGAGTGAACAGGAGAGACAGGATTTTGTTTATAATTCTGTTATAGTTCTTCTTAAACCATATTTGAAGAATAAGATTGATGATATGAAGAGAAGCTCACTGGAACAGGTAATTGATTTATTCTGGAGAGTCCGCGATCCTTTAAATTTAAACCCTTACAACTCAAGGCTGCTGGAACATTATACAAGAGTTGCTTATGCAAATTTAAGATTCAGTGTTCCTAAACTTGGAATTACCGGCTGGAAAACTGACCGGGGGACTATAACAATAAGATATGGCATACCTCCTAAAAAATATCGTATCCGGACATCTTTTATGTTTCCCAATGGTGGATTTGGCACCACAAAAATAGAACCCAAAACTGAAGTATGGATTTACCCGGATAAGGTTTTTTCTTTTACTGATCAGTTTAGGAATGGTGAATATGTTTACGGAATACCAGGGCAGACACAATACTGGGATGATACTCAGCAATATGTAAAAGACTTGGAAATAACTCAGCCTGAAGAATATCATCCTGAATTTGAGGGACCGGTATTCACAGTGCTGAATAATGTCTCACAGTTCAGAAATTTTCCTGATAGTAACTATACTGATCTTTATATCAGTTACGGAATTAAAGCTGAAGAAGGAAAAGATAAAAGCAGCAATTTAAATAGTAAATATACTGCGGGAATATTTTTTCTCGATAAGTATTTCAATACTCTTGCTGAAAGAAAAAACACTGAATCATATTTTAAGCGGCGGAATGAAATTGAAATTCCTGACTCAGGGAAATATTTTGTAAATACTGAAGTGCTGACGACAGCACCGGATTCGGGCAACCTGTCTTTTGAATTGTTAAGAGCAATTGATAAAGGCGTTGCCACAAGCCGGGGCGGATATGAAGTAAGGGATTTTAGTACTGACAATCTGCAGATAAGCGACATCATCCTTGCCTCACAAATAACAAGAGG
>JAKAGZ010000016.1 GCA_021815365.1 Bacteroidota bacterium
TAGCTGTGCTGTTATTGCAAAAATTCTTTAACAATTCTCAGATCTCTTCCGCCTGCTGTTTTGCCCATGAAGACAAATACTTATTAAAAATATTCGACTTGGATATGAAACCGCGGTACTTCCCGTTTTCAGTAACAGCTAAATTCCACACATTATCTTCTTCAAATTTATTGAGTGCAAAAAACAATTCGGAATTAATATCAATAGAATTGAAACCTGTATTCATTATTTCATAAGCGAGTACAACGTCATAAACATCAGGGTTCAGCATAACTTCCCTTATATCATCAAGCGTAATTATTCCAAGAAGTTTTTCTTCAGAATCAACTACAGGGAATAAATTACGTTTAGACTTCACAATCTTCCTCATAACTTCCCTTAAAGTCATCTCAGGGCGAACGCGGACAAAATCATTCTCTATTATATCCCTGATGCCTATCATTCGGATAAAATATTTTTCCTTCTCTGACCTGAACTTAATTCCTTTCTCAACCAGCGGGGCTGTGTAGATAGATTCGTGATGGAAATAACGCGAGATAAAATATGAAAGTGCTGTAACTATCATAAGAGGAACAATCAGTTTATACCCGCCTGTAACTTCTGCGCCGAGGAATATTCCCGTCAGCGGCGCGTGCAAGACTCCGCTTAATATTCCTGCCATTCCTACCACAATAAAATTAGGGTGATTCAAATTTGCCAGTCCGAGATAACCAACTAACTGCGCAAGCAAAAAACCAGTAAACGCTCCTGTAAAAAGTGAAGGCGCGATAATTCCACCATTACCACCTGAGCTGATCGTAACAGTAGTGGCGATAACTTTTGTAAGGATTATCAAGGCAGCTATTACAATCAGGGCGAGGTTTTTATCAATGAAATTTATTGCGAAGCCTCCGGGAATAATTTTATCATACTGCCCTGCCAATAAGAACTTCACTGCAATATATCCTTCACCGTAAAGTGATGGAAAAAGGATAACGAGCAAACACAACACAGCGCCGCCTAATATTATTCTTAAATATGTTTTACCGATCTTTTCAAAAATTTTTTCTATGAAAAAAGTAGACTTGATATTATAGAAAGAAATTACGCCACAGAGAATCCCTAATACTATATAAAACGGAATCGCATTTAGCTGCCAGCCTTCCGTAACAAGATAAAAAATCTGACCGCTGTAAAGAAATCTTGAAACCACTGCTGCTGAAGCTGATGCAATGAGAAGTGGAATAAAATAAGGAATAGAAAATTCAGGCAGTAAAATCTCAACTGCAAAAATCACACCGGCAATCGGGCTGTTAAATATTGCAGAAATTCCTGCAGCAGATCCGCTTGCCAGTAAAATTGTTTTAACTTTATAATTAAATTTCATTTCCTTAGCTAAGTTAGACCCGATGGCAGCACCTGTAATAACAATGGGCGCTTCGAGACCTGCGGAACCACCAAGCCCTACAGATAATCCGCTGGTTATATAATGCGAAAAAATATCCTGCTTCGGAATATCGGAAGCTTTTCTTGTGATAAGGTAAATCACGTTCGATATTCCTTTGCTTAATTTACCGTTAAAGAATAAGATTGTCACAGCAACAGATAATATAATACCTATCATCGGAAAGAACGGAAGTATAAAACCTATTCCATGCTGATTAAAATAATTGCCGGGTTTTTCTTCAAGAAAATGAACGAAGTTTTTTAATAAAGCGGATGCAAGACCGGTAAGAACGCCGACTGCAAGACTTGATAAAATTATAAATGTTCGTTGCTCTATTTTCGAACGAAGGATTTCGGGTATCTTTTTAAAAAAATTTCTTAAACTTAATGCAATGTTCCTTATAGTGTAGTTCATTATACTGATTGAAATTTTTCACGAAAAGTTCAACCTGATTATCAGTTGAACAAGAATTATTTGCAAAGATAATATAAAATTGATTTTAAAACCTATGAAATGTTTTCACATTTTATGTAATTGCATAATGACGAGTTCAGATTTGCAGAACAATGCTTATTCTTTTTAATTTATTAAAAATTTATTTCGAAAAACATTGGTTTTACAAGCCACTTATCATTTTTTTTAATATCTTCTCAAGGAAAATTTTATTTTTACATTATTTAATAATAAACATAGGCTTCAGTCACAATTTAACTAAAAGGTGTATCATGCTTAAAAATAAAGGTACAATTATAATCCTGTTAATAATTACTATTTCCTTTCTAAGTCTCTGTGACTTATCTGCAGGAGGCAGGAAGAAATCGGAGATAGCTCGTTCGGGAGAAGTGAAAGGATTTGACAGAAGTAATATGGATACAACAGTCAGCCCCGCTGTAAATTTTTATGAATATGCAAACGGCAACTGGCTGAAAAACAACCCAATACCTGACGAGTACAGCATTTGGGGAACGTTCAATCAATTGGCAGAAGAGAATTATAAAATCCTGAAAAAAATTCTTGAAAAGGCTGCTAAGGATAAAAATGCTGAAAGAGGAAGCAATGAGCAGAAGATCGGTGATTTTTATTTCACCGGTATGGACAGCACACAGATCGAAAAAGATGGTTATAACCCTATAAAACCTGAGCTGAAAAAAATTGCAGCAATAAAATCCAGGCAGGATCTGTACAAAGAAATCGCTGAACTTCATAAAAAAGGAACCCCTGCTCTGTTTAATTTTTTTGGCAATGCAGATGCAAAGAACAGCGATATGGAAATTGCACAGCTTGCTCAGGGCGGGCTGGGTTTGCCTGACAGAGATTATTATACACATGAAGATGCCCGTTCAAATGATGTGAGAACAAAATACGTAGAACACGTAGCCAAAATGTTTATACTGATCGGACAGGATAAAGAGCTTGCTGAAAAAAATGCAAACATTGTAATGAACATCGAAACACGTTTAGCTAAAGCTTCACTGACCAGAGTTGAAAGAAGAGATCCCAACAAGAATTACAATAAGATGACCCTTGCACATCTTTCAGAAATTGATCCGGGCTTCGAATGGAAAAATTATTTTAAGCTGGTCGGCATGACAAACCCGGGAGATATAAACGTCGGGCAGCCGGACTTCTTTAAAGAAGTGGCTGTGATGATAAATGATGTTCCTCTTGCCGACTGGAAAGTTTATTTAACCTGGAAAGTTGTTGACGATGCAGCAGCTTATTTAAGCTCCCCTTTTGAAAATGAAAATTTCGAGTTTAACGGAAAATTTATGAGCGGTGCAAAGGTAATGCCTGAACGCTGGAAAAGAGTTATGCAAAGTGTTAACCGCAGCCTTGGCGAAGCTTTAGGTCAGCTTTATGTTCATGAAACTTTTCCACCCGAAGCAAAAGAGCGCGCTCACAAAATTGTAATGAACCTGCTTGAAGCTATGGGTGAAAGAATAAAAGCTCTCGAATGGATGAGTGAAACAACAAAAAAGATGGCACTGAAAAAACTGGCTTCTTTTACTGTTAAGATAGGTTACCCGGATAAATGGAGAGACTATTCCAAGCTCAATATCAAAAGAGATTCTTACGCTGCTAACATGATGCGCGCAAGTGAATTTGCTGTACACAGAAATCTTAGTAAGATCGGCAAGCCTGTTGATAAAACTGAATGGGGTATGACTCCACAAACAGTCAATGCCTACTACAGCCCGAGCAAAAATGAAATAGTTTTTCCAGCCGGAATTTTACAGCCTCCTTTCTTTAACCAGCAGGCAGACGATGCAATAAATTACGGAGCTATGGGTGCTGTTATCGGTCACGAAATCTCCCACGGCTTCGACGACCAGGGCAGGCAGTTCGATGCTCAGGGAAACCTTAAAGACTGGTGGACTAAAGAGGATGCGGATAAATTTAAAGAACGCGCACAAAAAATTATTGACCAGTTCAATTCTTTTGTTCCGATAGACTCAATGCACATAAATGGTTCTTTGACTACAGGCGAAAATATCGGCGACCTCGGCGGATTAAATGTTGCTTTTACTGCTTTCAAAAAAACTGATGAATATAAGAATAACGAAATTGTAGACGGGTTCACTCCCGCACAAAGATTCTTCTTGGCATGGGCACAGGTGTGGAGAAATAATATCAGACCGCAGGCATTAATGCTCAGGTTAAAAACCGATCCTCACTCGCCTGGTGAATATCGCGTTAACGGACCATTAAGCAATATGCCGGAATTCTGGAAAGCCTTCAATGTAAAAGAAGGAGACCCGATGAGAAATCCGCCGGATAAGGTTGTAAAGATCTGGTAGAAGTTTATGGTATAAGGGAATAAAGGTATAGGGTATATGGGAGATGGTGGTTTAAACTTTACTACCTTATTTCTTTATATCCATAAACCGGTATAGCCGGAACCAAATGGTAAAGTAAGACTCAGACGATTAGTTTTTCGGTCACGGTAATCCGTCTACACTTCGCTCCGCCGAGATCTGCGATGCCCGTTTCGTCTAACGGTTACAGAATTCGGTTGCTTCACCCGATTCACCTTTTACGGCTTTACGATACGGACTTCGTAACCGATTAACGCTAAACAATTTCTTTTCCATTTTGCGCCTTGGCTGTCCGGTAGGCAGGCAAAATTTTATGACGAACAGAATATATACCCTATTCCTTTATACCTGTGTAACTGAATTACATCTTAGGCCACAGCCAGCCAAAAACCCCGGCGGTTAATAACGCATAAATAAGTCCGTCAAAAACTGATTTGAATGTTGTTTTCCACGAACGTTTGTACCAAATAGAATGCTGGAAAAGCGCAAGTGCATAACCTGCAAATGCCGTACTGGCGGCGATACGAAATACTGAAAGATAATTTGCACCAGCACCCAAAGCATGTCCTGATGTATAAGCTGCAAACATTCCGACAACTACGCAATAAATAAACCACTGGATTAAACTCCCTCCCATTTTAAATTCTCCGCTTTGCATAACTGTCATAAACAGCACCGGACCTTTTGACAGCTTCTCCTTGAACGCAGCTTCCTTTCTTTCTTTAGAAGATGTGCAGGCAGGAACAACATAATCTCCGGCAGGAATATTGAGCGGGCGCACGGCATCACTAAACTTGTCCTCTTCAGGAACTTTGCCGTAATCAGTATTATGATAGCCGAGCACGGTATGTATCAGCGAACTAACTATGAAAACAAGAACAGCAGACAACAAAATAGGCAGCCAAAGTGAAATTATAGTTACCATTTAGACCTCCTGTGTTTTTAGTAATAACTGATTTGACCCAAAAATAGTTAAAAGAAATAACAACTGTATTTTTATAATAAGTTTTTTTACGAAGTTCAGCAGCTCGAAACCTTAAAAAAGATCATACTGCCGATGCCGGGTGTTTGCCCGGCATTTTATTACTGTTTGATAAACTCAACTATACTCTCACAAAGCTTTTTTGAGAGTGCTAAATCCGGTTCGCTGTAACTCTGAATATTTTTAATCCTGTCCAGCGCAGGCACTTCTTTCAATATATGATTCATATTTTCGATGATAACTAATTTCGAGTTCTTGTCAGCACCTGCAAGCAACTCAGCATCTTTTACACTTACCTGAATATCAGTTGTACCTTCGACAATCAAAACGGGGATCGAAAGCTTTGCTAATTCCTTCACCGGATCATACCTGAACCAGGAAATCAAGTAAGGCTGTACACTTTGTCTGAAAAGCATTGCCAAAGCAGGGTCAACATTCTTTACAGTAACTCCTTGTCTTAAACTGTCCATTACAGACCTGCAATCATTTAATAACTGCTGAGGCAATTTGTTATTTATTAGCTGCTCTTCAATTAAAGCAAAAGCAGGCTGACCGGCACCGCATAATGATATAAACATATCTGCATTACCCAGCCTTGCGGCAATCATCCCGATTAAAGAACCTTCGCTGTGACCGGCGATGATTATCTTTGAAAAGCGTTTGTCTTTTCTCAGAAATTTTATCCACTCAACAGCATCATTGATGTACATATCAAATGTCAGGTCTGATTCATTAACTTTTTCGTTTGCGCCTATACCTCTTTTATCATAACGCAGCGATGCAATACCATTTTCATATAATGTATCTGCCAGCATTTTTAATGAATTATTTTTCCCGGGCAGTAATATTGAATTACCGTCTCTGTCGGTTGGACCGGAGCCAGCTATTACCAGCACAACATCTACAGGTTTACCTGATTCAGGTATTTCAAGTGTACCGCTGATTTTATAGCCATTAACAACAATAGATACTTCCTTAGCTTGTACTCTATAAATTGTAAGGAGGAAAAATAAAACTGTTAAAATTAATTTTTTCATCTCTTCATCTTTAAATATTTGTAAATTGCTGAATGCGAGTACGTCCGCCTTTAGGCAAGACCTCGACTCTGCCGGGCTTTAGCATCTTGTTATGCTAACTACCTTGTTTCTTAGACTGGTTTTTTAAACTATAAATACTTATCAATTATTTTTTGGCTAAAGCTTTCTATCTCATCCATATCTATTATCTCTAAATTATCATTCCTAATCATTCTAAACTGTTTCATATATTCTGAACTCACATATTCTCTTATAAATTTACCTTCTGCTGGTAAATCTGCTTTCTTATTGTCGCCTAACATTGAGTAAAATATTTCAGCTTTTTTACCAATCTCTACTGCTTCTTTTGGTAATACCTGCATTTCTAAAACATACAAAATGATTTTATTATCATCTTTTGTTTTCTTTGCTTTTAATAACAATTCTATATTATAATCTCTTTCCGAAAATAATCCATTTCTTTCCAATACTTTTTTAAACCTATTTAATACTGTCAACTCTAAATCAGAATAACCACCCTTTGATGCTATCATCGTTACATTAATTTTTGAAAGCATTTTATTTTGTTTTTCTTGACTCTGGAGATTGGATTGAAGCACAAAGAATGAAAAGAATAAGACCCATAAAAAAGCTTGAGAAATTTTTTGAGAAAGCATAACACACCTCTTTTATTTGTTATAGGATGTAAATTAATATTTAGAACATTTATAGAGATGGTAAAATTTATCCATAATTCCCTTGTTTTGTTTTATACAACCTTTATAATTGCTAGTGCCTAACTATCCTTTTAACCCCGATTATACTTTGCTTCATTTGGCGTGTTAGCCCGATTTACTATCCTGCCTGACACTCCTAACTAAACATAATCTTTATAACTCGCTTATTTATATATGTTAAATATAATCACTACCGTTATTCTATACCCCTTTCGTATCACCTTTTATCATTTGCCAGAGGGTAAGCAGAATTATCTGCATATCGAGCCAGAGCGACCAGTTCTCGATATACCAGAGATCATATTCAATTCTTTTGATTGTCCGTTTTTTATTTTCTTCATAATCCAGCACATCACCTCTGAAACCGTGAACCTGTGCCCAGCCGGTAAGACCGGGTTTTACCCACGTGCGGATCTTTATCTCTTCAACAATTTTTTTATAAACTTCATGGAAGGCTACCGGGTGCGGGCGTGGACCGACAACAGACATTTCACCTTTTAAGACGTTTATAAACTGCGGCAGCTCGTCAATATTTGATTTCCGTAAAAACCTGCCGACCTTTGTTACCCTCGGATCATTTTCAACTGCAGGCTGAAACAAACCGTAGGATTTATTATCCGTGTGCATAGTCCTGAATTTATAGCACCTGAAAATTTCGTCCTTTGCGCCGACACGATCCTGGATAAACAATAATTGTCCCGGCGATGTAAATTTATTTAGTATGAACAGAAGCGGGAACAGCCATGTGAAAATAAAAATGATGACAAAAACTGAAATGACAATATCAATCGTTCGTTTTATGAAACGCCAGTGAGCTTCGGCAAGCGGCTCGTCTCTTACTGTAATTATCGGGAAATCGCCTATCATATTTACCTGGAATTTTTTCGAAAGGAAACGGAAGTAGTCAGGTATAATATGTACTCTTAATGCATGCCTGTTGCATATCTTTATTATTTCGTCAAGCTGATCTGAATCATAAATTGAAAGAGCAACTACGACTACATCAATATTTTTATTCAGGATTACATTTTCGAGTTCGGAAATTTTTCCTAAAATTTCATCGCCGGCATTATCAGTGTTGTCGTCAAGAAATCCTGTAAAGCTGTAGCCGAAATCCTCTCTCTTTTTTATCAGTTCTTTAAAATTATTTCCGATCTCACCTGCCCCGATGATAAGGACATTTTTAATATTTTTCTGTCTGCCCCTTATACTGACGAGCAGATGCCGTATGATCTGGATACGAGCGCTTAACAAAATTAAAAGGAGGAGTGAATAAAAGAGAATGAAATTACGAGTAAAGAGATCTTCTTTTGCTATGAAAATAAAGAATACAGCAGCAACATCCTGAACGAAAATGCTTTTTATAATATTTGATACCTGGTAGGAAAAAGATTTTGCTGCGGCGTCCTCATAGAATTCTGTTACGTTGGAAAAAAAATACCACAGGAAGTTTAATCCTGCCATCAGCACGAACATATACGGACGAGAAAAAAGGATTGCCAGCGACTGCGACAGTTTTGCCGATAAAACAAAAGAAAAGTTTAACAGGATTAAATCTGTAAACAGGCGCAAGTAATAAACTGATTTCCGGTTAGTTATCATAAAAAAACAAGGATTGAATTTTCAGCTTTTAAACTTCTCATTAATCTTTTCATCAATAAAAGTTTTTATTTTCTGCTCAAACACTTTTCTGTCATACTGCTTTGCATAATTTGCAAGAGTCAAAGGATTAAATTTGTTCTGTACCATTTCAAACTTTTCGACAGCTTGTTTGATCAGTTCAGGTTTCTGTTCGTTGAATAAAATTCCGTTCACGCCGTCCTGAATTGTTTCCGAAACACCACCTTTATTAAGTGCTATAACTGGAGTTCCGCTTGCTAATGCTTCAATGACTACAATCCCAAAATCCTCTTCGGCTGCAAAGATAAATCCTTTTGCCTTCTTCATATAGTTTTTATATTTCTCTCCGTTCAGGAAGCCGGTAAACTCAATATTGTTTCCGGCTTTTCTCCTGATCTTTTCTTCGTCAGGTCCGTCGCCGACAATAATTAATTTTTTATCGGGCATCATTGAAAAGGCTTCGGCAATTATATCAATTCTTTTATATGGAACGAACCGCGATGCAGTCAGATAATAATTTTCTTTTTCAGCACAGCATTCGAAACGATCAATATCCACAGGGGGATTTATCACGGTTGATTCGCGGTTGTAAATCTTTTTAATTCTTTTAGCGATGTAATTTGAATTTGCAATAAAATGATCAGGTCTGTTTGCCGTGGCTGTGTCCCACATTCTTATATAGTGGAGTATCCATTTGGCAAAAGTTCCGCTTAACCCGCTTGATAAATTTGATTCCCTCAGATACTGATGTGTTAAATCCCAGGCATACCTGATAGGAGTGTGGCAGTAGCAAATATGAAGCTGGTTTTGATTTGTCAATACGCCTTTTGCAACAGCATGCGAGCTTGAAATAACGAGGTCATATTCTGAAAGGTCAAATTGTTCTATTGCAAAAGGGCAGAACGGAAGCAGTTTCCTGTGATGATTTTTTGCAAAGGGAAGTTTCTGGATAAAAGAAGTTCTTGGCGGTTTATCTTTAAAAATTATTTTCCTTTCCTCTTCAGTGAGGAAATCGAATAACATAAATGTATCCGCATCAGGGAAAAGATTTGTGAAAGATTCCACGCATCTTTCTGATCCTGCATAACCGGTTGACCAGTCGTGTACTATTGCTGTTTTCAATGGTTACTCAAAAAGTAATATTTTGATTACGATAATTTAAGCTAAATTGCAAAAAATAGAATCAAAAAGTTTTTTATAGCCCTCTGTAAAATTTTCGACGCTGTATTTTTCGGCAACTGTTTTTCTTGCGTTATTCCTGATCTCAGAGAATTTATCGGAGAATAAATTTTCAACACAAAATTTAAGTTTGTCAGATAATGCTTTTACGTCAAGGGGGTTAACTAAAAAACCGTTTACACCGTTAGATAGAAATTCTTTTGGACCTCCAACATCCGAAGCGATTACTATTTTTCCATAAGACATTGCTTCGAGAACCGAATATGAAAAAGATTCCGGAACAGTTGAGAAACTTACGAGGATGTCAAAACTGTTGTAAAGTCTGTCTTTATCTTTTTCAAAACTAAAAAAATGTACACTCTCTTCAAGACTATTTTCACTTATCAGAAATTTTAACTCCTCAAGATATTTCTCAGAGTCTTTCTCTCTTGTATTTCCATAAATTTTGAGATGAATATCCTCATTGCTTCTGATAACTTCCTTTGCTGCATTGATAATCATGTCAATCCCTTTCAGTCTTACAATGCTGCCAACAACACCAATGCTGATCTGGTTGGATTTTTTATCCTGAATTTTTGCCGGCGGGAGTTCTATCCCGTTATTAATGATTAAGATTTTTTCGTCAGAGTATTTTCCTATTAATTCTTTTATATTTTCTTCCACAGATTTTGAAACAGCAATAAATTTCAGGATTCTTCTGTTGAGAAGCTTTATTATTTTTTCTTCAACGGAATTTTTCCTGTGGATAAGATGCTGTATCCCGATAAATTTTCTCCTCGTAAAAAAAGAAGCCGGCAAAGCATAGACAGCCGCAAAATTCCCGTTAGCAATTATCAGATCGATTTTATTTTTCAAAATTATTCTTACTAAACTTAAAGATGAAAGTTTTGCGTAGAACAGCGTCTTTAAGACTGCTGACAAACTCCATCCCCATTCAGCCCGGTAGAATTTTTTTAGCGAGCTGATATGAAACACATTTAAGCCTTCATTTTCAAATCTTTGGGAGACAGCATTTTGCGGGCTGGCAATATAAAATTTATATTCTGATAAATTCTTTGTCAGCCGGAGGATAAATTCCTCTCCCCCGCCCCAGCTATCCATTACAGAAATAATCAATATTTTTTTCTTTTTTTCATTCATATTTATAATCAAAAATCTTTATTAACAAACGACTCCCCGACAACAGAATAACCTTATTCCATTATTCCTATGAATTTACTACAAATGGTCAATCCTCCGATTACACTTAAGTTGTTTCTGAGGACATATATGATTCTGATAATTTCCTCTGAATCTGTATATTTAATATATGATTAAAATTTCAATAATCACTCCTGCTTTCAACAACGAAAAGACAATAGAGCAGACGGTTGTTTCTGTAATAAATCAATCCTACCAGCGGTTTGAACACATTATTATAGATAATTGCAGTTCAGACAGCACACTGGATATTGTAAAGAAGTTATACCATGGCAATAAGAAGAATGAAAAACTTAAAATTATTTCTGAACCAGACTGCGGGATATCCGATGCCTTTAACAAAGGAATAAAAATTTCGGGCGGAGATGTTATAGGTATACTTAACGCCGATGACTATTATTATGATAATTCAGTTCTGCAAAAAATCTCAGATGCTTTTGAGAACGAAAATATTATCTACACACACGGAAATATTTTATTTGAAGATAGAAAATACGGCTCCAACATCCGCAGACCGCTGCTCTGCCCGGTTACGCAAGCGCTTCCGTTCAATCACCCGACTATGTTTTTCCGGAAAGAAGTTTATGAAAAACATGGTTTGTATAATGTTGATTACAAACAGGCTATGGATTTTGAATTTATATGCCGCCTTGAAAAAAGCATTGATGATTTCCGCTCAAAAGGGAAATATATAAATGGCGAACCGCTTGTTTATATGCGTGCAGGCGGATCTTCGTGGGAGAATGAACTTGGTTCCCTGGAAGAAGTGAAACGGGCTTTGATGAAATATGGTTTCTGGAATAAAGATGCTGAAAGATCATTCAATGCGCGTATTTTCAGAACAAAGACAAAAAAAATTTTAGATTACCTCGGGCTTAATTCCCTTGTAAAGTTGTGGCGTAAAAATAAATGGGATAAGAAAAACCATTGAAGCTATTTATTCTGAAAACAAAAAACCTTATAAGGTTTGAAGGAAATTCCCGTTCGGATAAAGCAAAAAAGAATATCGTTCTGCTGTTTGTATTTAATGCAGTAAATTTTGCTGCAACCCTTATCATTATACCTTTAACCCTGAAATATCTCGGCGCTGTTGAATATGGTGTATGGCTAACCATCAGTTCTGTTCTGACGTGGTTCAGTTATTTTGATTTCGGAATCGGGAACGGGTTAAGAAATAAACTTGCTGAAGCCATCTCAGAAAATTCTTTTGAGAAAGCCAAAACATTTGTAAGTACAGCCTATGCTGTTTTTGGTCTTGGCATTTTGGCTTTGTGTATGGTCTTTTATATAATATATGGATTCATAAACTGGCAATTAATTTTCAATGTACCGGAATACCTGGCTTCGAAGGTTAATGTACTGATTGCTGTGGTGTTTCTGCTTTTTTCACTTCAACTTTTTTTAAAATTAATTTACTCTGTAAACCAGGCAGACCAGCGCCCTGCAGTCAATGGATTTTTAAGTGCATTAGTAAACATTTTCAGCGTTTTATTCCTGTTTATTATTTATAAGACATACCGGAGAAATATTGTGATGTTAGGAACAGGATTAAGCCTGATCCCTGTGATAATTCTGCTTCTTGCTTCATTGATATTGTTTTTAAAATATTACAAAAGAATAGCACCGGCTTTTAAGAATATCCAATTTAAATATTCCAGTGTGCTGGTAAAACTGGGTGTTCAGTTTTTTGTAATTCAGCTTTCCAGCCTGGTTTTATTTGCTACTGACAGTCTGATTATTACCAGGATTTTTGGTCCGGCGGAGGTTACTACTTATAATATTGCGTATAAATTATTTTATTTTATACCCTTATTTTTCAATATAATTTTAACTCCGTTCTGGTCAGCATATACAGAAGCTTATGTGAAAGAAGATTTTCAATGGATACGTAATTCGACATCAAAGATAATTAAAATATGGTCTCTTTTATCAGTTGGTGCTGCTGCGCTCGTTTTTCTTGCAGAACCAATTTATAGATTATGGGTTGGCTCTGAAATAAAAATCCCATTTTACCTTTCAGCAGTAATGGGAGTATTTGTGATACTTTCTAACTGGAATAATATTTTTGCATTCTTTATTAATGGAGTAGGAAAGATCAGGCTGCAGTTCTATTCTTCAATTTTTGTTGCAGTGATAAACATTCCGCTTTCAATATATTTTGCGAAAAATCTTGGTATGGGGATAACAGGAGTTATGGCTGCGACGTGTGTTTGTGTTGCGGTGGGTTCTGTCTGGGCTCCGGTTCAATACTCAAAAATAATTAGTAGAAAAGCAGCGGGAATATGGTATCAATAATTTATGAATTGTAAAATTTGCAGCTCAGAAGTAAAAAAAAATTTTAAGAAGAAAATTCTGAACAAGTATGATGTTCAGTTTTTTCATTGCAATAACTGCGGTTTTCTTTTCACCGAAGAACCTTACTGGCTTGCCGAAGCTTACAACAGTGCAATAAATATTTCAGACACTGGAATACTAGACAGAAATATTTATTTCAGCAAAGTTGTTTCCTCCCTCATTTATTTCTTTTTTGATAAAGAAGGCGTCTTTCTTGATTATGCCGGCGGATACGGAATATTTACCCGCTTGATGAGAGATATCGGCTTTGATTTTTACTGGTCCGATAAGTACTCACAAAATTTGTTAGCACGCGGATTTGAATATAAGAAAATAAAAAAAGCTCAGGTTGAGGCTCTCACAGCATTCGAAGTCTTTGAGCATCTCGTTGACCCGCTTGAAGAAATTAATAAAATGCTCGCCGTTTCTGAAAACATTTTCTTTTCGACAAAACTATTGCCTGAGCCAGTGCCGGAAGACTGGTGGTACTTCGGGTTCAATCACGGTCAGCATATTGCTTTTTATTCAAGGGATACGCTGACTTTTATCGCCAATAAAAACGGTTTAAGGTTTTATAGTTTTGGAGAAATTCATTTGTTCACCAGAAAAAAAATAAGCCCGCTTTTATTCTCTGTGATTGTAAAGCTCAGCAAATACGGGATAGCTTTCTTTATTGCAAAAATAATAATGAAAAGTAAAATTTGGGGAGACCATGTTTTGTTAGAGAAATAATTATGTCTCCAAATTAATAATGATTTCACTTTACACAAAAAAAATACAGAATCTTTTTAATTATCTGCAGTTAAGCATTTTACTTTTCTTCGTAAGATTGAGGAGGCATAAAATCAATCCCGGCACGTTACTCATCATCAGGCTCGACTCGATCGGCGATTATATTGTGTTTAGAAATTTCCTTAGCGCAGTTAAGAACAGCGAACAATACCGGGGCTACAAGATCACTCTTTGTGGTAATATAATCTGGAAAAATCTTGCCGAAAATCTTGACAAAATCTTTGTTGATAATTTTATCTGGATTGACAGGAAAAAATTCTACAAAAAAATAAAGTACAGGTATAAAATCCTGAGAGAGATCTGTAAAAATGGTTATGAAGTAGTAATCGAAACGACTTACACAAGAGAAATATTGTTTGGGGATTCGATTGTAAAAGCGAGCAGAGCCCGGGTTAAAATCGGAAGTGAGGGCGCTTTGGACAAGCATGCTAAATGGAAGAGAGAGCTTATCTCAGATAAATATTATACAAAGCTGCTGCCGGCAGGAAACGATAATTTGTTCGAGTTCTACAGGAACAAAGAATTTTTTCAGCATCTGCTTAATACTGAACCAAACATAAAGGATACAAAAATCGATCTATCCGGCTACAAATTAAAATTTAATTTGCCTGCTAAATATGTTGTAATATTCCCCGGCTCAAGCGATGTAAAACGAAGATGGTCAGCAGAAAATTTTTCTGTTATAGCTAATTACATTATTAAAAGATATTCATTAAAAATAGTGATACCTTTATCAGGGAATGAAGCCAAGATAACCAGCTCGATCACTAAAAATTTACCGGCTGAAAGTTTTATTGATCTGACAGGACAGACAGACTTAACAGGTCTCGCTAAAGTTTTGCAGAGCGCATTATTCCTGATAACAAATGACACAAGCGCAATGCACTTTGCCGCAGCAGTAAAAACAAAATTTATTTGTATATCGAACGGCAGCTACTTCGGCAGGTTTCATCCTTATCCTGCTGAAATATTTTCCGGCGCTCATTATGTTTACCCCGATGAAATAATGAAAAACCTCAACAACCATGATGAACTCAGCAGGCAATACAGGTTCGGCTCAGATCTCGATATTAACAGTATCAGTCCGGCTTTTGTAATCAGCCTTATTAATAAATTGATTCAATAATATTATTTTAATTAGTATGATTAAAATATCATCTATTATAATCGCGAAAAACGAGGAGTCAAACATCGGCAGGTGTATTGAAAGCCAGCTCGGCTGTATTGATGAAATAATTGTGCTTGTGGATAACAGGACTACCGACAGAACTTTTGAGATTGCTAAAACATTTTCTCGTGTTAAAGTACAAACTGTAAGCTGGCAGGGATATTCTTCAACTAAAAAATTTGGTGTGTCTTTAGCTTCCAATGAATGGATATTCTGGATTGATGCTGATGAAGCTGTTACAGATAAACTTTGTAAAGAAATTAATAATTTTAAAACTAACGTCCCGCAATTTTCCTCTTACTCTGTACCGCGTAAGGCTTACTTCCTTGGCAAATGGATCAGGCACAGCGGGTGGTATCCCGGAAGAGTAACCAGGCTGTTCAATAAGAATCAAGCCAGCTTCAGCGATAATGATGTTCACGAGCATCTCGTTGTGAATGGTTTAACAGGCAGACTTGAAAACGACCTCGATCATTTTACCGACCCGACTATACACCATTATTTTGAAAAGTTTAATCGTTACACTACACTTGCTGCAGAAGAAATGCTAAGGGAAGGAAGAGATTTTAAAATCTCAGATATTCTCCTGAGACCCCCTTTTATTTTTATAAAGATGTATTTGCTGAAAGCCGGATTTTTAGATGGTATTGAAGGGCTTATCCTGGCAGTATTTTCTTCAGCGTATGTTTTTACAAAATATTGTAAATTTTGGGAGTTGAAAAGAAAATCGGGAAATAAAAAATGACAGCGAAATCATTAAAGAACAATAAAGTGAAAAGAGACCCGGTCATAGGAATTATTGCAAATACAAATAAGGAAAAAGTTTTCCCGGTGATCTCAAACTTTGTAAATAAGCTCCGGGAAAATCATCTCAGATTTTTAATAAGCAGCAGTGTGTCTGAACACCAGGAGAAATTAACCACACCAATAAAAAAAACAGAATTCGTAAAAGATGAAAAGCTTTATAAGAACAGTGATATGATAATTTCTGTTGGCGGCGACGGCACAATGCTGAACACTTCTTATAACGCCCAGTTTTACGATAAGCCTGTGCTTGGCGTGAACCTCGGCAAGCTTGGTTTTCTTGTTGAGACAAGCGTAGACCAGCTTGATCAGCTCATAAAAGAAATTAAAGCCGGCAGGTATTCAATTGATGAGAGAATGCTCATTTCCGGCGAATGTATTGGGCATCAGCTTCAGAAACTTTATGCGATAAATGATGTTGTGGTTGATAAAGGCGGATGGCCTAAAATGATCGAGATAGAAATTAATGTTGACGGCGAATATGTTACTACATTTTCTGCCGATGGACTGATCATCGCAACGCCGACAGGCTCAACAGGTTATTCGATTTCAACCGGCGGACCAATTGTAAGCCCTAAAGCTGATGTAATAACTTTAAGCCCCATCTCTCCGCACAGCCTTACAATGAGACCCCTTGTTATTCCCAGCAGTCAGGAGATTACGATCAGAACGAACTCGCTCCATAAAGAGCTGCACATTAACTGCGACGGGCAGAGAGTATTTGCTTTTCCGCCGCCGCTTGAATTGAAAATTACCAAAAGCAAAAAGTCAGTTAAGCTTGTGCATACTTCATTGACAAATTACTTTGAAACGCTGAGGAAAAAATTATTATGGGGAATTGACCTGAGAAATAATTCAATGAACAACAGTGATACCTGATGTTTATGGAGACAAGATGAAAAAATATATTTTATTGCTGTTTTTCTTTTTATCAGCAAACACATTCGGACAGGAAATAAATTATATGAGCAAAGATCCAATTACCGGCAAACCAATGCTGACAGGCTATTGTAACCGCGAAGCTTTCAACGACACTTCATTCTCCTGGTGGTTCAACTCCGAGTATAATATGTATGAAGTAGATTCAGCTTCTCTTGATAAGATCTCAGACAAAATAAAAAACGCAGACATAACAATTGTAATGGGAACGTGGTGCAGCGACAGCCGGACGCAGGTTCCGAGATTTTATAAAATACTTGACTATCTGAAGTATCCCTCAGATAAAGTAAAGCTGATTATGGTTGACAGGGATAAGAAAGCCTGCCCGCCGAAGTTTCAACGCAGGCGGGGGAAATCACCCATAGCGGATGATGAAGCTGCCGGCTTGAAAATTAATTTAGTCCCGACCATAATATTTTATGAAGATGGAAAAGAGAAAGGAAGAATAGTCGAAGCTCCGGCAGAAACTCTTGAAAAGGATATGGTGAGGATTATAAAGAGGAATTAATAACGTTTATATTCGACCAAATCAAAGGATTTTTTGTTATAAATTTACAGTACATTCTCTGTATTGTTTTACTGTCCTGTTTATTATTCAGCACATTTACTTGACAGTATTAATAATTAATAGTAAAATAAAATAATTGAAACAAAATTTAATCCTGATTTCTGGTTTAAAGGGTTCAAATGTCAAGATTACACTTCATAAAATTATTGAGAACCCTATCAATACTTTCCATAATTATTTTACTTGGTAGGTGTAATAATAATCCGATTTCTCCAACGACAAAACCAATTTATGGAGTTGGAGGTAAAATTTATGATGCTGACGGAAGCCTAATTAGTGATGCAAAGATTTTTTGTTTATTTTTCTTAAACAGCATCCCAATAAATCCTACCACAATAGATCTTCAAAAGATATCCAATTCTATGGATTTTAATTTTGAATTGTTCCAAAACTTTCCTAACCCATGCTCTAACTCTTTCTATGTAAGATTCTCATTACCTGAGAAATGCTCCATCGAATTTACTATCATTAACGAAAGTGATAAGAAACTATTATACAAGCGTTCTGATACTCTTCAGTATGGACTATTCCAATTATATTTTAAAAACATAGTTGATAGCCTAGATATAAAAAACGGAGTTTATCTATATCATCTAACTGCTGTTAGCGATAGCGGTAAAACCTATAACTCAGAGAAATCATTTCTTGTAGTAAATGATTCTGTTAATACAAATGCTGTTTCTGATAACAAAGGTAGTTATTTTTTTAATATACAGGATGCTTTTATAGGAGATATAGTAGCGGTAATGAACGGGGATACTTTTGCATACTATCAAATACTTGATACAAATATTAATCTTTTAATAGTTAAAAAAGGTTACAAATCAACATTGATAAACGTTCAATTATTGCCCGAAAAAATTTTGAACAGGGATATAATCATCACGAAGGATCAATGAAAACTAAATTAATTTTTGCACTATGCATTATTGTTCTTGTCCTATTTGATTTTAAAATCTTAGCTCAGAATTCCTGGAGTATGATTGCTCCATATCCGCCTAAAATAGGCGCATATTCATCTGTTACAATCGGCAATAAAGCATATTTTTGGTGTCCAAATAATATAGTTTTTTCCACAGCTGATGCAGCTGATACAATTATTGTTTATCCACCATATGGACCAGTTGGTGATATTGTAGGCGGCAGTAATCAAGGAATAGCTTTTGCAGACAGCTTGATAGGGTATGTTACTGATCCTGCACACGGACAATTCCGTACGACCGATGGTGGATTTACCTGGAAACAAATGGAACCGTCTGGGGCAAATATTGAGAGAGTTGTTTTTGGTAATAGTAAAGTAGGCTGGAAATTCGGAGTGGGGGGTACTTACAGGACTACCGATGCGGGAGCTACCTGGAATTTTGTGAATACACCTTACGCCTTTGCAGGAATATTTTCAAAAGCATTTGCACTTGATGAAAATCGCGTTTGGCTTGCCACAAGTTATTCTAGTTCAGCCAAAACAGGCGGGGCTATTTGGAGTAGCACCAATAGCGGTATATCTTGGACCCAGGTAGACTCTGCACCAATGTCGGATACAAATACAAAAATCTCTTACAGTGATTTGAAATATAATCCATCTGGTTTAGGAATTGCAATCGGGACAAAACAAACTGGAAATGATACGCTTATTTCTTTTGTTAGCAGAACGACTGATTTGGGGAATACTTGGACGACCACTGAATTTAAGACTGAGACTCCAAAGACAGTTCTTTCTATTGGAGATAGTATATGGATAATTTTAGGTGCAGGATCAAATACGTATATGAGGCGTAGTATGGATTCGGGAAAAACATGGGCTTATTCAACTAATATATTTCCCGGTCAGTATAATGATTTTGCAACTGCAGCATATATTCAAGATAGCAAAATAATTGTAGCAGCAACAAGGTTTAGTATTTATAAATCAAACGACAGTGGTTTAACATTTAATAAAATTACAAGCACACGTGATATTACAATTAGCGGTATTTCACTTGATAATAAGCCATTAGAGACATCCGAACATTTAGTAGTTGCTTGGTCTTATACTAATAAGTTTTTGGTTAGCCAAGACGCCGGTAAAACCTGGACACAAGAAAACTTACCAGGTAATTATTACAATTCGTTTTTGCAGATGTCGATTGCAGAAGGAGTTATTTATACAATACCGGATCAAGAAAGACTATATAAATCAACAGACAACGGTAAATCGTGGCAACAAATTCATTTGCCTTATTATAATGGTTCCAGAGCTTTATATGCATATGATAAAAACAATCTTGTTGTTCAGTTATATAAAAACATTTTATATTCATCGAATGGGGGCAGTTCCTGGAATCCAACACCTTTCCCAGGAAATTGCTGGTTAAATGAAAGTTCAATGCCAGCACCAGCAACAATTATTGGCGGAGGGGGATATTATGACAGCACCAGCATTCGAGGAATTATTTACAGATCAACAGATTCTGGTCACGATTGGCAGATAATTGATTTTCCGCGTGAAATTAATCACATTTCAATGATTACGAACACTACAGGCTATGCCTGCAGTAATTACGAATTTTATAAGACTACAAATGGTGGACAAAACTGGAATAAAATTTTATCCTCATCTGATTACTTCACTCATTATGATGCATTCTTTTTTGAAGATTCACTTAAGGGATTATTAAGAATTTCATTTAACTTCGTGGAAACCACGGATGGAGGACTGACCTGGCATACTAAACTATTAGCAGCTCCTATGTACTCAATATCAGATGTAGCCGAGACAAACACTGGTAACCTGCTCGTTGCTGGAGATGGTATGCTGTGGGAATTACTTGCCTACTCTGTTGGAAAAGTGACGGAAATTAGTAAAGACTTTAAAAAGAAAAATTATTTGTTACCATTGGAACTTGATGTTTATCCCAATCCATTCAATCCTTCAACGAGCATATCCTTTTTATTGAATTCATATTCGCACGTACGCGTATCGGTTTATGATATATTGGGTAGAAACGTTGCCGAACCACTCAATAAAGAACTACAACCAGGTCATTATTCAATAATGTTTGACGGATCTTTATTAGCCACCGGAATTTATATTTTCTATTTGCAGACACAATACGGCACTGCTATTAAAAAAGCACTATTAATTAAATAGTATTAAGATAACAATAATGTCTTGGTAAGGTATAGTATATCTCTATTATGTTAGCTTTCAACCTCTTCGAGTACCGGTAATTCAATTTTTATTGCATAGCGATACATTCGGACAGGCTATATACCGAAGATTTTATTCAGACTAAAAAGTTGACTATAATAAAATAAATTTAAGAATATCATAATGAAAAAATTATTACTCCTTTTATTATATAATTTTTTAACAATATTTTTATTTGCACAAGACTCAGTTAACTCGATATATGATCTTAGTGTTGGTACGGTAAGATATTATTCAAGCTGTGGCGCGTTAGGAATTCCTTGTGCTGGTAACGGTTCATATACTTTAGCTATTGAAAAAGTGATGAATAAAACTTTAATCAGTTCAAAAATATATTCTGTGATTTTATTTGAAAAATATATACATAGCGAACCGGATAATACTAATAAATATTTTACAGATACATTATATCAGATAATTGAGAATAAAAAATTATATCAGCATACAACAATAGGAGATTCTTTAATAGCTGATTTCAGCTTTTCAAAGGGTGATTCTTTATATCGGTTTTTCAATTATACAAGTGGAATGGGGGGTTATAAAGCTTTACCGAAGGTTATTATCTATGATACTACTAAGCAATTTCTGGATGGTAAAAATTATCGATTTCTTTGGAGTGATGATACTACTCAATACAGTCATACTCCTAATCTTCAATCTTTCTTAGATTCAATTTTAATCCCAAGTCTAAGCGATTCACTATGGCTTCTTCCTATTGGCAGCAATTCTGTTTATTCGGTTGTGCATCCCTTCTATTTTGTTGAAAGTTTAGGAATCATAAGAAATTATTATACACACTTAAATTTACCGATGGTTGGCATAATGACAGCTGACGGGAAATTATTTGGAGAAAAGTTTTTAATTACTAAGATAAAAGGAGAAAAAACGAGTCCGGAATTATTTTATCTATATCAGAACTTTCCAAATCCCTTCAACCCGACTACAAAAATAAAATATCAATTACCCAAAGACGGATTTGTTACATTAAAGGTTTATGATATACTTGGCAGAGAAGTAAAAACTCTCGTTAATGAATACCAGAGCAAAGGAAGATATGATGTTACTTTCAACGCAGAAAATCTTGCAAGCGGAATTTATATTTATCAGCTAATAGCTAACGACTTTATAGCAAACAAAAAATTAGTCCTCTTACGCTAAGGCTTCGGACAGGTTTTGAAAAGTAAAAATTAAAAAGGCGTCCCAATGGACGCCTTTTCGTTTAGCTCTCAACTTCTTCGAGTATTGGTAATTCAATTTTTGAATAGTCAATCTCCTTGATCTTTGATTTACTATTTTTACCGGAAGTTTTCCCGTTCTTCTTTGTACCGGGATTATTCTTATCCTTATAATTTTTATAAACATAAACTTTGTTCTTAAAATTGCGAAGGATAATTTTATCTTCATCGTGGTGAATAACGTATTCCGGCAATATTGGAATTTTCCCTCCGCCGCCGGGTGCATCAATAACAAAGTGAGGAATAGCCAGACCGCTTGTGTGTCCCCTGAGATTTTCAATAATTTCAATCCCCGTTTCAATTGAAGTGCGGAAATGATTGGCGCCTTTTGTTTCATCAGCCATATACATATAGTATGGGCGCACCCTGATCTTCAGCAGTTTCTGCAATAATTCTTTGACAACTGCGGGGTCATCATTTACGCCTTTCATCAATACCATCTGGTTACCAACCGGCACGCCTGCATTTGCAAGCATCTCGCAGGCACGGCTGCTTTCAGGGGTGATCTCCCACGGGTGATTGAAATGTGTGTTTACATAAATGGGGTGATATTTTTTTATCATCTCGCAAAGTTCGGGAGTAATTCTGTGCGGAAGAACGCACGGCATTTTTGTTCCCAGCCTGATTATCTCAATGTGAGGGATTGCACGCAGCCGCTGCAGGATTTTTTCAAGCATGGCATCAGTAAGCATTAAAGGATCGCCGCCCGAAAGAATAACATCACGCACTTCAGTATGCTGTTCGAGATACTGGAAAGCGCTTTCGAGCCCCTTCATCGAAATTTTTTCATAATCACCGACTTTTCTTTTTCTCGTACAGAAACGGCAGTAAAGCCCGCACTGACTCGTGACCAAAAAAAGCGCTCTGTCCGGGTAACGATGCGTAATGTTTGGAACGGGGCTCATCGAGTCTTCCATCAGAGGATCTTCTTCTCCATCGAAGTCGTCCAACTCCGCTTTATCAGGTACGCATTGAAGCCAGATAGGGTCCCCCGGATATCTGATCAAACTGAAATAGTAGGGGTTTATCCTTGCCTGAAAAAATTCGTCAAGATCTTCAGCAACTTTCCGATCTATATTAAATTTTTCAACAAGTTGATCGACAGTGTGTATGCTGTCTCGTATCATTTGCTGCCATAGTTCCATGACTGAGCCTCAGATTGTTGTTTTTACTTATAAAAATATTTTCCAAAAACCAGCAGGCTGTCGCCCACTTTATAGAAATTATTTATTTCTGCGATTATCGAATAATTATTTCTCAGATAAAAATTTCTTGTTTTTGCATAACTATCTTTGGAAGATGTTTCAGCAAGTATCCATCTTCCGTTATTTTTTTTAACAAAATCTTCTGCATGATCCAGTAAACTTTTTCCGATACCTTTTTTCCCGGAATCCGGGTCAGAAACAATCCAATACAGATCATAAACAGCATCAGTCAGAGGTCGTTTACCGGTACAGTGATAACCCAGAATTTTTCCTTCTTCCTCGTAAACAAAAATGTTATAATCAGTCTGAACCGGAACAGTAACTGCTATGTTCACGAGTTCCATAGCAACATCAATCTCTTCTTTGTTAAAGATCGGGACCTTCCTTAAAATATTTTCAATCTCGATTGCATCAGCTTGCTTTATTTTTCGTATCATTTTTCTTTCTTGTTAAAGCAAAATTTGCAATTGAATACAGCAGTTCAGGATAAGAAATTCCGGCTGCCGAAGCTGCCCGTGCGAAACCTGAATCAGTAGATATATCCGGGTTTGGATTTACCTCAATTACGTAAGGGGTTCCATCTTTAGCCAGGCGGATATCAACTCTTGCGTAATCTCTGCAGTTCAAAGCGCTGAAAGCGGCGATCGCTGCGTCTTCAATATTTTTTTGTATATCTTTTTCCAGCAGAGCAGGGCAGCTTGGCTTTGTATTCTGGTAATAAACACTATCCTCTATCCACTTGCTGTCGTACGTAATAATTCTTGGTAAGTCCTCCGGAAGCCCATGGAAAAGTATTTCAGAAACAGGGAGTATTTTATCTCCCAGTATCGCAATATTAAGCTCGCGCCCGTCAATATATTCTTCAGCGATTACTTCCTGCCTGTAAGTTTCAAATAAAAATTTTAATTGTTTTTTTAAGTCAGAAAAATTATTAACAACTGAAAATTCAGATATTCCGATGCTTGCATCTTCTGTCATTAATTTCAGGATTACAGGAAATTTCAGTTTAAAGTTTTTATCTGAAATTTTTCCATCGGGTTTTATGATCTGTGATTTTGGGGTGGGGATGTCAAAGGACCGTAAAATATTTTTTGTTCTTTCTTTATTCAGACAGTTTCCGAGAGTTATCGGGGTGTTGCCGGTGAACTCGTAACCGAGCAGTTCAAAAATTCCTGCAATACAAAATTCATAGGCAGCTACACCTTCGATTGACTCGACAAAATTAAAAATAACATCGGGCGATTTACGGTTTAATTCAGCAATTGTTTTTTCAACATTACCATTTGCGGCAAATGTATCAACATTCGAATAATACAAGCTCAGGCTGTCAACTATTTTATTTAGATCCCTTTCGAAAGCATTTTCGGAAAGATCATTCAACCGGCTATTGTGCTCTGCCGGTTTACCATTGTAGACCGGGAAGATGCTAACAGGAGAGTTGTAGCAGATCAATATTTTCGCATCTGTTTTCATAAAAGCTTATGTCTTTTAGCTGCAACGAATAGAACCATGTTTATCATTTCGTTGTAACTTAAGCCATGTGTTCTGGCTGCTTTGGGATAACAAGAATTATCCTGAGGATCAGGCAGTATCCCGGGCAGAGGATTTATCTCAATAATGTTTGGGATTCCTTTTGAATCAAGTCTTACGTCAATTCTGCCCCAGTCTTTGCAGCGCAGAGTATTATATGCTTTAAGAACTGTCTCTTTAATTAATATCTCTGTATTTTTATCAAGCTTTGCAGGACAGGTGAAAACATCCAGCGGGTCTTCCCTTGTGTCCAATATCCATTTAGCTTCGTATGAATATATTGGAACGAAATCATCTGGAAATTCTTTATAGTTTATTTCTACGATTGGCAGCGCTTCGGCTTCGTCTCCGTTTCCTAATACAGCCACCGTGAATTCTCTGCCCGGAAGAAATTCTTCAATAAGAGCAGGCTGAGCATATTCTGATAATATTCTTTCAACCTCGCTTCTTAGTTCATTTTCATTTCGTACGAAAGATGAAGAGAAAATTCCTTTGCTCGAGCCTTCCGAAATCGGCTTTACGATCAGCGGGTATACCAGGTTATGTCTCTTTATCTTTTCAATCGTATCTGCGAAAAGGAATTTTGCAGTAGGAATTTTATAATAAGATAAAATTTCTTTCGTACGTGCTTTATCAAGGCAGGTTGCGAGCGTTAACGGGTCAGAACCAGTATAAGGTATCTGAAGCAAATCAAGCAAAGCAGGTATCTGCGCCTCTCGGCTTATTCCGCTGAGTCCTTCTGCAACATTAAAGACAATATCCGGCTTTGCTTCTTTTAATTTTTCAAAAGCAGATTCGTTTGCTTCGACTAAAATAACATCGTGATAAGTTTCAAGTGCTGCTTTAAGTGCAGTAATAGTTTCCCACGTATCCCACTCAGCGTAAGTGTCGACTGCTTTTTCTGATTGATGTTGAGTGTTTTTCAGATTTGGGGGTAGTTCTTCGAGGAAAGCCTGCCTACCTGTCAGGCAGGTTTCACTTTCTGGCTTCACATTGAAAGTCAGAGCGACTTTCAATCGCACATTAAACAGGGGGGATAAAATAAAATCTCCTTATTATTTTTTTTGACAAATATAACTAATAAAAATTTTAAGTCAACGACTCTTAAAAAGTTTTCAGAAAAATTTTTCCCCGGATAGTTTTTAAAATTCCTGGTAAAAATTTTTTGAAAGAACATGAAAAACATTAGTTATAATTTTTTCTCACCTCAAATTTATAACTAAAATTATAATTAGCAAATAAAAATCTTTAAAATTTTTTGGGAGAGAAGGCGTCTGTGGCTGGGTGGAAGCGTGCATGTTTACGAAGTGCTGGAGAAAATTTTTTTCATGCGATTTTTGCATACTGAAGATTTTTATAATAGTGTTTTAAAAGATTTTCTTTTAAAACAAAATTATTTTCTGATCGAAGATGGGGATCTCCCTCAATAACTGTGAACGCAGATTGTTTCGCTTCGGAGATTACAGCAGAGTCATTAATTATATCGGCGAACTTAAGCTCAGGGAGACCGCTTTGCTTTGTCCCGAATATATCTCCAGGTCCGCGCAGCTTTAGATCTGTCTCGGCAATTTTAAAACCATCGTTATACTTCACCATTGTCTGCAGTCTTACCGCAGATTTATATTTCTCAATCTGTGCTGAAGATAAATATTCAAGATCAAACCCCAGGTTTTCATTTGCCGCCGCATAATTATCCTTTGTTACAAGAATGCAGTAAGCCTGCCTGCTGCCTCTTCCTATTCTCCCGCGAAGCTGGTGAAGCTGTGAAAGCCCAAACCTGTGAGCGTCATTAATAAGAATAATATTTGCGTCCGGAATATCTATCCCAACTTCTATTACAGTTGTGCTGATCAGCACATCAAATTTTTTTGAAAGGAACATCAGCATTATTTCCTCTTTTTCCTGCCAGCTCATACGACCGTGAATAAGCCCTAATTTCAGGCTCTTTAAGTGTGTTTCCTGAAGTTCCCTGAAGTATGTTTCGGCGGCTTTCAGTTCCATTTTTTCAGATTCTTCCACAAGGGGATAAACGATAAAAGATTGATAGCCCTCCTTATTCTTATCGGCAATGAATTTATATATAGCGGGAAGTTTTTTTTCACCGCGCAGCAGAGTTTTGACGGGTTTCCTGTTTTTTGGCATTTCATCAATTACAGACAGATCCAGATCTGCATAAACTGTCATTGATAAAGTTCTCGGTATCGGTGTTGCACTCATCACTAATACATCCGGCACTTTCCCTTTGCTTTGAAGCTTAGCTCTCTGGGCAACTCCGAATCTATGCTGTTCGTCAACTATTGCAAGTCCCAGATTTTTAAATTTCACCTTTTCCTCGAACAAGGCGTGTGTGCCGATAATAATATCAGCTTCCTGCAGCTCGATGTTCTGAAGACTTTTTTCTCTCTCGGATTTTTTCTGACCTCCAAGCAGCAGGCTGACCTTTATGATTCTGTCCTTATGAATTTCATATAATTTTTTCATCAGGTGCGAAATATTTTTTGCATGCTGGTCGGCAAGTATTTCTGTAGGCGCCATCAAAGCAGCCTGGCAGCCGTTATCAACCGCTATCAACATTGCGATTAATGCCACGATGGTTTTTCCGCAGCCAACGTCTCCCTGCAAAAGACGGTTCATCGGGAAGGGAGATTCCATATCTTTTTTAATTTCACTCAAAACTTTTAGCTGCGATCCGGTCAGTTCAAATGGAAGGGTCTTCAGGAAGTCGTGCACAAGATGAGTCCTGACCTTCATTGAATTTCCCCTCTGCCTTGTCTGGTAGTTATGTTTTCTTAAAGCGACAAGCAGTTCGAGGTAAAATAATTCTTCAAACTTAAATCTTCTCCGTGCCGAAATGAATTTATCACGGCTTTCAGGGTAATGAAAATTTTTTACTGCTTCTTTCAGCGGGAGTAATTTGTGTTCTTCAAGAATATTTTTGGGAAGGGTATCCTCCAGCAAGTCCGCATAATTATCTACTGCATAACTTATGATCCTTCTCAGGCTGAAATCGCCGATGCTTGTAGTTTTTAATTCTTTCGGGATCCTGTAAAACGGAATGATCTTTCCTGTGTTCAGAAAACTTTTTGTTTCATCTTCTGATATTCTGTCAAAGTCAGGATGTGTGAATTGCAGGTTCCCATATTTTGATATTGCAGGTTTTCCTGAAACGGCAAAAGTATCGCCTTCGTGAAAAACATTCAGAAAATATTTTATTCCCTGGAACCAGACACACTCAAAAAATCCTGTTGCATCTCTGAACTGGACTTTAAGGATTTCCCTTTTTCCGAACCTTCTTTTTTCAACATCCTCAACTTTTGCGATGACAGTTACTTCACCATCGTAGCCGTTTAAAACATACCCGTAAGCTTTGGCGGAAGAGAGCGTGGTTGTTCTGTCGAGATGACGGGAAGGAAAGTAAAACAGAATATCCCTGATAGTTCCGATCCCGATTTTTTTGAATGACTCTGCACGCTTCGGACCAACTGACTTTATATACTGGATTGAGCGTGAAAGAATATTTTCATTGGCATTATTCATCGAACAGAAAAATACTGCAAGACAGAGGCAATTACAATAAGTTTAAGTTTTCAGCCAGAGGCTTGAGCCTGAGGCTCATCCGCCTTTGGAGGAGATCCGCCTCGGCGGAAAGTTTAAGGGAGGACGGATATTAAGATTTTCTGGAATTAATTTATCCCGGCTTGTTTTCGCCAGCATTAATTTCATCGGCTTCAGCTCCCTGCTAAAAGGGTTTAAAACAAGTCCCAGTGCTTCAAGCGTTAAAGCGCCGAGCAAAGCTTCGTCATTTCCTTCGCCAAAAATTACCGGCGCAGCGCCGCCTTTACCCTGAAATTCAAAATAAGCATCGTCAATATTTCTTATTATACTTGTTCCGTCTGCAAGTGTAAATTCCTCTTTCCTATGAGGTTTAATGCCAATCTTTTTAAGTTGCTTTGCAGGAATTAAACTATATACCGCCCCGGAATCAACAAGAAAATTAATTTCGATAAAATCTTTTTTACGATAATCCTGTTTCACTTTTAATCTGGCGTAGGTCATTCCTATTAAATATTCTTCGTAATTTTTTAACTCTGATTATTTTTCAGCATAATATAAAACAAAGTCAAACTATAGTACGACATAAACCAATACACTCATTTCATCTTACGGACACATAGTTTTTGTTAAAGTAATAGTCTGTACATGCTGCCAGGTTGTTCCTGAATAAAATAGACGAAGTTGTAAAGAGGCTGCTTTTCATTCCATCTTCATATCTCTCGTCATCAGGTCGGTGGTCGCTTTGACGGGGTCTTTATCTTCAAAAAGGATCCTGTAAACTTCGGTAGTGATGGGTACTTCAACTTTGTGCTTTTTTGCGAGCTGCGATGCTGACCGGCTTGTTTCAACTCCTTCAGCAACCATCTGCATTGATTTTAAAACTGCTTCTAATTTTTTTCCAGAACCAACCTGCTCGCCAACAAACCTGTTCCTGCTGTGGCGGCTCATACAGGTAACGATGAGATCACCCATTCCCGATAAGCCTGCAAAAGTTTCGGGCTGTGCGCCGAGTGCAACCCCCAGCCTTGAAATTTCTGCGATGCCGCGTGTCATAATAGCCGCTTTTGTATTATCTCCAAACTTAGCTCCGTCGACAATTCCTGCACCGATTGCAATCACATTCTTAAATGCGCCGCCCAGCTCAACACCTAAAATATCTGTTGAAGCATAGACCCTGAAATATGAAGTAACAAATGCTGCCTGAATTGATTTAGAAGTTTCGACATTTTTTGATGCAGTAACCACGGCTGTCGGAATTCTTCTGCTGACTTCTTCTGCATGGCTCGGTCCCGACAGCACCCCTATCTGGTCCGGGCTTAAAGAAGGGATTTCATCTCTCAGCATTTGGGACATTGTCATCAGCGATTTGTTCTCGATTCCTTTTGCAACACTGACTAGTATGGAATTTTTAATATTTGCCGGCACAATATCTTTTACCACTCCCCTGAGAAACTGTGAAGGAACCGCAAGCACGATCATATTTTTATTTGTGCTCGATTCTTCGAGATCGTGTGTTATAAGAATTTTTTTCGGAATTTTTATTCCGGGCAGGTAACGTTCGTTTATCCTGTTTTTATCAAGTACTTTTGAATAGTTTTTTTTATATTCCCAGAGGGTTACATCGTGTCCGTTATAATGAAGCAGGATGGCGAGGGTCGTTCCCCAGCCGCCTGCGCCTAAAACAGAAATTTTCATTAACCAAGAGTGGATTTATTCTTTTTCGAAAAACTTATCTTGCTTTCACTGCCATTAATTAACCGGACAACGTTTCTTCTGTGTGTAAATATAACTAATAATGATGTTGCTATTATAAAAGGAAGTATTGTATGATATCCCGGTATGTTTACGTTAAATACATTTTCACGGATGACCAAAGCAAGTGGAACAACAACTGCTGCAACTATCGAACCAAGTGAAACATATTTTGAAATTGAAACAACTATAATAAATGCTCCAACAGCAATTAACATATCGACTGTAGCTATCATCAGTAACATTCCCAGCGCTGTTGCAATGCCTTTGCCCCCCTTAAATCCTGCGAAGACCGTCCAGATATGTCCGATGACTGCCGCTATCCCGGCGATGATCTGAACTAAAGTAAAATCATCGAATGGGGTTGCATTATTAAAAGGCATATTGCCGCGGAATATTCTTGCAATAACTATAACTGCAAGCACACCTTTTAATGCATCTAGTATCATTACAAATAAACCATGTTTCCAGCCGAGCACACGCATAACATTTGTACCGCCTGCGTTTCCGCTGCCGTAGTCACGAATATCAATTCCTCTTACGACTTTGCTTACAATAATGCTTGTCGGTATCGAGCCAACCAGGTATGATAAAGTTACTATGAAAAATAAATTGAGCATTTTAAATTCCATTATAATCTACGAGTGATAAAACTAAAGATAATAGCTGTAAATATCAATGTAAATTTCTTTGCTGCAAGGCTGAATTCAGAGGTGCTTGCAGCACTGTAAAATAGAACAGGTTAAATAAGCTTTCTGAAAAGTTCAATATCAGCTTTTGTTGTAATCTTAAAATTCAGCAGAGAGCCTTCAACAATATTTACCTGTTTTCCTGATCTTTTAACCAGCATAGATTCGTCTGTACCATAAAATTTTTCGGAGTAGGCTTTCTTCATCGCTCTCATCAGGACTGAATATTTAAATATCTGCGGCGTTTGCACGTAATAGATATTTCCCCTGTCAATATATTCTTTAACTTTATTGTTCCCTTTAACAATAGTATCACCGGCTTTGATGCATACCACAGCATTTCCCTTTAGCTTTGCAGTATTAATTGCGCTTGTAAGAACTTCATCAGGCAGAAGCGGTCTTGCGGCATCGTGAACTGCCACCAGGTCATTCGTTTTCGCTTCGATTGATTTTAAAGCGTTAAATACCGAGTCCTGTCTTTCCTTTCCGCCTTTAACAATTAAGTTTAGTTTTGTCAGCTTATATTTTCCCTTGAGTTCTTCAAGCAGCTTAAAATAAGCCGGGTCAGAGGCAACAACAATTTCATCTATTAAATTATTTTTCTGAAAAATTTCAAGTGTGTAAATAATTAATTCCTTTCCACCAAGCTTAATAAACTGCTTGGGAATAACATTTCCGCTTCTCTTTCCTTTTCCGCCAGCCGGTATGATAGCAAAGGTTTTCATTTTATCAGCATCGCATCGCCGTAGCTCAGAAAGCGGTAATGTTCCTTCAATGCTTTTTTATAGGCTTTCATCAGGAAATCGTGTCCGGCAAAAGCACTTGCAAGCATAATTAATGTAGATTCAGGCTGATGAAAATTAGTAATCAGCCTGTCCGTAATTTTGAAATCATAAAAAGGATAAATGAATTTATCCGTCCAACCCCGGTTTTGCTTTGAAAAACCGTCTGCGGTGACGCTTGTTTCAAGAGCACGGCAGGTGCTGGTTCCAACAACAAACACTTTATGCCTTGAATGTTTTGCTTTGTTTATAAGCTCGGCAGCTTTTGCAGATATCTCGTAATACTCGGAATCCATTTTATGTTTTGTAAGATCCTCAACTTCAACAGCCCTGAAAGTCCCCTGCCCGATATGCAGAAGTATCGGTACAATAGTGACTCCTTTCTTCTCAATTTTCTGTAAAAGTTTTTGCGTAAAATGTAAACCGGCAGTAGGAGCAGCAACTGCGCCGTCTACTCTCGCATAAACAGTCTGATAATTTTCTTTATCTTCCTGTTCAGGCTCTCTTTTAATGTATGGTGGAAGCGGGGTCAGCCCGATTTTTTCAACAGCCTTGTAAACGTTCCCCGGCTGGTTGAATCTCACAGTTCTTCCGCGTGAAGTTGTGTTGTCAATCACTTCACACCATAATTTATCGTTGAAATAAATTTTATTCCCGATCCTTACTTTTCTTGCAGGATCAACGATCACATCCCAGATGCACTCTTCTGCATTTAATTCTCTGAGAAGGAATACTTCTATCTTTGCATTCGTTTTTTCTTTTTTACCATAAAGCCTTGCCTGGAACACACGCGTTTCGTTGACGACAAGCACGTCACCTTTTTCCATATAGTTAACTATATCGGTGAAAACCTTGTTCTCGATTTCCTGCGTTTCCCTGTCAAGCACCATTAACTTAGCTTTATCTCTCGGAGAGACAGGATATTTTGCAATATGTGTTTTAGGTAAGTTGAATTTGAAATCTGATAATTTCATCCTTTTTTTACCTCGTTAAATAAATTATTAATTACAGGGAAGAAGAAAATTCTAGTTCCCTTTAATGTTTGTTAAAAAATTATTTTTCCCTTTTAGCTGAAAGCCCTGATCTTTTAGTTCTTGCTTTGCTGTTTTTTTTATTTTTCTTCGAGCCTGTTTCGGATACAACAGCGCGCGCAGCAGCCAGTCTTGCAATCGGAACTCTGAACGGAGAACAGCTTACATAGTTCAATCCTGCCCTGTGACAGAATTCAACCGACGAGGGTTCGCCGCCATGCTCACCACAGATCCCGACTTTGAGATCGGGTCTTACTGAACGACCTTTGTTCGTTCCTATTTCGACAAGCTGACCAACACCTGGCTGATCAATTGCCTCGAAAGGATCGCCGGGAAGAATTTCATTCTGGACATACAGCGGTAAAAACTTGCCTGCATCATCACGCGAAAGACCAAAAGTAGTTTGCGTCAGGTCATTTGTTCCGAAGCTGAAGAACTCAGCCCTCTGAGCTATCTCATCTGCAGTCAATGCAGCCCGGGGGAGTTCTATCATTGTGCCAACCAAGTAATTAATCTTCAGTCCTTTTTCGTTCATTACTTCTTTGGCTATTCTTCTGACAATTTCTTCCTGCAGTTTGAATTCATTAATGTGCCCGACCAGAGGGATCATAATTTCAGGTTTAACTTTTATCCCCTTTGCAGCAACATCGCACGCTGCTTCGAAGATCGCTCTTGCCTGCATTTCAGTTATTTCGGGGTAAAGAATTCCCAAACGGCATCCTCTGAATCCAAGCATTGGATTGAACTCGTGAAGGCTTGCTATCTTTTCATTCAGTTTGACAGATGAAATTCCTAAAGCAGAAGCAAGCTCGTTTATTTCTTTTTCTTCGTGAGGAAGAAATTCGTGCAGCGGCGGGTCGAGAGTTCTGATCGTAACAGGATAGCCTTTCATCGCTTGAAATATCCCTGTGAAGTCTTCCCGCTGAAGAGGTAACAATTCTGCAAGAGCTTTCTTCCGTTCCTCAACAGAGTCGGAGACAATCATTTTTCTTACAGACATGATCCTGTCGCCGCCAAAGAACATGTGTTCGGTTCTGCAAAGACCAATTCCTTCTGCGCCGAAGGCTATTGCATTTAAAGCCTGGTCCGGCTGATCTGCATTTGTTCTTACATTCATTTTCCTGAGATTGTCCGCCCAGTTCATCAGGCTTGCATAAGTCTGATAGACCGGTGAATCTTTCGGATCGAGTGTTTTGGAAATTAAAACCTGTATAACTTCAGATGGTTTTGTTTCAATCTTACCCTGGATTACTTCGCCTGTGGTTCCGTCAATAGAAATATATTCTCCTTCGTTAATAACAACGCTGTCTTTTCCTTCGATAGCAATTTTCCTTTCCCGGTAATTAATTCTCAGTGCGCCGCATCCCGCAACACAAACTTTACCCATTTGCCTTGCAACAAGAGCGGCGTGAGAGGTCATGCCGCCACGTGCAGTAAGAATTCCTTCAGAAGCATTCATTCCTTTTATATCTTCAGGTGAAGTTTCAATTCTAACAAGAATTACTTTTTCGCCTTTTGCAGCCATTTCTTCTGCATCCTGTGCGCTGAGAGCAACTTTACCCGAAGCAGCACCCGGACCGGCATTCAATCCTTTTGCTAATAATCTTCCTTCATCAATTGCTTTCCGTTTTTGTTCCATATCGAAAATTGGTCTGAGGAGCTGGTTCAACTGGTTTGGCTCAATCCTGAGTATTGCTTCTTCTTTTGAGATCAGTTTTTCTTTGACCATATCCACAGCCATTTTAATTGCAGCAAAGCCTGTTCTTTTCCCGACACGGCATTGCAGCATCCACAGCTTTCCCTGCTGGATCGTGAACTCAATGTCCATCATATCTTTGTAATGCTTTTCAAGATTTTTTCTTATCGTATCAAGCTGCTTATAAATTTTTGCATCGTCTTCTTTCAGTTTTGATATCGGCAGAGGAGTGCGTGTACCTGCAACAACATCTTCTCCCTGTGCATTGAAAAGATATTCTCCATAAAATTTATTTTCACCCGAAGCAGGGTCCCTCGTGAAAGCAACACCTGTGCCTGAGTCTTCGCCCATATTTCCAAAAACCATTGACTGAACATTTACAGCAGTTCCCCAGCTTGCAGGAATATTGTTAAGTTTTCTGTAGACGATTGCCCTTTCGTTCATCCACGATCCGAATACAGCACCGATTGCGCCCCATAATTGTTCCATCGGATCATCCGGGAAATCGCTGCCTGTTCTTTCCTTGATAGCAGATTTAAATTCGCCAACCAGCTCTTTCAGATGTTCTGCTGTTAATTCTGTATCGAGTTTAAGACCGTTCTCGTGTTTCTTTTTTTCAAGGATAACTTCAAAAGGATCCTCTTCGTGTTTGTTTTGTGGTTTCAATCCAAGCACAACATCGCCGTACATCTGCACAAATCTTCTGTAAGAATCGTAAGCAAAGCGCGGGTTGTTTGTCTTTTCTATCAGTCCCTGGACTGTTGTGTCATTCAAACCGAGGTTGAGGATAGTATCCATCATTCCCGGCATTGATGCCCTTGCGCCGCTTCTTACTGAAACAAGCAGCGGATTTTTTGCATCTCCGAATTTAGCTTTCATGCTCGATTCAATTTTTTTAAGTGCAGCAAGCACCTGTGCTTTTAATTCTTTCGGATATTTTTGTTTGTTGTCATAATAATAAGTGCAGACTTCAGTAGTGATCGTAAAACCTGATGGAACAGGCATGCCGATGTTTACCATTTCGGCAAGGTTTGCACCTTTACCGCCTAACAATGCTTTCATCTCTGCTTTACCTTCTGCCTTCTTATCTCCGAAGTAGTATACATATTTTTGAACTTTAGCCATTTTTTCTCCTGTATGATTTAGGTATTCAATAATGTTTATGAAATATTTTTGATTATAAATTTCCTGAATTCGTTTTTCTCGTCAATCTCAAGCTGGATTTTCAGGTAAAAGATATCTATGTCGTCAAACTCTTTTGAAAACTTAGAAAGCTTTACTGCATCTTTCTGTGTCGTAACAACCGAATGAGAATTTGTTGCATAGAATTCCTTTCTTATTTTTTGAATTTCCTTAAAAGTATAATTTTTATGGTCCGAAAAGATCATCTGGTGCTGTGTGTCAACCTTTGTTTGCTTTAAAGCATTGATAAATGAATAAGGATTTGCGATACCCGACACAACAAGACTTTTCTGACCCCTGAATTCCTCTATTTTATATTGAACATTTCTTTTAATATCAACGAACCCGATTGCTTTGTAATATGCATTAAAAACTTTTTTCTGCTCAGAATATTTTTTAAGAACGCCCGGCAGACTTTCTTTTTCCGAAAATTTCCTGTTAATGATCACAGCGTCTGCGCGTTTGACCGATCTGAAATTTTCTCTCATGTTTCCGCTGGGCAGGAGATTCTGATTCAGGAAATCGGGATTGTTCAGAAAGCGCTGTTCACAAATCAGCAGATCAACATCCCGCGCAATCCACCTGTGCTGGAAAGCATCGTCCAGAATAACCGTGTCAATACCCGTATCAGCAATTAATCTTTTAGCGCCGTTTACACGCTTTTCGCAAACAGCGGCAGGAACTTTGCACTCTGTAACAGTATGAAAAATTTCATCCCCGCACTGATCTACTGTAGTTAAAATTTTTTCCTTATCTGCAACAAGAACATAACCGGAAGACTTTCTTCCGTAACCGCGGCTGAGCACCCCCGCTTTTCTTCCTTCACTTTTAAGAAGGTTAACAAGATAAATCACAAGCGGTGTTTTGCCCGAACCGCCTACCGTGATATTACCAACGGAAATAATTTTAGCGCCGACGTTCCTAGCTTTAAAAATTCCACTATCAAAGAGCCAGTTCCTTAATGCCATTAAAGCAGCATAAACAGGAACAAAAGGATACAATATGATTTTTAAGAAATTCATTTTGCTAAAAATCCTTTGCCGCTTCTTCCTGGAGCTGATTTAATTTTATTTCACACTCCCGGATCACTTTTGAAGTCTCCTCATAGGAAAGATCATTATTAATGTAAACCGGATCAGAATAAACCAGGTTTACCCTGGTAAATAATTTTGGCACCTCAAATTTATCCCAACTGTTCAGAAGCCTTTTTTGTTTTATCCCTACGCCGGCAAGAATAAGCGGCAGCCCGCTTTTCTTTGCTGTAATTACCGCGCCTGCTTTTAATTTATGCCTTGGTCCCTTCGGTCCATCCGGCGTGATCGTGATCGAGTTTTTGTTTTTAGCATAGTCAATCATAATTCCAAGTGCAACATCACCGCCTGTCGTGCTCGATCCGCGGATAACTCCGTAGCCCCAGTTCCTTAAAACCTTAGACAGCAGATCACCGTCTTTACTTTTGCTGATAAGGGCTATCATTTTTTTACCGCGGTTTACATACCAGGGCAAAAGCATTGAGCCATGCCAGAAAGCAAGCACAAAATTTTTATTCTGCTTCTCCAGCTCATCTATCACACTTTTATTTTTTTGTGTGATACGTAAACTTTTACAAAGAACATTTGCCAGGAGTACTAAAAGGAAATGCCCTGCAAATCTTAAGCTGTCCTGTTTAATTTTTCTGAGTTTCATTCATTACTTTATATATAGACGCCGCAGCCCTTGCCGAGGCTCCCTGCGTACCGAGCTTTTGTTTTATCTGTCCAAGCTTCTTTTTAATTGAATCGTACAAACTTTTATCCGACAAGATCTTTTTACATTCTTCGTATATGCAATTCTCAGTAACATCTTTCTGAATTAATTCAGGGACGACCTTTTCGCCTGAAATAATATTTGCCATCCCGATGTTATCAACTTTTATCAGGCTTTTACCGATCAGGTAAGTCATCCTGCTTGTCTTATAAACAATGACCATCGGCAGTTCGAACAAACCTGCTTCCAATGTAGAAGTACCGGATTTAACAATTCCAAGTTTTGAATGTTTCAGTAAATTGTAAGTATCATCCTTTATTATTATAAAATCTTTAACGTCCGAAATTCTGCTGAAAATATTTTTATCAATATTCGAAGAACAAGCAGTAACAGCCTGCAGATCAAATTCTTTTGCCAGCTTAACGGCAGCTTTAACTGCCTCCGGGAAAATATGTTTGACTTCGTGCTCTCTGCTGCCGGGAAGGATCAGCAGAATTTCTTTATTCTTTTCTAACCCGTATTTATCAAAGAACTTTTCCTTTGCAATGATTTCATGCTCATTTAATCTTTCCAGTATCGGGTGACCGACAAACTCAACATCAACATTATGATCGCCGTATAATTTTTCCTCGAACGGGAAAACCACCAGCATTTTATTCACCAGCTTTTTTATTTTACTGATTCTCCCGCCGCCCCATGCCCATATCTGCGGGGAAACGTAGTAAACAATTTTTACATTCAGTGCTTTTAATTTTTTAGCAATGCTGAGATTGAATCCCGGGTAATCTATAAGAACAACTGTTTTTATTTTTTCCCTTTTTACTATCTGAAGCAATTCCTTCTGAACTTTTCTGATGAAAGGAATGTGCTTCACAACTTCGGCAAAGCCTAGGAAAGCCATCCTGTTAATGTGATAAGCCAGGTGCATTCCGGCTGCCTGCATTTTGTCTCCGCCTATCCCATAAATATTTATCAGCGGGTCGAGTTTTCTCAGTTCAGTTATCAAAGAAGCGCCGAGAAGATCACCTGAAATCTCACCGGCTATGATCATTAAATTTTTATTAGTCATTTATAATCTGTCAACGCTCATTAAAAACCAATGAGGTAAAATCCTAAATTCTTTGTACAAACCATAAAAGTATTATTGTTAAAGCAGCAAGAGAAAAAGCCTGTAAACTCCTTTTCTCTGATTTCAGCCCGGCTTTAAAATTGAACGGCGGCTGGACAGCATTCCCGGATCTGTACCTTGTTATCCGGGGAAAAAACCGCCGGACATTTTTTACATAGTTTTCAAATTCTTCACCAAAAGTTTTATGCAGATAATTTTCTTCTTCAAGCACGATAAAAGTGTATTGAATATAAAAGAACAGTAACCCCGCTATCTGCAGGTAAGGGAAAAGAGCAAATGACATTAATCCCAGCCCGGCGTAGATTAAAATATTTCCAACATAAAGAGGATTACGAACGTAAGCGAACGGACCGCTGACTATCAGAAATGTGCCGCCGACATCCCCTGTCGTTCTAGTTTCACTTCCTGCCCAGCTTACACCCCAGAGACGAATGATTTCACCAGCAAGCGAAATTAAAAATCCGGCTATCAAACTCCAGATGTTTGCGTTTATATACATAATTGCCAGAACCAAAAAAGGGATTGGTGTGTAGCTTCTGTATTTAAAAAATCCCGCAGAAATTTCTGACCTTGTCATTTATTATCCTCTTAAATAAACTTCGTGTCTTTTAAGCGAAGCGCGGTGTCGTTTTTTCAGTCTCTTCTTTGTCCTTAAATCATCAAGACGTTTAATTACATCGTGAAAATTTCTGTAAGGGAAAAAAGTTATCCTTTCCCTTTCGCAGAATTTCAGCAGGTCATCTTTTGCAAAGATGAAATCGCAAAACTGTGCCGTCTCTTTGTCTGAAACACCGTCCCCGATGTAAACTGTAAATTCTTCATCGCTGCTGTGGTTTATTATGTGGTTATGTTTGCAGTTCGCCGAACTTTTTGATTCTTCATCAAGGTACGGGAACAGCGGCATTAATTTATTGTTTCCGTCAATCAGCAGCTTGTTGGAATAAAATTTCAGGTTCTCAAGTTTTTCGCGCTTAAAAATTTTATTGATGTAATAATCAAATCCATCGCTAAGAACATAATGTTCAAATTTATTCTCGCTGCAGTATTTAATGAAGTCGTGAAAAGTCGGATCAATCTCAAATGATTCGATGTATTTGTCAAACTCTGCACGGTCTAATTCCTTAACAGAATCACAAAGCAGCAGCCAGCATTCTTTCGCTGTTATGCTGTCGTTAAGATATCTTTCTATCACATCAGCAACAGCATCAGGCTCGCCAAACTTTTCAAAAATTGCTGAGCCAACATCAACCTTTGTGATTGTTCCATCGAAATCAATAAATATTTTAAAATCTTTATTTTCCATTTTACCGCGTTGAACAAAAATTATTTATTTACAAAGTCGAAATCCTCATTAAATCTTACACTGACCAGCTTGGATACCCCTTCTTCCTGCATAGTAACACCGTACAAAGTTTCTGCCGCTTCCATAGTGCGCTTGTTGTGAGTAACAACAATGAACTGTGTATCCTTGCTGAAGTCTTTAATGATCTTTGTAAACCTGTCTATGTTAGCATCATCAAGCGGAGCGTCTATTTCATCTAAGATACAGAACGGGCTTGGTTTTACAAGATAAATTGCAAACAGCAATGCAATCGCCGTTAAAGTTTTCTCGCCCCCCGATAGCAATTCAATTGAAGTCGGGCGCTTGCCTTTCGGCTTGGCAATAATTTCAATCTTCGCTTCAAGAGGGTCTGCGTTTTCTTCAATCCTTAAATCTGCTTCATCACCGGGGTTGAACAAGCCGCGGAAAATGTTCACGAAATTAGCCCTGATCTTTTCAAATGTTTCGGAGAACTGTGTTTGTGCTGTCATGTTAATTTCGTTTATAGTATTGACAACATCTTTCTCGGATTCCAGGAGATCGTTCCTCTGTTTGCTCAGAAATTCAAATCTTCCCTTTTCTTCCTCGTACTCTGAGTATGCAAGAAGATTAATTGGTCCGAGATTTTTCACCTGTTGTTTTAAAGTCTGGACCTCATCAGTCCTCGACTGAAAATCGAATGAATTCAGATCTTCAAATGTTTTGCTCTCAAGAGTGATTGAATAATTTTCTTTAATATGTTCGCGAAGATTATTCATCTTCATTCCCAGTTCGCTGAGCTTCATATCCGAAGCGTGAATTTCATCAGATAAAGTTTCTCTTTCTTTCCTGAGCTTGTTCTGCACAATTTCTTTTTCAGAAATTCCGGCTTGAATAGATTTGTATTTTTTATCTATTCCCTGTTCCTGCTGAATTAAAATGTTTCTTGCCGAAGTTAATTCTGCATATTCATCTTTCAATTCTGAAAGCGCCTTGCTGACGGAAGCAGATTCATTGGCGGCAGTCTCAATATCTTCTTCTCTTTTTAAAATTGACCTTTGCAGCGTTTCAATCGTTTCCTCAGCCCGTTTTATTGCATTTTCTGTATTTCTTTTTTCGCCGCGTAATCTTTCAAGCTCAAGATTTATTTTATTCTGATTTGCAACAACAGAATTATATTCCTGTTCAAATGCGCTGAACTCTTTCTCCAATTCTTTGTGCTCACGATCAGCTTTTGATTTTTCCTCTTTCTGAATATTTAACAGCCCGGCAGCCTGATTTTTTTCATTATCAATCTTGTTTGACTCGGCAACGAGGTCTTTTATTTCAAGTCTTGCTTTCTCAATTTCATCATTGGCTTTTTGTTTTTCATATTCGAACTGCGCAATTTGTTTTTCAACATTTGCAAGATCGTTAAGCAGCATCCTTTCGTTTTCCGAAAGGATTTTCAGATCAATCCGGTTGAGTTTTTCTTCGACAGTTTCAATTGTTGTTTTTAATTTCAGCAGCTCTTCCTCATGACGGGGAAATTCTTTTTTCAGATTCTCAAGCAGCCTCATCCTTCCGAATAAAGAATCGCTTAGTTTAGGCTCCGAGCCGCTTTCAACTACACCTGAGCTGTCAATGTAATCACCTGTGAGCGTTGCAAAATTGAACTCGCTGTATTTTTCAGCAAGAGAGAATGCTGTTTCAAGTGAATTAACAACTGCAGATTTATCCAATATCAGGTTGAAATATTCTTTCCATTTCGGATCTGTCTGAATGAGATCTTTTGCCCAGCCTGAAAAACCAGCTTCTTTCTGAAGTTTGCCTGCTCTGCGTTTTGATACTACCTCTTTTATTTTATCGAGGAAGCCTGAACTTCTTTTCCTGAGCAGTGCCGGCACAAAGAAAGAAGCGCGCCCCGCTTCTTTTTCTTTAAGATATTGAATCCCGCTTTTCAGGTCTTCAATCGTTTCAACAAGTATGTTATTGAGATTATTTCTGAGAGCAGCTTCAACAGCTAACCTGTGCTGATCGTCAGTGCTTCCAAGGTAAGCAAGCAGGGTCTTTTCGCCTTGTGCCCATTCAGAATTTTCTACAAGAGTTTTTGCCCCTTTCGAAACACCTTCAAGATTATCAATCAATGTCTGGACGAAACTTATCTTATCCTTAATTCCGTTTATTGCACCTTTATCTTCAAGCTCTTTTGCTCTTAATAAATTTAACTCTTTTTCAAGGTCTTCTTTTTCTTTTTGTTTTTGTGCGTAAAGAGATTCTGCCTCAGATAATTTATTTGCAGTCTGGATTTTTTCCTGTCCAAGCTCTTCAAGGTAACCCACGGTCTTGGCAATGTTGTTTGTCAGTGACTGTATCTTATCGTTCAGTTTACCGATAGATATATTTTTTGCAGCGAGAGAATTTTCAATATTTGCCAGCTCGTTCTCTTTGTTAGCTATTTCTTTGAACCTTTCAAGCAGATCATCCGAGCGGGCTTTCAGATGTTTTCTCTTTTCCTCAAGCTCAGCCTTGTATTTGTTCACTTCGTCTTTTGAAGAAATTATTTCTTTCTCCTTATCTGAAATATTTTTGATGATCTCAGCGATTGAAATATTGCTGTTCTCAATAAAAATTTTAGCCTGTTTAAGCTGATCGTTAAGCTCTTCAAGCTCCTGCTTATAACGCACTATATTTGCCGCGAGTGATTTTTGCCTTTCTTCCGCAACCGAGATTTGTTTTTGCGAATTGTATACTCTCTCGGTCTGTGCAGTGACTTCGGTGCGTTTATTGTTCAGTTCATTTTCTGTTTCAGACAGAGTTTGTTTTACTGCCGAAATTTCATCCTCAAGTTTTGAAAGCTCTGATTCGAGGGAAAGTTTTTTCCTGAAATTTTCTTCTTTTGTAACTCTATATTCTTCTTTTTGTATATTGAAGAGAGCAAGCTCCTTTTCAGCAAGATCAATCTCAAGCTCTCTCAACTGAGTTGAAATCCTGTTATACTTGTCAGCTTTTTTAGCCTGTCGTTCGAGCGAGTTTACTTTTTTTTCTACTTCGGCAACGATGTCATTCACTCTTGTAAGATCGCTGCGGACTTCGTCAAGTTTCCTGAGTGCAAGTCTTCTGCGCAGTTTATATTTATTCACTCCTGCAGCTTCTTCGAACATTGTTCTCCGTTCTTCCGCTTTATTGCTCAGTATAGTCTCTACCATTTTTAGTTCGATGACCGAGTAAGCATTAGCGCCGATGCCTGTATCCATAAAAAGATTTGTAATATCTTTCAGCCGGCAGAGATTTTTATTCAGCAAATACTCGCTTTCACCTGATCGGAAAATTCTCCTTGTAATTACAACTTCAGAATATTCGGTGGGAAGAATTCCTTTTGTGTTCTGGATTGTAAGAGAAACCTCAGCCATTCCCATTGGCTTTTTATCTGCGGTGCCGTTGAAGATAACATTTTCCATTTTGTCGCTTCTCAGTGTGCTGCTTCGCTGTTCGCCGAGGCACCACCTGATAGCATCAACTATATTTGTTTTGCCGCAGCCGTTAGGTCCAACGATAGAGGTAACACCTTCGTTGAAATTAACAATTGTTTTTTGCGCAAAAGATTTAAAGCCTAATATTTCAAGTTTTGATAAATACAAAGTTCTTCTAAATTCCTATTTTAAATTGCTTGAAAGTCAACAGAAGATAATTTACAACAGAATTATTTACCTGGTAATAAAGTAAAAACCCGCCGAAGATCAGAAGGAGGAGAAGTATGCTGTAGAAATAAACACTGCCTGCATTCACATCAAAGATTACATATATACCTTTCATAAGCCGATAGAATATCCAGAGTTTAAAAACGAGCATTCCCCAGTAAACTGCATCATTGGCAATTTTAGCGTTGAGAATGCGGTAAAGAATTATACCGACCGGTATCAGCAAAACAAGAGGAAGGAAAGACCATACAACAGTATAAAAAACGCCCGAGAAGTAAACTCTGTTCTTTACAAAGAATGATGCTGCTTTAATTATTATTGAAAGAAGAATTATTATGAGCAGGTACATTATCGTCAGCCACAGGAGAGAAGTTACGGGATGCCAGGCAAGATAGCTTATCCTCCTGATCAAAGAATGGCTTCCGAATGCAAGGAGGATTTTGTCCATTATTAATTCATTCTTTAAGTAAGATAAAAGATTTGCAGCTATCAGCGCACCGACTGCCGATATTACAACAACCAGAATTGCAGTCTGATAACCCGACATTATTCTTTGATCCCGTACATCGGCAAAAAAATTATATGGTCTTAATAAAGCTCTCGAAGCATCTTCTCTGAATTTTTTGCCGGAGTTGACCAGCACACCCATCACGACCGCAAGGAACAACCCAAATAAAATGAAAGACATCGGGGCTGTATCTTTTGTACTTCCAATCGGGATAGTAACTTTTTCGTTGTTATGAAGCCTGGAAAAGAGGACCTTATAACCAAGCCTGTTTGTGCCGCGGTCTTCTCCACAGATGCCGGTACGATAAATATTATTTTCGTTATAGCCTGCAATTACCGAAGCAAACTCGCCCCGGTAATCGAACATTGAATTAATAAAATAACCTGCAAGATTATTTTTACCAGCATAATCAAGCAGGTCATCAAAATATTTTGCCTGTGCTTCATAAGAACCAGCATTTACAAAACCATCGCTGCTGCCTTTATTGACCAGGTATGTAGCTTCACTGATAAATATTTTGCCTGCACCTAATCTATCCTGTAATGCTTCCAGCTTATCAGATACATTTTTAATTGAACTGTTTAAAAGTTCAACACCGTAAAAGTCAATATCATTTATTGGCGGTATATTAAAACCGGTGAATGAAGCATAAATAAGGGCGGAGGTTTTTCTTTTTACAAATGACGACATATTTTTCAGGAATGCTGTCTGATCATCTGAATTGGTCAAATAAGAGCCGCCAAGTCCGATAGCTGCAATGGAATAATTTTTATATGCTTTAATAAAATTTGTAAAATAGTTTTGACTTCGTATGATAAAGTTTGGGCTTTGTGCAAGCTTTTCGGGAACAGAGTTCAGAGGAATTTCGATGAAGGCAAGCAGCCCGTATCTTTCGCACAGGTACAGATAGTAAGGATGAGGAACCGCCTTTGCAAATCTTACAGCATTAAAGCCAAGGTCTTTTATCATTCGTATGTCTTTTTCCATATCGCTATATGAAAAAAGATCTCCGTGACCCTCGTTTGAAGGAATGTATGTGACCCCGTTCAATGCAAACGGTTCATTGTTAAGTCTTAACGATTTCTCTCCTGCAGACAATGAATAAACAGCAAACTGCCTCTGTGCAGCATCTATTAAATTTTTGTTCTTCCATAACTCTATTCGCAGAGTATATAATTTGGGAGCGTCAGGTGTCCATAATACAGGGGAATTTAATTCTGCATACTGCTCAACATTCATTTCTTTATTTCTTTTTAATTCGAAAGGAACATCCGCAGGACTTTGATAGCTGAGACCATCGGGAGAAATTATTTTTGTCTTTACCAGAAGATTGTTTGTAGTAGTCAGAGTATCATTGATAGAGTTAAACTCCTGGTTCGAAACTCTTGATTGGATTGTGATCTTCGCTTTGCCGGTCTTGTTATCTATGACACTGGCAACTGAAAAATCTGTGAATGAAATATTTGGTCTTAGCTCAATATAAACATCCCTGAATATACCGCCAAAATTTTTTGGAAAAAGAAAGCGCTGCTTCAACGGGATAGTATTCTCCGAGTCGAGCCTGTAATGTACTTTAACCGAAAGAATATTATCCCTGTCTGAATGAAGAATATCTCTTGGCAGGTCAAACCAGAATGGGAATTCTCCGCCGGTGTGAGTATAAATAATTTTACCATTGACAGAAATTTCGGCAGAATAATTTACTCCCCCGAACACCAGTCTCATCTGGTGATTTTTAATTTCAAATTCAGATAAGGAAAAATTTTTTTCAAAAATCAGGTCCCCGTTTCCCTCAAAAACAGAGGGGATGCTGACAGAGACTTTTTGCTTTTCACTATCCCCTGCGTCTTTAGCGGTGTAAACCTGCCAGCCGCCGTTAAGCGGAATAATATTTCTAAACTGGTTTGTCTCAAAAAAAGCTGAATCAGATAAATTGATTTTATAGCCGGGCAGTTCCCTGAAAATTATCTGTGCGTTTATTGAAATTGGGAAAATTAAGCTGATAAGAAATAATAATAGTAGTTTAAATTTTCGGGGGAAAACCATCCGTAATTTGTGTCCTTTTTGGTAGAAATTAGGTGCAAATATACTAAAGAAAGGAGGGGAAATCAATGTAGATTTCAATAGTTAAGGGACGGACAGCCCCTCTGAATTTTTCCTAAATAGTTAGGAATAAAATATTTATACGGATTTTATGATGCTCATAAAAGAATCGGCATCAAGGCAGGCGCCGCCGACAAGCGCACCATCAATATCAGTCTGAGACAAAAGATCAGCAGCATTATCCGGCTTTACACTTCCGCCGTATTGAATGATTTGTTTTTCTGCTGTGTCGCTGCCAAAAATTTCTCCAATAAGATTTCTTACAAAAACATGAACCTCCTGTGCCTGCTGTGGTGTTGCATTTACTCCGGTTCCGATTGCCCAGATTGGTTCGTAAGCAATTATAATTTTTTCCATTTCACCTTTTGATACCTGCTGAAGACCTTCAGTGACCTGTCTTTTTACGACTTCATTTGTAATACCTTTCTCTCTTTCAACAAGCGATTCGCCGATGCAGAAGATAGGTCTCAGACCTGAGCTTAAAGCTTTTTTAATTTTTTTATTTACTGTTGAATCAGATTCGCCAAATATTGTTCTTCTTTCCGAATGACCGAGGATCACATATTCGCAGCCGACGCTTTTTAACATTGCTGCTGATATTTCACCCGTGAAAGCACCTTTATCCTCAAAGTACATGTTCTGTGCGCCGAGCTTTACTTTTGTATTTTTTACCAGTGCTGCTGCCTCGCTTAACGATGTAAAAGGAGGACAAATGATCACATCGCACTTTGTCTCCTCTTTGTTCAAAGCGTTGGTCAGTTTTGAAATTAAATTTTGAGATTCGCTCAAATCCTTGTGCATTTTCCAGTTTCCGGCAATAACTTTTCTGCGCATGATTTCCTCTGAAGTATTTTTAAAATTTGATAATTAAAATTACGAATTGAGTTCGATTGCTGCAATTTTTGAAATAGTTTGGATTGTGCAAAGTAATGCTTTATTAATCTTTTCTCCCTGCATTAAAGGAGCCGGTCAGGTGAATAAAACTCACGAATCATCTATATCACTTGCTTTTAAGTAAACAGTCATCCATTCTGTTTTACTGAGGATACCTTTATATTGTTTTACCAGTCTTTCGAAGATTAAGTCATTCAATTAATAATAATCCTAAAGAAATATTAAATCATTTTTTATTCTTCCCCCTTATATCTTTCAGCAATTTCTTTTCATCGCCTTTAAGACGTCTTTCAACTTTTTTAACGTCTTCAGCCGGAGGAAGATTTTCTGGCTGCACTCCGCGCTCTTTTAACATTTTTCTAACGGCTAAATTATTCTCAACGTGTTCGTCAGATATTTGTTCATGACCTTGCAAGTCCTTTTCGGTTACATTATGGCTAGTCAATTCAGTTGCAAAATCCTTGGCTTTAATTGTAAGAGTTGGTAAGAAATCTGCCAAAGGGCGACCGCTGGGGACAGCCAACTTATCTTTCATTGCTTGAGTATTAAACCCGCCAAATAAAGCTTGATCGCCTTTAGAGCGGATAATGGCAAAACCTTTTTCATCAACACCGCGTTCAAATATAATTCCGGAAAGCTTCTTTTCAGATTGGGAAAGTTTTTCACGGGCAGTTACACGAGAAGCATCAAGTAAGCGTTTCTCTATTATTTCTTGTTTACGTGTTTGAACAGCAAAGTAAGTTTGGGCAAATGCGACTTCTGATTTTGAAGGATCACCGTTTTGAGCTACAAGATAACAGGCATATCTCGTAAGGGCAATATCATCGATGGTTCTATCTGCACTGCTTCCGATAACGACCAATTTGTTGACGTCAACAAAATGGTCTGATACTGATTCGCCACTATTAAGACAAGCGTCTTTAGCCTTTGCTATTACCTTGAGAAAATTTCTCCATTCGGTATAATTAAAAACTATTTGTAATTCCCTTGCGCTCCAGCATTCAACGCCTTCTAATAGATAACAAGCGCGTTCAAACTTTTCAAACAGTTCTACAATGAGTTCTTTTTTCATATCAATCTTCATTTAATGATGAACAGCCATTAACAAAAATATTTTGTTTAGTCTTTTTTCTATTTCGGAAATAAGGTCTTCTTTTCTTTAGTTATGTTGCTATTAACTGGCATAATGTTTCCGGATAAAATAATTACTCATCACCTGCTCAGAACCCCTGGTGCACTTTAGGAAAATGGGGACAGTTTTCAGATCGTATATTATTAATACATAAACAACTTAAGAAAAATAAGAAATAGATATTCAAAAAAGTAAGCTATTGATAAAAAGTTTCTGAAATTTATCCTGACTATTTGTACTTAACTCCGTTTATTCCGATTATTGCCAGTGAATAATTTTTAAGATGATAATGTCCTCAAAGAAAATCCCCCGCCAGGTAAAAATACTCGGGTTCGTAAGTCTGTTCACGGATATGGCGAGCGAAATGCTTTATCCAGTCACGCCGATTTTTCTGACTGCAGTGCTCGGCTCTTCTATGGCTGTTGTGGGGCTTATCGAAGGGCTTGCGGAAATCACTGCCGGATTCTTTAAAGGATATTTCGGAAATCTTTCGGACAGGATTGGAAAGAGATCAGTTTTTGTGAGAATTGGTT
>JAKAGZ010000017.1 GCA_021815365.1 Bacteroidota bacterium
TGGATCGGCACGGCTGAAGAGGGCATCGTAAAATTCAACCGCGAAAAAATAAAATTTAAGAATTACAAACATGACCCGTTTGATGAAAAGAGTCTGAGCTACAATACTATTCGTGCCATTTACCAGGAGAAGAATGGGACTCTCTGGGTGGGAACTTTGGGAGGCGGGCTTGAAAGATTAAATCACAATGCTGATAAATTCATTCACTACAAAAATGATCCTTACGATAATTACAGCCTCAGCGATAATTCAGTCTCCGCAATATATAAAGATAGTTTTGGATATTTCTGGGTTGGAACATGGGGCGGAGGTTTGAACAGAACTGTAAGTCCCCTGAAGTCTGAGTATGAAGGAAAATTAAAATTCATTCATTACAAGAATAATCCTTCAGATAAAAACTCTCTGCATAATAATATTATTCAGGCTGTATTTGAAGATTCGGACAGGATGCTCTGGATCGGTACAGGCGTAGGATTAAATCTTTATAACAGGAAAAAAGACAACTTTACAACTTTTCAGTATGAGCAAAATAACCCGCACAGCCTGAGCAGCAACCAGGTGCAATCCTGCGTCTTTGAAGACAGCAAAGGAAATCTATGGATAGGCACGTGGGATGGATTAAACAAGCTTAGCGCCGCTGAAAGAAAAAAAGCAATTACAGATCCTTCCTCAGTCAGGTTTACAAATTTCAGGTTTGAGCCGGGCAATAAAAATAGTTTGAGCGACAGCAGGGTTATCTCAGGATATGAAGATGCGAAAGGGAATTTATGGTTCGGAACTTACGGAGGCGGGTTGAACGAACTTTCTGTTGATCAGCAGAATTCTGCGAGCCCAAAATTTATCAGCTACACTCATCGTATGGGGCTTGCGAGCAATGTTATTTATTCAATACAGGGAGATGATAACGGAAATTTGTGGCTGAGCACAGATAATGGTCTTTCGATGTTTGATCCGGCTACAGAAACTTTTAAGAATTATGATGCAAGTGATGGTTTGCAAGGCAACCAGTTTTTCTGGGGCGCGGGTTTTAAAGGAAATGACGGTGAGTTATTTTTTGGCGGCACAAATGGTTTTAATTCATTTTATCCTTCGCAGTTAAAAAATAATGATCACATTCCGCCGGTAGTAATAACAAATTTTCAGATATTCAATCAGCCTGTTGCAGTCGGTGTTAAAGATTCGCCGCTGAACAAAGCAATATCTTATACCAACAATATAAATCTGTCTTATAATCAAAATGTTTTTTCTTTCGAATTTTCTGCGCTTGATTACACCGCACCAAATAAAAACCAATACGCTTATATTATGGAGGGTTTTGATAAAGACTGGATATATTCAGGAAGCAGAAGATTTGTTACTTATACTAACCTGGATCCGGGGAAGTATGTATTCAGAGTTAAAGGTTCGAATAATGACGGTATATGGAATACAAAAGGTACTGCAATAACGATAAATATATTACCGCCGCTCTGGAGAACATGGTGGTTCATATCATCGGCTGTTATTATAATCGGAACTTTAGTCTCGCTAATAATTTATTACAGGGTTAAAAATATAATCGGCATCGAAAGACTCAGAGCAAAACTGGCGGCTGACCTTCACGATAATATTGGCTCAAGCCTGACAGAAATCTCAATACTCAGCGAAGTTATTTCGAAAAAAATTAATTCGGAAGACAGCGATGCAAGGAAAAGCTTGAAAATGATCAGCGATAACTCGCGAAATCTTGTTGACAATATGAGCGATATAGTATGGCTTGTAAATCCGAAAAGAGATTCTCTCTACGATCTTATATTGCGTCTGCGCGATACCTATTCAGAGCTTTCATCATATACAAATATTTCTTTCCGCTCAGAAAATATTAAAGCGCTTGAGAAAATTTCGCTCTCGATGGAACACAGGCAGCATCTTTATTTAATTTTTAAGGAAGCTATTAATAACAGTATCACACACAGTCAGTGTACTGAAATAACTCTGGATGCTTCAGTCAAAGGCAGAAAACTGGAAATGATCTTAAAAGACGATGGAAAAGGTTTCGACGAAAAGGAATTTTCAAACGGTAACGGGTTAGGCAATATTAAAAGAAGGGCGGAAATGATCGGAGGCAGATTAAATATTTATTCCAGGGTAAATGAAGGTACTACAGTTCAATTCGAAGGCAATATATTGTAAAAGGCGGTGCTACGAATAATTTGTTATAATCAAAAGCACAAACTATATTGAATGACTAAATGAAAGTAAAATTTTTGCAGGTCTTAACGAAATGGAATATAAGGAAAAAATAGCTGCCGTTACTAAGCAGTTTAGGGATATTGTTAAAGGTAAATATAACATAATTGAAATGAAGTTATTCGGCTCTGCAGCCCGCGGTGATTATTCAAAAAATTCAGATATAGATATTATGGTTAAACTTTCTGAAGTAAACAGGGAAATAGAAGAGGATTTGTTCAATATTGCTTACGATTTGGAACTACAATATGATTGTTTGATTGATGTAGTAGTTCTCCCGGTGAATTTATCAGGTAACATTGCAATTTACAGTAATATTGAAAAAGAAGGTATTGAAATTTGAACAAAGAAGAAAAAGATGCGCTTGTGAAATATCGTCTTGAGCGGGCGGATGAATCTTTAAAGGCAGCTCAGCTCATGTGTGATAATAATTTATTTATTCCTGCTATGAATAGAATATATTATTCAATGTTCTACGCTGTGCAGGCGCTTATTATTTCTTATGAAAAAACATTTTCAAAACATGGACAGGTTAAAGCATATTTCAATAAAGAATTTATTAAATGCGGGTTGCTTCCAAAGGAATAAAGAATAGTGTATGATAAGTGTAGCAGTAGTAGAAGATAATAATTCAATCAGGGAAGGGCTGAAGATACTGATTGACGGCACTGATGGTTATTCCTGCACCGCAGCATATTCTGATTGCGAGACTATGCTGCAAAATATAAAAAAGCACAACCCTGACGTTCTGCTGATGGATATAGGATTGCCCGGCATAAATGGTATCGAGGGAATTAAAAAAGTTAAAATGCTCCTCCCGGACCTTGCAATACTTGTCCTGACTATTTATGAAGAAAATGAATTAATTTTTGAAGCTCTCTGTGCCGGTGCCTGCGGATACCTTGTTAAAAAAACCCCTCCGTCAAAATTGCTGGAAGCGATCAGAGAAGCTTACGAAGGCGGGGCACCGATGAGTTCGCATATTGCGAGAAAGGTGATAGACTTCTTCCAGAAGAAGCCAGCATCTTCTCAAAAGGGAAATTATGACCTCACTCCGCGGGAAAAAGAAATTTTAACTGGACTCGTTGAAGGATATAATTTTAAAGCAATTGCTGACTCACTTTTTATCAGCATCGAAACTGTAAGATTTCATTTCAGGAATATCTACAAGAAACTTCACGTGCACTCACAATCCGAAGCTGTTGCCAAAGCGATCAAAGAAGGACTGATATAGAATAAGTTAAAGTGTAAGTTTAAGTGTAAGATAAAAACCGGATGTTCATTTTCCTTAAACTTTAACTTAAACTTACACTTTAACTTTGTCCCTCCACCTGTTCAGGTAGCCCGCAGGCAGGATTGTATTGCTTTTATTATAAAAAACCTCCGATCAGGTAGTGGTTTGTCTTTCTCAATAATTTTAGATTTAGCCCCAAAAAGAAACGACAAGAGAATGAAGTGGTGAAAGATAATTTTACCGGAGAAGAAATTTAATGATTAAAGTCGTTGTTGTTGAAGACAATGATACAATACGCGAAGGGTTAAAGATTCTGATTGATGGTACCGAAAGATATTCCTGTCTTGCTTCTTTTTCAGATTGCAAGACAATGCTTAAGGATATTAAAGAATTAAATCCTGATGTATTGCTGATGGACCTTATGCTGCCGGGAATGAATGGCATCGAAGGAATTAAAAAAGCGAAATCAATACTTCCCGAACTGACAATTTTAGTTCTGACTGTCTACGAAGAAAATGATCTTATTTTTGATGCGCTGTGTGCCGGTGCGTGTGGTTATCTTGTAAAAAAAACTCCGCCTTCAAAATTGCTCGAAGCTATTGAAGACGCTTACAGCGGTGGTGCGCCGATGAGTTCTAACATAGCAATGAAAGTTATTAATTTTTTTTCAGGGAAAGATATTCGCAGAAAGCCATACAGTGGATTTACCAGACAGAAGTTAAAGTATACAGGAAGCAGCGGGACAGAAATATTAACTAAACGTGAAAAAGAAATCCTGAGCAAACTTGTTGAAGGGAGTAATTTCAAAGCTATTGCTGATTCACTTTTCATCAGTGTGGAAACTGTTCGTTTTCATTTCAGGAATATTTATAAAAAACTGCATGTTCATTCACAATCTGAAGCGGTTGCAAGGGCGCTTAACGAGAAGATTATTGATTGATATTTTCCACTCTATTTAGGTGGTCTTTTAAGGAAAAGATTATAATCTGAAAATAAAATACCTTCGTTTAGGTAGTGGAATGGGGTTTCGTAAATTGATAGGTTATCAGGAAGTAATAAAGCTATTTTTATTGGTTTTGATTGTTTTTTCGTTTCTTTCTGTAACAAATGCTGGGGGAAGTCAGGAACTAATTTATTGACCATTTTTTTTATTTAGAATTAAATAATTTTCATTACTGTTTTTTATAATTAAGGAAAACTATCGGAAAATTGTTACTCTATCCGTGAAAGCAGCCAGCGCATAATAGTCACTAGTTAGAGATCGAAAAAAGTAAGTTTCAATCGAAAAGATGAATTAGATGAAAATAAGATCAATAACAATAATATTTTTTTTAGCTTTTAGCTTTGTTCTGCGGTTCTCTCAAACTGTTCAGAAGAATGATGAAGTATTAGCCACTGTTGGCAGTTACGAGATCACTTTAAGAAAATTTCTCGATCGTTATGAAGATTATCTGATTTTTACCGGCGTACAGGATAATATGCAGCTTCGGTTCGCAATACTTAATAATATGATCAATGAAATATTATTGCATAATTATGATGATAACACGAAGGTTCTTAACAATCCTGAATACAAAAAAGAAATTGAATGGGCTAAGAAAGAAACGATACTCGCTTTCTTAAAGGACCGTGAGATATATGCAAAAATTACAGTCACAGATGCTGAGATGCGTGAAGCTTTTAAAAGATCGAACATAAAACTTGCAGTCAGGCATTTGTATGCACGCACTGAAAAAGAAGCTGAAAGATTATATGATCTTCTTAAAGCTGGTGCACATTTTAAGGACCTCGCTAAGCAGGTTTTTACCGATACAGCGCTCAGGAACAACGGAGGTTATCTTGGTTATATTACGTGGGGAGATACTGATCCGAATTTTGAAGATGCAGCGTATTCATTGAAAGTTGGTGAGATTTCCAGACCTGTTAAAACAGCCCAGGGTTACAGCATTATCAGGGTAGATAAAAGGATCGTTAATCCTTTGATGACAGAAAATGAATATTTAAATATGAAGCATAAACTCGAACGCGGTATAAAGATATCAAAAAAGAAACCGTACGAGGATGCCTATCTTGCAAAAATCTTCGGGGAAAATAAAATAAAATTTTATGACAAATCAATTGAAAATATTTTTAATGATATTCACTCTGCCGGTAAAGGTGATATCGAATTAAACCGAAGCGGTAAAAACCTTTCTGACAAATGTGTTGAATATCAGGGCAAAACATATTCACAGTCTGAGATAGAAAGAATATTAGACGAATCGCCTGCCTATAATATTGAAAAGCTGACAGACACAAAAAAAGTTAAAACAGCGATACTCGGACTTTTAATGCAGGAAAAACTTTTAGCTATTGCTCATGAAAAAGGGTACGATACTACATTTGATGTGAACAGCACATTCAGTCAGCTCTCGAACAATATTTATCTCAATTATAAAAGGAAAGAGGTCCTTGACAAGGTTGATGTATCGGATTCAGAACTATACAAGTATTATAATGACAATATAGGTTATTACACTACTGAAAAAGAAATTGATGTGCAGGAAATTGTGCTGCGGGATAGTAAAACGATTGACCTGGTTAAATCAAAACTTTCTGCCGGAAAAGATTTCGGGACTCTTGCAGAAAAATATTCTTTGAGAAAATGGAGTGCAGAAAACAAAGGTGAGTTAGGGCTTTCACCTTATTCTAAATTTGGCGAATTGAAAGACACACTTTGGAATTCAGAGATCGGCAAAGTAATTGGACCGATAAAATTTGATAAATATTTCGGCTTCTTCAGGGTGCTGAGCAAACAGGATGGTAAAACGGTTGATTTTAATCTTGTTAAAAAACAAATATTGAAAAATGTAAGAAATGAAAAAGGATTTCCTTATATGAAGAAACATCTTGAATATTTATCAAAGAAAGTAAACATAAAAGTAAACGACGATCTGTTAAAAAATTATAATTTGAATTTGGCAGGTTGAAAAATAATAAGGCTTATTCAGGAGAAATTATTATATGAGAAAAATTTTACTCTTACTTATTCTTCTTACAACAACATCCTCCTTATTATTAGCCGGCACTACCGGTAAACTGACAGGTAAAGTAATTGATGCTAAAACAAAAGAGCCGCTTCCTTTTGTGACCATTATAATAGTTGGAACAAACCTTGGTGCAGCAACTGATATGGATGGTAATTATACTATATTAAATATTCCCCCGGGAAACTATTCCGTCAGAGCACAATATATTGGCTACCAGCCCGTTGTAGTTGAAGGTGTGTCAATCTCTGTTGATCTGACAACCAGGCAGGATTTTACTCTTTCAGAATCTGCAGTTGAACTTAAAGCAATTGTTGTAGAAAGTAAAAGAGACATTCTCAGAAAAGACGTAACCTCGAGCCAGTCAAATGTATCCGCAGAAGAGATCAAAGCATTACCTGTAACGGAATTTAATGATGTGCTTCAGCTCCAGCCCGGCATTTCGAAAGATGCTAATGGCGGGTTCCATATCCGCGGGGGAAGGACAAGCGAAATAGCTTACTGGGTCAACGGAGTTTCAATCACTGATCCTTACGATAACAGCCGCGGATTAGAAATTGATAACAGCAGTGTGCAGGAACTCCAGGTGATCAGCGGAACTTTTAATGCAGAATACGGCAATGCGATGTCGGGAATTGTAAACACTGTTACCAAAGAAGGCGGGAAAAATTACCACGGCAGCTTTAACGTTTACAGCAGTGATTATCTTAGCGGTGCTTTTCAGAATTTTACCAACATCGATCATTATAATCCTTTTACAAATTATAATTTTCAAGGCAGCTTGAGCGGTCCGCTTCCTTTTACTAATGATGAAATAACTTTCTTTGGCAACGGCAGATATGTTTACGATGACGGTTATTTGTATGGTCTGCATAAATACAATACAATTGGTACCTTAAGTGATGGTCACGCAGTTTCGATGAGCTGGAGTAAACGGTGGATCGGTCTGGCGAATCTTGCTTACAGACCTTTTACCGGTGTAAAGCTCAACGCCGAGTTTTTAATTTCAACAGATAAGTATCAGGATTATAATCATTTCTTTAAATGGAATCCTGACGGTAATCCTATAAAATATGCACGCAGCTATAACGGGACCCTGACATTAAATCACGTCTTATCCCCTAAAACTTTTTATACTCTCAGAGCTAATTATTTCTTTAAGGATTTCAGGCAGGCTTTGTATTACAGCCCAAACGACCCAAGATACATGCACCCTGATTCGCTTATAACTCCAAGCTATTCTTTTGTTACTAAGGGAACAGACTTACACAGATTTTTCCGTTCCACTCAATCAATCACAGGAAAATTTGATTTTTCCAGCCAGGTCTCAGATCAACATCTTGTTCAGTTTGGTATAGAAGGAACAACACATAACCTTCAGTTCGATGATTATACATTAGAACCTTTGAGAATTAATAATGTACCTGTTGTGCCGTTTGTTCCTTCAGTCCCCGATCCGAATTCAATTAATAGAAATCTCTATAATGCCAAGCCGATAGAATTTGCTGCATATCTTCAGGATAAGATCGAGTTTAATAGTGTGATAATAAATATTGGCTTGCGGTATGATTACTTTAATTCGAGAGGAAAAGTTTTAGTAGACCCTGCTGATCCTAATATTAATGTTCCGCTCAGACCGGGTTTGGATTCACTGAGCCTCGCCCAGCGCGAACCGTATTTCTATAAAGATGCAACACCAAAGAGCCAGTTAAGCCCGCGTTTTGGAATTGCATATCCAATCAGTGTAAACGGAGTTGTTCGTTTTTCTTATGGATGGTTTTTGCAGATACCGACTTTTCAATATCTGTTTAACGGCGGTCAGTATAAAGTTCCCGAAACAGGCAATGTTACAAACCCGTTCGGGAATCCTGATATCAAACCTCAGAAAACAATCATGTACGAAATTGGTTTCAGGCAGTTGTTCCTTGATGACTATGTTTTAGATGTAACTGCATTCTACAGGGATATCAGGGATTGGATTACTGCTGGTCCTCCGACACCAACATTAAATCTTGTGACTTATTCTGTCTATACCAATAAAGATTATTCAAATGTCAGGGGAATCACACTTAGCGTGAGTAAAAGATTTACAAACCATTTTTCATTTTCACTGAATTATACTTTCCAGGTTGCAGAAGGGAGTAATTCAAATCCTGATGATGCTTTCAGGGCAGCGCAGGGAAACCAGGAGCCGGTTATTTTTCTTCTTCCTTTGAATTGGGACCAAAGGCATAATTTGAATTTTGATCTTTTGGTAGGCGACAAGGATTGGGGTATCAGCCTTCTTGGCAGATATGGTACCGGGCTGCCTTATACTCCTTCTGTTACACAGTATACCTCTGACAGAGGTATAAGCACCGGCTTTCAGATTAACAGCAGAAGAAAACCAGCGCAGTTTGTTCTTGATTTAAAAGCAAATAAAACTTTTAAGTTGTTCGGATTTGATATTACAGGATATTTAAAAGTATTCAATCTGTTAAATACAAGAACTGTAATTAATGTCTGGGGTGATACAGGTTCGCCTGATTTCACTACTTCGGTACAAAACATAGGTTATGATCCTAAGAGACCTAATACAGTTGCAGAATATATAGCCTTTCCGGATTTCTATGGTCCGCCTCGTTTAGTTCAAACAGGCATTGAGTTTTCGTTTTAAGTTGTAATGGCAAAGAGATTTTTCTTTTACGGAGGATGAGTTTAATGAATCGAATTCTGAAATATTTTTTCCTGCTTGCAGTATTATTTTCGTTATCCAGCCGGCTGATTTTTGCGCAGTTTGGTAATGTAGGGCACCATGTTCCAAGCAAAGAAAGAGGCGACCCGAGAGTACGGGCACAGGCTCAGATGGAAGGCAACAGGGTCAGAACAACAGTTTTCAATTTTGCATTTACCGGCAGAACCGGCGGTGAATTTCCGATTGATGTTCAAACTCCGTATGAGTGGCCCAAAAATACCGGCGAGGTTTATCTTGCTTTAACAGGATTAATACTTGGCGGCGAGGTTACAGATAGTAAGGGACAGCTACAGCACATTATTGATGTTCCTGATTTCCGCTCTTCGCCCGAAGGTAAGAGCTGGAACCTTGAGCCGATTCCCGGCTATTCTAAACCTGTTGATGGAAAGAACACTATTGCAAACAGCCTCGACCCCGATACGTGGCCAGATGCCTGGCCCGATAAGTTAGGCGATCAGAATGACCCGGGATGGAAAGGAAAATGGAACGGCTACTTTGGAAAAAATATTTTTAATGCAGACCAGGAATTATTTGCAAAGGCTTCAGACGACAGGTATGATCGTTACTCCGATTACTTTCCTGACACTACTGACCTTACAAGAAAAGGTTTAGGTATTATTGTTGACCAGAGAACTTTAGCTTGGTCACAGTTATTAATTCAGGATGATGTTTTCCTTCTTTATACTTTGAGGAATGACGGGACAAGAGATATTCCTAAAATGGGCGTAACTATCTGGTTCGCTGATTTTGTTGGCGGTAATAATGATTCGCAGGATGATATTGCTGACTTCGATATTCTCGGAAGATTTTTATGGTCGAGGGACGCAGATAACCGTGCACCTTCTTTCGGTGCTGATCCTGTTGGTGCTGTTGCGCTTACTCTTCTGGAAACACCGGGTAACTCGACAGACAGAATTGATAATGACGGTGACGGTGAGGCAAACGGGCCCAAGGTTACTGAAGCAATGCTTCAGGGTGAAATTCCTGACAATGGAATTGATGATAATCATAACGGGCTGATTGATGAGAACATGACGCACATTGCTTTTGGTACGCAGAAAGGAACTACCTATGCCAATGGTTTAGACGATAATAATAACGGAGAAGATAACAGCCCTGTTGTCACCCAGGAAATGATAGACCAGGCTGCTACTGATTCTTATACAGATAAATCCGGTAACACATATCACTGGAATCGCTGGCCCCCCAACCCGGAGAGCGATACACTTCAGCAAGGACAGGTTTGGCTGATAGGTCTTACACAGCAGGACCTTGGTAAGAAATTTAAAGACAATATTGATAATAACGATAATTCTAATTCTTCAACAAGTTATAATAATCTGCCGGCAATAACACAGGATATGATCAACCAGGCTGCAAAAGATAAATATCACCGTTACAAGGTGCCGGGAACACATGTTATTCTTTATGATGTTACGCAAGCTTCGCTCGGTAAAAAATATTTGAACAAAGATGGCTTACGTGATGCCGGGGTAGACGAAGGGATAGATGAAATGATAGATGAGTCGCGCACTGATGGTGTTGATAATGACGGAGATTGGAATCGTCTGACTGATGATGTCGGGCTTGATGGTGTACCGGGTACCGGCGATTTTGGAGAGGGAGATGGTAAGCCTACAAGCGGTGCTGGTACAGGCAGACCAGGCGAGCCGCATGTAGACTTGACTGACGTAAAAGAAACTGACCAAATCGGTATTACAAATGCACAAAGAATTGCTGCAGGTGGATTAAATATTAACAGCGATGCCCAAATGTGGTTTGATTTTATGATTCCTGGCAAATATTTTAATCCTCTTGAAGTAGCACCGGGTGAATATGATTTGTTTGTGTCCTCAAGTTTATTCCCGATGAAAGCTGGTGATGTTCAACCATTTTCTATGGCAGTTATTTTAGTGAACGGACCTGTAAATGATCCGGGATGGACGATCAGAAGAAATGAAGTGCTGAAGAAAAGAGTCAGGGCACAGGAAACCTATCAGAATAATTATAGGTTTGCTATTGCACCACCGGCTCCTGTTGTAACTGCAATAGCAGGCGATAATAAAGTGACCCTTTACTGGGATGACGCTGCTGAAAAATCCTACGACGCCTTCACAGCGAATATAGGCGGAGACGGGCACCATTTTGAAGGCTACAGAATTTACAGAGCTTCAGATCCTGCTTTTTTAGATGCAACGAAAATCACTAACGGGTTCGGTACTCCTCAGTTCTTAATTCCTATGAAAATCTTCGATCTGAAAGATGGTATCCAGGGATTTGATTCAGTTGGGATAGATGGCATACATTATTATTTAGGTAATGATTCCGGGCTTCAGCATTCATTCGTTGACAGCACAGCAAAGAACGGGTTCACTTATTATTATGCAGTAGTTTCTTACAGCAAAGGATTTGCTGCCGGAGGAATCTTGCCTGCTGAAAGTCCGATAAGAGTTAATCTGAAAGCAGATGGTTCGGTTAAATTGGGTTCCAACGTTGCAAGAGTTACTCCCGAAGCTGTTTCTGCCGGTTATGTTGGTCCTACACTAGGTACAATTAAATTAGTTAAAGGAGCAACAACAAGTACAGTTGGCTATAATATTATTGATCCTCATGCTGTAAAAGATTCTCATAAATATTATCTGACCTTTGAGGATACATTGATAACAAAAGTCGGATTTCCTGATACACTCACAACAAAGAATTATACCTTAACCGACTCAACTGCAAATAAAATATTAATATATAAAAATACACATCTTGAAAGCGGTTATGAGCAGCCGATTGTTGATGGATTTAAATTAGATTTCCATAATGCTGCAAGAGTTGAAATTGATAGGGCTACTTCAAGATGGAATGATTCAAAAGTTCCTTCTTTCATTTTCGAAAAATATGTAGACCCTTCTGGCAATAATGGTGAAGAACGTCCTAATGACTACAAGGTATTCTTTGGTAATGCAGGGTTTGATACTTCACAGACATTTTCTTATTCCGGCATTACATTTCCATCCGAACCGGTGAATTTTAAGGTTCTTAATTTAAGTACTAACAAGTACATTAAATTTGGCTTCCTTGATATTGACAAGAGTGATGGTAACGGAAAATTATCTGCTAAAGGGGCACAAAAAGACAGAATAGTTTTTCTTGAGCCTAATTCACAGGGCAAGCTTGTAACAACGTGGTGGTTCTATTTATCTGCAGGACCTGATGCTTCTTTGGGACAAACCAACCCGCAGCCCGGCGATACCGCTTATATTTATCTGAAAAAACCTTTCTTATCAACGGATGTCTTTTCATTTACTTCAACTGCTCCTGCTGTTGATAATTCTCTGGCAAAAGCTTCGCTAGATAATATTAAGGTTGTTCCGAATCCGTATTTGGGTTCAGCTCAGTGGGAAATAAAAAATCCCTACACTTCAGGAAGAGGCCCAAGGTCGCTTCACTTTACTCATCTTCCTGCCAAGTGTACGATCAGGATTTTTACTGTTGATGGAGAGCTTGTTAAAACAATAGAACACAACAGCCAGATAGACGATGGTACAGAAGATTGGAATATGCTAACTAAAGATAATTTAGCAATTGCCTATGGTGTTTATATCTTCCAGGTAGACGCACCTAATATCGGGCAAAAGATAGGCAAGTTTGCTGTTATAAAATGAAGAATATGGAATAAGGAATATGGTATATGTATTATGGTTTTTATACTATCAAACCTTTGAGTTGACTGAGGGGTATCTTTGCAAAAAATTTTAAGGAGCTAAAAGTGCTGAATAAAAAATTAATAATAGCCGGAATCTTAACAATATTATTGCTGCCTTTTTCTATCAATGCACAGAAGGTAACTAAAACCGGTACTACGGCTGCAAAATTTTTGAGCATCGGAATTGGACCGAGGGCTAATGCTATGGGGGGCGCTTTTAGTTCTATTGCTAACGATGCATCAGCAATATACTGGAACCCGGCAGGGATAGCTTACTCAGATCAGTTCCAGGCAATCTTTACCTATTCGAGTATGTTTGCGGATATTAAATTGAATTATGTTGGAGTGATAATTCCTGCCGGTGACCTTGGCAGCTTTGCAGCAAGTGTTACCGCCTTGAATTATGGACAGCTTTCGGTAACAACTGAGAACCAACCCGAAGGAACTGGTGAGACTTTCAGCCCCGGCAGTTATGCATTCGGGCTTTCTTATGCAAAATTCATTACAGATGATTTTGCTGTAGGAGCCACAGCAAAGTTGGTCACTGAGAGTATTTATCATTCAAACGCAACCGGAGTTTCTTTTGACATTGGTACAATTTTTAAAACACCTTTTTACGGTGTGCGTTTTGCAAGCAGCATTACAAACTACGGAACTAAAATGCAGATGTCGGGCAACGACCTGCTGATCAGGTACAATGTTGACCCGCAGAGAGCGGGGAGTAACAATACTGTTGACGCAAATATTGCAACAGAAAAATTTGAACTTCCGCTGAGGCTGCAGATCGGTGTTTCGAGGGATTTTATTTTTATGGAGAACCAGAGATTTACTCTTGCAGTTGATGGTATAGTTCCGAATGATAATGATCAATCGGTTAATATAGGCGGGGAGCTGGCTTTCCTCGACGATATGATCTCGCTGAGAGGAGGATATAAATCTTTGTTCTTAAAAGATTCGCAGGAAGGACTGACACTGGGCCTTGGCTTTAAATATAACAGACCGGGATTCATAAATATTGGTGTTGACTATTCCTATCAGCAATATAAATACCTTGGCAATGTTCAGAGTTTTGGAGTGATACTGAAGTTCTAGAAATAATTAAACAATGCCCCGCCTAAGGTGGGGGCTATTTTTCACTAATAAATATATGGAGCCATATATGAAAAAATACCTTTTACTTATTGGGGTGTTTTTGTGCTTAGGCTTGTCGGCATATTCACAGGTTAAAGTAACGTTTACTGTCGATATGTCCGTTGGGCAAAAGTACGGTCACTTTAATCCGCTTGCAGACACGGTCAGGTTAGCCGGCGATTTTAATAGCTGGTCAACAACTGCAACAAATCTGACTAAAGGAACCGGTGCAGACAGCTTAAAATATTCTGTGCAGCTAAGTGGCGTTACTGCTGGCGTACACGAATATAAATTCATTGTAGTGAACGGTTCGAACGTAACTTGGGAGAGCCTTCCGAACAACAGGAAGGTCACAGTTGGTTCGAAAGACACAGTATTAGCAACAGTATTTTTTAGCGATCTGGATGGAAGCGTTAAAAAAGTCTGGTTCAAAGTTGATATGTCTTTACCTCTTAAACAAGGGAAACTGACTACAAGCGATACTGTGGCAGTTACAGGTGATTTCACAGGATGGGGAACAAGAACAAACAGCCTGATCCTGAAAAAAGGCTCTAGTGATTCAGTATATTCTGCATTGCAAGACAGCCTTCACGCAGGACAAACAGTCAACTTTAAATTTATTTACTTAAACGGGTCCGTTAACTGGGAAAGTGATCCTAACAGAAAATATGATGTACCCGCACAAGACTCGTCCGTTTTCATTGATTACTGGGACAGGGTAAACCCGAATGTTCAAACAGGTTCCGGTAAAATCAATTTTAAAGTTGATATGAGTGTAATGAAAACCGTTGGCATCTTTGATGATTCAAAAGATTCATTACAAGTAAGAGGAGGCTTTAACGGATGGAGTGATAGCGATCCTTCAAAATCACACATGAATCAAAATATTGCCGTAACAACTCAATATTTCCTGGCATATACATTTACTAATGAAGTTCTTGGAACTAAGCCGTATAAATTCTATGTCAAGAAAACAAATCCTACAGGCTTGGATACTCTTTGGCAAGATGGCTGGGAGAGACCAGTAAGCAGAGGCGGCGATAACAGGCAGGTACTCTTTGATGGTTCAGCTTCGAAAGATACAGGCGGTTATTATGATGATGTACAGCCGGACTGGGTGATTAATACGGGTGCAAATGTACAGATTAAATTTAGCGTTGATATGACTCCCGCTATGGATGCTGCAAAACAGGCAATACCTTTTGACCCTGCAAAAGATACTCTTTATTATATTTCCGAAGAGCCGGTGTGGGCAAGGGTTCAAGGGTGGTATAGACCAAGCAATGGCGGCGAGAAATATCTGAAATTAACAAGAGTAGGAACGTCTAATATTTGGAGCGGAACATATACGATGAAAGAGCCTTCCTTTAATGCATTTGAATACAGGTATGCATGGCAAAAAGGATCTGATGCAACCTGGATCTTTGAGCCAGATGGATTAGGCACTTTTGATACTTACAGGGTAAGATATGTAGGGCAGGATAAGGCTAATAGCTTTCCTGTTAAAAACCCGTGGGTTGCACCTACCGATACATGGACGAATGCAGCTGTAAAGACTGATCAGGAAGTTGATCCTTATGACACTTACAAGAAGTTCGTAGGTTTGACGGATGAAAATATTCAGCCTGTTACATATAGTTTATCACAAAACTATCCTAACCCGTTCAACCCTTCAACTGTTATTAAGTTCAGTATACAGAAAGCCGGGCTGGTAACTTTGAAAGTGTATAATATTTTAGGGCAGGAAGTTGCAACATTAGTAAACAAAGAAATGAATGCAGGTACATACTCGTTTAACTTTGATGCTTCAAGGTTAAGCAGCGGTGTTTACTTATATTCTATTCAGTCGGGCAACTTCTTCCAGGCGAAGAAGATGATCTTGATGAAGTAATGATTATCAAGTGCGACTCACCTCTGAGGTGAGTCGCATATAGTCTGACAGGTTACCTATGGGGGAAAGCTTGAATAAAGTGATCCCCTTTTTTTACTGCCAATTTTGTGAGTGGAAGAATTATTACTGATGAGCGGGGGATATAATTTATTATAAACTTATATCCATTTTTCAGGAGTAGAGTAATGAAACACAAACTCAACAAAATTTTTCTGCTTTCATTTTTGCTTTCCGTTTTTCTTTTGGTACCTAAAACTCATGCTCAGAATGATGTATTGCTGCAGGCATTTTACTGGAACGTTCCGGTAGACCAGACAAATTTAAATGGCTCTTGGTGGGATACATTATCTTCTGAAGCTCCTTCATTAAAACGCGCAGGTTTCTCAGCAATCTGGACCCCACCTCCTTCCAAAGGCGCCTGGGGCATTACAGACATGGGCTATGGAATCTATGATCATTATGATCTTGGAGAATATCTTCAGGCTGGTAATCACACGGGAGCTGTACCATCAGTGGAAACAAGATTCGGCAGCAAACAGGAATTACTAAGCATGGTCAATGCTTATCATAATCTGGGCATTAAGATTTATTCTGATATTGTGCTCAACCATGTATATGGAGGATTGTACGAATCAAATCCTGCTGTTAAATATTATGTTGAACAGCAAAAGTATCCGAGCTATCCGACTTCAACAATACGGTTTGTTATTCCAAATGCACAGCCGGGAGATTATTATGTTCAGGTGGCAGGCTTTAATTTAAACTGGAGTAATATTTCCGATTGCGGTTATGAATTGTTAGCGCAATGGACGAACACACCGAATGCGGATGCCAGCGATCCAGGCCCCGGGACAAATCCCGTTTGGGAATCAGAGCCAAATAACGGCAACGGACAAAACAATGTTTTCCCGGGAAACGGCGGTGCAATTTATGGCCACTCTGATTACCAAGGAGATATTGATGAGTTCAAGATTACGCTTACATCTGCTGCTACTATAATTATGCAGCTCCAGCCGAAGTATGATAACAATGGCACAATGAATTGGAACAGTGATGATCACGGATTCAGAATTTCAGCCGTATGGTATAACGGAAACAATCTGTATTCATCAATGCAAGTGAGAACATTTACAAAATTTTCTTATGTTACTCACGATGCAGGAGTTCCACAGTGGGCTTGGAATTACCAGAGTTTTCACCCTGTTGATACTGTAGATTATCTGCAGGACGCAGGATACCAGGATGCTGTACGACCGAACTGGATGCTCTTCGGCCCTGACTTTAATACATACGATGCAGGTTTAGTGCAGCCAAGACTCGAAGCCTGGGGACAATGGCTTACAAATACTATTGGCTTCGACGGTTATCGGCTTGATTTTGTCCGTGGAATTCAGGAGTCATATATTGCGGCTTGGCTGAAAGCTATGCCTTTGCAAAATAATGTGCAGCGCTTTGCAGTGGGAGAATACTGGACCACATACAAATATCGCTTACACGATTGGGTCAATACTATTTCTGCAGATGGAGCCAATTGTTCCGTGTTTGATTTTCCTCTTAGGGAGGATTTAAAGAGAATGTGTAATGGCGAACCCGGCTTTAGTATGTCGTGGCTGAATCATTCAGGGCTTGTTCGTGACCTTTCTACACCGGTGCCCGCAGGCAATGTAGTTACTTTCCTTGAAAACCATGATACAGGGAAGGAGAGCGATAAATGGATAACACAAGATATAGATCTTGGTTATGCATTTATATTATTTGCGGAGGGGAGGCCCTGCATATTTTATCCTAACTATTTTGGTATAACAGAAGTTGATGCAAGCAATTCATCTATAACCAATCCTCCTGAACCGGGACTAAGGGGCAAGATAGACACGCTTATAGCAGTGAGAAATCGTTATCTCAGTGGTGGAATGAGTGTTTTGACCGAGACAGGAAATCCTTATCCCGCATCTGATACTATTAACGTATTTGTTGCAAGAAGAGAGGGAGACCACAATTCCCATCCTGGTGCAATACTCGTAATCAATAACAGCTTTAACAGCACTTTAGGTGTATGGGTAACGACAAATGTTTCCGGTTGGCCTACGTTAACTAATCACGTATTGTATAATCTCACAACAGGCATTACAGTTGGAGATACTGTGCAGGGAGATAGCCGTGTTTATCTTTCCGCACCCCCAAGAGGCTATGCTGAATATTCAATTGATTCCACCTTTGTTCCTGTTGATTTTACTGTAAATAATGCTTATACATCACAGGGGCAAAATGTTTATCTTGTTGGAAATATCCAGGAACTTGGTAACTGGAATACCACCATAGCTTTGGGTCCTTTCGATGCTGCTAATTATCCTACATGGAAAATGCCTGATATTTATTTGCCTCCTGGAACTTCAATACAGTATAAGTATATTATTAAAGATGCAAACGGTAATGTGACATGGGAACCAGGAAATAACCATACACGCACAACCCCGACTTCGGGACACGGCTCTTTTGTTGATGATTGGGGCTTGGGTAAGGCATCTATTGGCAGTGGATCAAGTCCTAATTTGCCCAATGTATTTTCTCTCGAGCAAAACTATCCTAATCCGTTTAATCCTGGCACTGTTATAAATTATGATTTGCCGAAGGCATCTCATGTAATTTTAACTGTTTATAATGATTTGGGGCAGGAAGTAACAAAGCTTGTGGATAGAGTGCAATCTGCAGGAAGATATTCTGTGAATTTTAATGCTTCCACATTAAGTAGTGGTGTATATTTCTATAAAATTGAGGCAGGAGATTTTGTTCAATCGAAGAAGATGATCTTGATGAAGTAAGCCTAACCAGAACCTTTCCAAAGTGAAAAGTAAGGTTCATTTGTCCTAATGAGGCTGCCTGAAAAGGCAGCCTTTTTTTTATCTGAATTTATGTTTCCTTCGTTATGCTGTCTGTCAAAATAAAAAGGAGGTCACTGAAATTGAGGACTGAATTACAGAAGGAGTAATTTACTTCTATTTATTTTTTAACTACCTGCATTAACTGGTATTGTAAAGCTTTCGCTTCTTTGTATTGCGGTGTAATCCTTAAACTGTTATTTACGGCATCTAAAGCAGACTTATAATCATCTTGCATTATATAGCAGCCTGCTAAATTATACCAGGTCTGTGCATCTTTGTTATTGAACTTTAAGCTTTGCAACAAAAACCTTTTGGCATCATTAACCTTGCCGTTATTTAAATTTATAATACCAAGCCACTTTGATGAAAAGTCATTTGGTTCTATATCATATCTTTTGATTAAGTAATAATAAGCCTTGTCATAAATTTTAGCATCGAGTAATTGATTTGCGGTATAATCATAATATTCAATAATAAAAGGATATTGACTTATCAGCACGTCCATTGTTTTAAGGAAATTTTTATAGTCTTTAATTCTTACATAATATTCTGCAGCCTTTCTGTGTACAGTTTCCCACCCGGTATTGTAGTTCATTAATTCGTATGCTAGTGAATCAATATAGTCCGCCGGTTTGATCACTTCACTCAGAGGTTTCTGCTGGTCTTTAGTAATATAGGGCCAGTCATTTTTTAGTAATTTTATCCTGTAATCTGCAATCACTGAATCAAGAATTGAAAATTTAAAATTAGCCTGTGTTAAACTATCCTGCTGTTCGTTAGTCATTGAAAGAGATTTTGTTTTGGGCAGGTCATTTTCTTTTTCCATCGCTTCATAAAATAGTTTGCCTATTATCTTATAACCCTGTAAAGTAGGATGCAGGTGATCGGTCATCAGGTTATCGCCAGTAATTCCATCCGGGCTGATGGCATCAAATGCTGAATCAATATTTACAACAGGGTAATTAAACTTTCTGCCTAAATCAAAAATGATTTTGTTCATCTCGCTTGGTGCACGGAATCTTAAAGCATCCAGGTCTTTAGCATATCTGAAAAGTGAATCAGCCTGATGGTAATTATGCGCTGCTAATTCTTCTTTAGCAAGCAAATAAATTTTATCAGCAGGAGGAAAATTTTTATAGTTCATTGATACGAAGGGATATTGGTCTTTTAAATTGCAGGCAAGTGTTCCGAGAATTACAGGTATGTTTTTATCTTTTGCCATTTCCAGGATATCTTCCATATTACCCTCAAACTGTGTTAATCCTTTTTCATAAACATCTGAGTCTAATCCTATATATTGATTCTGCGCCATTCTTGCCATGAGAGTGCCTGTGCTTTCTTCGTGCTTTGATAAAAGTCCGGCAGCCCATCGAATCGTATTCTTTAACAACTGGAATGTTTTAAAATTTTCCAGTGATATCATAAGGTTAACAATTTTTCGCGAAGTGCCGAGAGATTCCATGGAACCAACTCCGAGTGCGCCGTAGTATTCATTATGCCCGGTGTAAACAAGTATCAGATCAGGTTTTTGCTTTACAATACCCGGCATCATATCGCGAAGAGCATAAGTATTTATTGCGGTCATACTGCAGTTCACCACTTCAATTTTTGAATTGGGGTATAGCAAACTTAATCTGTCCTGTATATATCTTGAAAATGAGCCTATAGGAACAAAGGGGTAACCAGCACCGCTGCTTTCACCAAGTATAAAAACTCTGAAAGTACTGTCTGTCTTTACTTCATCAAAAACATCCTGGATTGAATAAGGAACACTCTCAGTGTTTTGAAAATATTTATGTGCAATGTTGGGATTAAGGATAAGTTTGGTGTTTGTAACATTTACCCATTGAGTAAAATCGTATCCATAATTGAAAAGTCGTAGCCCTATTTCAAGAAAAATAAAAAACAAAATGGGTATCGAAAGCAGAATAAGATAAAAAATTTTTTTAGGCGGAGTTTGTGTCGGTGGGTTTAGATAATTTTCAATAACGTTCCTGGGAATGTTTAATTCCTTTGAAAGTTTTTCAACTGATAATTTCCTTTTGTTTTCTTCAATCCATTTTTTTTGTTTGTTCGTCAGATTCACTTAATTACCTTTAAGCTGAAATTAGAGAAAGTTTTTATCATAAAATTATCCCAAAGAAGCAAAAACATTTAGGATAATCAGCCCGTAAAATATGGCTAAAATGTCTTAATAACGAATTAAAAAGTGATATTTTGCACACTTAAAATTATTATATTTATCAAATAAATTATCAGAAAAAATAAGAATGTACATTTTAGGTATCTCGGCATTCTATCACGACAGTGCTGCATGTCTTGTTAAAGATGGGGAAATAATTTCTGCTGCGCAGGAAGAAAGATTCACAAGAAAAAAGCACGACCATAACTTTCCTTCAAATGCAATTAAGTTTTGCCTTGATTACAGCAAAATTACGGTCAATGACCTCAGCCTTGTTGCATTTTACGATAAACCGTTTCTGAAATTTGAAAGGCTTCTTGAAAGTTATCTCAGTTATGCACCGAAGGGGATTCGTTCTTTTATTAAAGCAATGCCGTTGTGGGTAAAAGAAAAACTCTGGATGAAAGAATACATCAGGAGAGAACTTAATTATGATGGCAAGACAATTTTTCCTGAACATCACGAGTCACATGCAGCTTCTGCATTTTATCCTTCGCCGTTTGAAGAAGCCGCAATATTAACAATGGATGGAGTAGGTGAATGGACAACCACTAGCTTTGGTGCAGGGAAAAACAATAAAATTGAGTTGCTTGCAGATATAAAATTTCCACATTCGCTCGGACTTCTTTATTCCGCGTTCACATACTATACGGGTTTCAAAGTTAATTCGGGTGAATATAAAGTAATGGGGCTTGCCCCATACGGCGAGCCGAAATATAAAAACCTCATTCTTCAGGAATTAATTGATGTAAAAGAAGACGGTTCGTTCAGAATGAATATGGAATATTTTGATTATGCTTTTGGTCTGACAATGACCAACGAAAAGTTTACCAGGCTTTTTGGGGGAGAGCCGCGCAAACCGGAATCCAAATTAACTCAGAAAGATATGGATCTTGCCAGGTCGCTGCAGGATGTTACTGAAGAAATTGTTTTAAAATTAGGCAGAAACGTCTATAAAGAAACCGGGTTAAAAAATTTAACTCTCGCCGGCGGCGTGGCATTAAATTGTGTTGCTAACGGAAAGCTCCTTCGTGAGGGACCGTTTGATGATATATGGATTCAGCCGGCTGCCGGTGATGCAGGCGGAGCGCTTGGTGCAGCACTTATAGGCTGGTATAATTATTTTGAAAAGCCGAGAAGTGTAAATAAAAATGACTCTCAAAAAGGTTCTTATCTCGGTCCTGAATTTTCGAACAATGAAATTCTTGACTTCCTTAATAAAAAAGAAATTCCGTTCAGTGAAATCAGTACTGAAGATATACCGGGAACAATTGCTGAGCTGATTGTTCAGGAAAAAGTTATCGGATGGTTCCAGGGCAGAATGGAATTCGGACCGCGCGCACTTGGTGCAAGGTCAATTATTGGTGATGCACGCTCGCCTAAAATGCAAGCACAGATGAATTTGAAGATTAAATTCAGAGAGGGCTTTCGTCCCTTTGCACCTTCTGTACTGGCTGAAAAAGTATCTGAGTATTTTGAGCTGGAGTCTGACAGTCCATATATGCTTCTCGTTGCAAACGTTAAAAAAGATAGACAAAAACAAATGACTGAAGAAGAAAAAAAATTATTTGGAATTGACAAATTAAACGTAATCAGGTCGGACATTCCTGCAGTTACACATATTGATTATTCAGCAAGAATTCAGACAGTGCATGCTGGAACAAATAAACTCTATTATGATCTGCTGAAAAGGCTTGACGGAGAATATGGCTGTGCAGTGATAATAAATACTTCTTTTAATGTTCGCGGTGAACCTATTGTCTGTACACCCGAAGACGCATACCTGTGTTTTATGCGCACTAATATTGATTACCTCATCATCGGTAATTATTTGCTCGATAAAAAAGAACAGAAAGAATTTAAAGAGGATAAAGACTGGCATAAAGAATTCCAGTTGGACTAGAAAAATAGAGATATACTGCAGACTGAATCTCAACACAGAAAATATATTTGGCTATGATTTTAGAAGAAATAAAAAATATTAAAGGAACTAAGAAAGATCTCCGCAAATTTGGACTGACAGTTGGAATAGTACTGCTTGTTATCGCAGGTTTTTTATTCTGGAAGCAGAAAGAAAGTTATTTTTACTTTGGGATAATAGGTGCTTTTCTTTCGCTTACAGGAATAGTTTCGCCGGTTATACTCAAGCCGCTAAATAAGATCTGGATGACGCTTGCAATACTAATGGGTTGGGTAATGACGAGAGTAATTCTGATAATTTTGTTTTATATTGTATTGACACCATTGGCTTTTGCAGCAAGAATCTTCGGTAAGAATTTTCTTGATCTGCAAATAGATAAATCAAAAACTTCCTACTGGGAGAGGAGAGAAAAAATAAGAGCCCAACCCTCTGATTATGAAAGACAATTTTAAATTTTTAGAGTGAGTATAATATGAGTAAACTATCAATTATTTCAGAACTTTGGCAGTTCCTTAAGGTAAGAAAAAAATGGTGGCTAGCGCCAATTTTAGTTTTTCTTCTGTTACTTGGCGGGCTGATCATTCTTACACAAGGCTCTGCATTGGCTCCGTTTATCTATTCGATATTCTGACACCACACAAAACAAATAACACAGAAGAATTTTCAGTCAGATAGATCATGCGTGCAGTTCCGTGCCCGCACGCCGCAGTGGCGTTTCGGCTCGCCTCGCTGCGAAACGGGCACGCAGGCTTGTTGTCCGTCGGCTATTTCGTAACAAACAGACAATTGTCTGACACGCATTAGTAAAAATCCTTTCACCTTAGTACAGCAACACCAAACGGCGGGAGTTCCAGTTTATAATTAAGCGAAAATCCTTTAACCCATTTCCCTGAAATCAGGTCTCTCAGTTTGCTGTTTGTCTTTTTATATTTACTCAAATTAAGAACTACCTGTTTGCGTTGCCCATTATTGTTGATAATGACAAAGAATGTTTTGTCGTTAAGCGTTCTGCTGTAACCGAGTATTTTATTTGTGTTGTCAGTAAGAAAGAAATCGAGACTGCCAAGAGAAAGAGCTTTATTATTTTTCCTGATCGAAATTAATTTTTGATACCAGTTGAATAAATTCTGATTAAACTCTACAGGATCAGAGGGTCTCTTTCTTCCAAGAGGATCAGCAGATTCGTTTTCATATTTAACGCCGGGCCATACCATAGGCTTACGGCAGTCAGGGTCATCGCCGCCCCACATTCCTGCTTCATCACCGTAGTAAATCATAGGTGCACCGGGCATTGTCATTTGAATTGCCGCAGCAAGCATTTGTTTTTTTATCTCGGTTTGGTCCGGTTTTCTCTCATCATAATTTTTATTGTCCTTAGCGCTGGCGTAATGATCGTACCACCTGTCAGGGTTAATGATCTGCGAAGCAACTCTGTCGACATCGTGACTGTCGAGCAGGTTTTGCAGAACATAAAAATTATCTTTCGGATATTCTTTCTCCAACGTTTCAATGCTATCTGCAAATGCTTCAGGAGAAATTTGTTCTTTCTTATCTGCAATAAATTTATTAACGGCACGAGCTAATTTATAATTCATCACCCCGTCAAATGAATCGCCCTGAAGCCACGGTGCAGCATCAAACATCTGGTTTATCTGCCAGTTTTCCCACCAGATTTCTCCGGTTATGTATGCTTCGGGGTTTTCCTCTTTTACCCATCTTCTGAATGTCTTCCAGAATTTTAATGGTACTTTTTCTGCAACATCAAGCCTCCAGCCGTCAATTCCGTCTGAAGGATTTCCATCTCTATTCGGATCCATCCACCTTTTAACTATTGAATGAACGTGTTCTCCGAAATCTTTCTCCAAGCCGTATACAGAATCTTTTTTGATTTCGGGCAGGTCCTTGACACCGTTCCATCCTTCATATTCAAATTCGTTCTGTGGTGTGCTTGGATTATCCCACGATTTAATTATAAACCAATTCTTGTATTTGGAGCGCTGCTGATTTTTTACAACATCCTGAAATGCCCAGAAGGTAGTGCCGACATGATTGAAAACTCCATCAATGATCACCTTCATTCCTAACTGATGGCATTTTTTTATCAGTGTTAAAAACAGGCTGTCGGCTGAAGTCCATTTCCATGTTTTGGGATTGCCGGGATCTTCGCTTGCCCAGATTTTTTCATCTTCTCCCGGGTTGGGTCCTAAATTATTATCAATGTGATGATACATTCTTGTATCATATTTATGATGAGATGGTGATTCAAAAAGAGGATTGAAATAAATCGCCGTGATACCGAGCTTTTTTAAATAATCCAGGTGGTCAATAACACCCTGCAGATCGCCGCCGTATCTTCTGGCGCCGTTGTTCCAGTAAAAGTCATGCCCATCTGCTTTTTCCCACGGCTGCAATTTAAACCAGTCTGATGTCCATGGAGAAATTTTCCAGCCTTGTGGAACTGAATAGGGCCAGGCCCCTTCCATATCGTGCGGAGTGGGGTCGTTATTTTTATCGCCGTTTGCAAAACGTTCCGGGAATATCTGATACCAGACTGCTGTCTTTGCCCATCCAGGGACACGTGGAATTTTTTTGTCTATTAATTTATTTCCAGCGAAACCGAGTGATAATAAAGCTGCGAGAATAACCGAAATATATTTCTTCATAAAATTTTGTTGGTGTTGTGGATAAAATAGATTTTTTAGTTATTGACTTATAAGATTAAAAAACCTGTAGCTGATTCCTTTGACGGGAATAGTTACTTTATTATTTGATACAAATATTTTTTGTCCGGACAGCAGATCAACTAATTCTTTCGTATTGTAATAAGCCGGCAGCTTTAGATTTACTTGCTGCTCTTCAGGATTTTTATTAAGCACCACGAGCACTCGCTCATTCATATCGGAACGCAGGTAAGCAAAAATATTTGTATCGGCAATCAATGAAAAATAGTCTCCGTAGCGCAGCGCAGGGTGATCCTTTCTAAGATGGATGAGTTTTCTAATATCAACAAGGTTCTCTCTTTCATCAGAATTTAACTCGCTACCGAATTTCATCATTCTTCTGTTATCGGGGTCGGCAGCGCCGGTCATACCGATTTCATCGCCGTAATAAATAGTTGGTATTCCCGGAATTGTGAGGAGGTATGAAAGATACAATCTTTCTTTTTTATAGCTGCTTTTATGATCAACTTTAGGCGGATTGTTCCAGCCAATTTCGATCGAGTTGCCGTCATTAATTTGCAGATCGCCATCTGCATAAGCCATAAAACGATCTTTATCCTGGCTGTCCATTATGTTGCCCATTAAATTATCGTCACCGAAAATTACAAGCCCCTTTTTTATTTCTTTATCCAGTTGACTGAAAGATGCATCCTGTTTCAGGAAAGTGGGGATTGCCACATCATAAAGATTAAAGTTAAACTGCGCAGGGAGCTGTCCGTTATTTACATAAGACTTAACGAGGTCGTAACTTCCAAATGTTTCGCCCATTTGGAATACTTCTTTATGCTGAGGTATTTCAACTTCTTTTTTTAATTTTCTGTTAAGCGTTCGCCAGAAATTGTTGGGAATATGTTTTACAGCATCCTGTCTGAAACCATCGGCACCAGTTTTTTCCAGCCACCAGATTGCATCATTTGTAACGGCATTTACAGCAGCTTTTGAATGTATAAAATCGAATGTCGGCATAAATGGCTCGAACCATGTTGTTAATCTTTGTTCGTCCCAGATCCTGATATTTAATCTGCCATCGGGTAATTTTAAATGTCCGAACCAGTCACGATGCTCTTTGAAATAAGGGTGTTCCTGGTGAACGTGGTGAGCAACAATATCAAGCAGCACTTTTACATTATGCTTATGAGCTGTTCTGACAAGCTCCTGTAGTTTCGCCATCGTACCAAATTCTTCCTCAACAGAACGTGGTTTAATTGGCCAGTAACCATGGTACCCAGAGAACCATCTGTGTGGTTTTGGAAATTCTCTGAAAGCATGATTTGTGTTATCATAGACGGGAGATATCCATAAAGTCGTAATACCGAGTGAATCAAAATATCCATCGTTAAATTTATTAATAATGCCCTGAAAATCTCCACCCATGTAATTTGCTTTATCGAAAAGAGAATCGTGTACAATTGGCTTGTTGATTGATTTATCTCCATCATCGAATCTGTCAATTATTGCAGAATAGATAATTGCATCATGCCAGGTAAAGTATTTGCCTCTGCCGGCAGGAGTTCCATCGAACAAAATAATATTTTGGATATTTGTTGCCTGACCATTTTGTGTTACAGCAACACGCAGAGTTTTTTTACCTTTTAGCAAAAATTTCGGTAATGAAACATCAACCCGGTTTCCTGAGATTTTTATATTTGCGGCTGCGATCGGCTCGTTGTCTAGTAAAGCTATTAAATTCTCTTTTGAAATTTTTTCTTCGCTCTCTTTATTTTCATAAATGAAAGAAAATTCATCTTCTTTTTTTGAAAGTTTATCTCCGTAAATATGAAGGAACGGCTGAGCTTTGTGTTTTGGCTCCACGGTCAACACTGAATTATAGTCTCCCATTCCGTTAGGAATTTTTTCCGGGCTTGCCGGGTCTATCAGTTCTGAGCCGTCTGCAAAAAACTTGTACTGATATCTCCCGGGTTCGAGAGGTATTTTTATTTCATAGGTGCCGTTGTTGTTTATCATTTCAAGGTCTGATCTGTTCCAGTTGTTAAAGCTTCCGAAAAGAAAAACCTTATTATATTTTTTCTCAGGCATAAATTTGAACGATATAATTTGTTGTTCATTTATCCTGACGGGGAAAGAATAATTTTTCCTGCCAAATTTAAACCTGATCAGGTGCATTCCCTCCGAACCGACCGGTGCGTTAAAAATAAACCTTGTTTTATCATAATTAAATTTTACATCTACAGATGAATTTTTCTTCAGTGTAATGCCGGAATATTTTTCTGCAAAGAACATATCAGAAATCAATACAGAATCTGACTTACCGGAAATCAGGTTTATTGGTTCGATTAAACCGTTAATTTTTTGTGCAGGTGTGTTTGATGCAAGATTGATATATAAAAAAAGAAAGAGAGACAGAAAATTTGTATAATTTCTGTGAGCCATGATTGTCTCCTAAAGTGAGATTTATCTATATAATAGTGTAAAATTAAATAATTCGTATTATATAGCATACCATTCAAATGGGTAGTTTTTGGGTATTATTTTGTTAAAAAAGATGAAATAGTCAAAGTTTTTATTACTTCTGTTTAAGTACGGGGATAAGCTTTAGAATACAGCTTCGTTATATTCAAAAGTTCAGCGGTAAAGTTTTTAAAATTACTTGACACTATCAACAAATTATCTTAAGTTACAAACGTTTCAAAAAGTTCAAATGATAAAAACCGCATTATGTCCAGTGAAGAAAAAATAAAGCTTGAGATTATACAAAATTTCGGATATGCTTACCGAGCATTTGGTCTTAGTAAGATTATGGGGCACGTAATTGCGCTGCTGATTTTCTCACCGGCACCGCTTTCACTTGATGAAATTTCAAAAACTTTATCGAGAAGCAAGGGCCCCGTTAGCCAGGTTATGAAAAGATTAAGAGATAGAAATCTCATAAGAAGAGTATGGCAGCCATCAAGCAGAAAAGACTATTATGAAATTCAGCCGGATATTTTTGAAAATGCTTTCAGAAATAATTTTGAATTGATTAAACAAAATACCCGTCTGGCAAAGCAGTTACTAACAAAGATGAGCGCTGAAGAAAAAAAATCCTTCAAAACATTAACCAAAAGATTAAAAGAGATGGAAAGATTTTATGAAATAATGGAGCAGCATTTCCAGGATTTTCTGAATGCCTGGGCTGAAGAAAAGGATCTCCTGAGATAATATTTTTTTGCTATGAACATTTTAAAAATTTCAAACGTTACAAATTATTATGAACAGACTGAAAGATAAGATTGCAATAGTTACGGGCGGTTCTAATGGAATAGGCTTTGCAACAGTAAAAAAATTTATTTCAGAAGGCGCATCCGTAATAATTTGGGATCTCATTCAACCTTCTTCAATCTCTGATTTAGTTGAACTATCCGATCAAAATTCTGTAAAGACTGAATTCATGAATGTAAATGTAACTGATCTGAAGTCCGCTGAATATGCTGCTGAACAAGTATCTAAAAATTATGGCGGGATCGATATACTTATTAATAATGCCGGGATTACCAAAGACTCAACTCTGCAAAAAATGACCGAAGAACAATGGAAAAGTGTTATTGATATTAACCTTACGGGGGTATTTAATTCTACAAAAGCTGTTGTGCCATACATGATTGAAAAAAAGTACGGAAAGATTATCAATGCAAGCTCTGTGGTTGGTTTATATGGAAATTTCGGGCAGACAAATTACGCAGCCAGCAAAGCCGGCGTTATAGGGATGACAAAAGTATGGGCGCGTGAACTTGGAAGAAAAGGAATAACAGTTAATGCTGTGGCGCCGGGGTTTATTTCTACAGGGATGGTTTCTGCAATGCCGGATGGTGTTAAAAAACTTATGTTAGAAAAAACACCTTTAGGAAGATTGGGTACACCCGAGGATATTGCCAATGCATATCTTTTTCTTGCAAGCAGCGAAGCTGATTTTATAAATGGTGCGACTTTGAGTGTGGATGGCGGCATAATTACCTAACAACGTATTCTTGTTCTTGTGCAGTAAAAAATAAAAAGTATACTCTGTATTCTATCATTTAATTAAAAGTACCACTAACTTTAAAGGAGTTATTTATGCACAAATGGATGACCATTTTCGTTTTTGTTTTCTTCTGTTCCCTGTCTTTACTTGCACAGCAAGGCGGACTTAAAGGAACAGTGAAAGATTCAGAAACTGGTGAAGTGTTGGTAGGGGCAAATGTTGTGCTCAAAGGCACAAACCTTGGAGCTGCAACAGATACCGATGGTAAATTTTCTATTTCAGGTATTCCTTCAGGAACATACGATCTGATAGTAAGTTATATCGGTTATTCGTCATCATCTCTCTCCGTTACAATTTCCGGAAACGAAGTAAAAGAAATTGAGGTAAGCTTAATCAAATCAGGTATTGTAAGCGAACAAATCGTTGTTACTGCTTCCAAGAGGCCTGAAAAAATAACCGAAGCACCTGCTACTATTGATGTTATTACCTCGAAGGATATTGAGGAGCTCCCTTCTTTTAATACTGGGGAATTATTTGCGAGACAAAAAGGTGTTGATTATGTAAGAGCCGGTGTGGTTGGTACCGGTCTTAATATAAGAGGTCTGAATAGCTCGTTTAATATTAAAAATCTTCAAATGAATGATAACAGGCTGTCTACACTTATTGCAACAGGACTGCCTTTAGGTGCGTTAACTACTACTGTTAAGGAAGATATTGACCGTATTGAAATAATTTTAGGACCTGCTGCTGTTCTGTATGGACCTAATGCTCATAACGGTTTAGTAAATATAATTACGAAAGATCCCAGGACTTCTCAAGGCACAACTTTTGTTCTTAGTGGAGGGAACCAAAGTGTTTTCAGCGGAAGATTCAGACATGCTGCTGTAGTAAACGATAAATTTGCTTTTAAAGTTACGGGTGAATATACACAGGGACTTGAATTTAATTATACAGACAGCGTTTACGTTGGTACAAAGGGTTATCCGGAACTTGATCTTAACAGAAGATTTACTTCTCTCAGGGGCGAAGCTGGTTTGTATTACAGTTTGAATAAAACTGATGATATCATTTTATCTTATGGCGGAAGCGTAAACAATAATATTGGAAATACTAATGCGGGCAGAAACCAGATAAAGGACTGGAAAATTAATATTCTGCAGGGAAGGTATGTTTCCCCGCATATCTTCGCACAGTTATACCATACGTGGAGTAATACCTCAAACACTTATGCTATGAATCAGCGGACACAAAACTATGTCAGTTTTATTAATGCGGGCTTTAGCGATGCAGAAGCAAGAGCCAGGTCATATAAAGAAGCATGGTTCGGTACTTCACCTACATCAGGTGTTGCATTAAAACGCGGCGCAGTTTTCGAAGATGCATCGAGGAGATGGAACGGAGAGGTGCAGTACAATAATACATTCAGCGGATTAAATTTAGTTACTGGTGTTCAATGGCAGCGGGATATTGCAAACAGCAACCATACCTATCTTTTAGATGATAACGGACCTATTCAGTTGGATCAGGTTGGCGGCTATGCCCAGTTAGAATATAAAGTTCAAGACTCAGGATTAAAATTAATGGTTGCAGCAAGAGGTGATGATCATCAATTGTACGGCTTCAACTTTGTACCCAAAGCCGGTGTGCTTTACAGTGTCGGTTCAGGTACGTTCAGAATTACATACGGGAAAGGAATTGCTGCGCCGTCTATTTTAAACCTTAGCGGGAATTTGTTCGGCGGCTTGATATTAGGAAACGGTGAAGGATTTACACTTAGCGATGGTACAAAAATTCCTAAGCTTGAAGTAGAAACTATAAATACATTTGAAGTTGGATATAAAGGATTAATTCAAAATAAATTATACGTAGATGTTAATGCCTATTATAATAAATCAGAACATTTCTTAACTCCGCTGTTAAACATTGCAACACAAGGAAGGAAGGTTACAAAACGGGGAGATACTCCAATACAGCAGGTGGTTCCGGGTACACCCCCGGCAGGTGCTTCCTTTTTACTGACGTATCTGAATTTTGGTAAAGTTGATACCTACGGAGCTGATTTAAGTCTGAATTTGTTTGTAAGTGATAACTTAAATTTAATTTTAAACTATTCTTACTTTAACTTTAGACTTGACAGAAATGACCTTGCAAATGATGGGAATAAGGATGGTAAAGTTGATGAGACTGATTTACCAATAAATACCCCAACAAATAAAATAGGGTTTGGAGTAAACTTGAGCTACGAAAAATTCTTCGGAACTGTCTTTGGACGCTGGGTAGAAAAGTATGATTATATTTCCGGAATTAACGTTGCTGCATCAACAAACACAAACCTTTTTGTCGGAGGCTCTCCTATTGTAGAAAATGCACGTGTTGGCAGAACATGGAATTATGGACCGCTGGGAGGTTTCGTTAATATTGATGTAAGCGGAGGATACAGATTCACACAGCAATTAACATTTTCTGTTGCAGTAGTTAATTTATTTGATACAAAAGAAAGGGAATTTGCAGGCTCGCCTTTTATTTCAAGATTAGTTTCGGGTGAATTAAAATATACTTTCTGATCCAGATCTTTTTTTTCTTCGGAGCCCGTGTTAGATTTATATTACGAGTTAAATCTGACACGGGAAATATTTTAATATTCTTGTAATCTATGGAATAAAAATTGTATGAGAAATGCTGTAATAATGTCAACCGGTTCCTTTGTGCCTGAACGTGTATTGCCTAATTCTTACTTTGATAAGCTGCTGGGTGAAAATGTCAGCAGCTGGCTTGAAGAAAATCTTCACATATATGAACGACACTGGTGTAGTGAAAATGAATCAACAATTGATCTTTGCTTTCACGCTGCACAGAACGCATTAAATAAAGCGGCATTAAGTCCACTGAAATTGGATTTAATAATAATTGCTACTGATACTCCAGAATATATATCGCCCTCAACTGCAGCAGTTTTACAGAATAAACTTAATGCTAAGAATGCCGGCACGTTTGATGTAAATACAGCCTGTGCAGGTTTCGTTACTGCTATTGACATTGCCTCCAAATATATACGTGCAGATGATAAGTACAATTATATACTTGTAATAGGGGCTTATGCAATGAGTAAATATCTTGATATGAGCGACAAAAAAACTGTAAACCTTTTTGCCGATGGAGCCGGTGCGGTTATATTAAAAGCAGAAGAAAATACCAGCCGCGGATTTCTTGACAGCGAGCTTCATACTGAAGGACAATATCATAGCTGGATGGGGATTTATGCAGGCGGAACAAACAAACCTTTGACAGCAGAAGTAATAAACAGCAAAGATCATTTATTGAAGTTTGTCAGCAAATTTCCTAAAGAATTTAATGTTGATAGATGGTCGAACACAATTCTTAATATTACTTCACGTTTAAAAATTAAACCAAAGGATGTTGATCATTATTTTTTCACACAGATTAATATCAATACAATTTTTCAGACACTCGATAAATTAAAGGTTCCGCATTACAAAGCACATACAATAATGGACAGGTATGCTTATACTGGTTCTGCCTGCATTCCTATGGCAATTGATGATGCGGTAAAACAAAACAAGCTAAAAGAAAATGATCTTATTGTACTGATGGGATCCGGCGGCGGTTTGGCTTTTGCAGGTGCTGCTTTCAGATGGTAAGAAAATTTGAGAAATAAATTTATGTCTCTAAAAATTAAAGGATAAAACTCAATGGAAGGATTATCAAACCCGGATCTTAGAGTATTTGCCTGGACAGCTATTATATTATATATGTGTGCAATAATATTTTTTGTTATCAGGGGTGCATTGAGGACGAAAAATATTTCTGATTACGCTGTCGGCAGCATGAATTTTTCACCGGTAGCAGTTGGGCTGGCATTAGCCGCTTCGATCACCAGCGCAGCAACGTTTATTATTAATCCCGGCTTTGTAGCTTTATACGGAATAAGCGCATTTCTTTCATTTGGTATTTTTCTCCCTTTCTCGGCTCTTATTGCATTGGCTGTTCTCTCAAAGGGCTTTAGAAAATACGGCGAACAGATTAAAGCTTTAACTTTAGCACAATGGATCGGTAAAAGATATAACAGCCCGGGTCTTACACTTTTTTTCGGTTTCCTTTCTTTGTTATTAATTACGTTCATCGTTTTAATATGTGTTGGGTTAACTAAAATAATTTCCAAAACGCTTGATGTATCTGAGATAAATGTATTGATAGGGATAATTGTTTTCGTTTTCGGTTATATGATGTTCGGCGGAGCGAATTCTATGATTTATACAAATACAGTTCAGGCAATATTAATGGTGGCAGTCGCCATTATTCTTCTTGGCTCAGGATACGATCATTTCAGAAATGGTGTGCAAGGATTTATTAATAATCTTAATTCGATTGATCCAAAACTTTCTGCATTTACCAATGAAAGTAGTTTTCTTTTCAGGGATTTTTTTGAAATTGTTATTGTACCGATGATTGTTGGTGTTGCAATTATGTGTCAGCCGCATATCCTTACAAAAGCGCTGATGTTAAAAACTAATAAAGATGTAAATAAATATCTTGCAGTTGGTATAATTACTGAAGCTCTTTTCTTCCTGGTTGTGTTCACAGGATTTTATGCGCGCTTTACTTTTCCAGATCTCACAGTCAATGGCAGACCTTTGAAAATGGATGGTATTTTGTCGGCTTATGTAGTAAACAAATTTTCAGTCTATGTTGCTATCGTAGTTGTGTTAGGATTAATTTCTGCCGGATTATCTACTCTTGAAGGGTTAATACAGGCAATTGCATCTACGATTACTGCTGATATTATCGAGCCGTTTTTTGGCAAAAAATTTTCGTTTGACGAAAAGAAAAAAGAAATAAGAGGGATAATAATCAACCGGTTTGCAATTGTTATTTTAGCAGTAGTGTCACTCTACCTTACATACGACCAGTTGATCAGTCCGAAACTAAGTGTTGGTATTTTTGCACAGAACGGTGTGTACGCTTTTTTTGCTGCTGCTTTCGTTCCAATTTCATTTGGTATTTATTTGAAAAATGTAAGAAAAATTGTTCCGATAGTGGCTTCTTTAGTAGCTGTGGTTGTACATTTCTCAATGTATTATGGGAAGCTTCCTGTTCCATTCAGCAGAGCAACGGGAGAAAATCCCGGGGTTGCTGCGGCTGCAGCAATAATATTCTCGTTAGCTGCAGGGTTTTTATTATACTTCTTTGATCATAAAAAGGAAGTAAATAATTAAAAAATTTTTTTTGCCGTTTATACCGGTTCGTACGAAAACCTCTGAAGATATTTATGGAAGTGAAAAGAGAAAAATTTTAATTGATAATTCAGGTACTGAGACGATGATTGAAATTCGTAATAATTTAAAAAATACCTACAGCGATATTTACACTCCCGAAGTGATCAATGCCTTGGAACACCTTTCTGTTTTTAATGAAGAACAAAAACAATTAATGACTCAGAGGATTCAAAAAAGAGCAGACAGATCTTTAAACAGAGAAAGAATAAGTTTTTTAGACCCGGATGCATACATTCCCCGTACAAATATAAAAGTTAGGGAAGCAAGAGAGGGAAAATTTATCGGAGCGGAAATTCCAAATGACCTGCGCCGCCAATGGATTCAAGGCACAGGTCCCGCTGCTAAACCAAATACACAAACCAGGAAAAGTATCAGGAACATCGCTTATGCTTTATTATCAGGCGCCGACGGATGGATGTTTGATGGAGAAGATGCCTTAGGACAGGTTTCTACAATGTCCCTGGACAATCAAAGAAATTTAAAATTGGCTATTCATAATGACCCTATCTTTTTCGAAACAGCGGAAATAGTTGCTGATGAAATGAACCAATGGGCAAGAAGTTTTTTGGGAAGAGAAATCATCACTGACTGGAAAGAACAGCTAAAATTTACAACAAAGATTTTTCGTGCACGGGGTTTGCATTTAGACGACAGACATGTACGGGGAAAAAATGGTAAAGGTTTTTCTGCTTCCATCGTTGACTTGACGCTTTATGTAGTTAATAATTACGAGCGATTACTTCAGTCAGGTTCTTCCATTGTCTTGTACCTTCCTAAAATTCAGACTGCTGAGGAAGCTGCGCTATGGAATGAAATAATAACTTCGCTGGAAGAATTATTAAAACTTCAGCAGGGTACTGTAAAAACTTATGTTCTCGTTGAACAGATAGAGGCTGCTTTTCAGCTTATGGAAATCAGGGCTGTATTAGGGAAACACTTTGTGGGTTTTAATACAGGCAGATGGGATTATATAAACAGCGTCTCAGATGCAATGCATTGGGACGAAAATTTTATCAACCCAAATATCGAATCAATTACGATGCCCTACGGCTATATGCGTAATTATGAAGACCGCGTCAGGAGAGCAGTAAACACTCCCGATCAGAATGGAAACTTTACGCTTTGGCAGGGGGGTATGGAAACAAATATTCCCGTTGGTTCTAAGAAGGGCATTGAAGATAGTATGGCAAAAGCATTGGACGGAGCGATTCGCGAACAAAAAGAAGGCGCCAGCGGCAAGTGGGTTGCTCACTGGAAAATGGTACATATAATTAGACCAGCCTGGGAAAAAGTTGGTGAAAATAATCAGATGGGCAAAAGTTTCCCCGCTCTTACTTATGCAAAGGAAGATTGTGACAAACTTATGCTTCTTGAAGCAGCGCCGAGAACCATCAGAGGTGCAAGAAATCTTTTGAGCGTTGCCCTGCAGTATGGCAACGCATTCCTGCAGGGTTTTCAATCTGCCGCACTTAAACCCGCTGATTTTTTTGGTGATGCAAATATTTTATACCTGATGGAAGATATGGCTACAGGCGAAATAAGGCTCAGCATTCTTTGGGAGTGGGTGCATAAAAAAGCAGAATTAAATGAAGCTGACAGCAGCACTGGATTAAAAGCCGGTGACATCTTCTCCGAAGAAATATTCAAAAAACTTTTTGCAGAAGAATATAATAAATTACTTCAGGCGGACAGTAAAGATGTACATGAAATTTCCAAAAGCACAACACTGCCCATTGCAGGGGAAATTGTTGAAAAGTATGTTCTTAATAAAATAAAATTCCCATGGTATATTGATCTGTTGAATATCAATTTAAACAACAACGATTTTAATAAGGCAAATAAAAGAATTCAGCAATTCATCTCTGCATTCGAAAAAGACGGAACACGCATAACTGAGAATCTCGATTTTTAGATATTAAAATAACATGATTACAATCGGAGGTTATTATGAACACATTTGAAAATGATGTAATGGAAACAAGGTTATGGTTTTCAAGCCTGCGCTTCAAAGGGATAACACGTCTTTATTCACCTTCACAGGTTACTGCTCAGCGGGGTATAATTAAAAACGATTATACAATCGCAAGAGAAGCTGCAGAAAAGTTTTATGATAAATTAAGAGACCTGTTTAAAAGAAAAGAGCAGGTTACAACATTTGGACCCTATTCACCCGGGCAGGCAGTCACTATGAAACGAATAGGAATTGATTGTATTTATTTAGGGGGCTGGGCTACATCGGCAAAAGGTTCTGTGAACGAAGACCCCGGGCCTGACTTAGCAAGTTATCCTCTCAGCCAGGTGCCTGATGAAGCCGCGGTAATAGTCAGAGCTTTATTGACTGCTGATAAGAATCAGCAATTTGCCAGGTTAAAAATGTCTGATGAAGAACAAAAAGAAAATCCCCCGGTAGATTATACTCCGTATATTATCGCAGATGCAGATACCGGTCACGGTGGTGATGCGCATGTGAGGAACCTGATCAGAAGATTTGTAGAAGCCGGGGTACCGGGCTATCATATTGAAGATCAAAAACCTGGAACAAAAAAATGCGGGCATCAGGGCGGCAAAGTTTTAGTCCCGCAGGATGAGCAGATTAAAAGATTAAATGCAGCGCGTTTCCAGCTTGATATAATGAAAGTACCGGGAATAATTGTCGCAAGAACAGATGCTGAGGCAGCCAATCTTTTGGAAGGCAGGGGAGATGAACGTGATCAACCGTTTATTTTAGGAGCAACAAATAAAAATCTGCCGGCTTACAAAGTAACATATTTAGCTGTGCTAAAAAGATTTTATGATAACGGGCTTGATGAAATCAACGGGCACCTGTTATACAAAATATCTGAAGCAGCATACAATGAAGCATACCAGTGGCTGGAAAAAACAGGGGTGCTTCAGCAAACAGATAAAATGATCTCTGAATTTAAAGCAAGTAAAAAAATAAATATAGAACCGGTATTCAACAAAGCTGTAGACAGGTTTCACGAAACGTGGGAACAGGAAGCCAAACTCATGACATTCGCCCAGGCTGTTGCAGAAAAAATCAGGTTCCATATTGAAGAAGGCATTAAGTTTGATTTATCTATTGAAGAATGGTTTGATTTTGCTAATCACGCCTCGCTTGATGATGGAGTTGAAAAATCAAAATCGCTTGGCTTAAATGTTACCTGGGATTGTGAATTGCCACGGACACCGGAAGGTTATTATCAGATTCAGGGAGGAATAGATTATTCAATATCCAAATCACTGGCTGCTGCACCTTTTGCTGATATGCTCTGGATGGAAACTAAAACCGCAGACCTTTCAGAGGCAAGAAAGTTCGCAGATGCAATACATTCCGTTTACCCTGATAAAATGTTAGCATATAATCTTTCTCCTTCATTTAACTGGGACACAACAGGAATGACGGATGATGAGATGCTTAATTTTCCTAAGGAGCTTGGTAAGTTAGGTTTTGTTTTTAATTTTATAACATACGGCGGGCACCAGATAGATGGACTTGCGGCAGAAGAATTTTCCACAGCACTGATGCAGGATGGTATGCTTGCACTTGCGAGGCTGCAGAGGAAATTCAGGCTGCTTAATTCGCCTTACCGAACACCGCAAACCCTTGTCGGCGGTCCCCGTTCGGATGATGCTCTGACGGCAACTTCAGGACGCACTGCTACAACTAAAGCAATGGGCAAAGGTTCAACACAGACCCAGCACCTGATGGAAACGGAAGTGCCTACTAAAGTTCTTGAAAAATGGCTGGTTGAATGGACAACGTACTACGGGTTTAAAGATAAATTATCAGTGGTCCTTCGCCCTCACACTGCCGGTGCTGATCTGCTTGAACTTTTTGTAGTTGATGGGGAAAAAGAAAAAGTAGCCGGGATAATTTTTGCGACAATACATGACAGAAGGCATAGAAGCATTATCTCAGTAAGAGACCAAACTACTTATAAATTAGAATTCCGGCAAAAGAGGCTTATGACACTGATACATTTGTTCCTTATCCACAGGTACAAGGCTGTGTCAATTCATTATGTAACACCTACTGATGATAACAATAAACAAGCTGATAGAATGAAGAAGTCCGGTATTTACGAAGAGGTTAATACAGAAATCGGCGATATAATTGTTGCTGCTGTAAATGTAAAAAAAATTACGAGCCTGCTTCAGAATAACGGAAACGAATTGAGGAATCTGATCTCTAAAAACTAAGAGATCTTTTTAAAAATATAATCAGGTGAGATTTAATTTAGTGAACGATCATTTTGTATATGATTGGATAGAAAGGTGGGCTCAGTATTCACCTCATAAAGTAATCTTTAAGGATTATCAATCGCAGAAAAGCTGGACGTACTCTGAATTTAATAAAAGAACAAATGCTGTTGCCTTATTCCTTTTGAACGATCTGAAATTAAAGAAGGGAGATCGAATCGCAATTTATTCATTTAACAGGCCAGAGCATGTATTCCTTTTTTTTGCTTGTGTTAAAAGCGGAATAATTTTTGTTCCTTTAAATTTTAGATTAGCGCCTTCTGAGATAGATGTTTTGTTGTATGATTCGCAGCCCTCAGTGCTTATATATGAAGAAGCATTTCAGGAAAAAATTAATAAGCTAAAATTTACCAGCGAAGCTGTGAAGCTGGTTGGTACAAATTTATTTTGCGATTTCCTGCACGGAAAGATTGCTGATAAAGAGTTCAAAGAAACAACGCCGATATTTGAGAAAGACATTGTGATGATATTATATACTTCGGGAACGACTGGTATTCCTAAAGGGGTAATGATAAATCATAGGATGCTTTTCTGGAACTCAATTAATACTGAAATCCGTTTGAACATTACTTCAGAAGATCACACACAAAATTATGCGCCTTTTTTTCATACCGGTGCGTGGAATGTTTTGCTGACCCCATTTGTTCATCACGGTGCCTCGATAACACTACTGCCGTATTTTGATCCTGATCTTATTTTGAAATTATTCCAGGAGGAAAAAACGACAATCTTTTTCGGTGTTCCCACCATGCTGCAAATGATTGCTGAATCGTCTTTATTTGAACAGACCGATTTTTCTTCAGTAAGATACGCAGTTGTAGGCGGCGCGCCTATGCCGGTTTCACTTATAAATAAATGGCACGATAAAGGTGTGTTTATCAGGCAGGGCTACGGCTTAACAGAAGTTGGACCAAATTGTTTTTCACTGCACCAGGATGATGCAAAAAGAAAAATCGGTTCCATCGGGTTTCCGAATTTTTATATCTCTGCTAAAATTACAGATGAGAATGGGAAAGAATGTCAGGCTAATGCAGTTGGGGAGCTATGTTTAAAATCACCGGTGGTTACTCCCGGTTATTGGAATAAACCTGAAGAAACTGAAAAGACAATAATAGATGGCTGGTTTCATACCGGCGATATGGTGCGGAGAGATAGTGAAGGATATTTTTATGTAGTCGACAGGAAGAAAAATATGTACATCTCCGGCGGTGAAAATGTTTATCCCGCTGAAATAGAAACAGTTTTAAGAATGCATCCGGGTATAAAGGATTCTGCAGTTATAGGCGTACCCGATGAAAAGTGGGGCGAAGTTGGTAAAGCATTTATAATTTTGAATGATGCTCAGACAACAGAGAAAGATATAATTCAATTCTGTATTGAAAAGCTTGCTAAATATAAAATACCAAAATACGTTCAGTTTGTAACTGAGCTTCCCAGAAATGAAGCAGGAAAATTAGACAGGAAGAGATTACAGGAGATAAATTAAGCCTGGTATTTAAATATGAAAAAAAATTTTCTCATCGCTGCAGTTTGTATTTCGATATTCAATATTATTTTAATTGCACAGGATAATAACAGAATGAAATTTGAATTCAGTGATATTGATTATGGCTTTTCAACAAAGTCAATTTTGAATGACCCTGCAATATCATATATAGATACAGGCAAGGGGGAAAATACAATTGTCCTTGTTCATGGCTTAGGTAGCAACGCTGGTTTTTGGCGTTATAATATTCCTGAATTATCAAAATCAAACCGTGTCATAGCTGTTGATCTGCCCGGGTATGGAAAATCTTCTAAAGACGATTATCCTTATAATATGTCTTTTTTCTCTGAAGCACTGAAAAGATTTTTTGATGAATTAAAGTTAAAAAATTTTTACCTGGCAGGTCATTCGATGGGCGGGCAAGTGTGCATTACGTTTGCTTTAGCACACCCTGAATATATTAAAAAATTAATTCTCATCAGCCCTGCGGGAATTGAATCGTTTAACCAGGCTGAATCAAATCTTTTAAAAAATGTTTTTACGCCGGAAAATATCAGGCTGTCAAACAAAGAGACAATAATAAAAAATATAAGCAATAATTTTTTTAGCTGGGATGGAAAATACAACTGGATTGTTGAAGAAAGAATTAAAATAATTTCAGCAAAAGATTTTGATCTTTATGCTGAGGCTATTGCGAAAAGTGTTGCAGGTATGCTTGATGAACCGACAAACAATTTCCTCAAAAATATTTCAATGCCAGTGCTGATTATATATGGAGAAAAAGACAACCTGATCCCCAACAAATATTTTCATCCCGGTCTCTCAACAGGGACATTGTTTAAGACAGGTGCTGACCAAATAAAAAATTGCATTTTAATCCCTGTAAAAAATGCAGGTCATTTGGTATACATAGAAAATCCTGCTGAAGTAAACAGAATAATTCTGAATTTTATCAGGAATTAATTAAATGGAATTTTCTGATCTCTCTTATCCATATTCAGTAAAAAAAATCAGTCTCTCTAATAACATCACTTTAGCTTTTGCCGATGAAGGAATCGGAGGCGAGACAATTCTTTTCATACACGGATTGGCAAGCTATATGCCTGCGTGGAAGAAAAATGTTTATAAATTAAAAAATAATTTCAGATGTTTGGCAATAGATTTACCGGGATACGGGAAGTCCAGCAAAGGCGATTATCCTGTTTCGATGGATTTCTATTCTGATATTATAATCAATTTCATTGACAAACTTAATCTCAAAGAAGTTGTTTTGGCAGGTCACTCTATGGGAGGACACATTTCAATTTTTACTGCATTAAAGTACCCGGAAAGAATTTCGTCCTTAATACATGCTTCGCCTGCAGGGTTCGAAACATTTACAGAAAGTGAAGCAAAGTTTCTCAAAGAAACTATGACTACAGAAGTTCTGATAAACAATCCGGTTGAGCAATTGAAGAAAAATGTCCAGGTAAATTTTTACAGGATGCCTGCTGATGCAGAATTTATGATTGAAGACAGGATTGCGATAAGAGATTCGATTGATTTTATTTCGTACTGCAGAACGGTAACTAAATCTCTGCACGCAATGCTCGATCAGCCGGTGTTTGATGATTTAAGTAAAATCCGGCAGCCAGTATTAATCCTTTACGGCGAAAACGATTTGCTGATCCCATTCAGGGAAATACATAAAGAGCTGACCACATTAAAAGTTGCAATGTCTGGTAAAGAAAAAATACCAAATTCTGAATTAGTTATGTTTCCCGAATGCGGGCACTTTCTTCCTTTTGAAAAGCCGGATGAGTTTAACAACGAAGTAGAAAAATTTCTTTTTAAAAAAAGAGAGTATTTATTTTAAACTTTGTGAACTTACGCTGACCTGCTTAACACTTGTAATACCATAAAAGGATTTTTCCGTTGAATACCCAAGCCAGTTATAGCCAGCCCAGGTATTAATTTTTAACGGACATTCTTTTTGCGGAATAACTTTTGTGTGTTTTACAATAAATACATCATCAATATAAAAATCAATTTCGTTTTCCTTCCAGGTAAAAGAATATTTATGAAATTCTTTTGTGTATTTTTCATCGAGCTGAATGCCGTGAGATTCACGCTGTCTTTGATCCCAAGCACCCGGGTCAGCAGCGCAGGGATTTCCCTTATAACCCCAGGGATTCAGCGCTCTTGTCCACGAAGTAAAATAAGCGAACAATTTTCCTCTGAGCGAAGGATCGGCATTGGGTCCATATTTTACAACTTCAATATCTATTTCATTATTGTTCTTACAATAGGAAGCGTTGTTAGTATTTTCATCTATGCGATGGACGAAAAAGGCAGAAACTATTCCGTCTTTATCAGTTGGTCTCATAATTATGCTGTAAGTGTAACCATCTTTTGGGCTGAACATTTTTCCGGTATATGTTACCTGCGAGCCGGTTTCATCAATACATCCTGTAGTTTCGATTTTGTTGAAAGCAGCTCGCAGGGTTAAAACTCCTTTACCGATCGTAACATCATTCGGAGAGAAAGAAGCGTTCTCGAATAATTCGCGGGCTTTGGATTTTCTCTTTTCCCAATTGAGAAGGTTAGAAAATGATTCTGATAAAATATCTCCTTTGCATTCAGTCACAGGCTTGTGACTGAAAATTCCCGGCAGCATAACAGTCAGGTCATTTGAAGGGTTACATTCTTTTGTATGTTTTTCAGAAAGGTTTTTCATTTTAGTATTTCTTGCAGGGTGCATAATTAAAAAGACCGGCAAAAGTAAAAAAGAAAACAAAATAAGTTTCATTAATTTTCTCCACAGAGTGTTAATTTTTGTTTAAGTGCCAGGTTCAAATTAGTAAAAATTTGCTAATTATCGGTTACTGATGTTACGTAATAATTTGATTTTTTACTGAACTTACACAGAAAGAGAGATGACATCTTTTGCTTCTAAAAAATATACCGATAAAAACAGCATTACTTCCGAAAAAATAAATATCTATTCTTTTATAAAAGATGTCATCTCTTGCTTCGTTACAATTATATACTGACACATTTCTATACATTATCTTATATCAATTCAGTTTACAGAAGATGAACCTTGTATAAAATCAAAATTTGTAATTTTTCATACGGAAATTGTCTGGCATAGAATTAGGATTTTTTATTATAGTGGAAGCGATTCCCGATAACTCCTTAACTAAATTGTTATAGGCATAGGCGGCAAAAACAGCCGCCTTTTTTTATTGGCATTTTATCTCCAGTTTTCCGATAATTACCTGCATTTGAAAAATTAAGTCAGAATTTATTTTTGGAGTAATATATGAGAAAAAGGAAATCCATAAAATTATTTTTACAGCTTTTAACTATTACGAGCCTCTTTATCTCAATGAGCTTTTCATTCGATAAAATAGGTATTCACTGGTTCTGGGAAAGCAACCCGGTGGTATCACTGGTTTTCTTGTTTATCGGACTTATAACCGGTTACTTCTGGCTGCGTCTTGTGATGAATTTAAGCAACGGTGACGATCAATAAACCGGGGCATCTGAAGAACTACGTACTGAATTCGATATGTGAGTGAAAGTTTATGATATAAATTTGCACAGAACAAAATAATCAGCCTGTTAATAACAATAAAATCACGCCTTGCTTTTCAGCTTATGCATGAAAAATGTGACAAAGCTTTGGTCATAATCATTACACACGCTGAATGTTCCGAAATATATTCTTTGGAAGATATTGCTTTATTTTAAATTGGTGCGGCGCGGTCACAATAAAATGTGGGTACGTACTGTAAGAGAAGATTCACTGAATGTTACAATTAAAAAATGATCTTATGATTAACTACGCCGGAATTTCTTCAACGTAATCGAGATTCTTTCCGTAGGTCTCTTCAAGATTATAAAGAGAAATAAACGTAATGATCAGAATTATGATCGCAACAATAAGCGCTGAGTTTATTATCCCGAACGATTTCTTAAAATATTCAAAAGCAAATGTGATCGGTATTACAGATCCCCTGATAAAATTAGGTACTGTTGTTGTAACAGTAGCTCTTAAATTTGTGCCGAAATTTTCCGCACCGATAGTCACAAAAACTGCCCAGTAACCGACAGCCAAACCCAGCAGCAGGCATAAGAAATAAAATTCTGCTGTGCTTAAACCACGAAGGTATAAATAAAATGAAACGAGGAGAAAAGTTGATGATATAAAAATCAACAGAATTTTCTTACGGCTTCTCATCCACTGGCTTAAAAAGCCGCTGACAAAATCCCCGATTATCAAACCAATATAGGTGAACATAATTGACTTGCCTGCAGCTATATCTCCGCTTACTCCTAAAACTTTTCCGAATTCCGGTGAAAAAGTTATCAGCACTCCAATAACAAACCAGATCGGCAACCCGATTAAAATGCAGTTAATATATTTAAAGAACCTTTCTTTTGATGTGAACAATTGGAAAAAATTTCCTTTGGAGATATCCTGGTTTGCAATAGATTTATAAATACCCGACTCAAACATTTTAAGGCGCAGCAGCAGTAGCAGTAAACCGAGTATACCCCCGATTATGTAAGCCGTCTGCCATGAAAAGTTTTCTCCTACAATAGCTGCAACGATTGCACCCGAAACACCAATAGCAGCAATGATCGCTGTGCCGTAACCGCGCAGTTCCTTTGGTAGAAGCTCGCTTACAAGTGTAACAGCAGCTCCTAATTCACCGGCAAGCCCAAGCCCTGCAATAAAACGAAGCAAGCCGTATACCGGTACCGACGTCACGAATGCATTAGCAATATTAGCCACAGAATATAAAAAGATAGATGCGAAAAGAACTGACACCCTGCCTTTTTTGTCGCCAAGGACTCCCCACAATATCCCTCCAAGCAGCATACCAGCCATTTGAAGCTGCAGAAGAAGAATCCCCACATCAATCAACTTATCCTGCGGAACTCCTAATGAAGTAAGGCTGCTGACCCTGACGATCCCGAACAGGATCAAATCGTAAATATCAACAAAATATCCCAGCGAGGAGACTAAAACAGATGTGTTAAAAAACAGAGCTGCTAATTCTTTCTTTTCAATTTTCATAATAATTTGGCTGATATTTGAAAGTTAATGTTTTTTAAAAAGATTTCATTTTTATCTGCTGAATAACTTAAATAAAAAAATTTACATTTGGAAAAATAAATTTTTATTGCAAATAGTTGAACTTTGTATTAGCTTGTTTGCGGGCAATTAGATTCTTTCATCATTTTAAAATATTTTCTGTTGCGTCTGCAACTAAATGATTGTACAAATATCAAAGTTTTGTTCAGTTGCAGCTCGTCAGAGTCCGTTTGACTCTATCGGAGTCTAACGACCGACACTGTGCCCTTCCATTTATTAAAAGACAAAGTTGGAAGGGCACTAGCTATCTAAAATCATTATCGAGGGAAAAAATGCTGGTTAAAAATGATTCATCAAAAGAAAACAATGACGGATTCATAAGGGGGCTGGGGCTTTTGGATTCCACAATGATAGTCGCCGGTTCGATGATCGGGTCAGGAATATTCATTGTCTCCGCAGATATTTTAAGAGAAGTCGGTTCACCCGGCTGGCTTCTTGTTGTGTGGATAATAACAGGGCTTCTCACTGTATCTGCCGCATTGAGTTACGGAGAACTGGCTTCGATGATGCCTAAAGTAGGAGGGCAGTATGTTTATTTAAAGGAAGCGTATTCACCTTTACTTGGATTCCTTTACGGATGGACTTTATTTCTTGTTATACAAACCGGAACAATAGCAGCGGTATCAATAGGATTTGCAAAATATCTGAGCGTTCTTTGTCCTGTAATTTCTGAAAGCTCGTATATTATTCCGCCAATTTCTATTTCACAAAATTATGCGGTTTCACTTTCCACCTCGCAATTAATCGGAATTCTATTAATAGTATTAATTACCTGGATGAATACAAGAGGCTTGCAGGTCGGAAAATTGGTTCAAAATATTTTTACTTTTACCAAAACAGGAGCTTTAATTCTTCTCATTGTTTTTGGTTTATTATTGGGGTGGAATGCCCTGGCTGTTCACGCAAACTTTTCTGATTTCTGGCAAGTCCGCGGATCGTTACAGGATGTAGGCAAAGGATTGACCGCTGCATCTGTTTTCGGATTGTTTGTCGGAATTTGTGTAGCTCAAACCAATTCTCTTTTTTCAGCAGATGCGTGGAATAATATCACATTTACTGCCGGGGAAGTTAAAAACCCTAAGAAGAATATTCCTCTTTCACTTGCTTTCGGTACTTTATTGGTCATCACTTTATATCTGTTAACAAATGTAGCATATCTTGTAACTTTGCCGGTCGAACAAATGCAAAATACGCCGAACGATAGGATAGCCTCTGCGACTGCGGATGTAATTTTCCCGGGTTCAGGTGCTGTGATAATGGCAGTAGCAATTATGATTTCCACTTTCGGCTGCAACAATGGTTTGATTCTTTCAGGCGCGCGGGCATATTATGCTATGGCTAAAGACAAATTATTTTTCGCATCATCCGGGAAACTAAGCAGCAAGCAAGTTCCCTCGTGGGGTTTGGTAATACAGGGGATATGGGCTGCTGTACTTGTACTGCCGCGGGTTGTTATTGGTGTTAATCCTGCCAACGGAGAAATACGTTACGGCAATTTATATAACGATCTTCTTACTTATGTGATTTCTGCTGCATTAATATTTTACATACTTACTATATTTGGAATTTTTCGATTACGAAAGATCAAACCTGATGCTGAAAGACCATATAAAGTTGTCGGCTATCCGCTGGTTCCTGC
>JAKAGZ010000002.1:0-170953 GCA_021815365.1 Bacteroidota bacterium
ATTTTTTCTAAACCGGGTTTAAATCCTCTTTCACGAAACTGCCGGTTTAGTCCAGCAACTGCCGGCTGCTAAATTATAATCGTTCTGTTACAGCGTGGACTATGGCAATTATTGGCGACGCTTATGTTACAATAATGTAATAAGGTTTGCTGTTATGCTTTGCTTCTGCTACCAAGAAGTTATGTTTAAAAGTAGAAAGGACAAGCATTGTCCGGGAAGTTAAAAGATGTTCACAAAAAACAGTGGATAGTAACAATAAGAACAAACAAGAAATGCGGTTGGCTTTAGTTCTATAATTTTACTTTTGTATATTTATAAGAGGTTAAGATCATTTATAAATATTTTAGAAGGGTTGTCCCAAGTGAAGGAAGGGAGAAGCAGCTTTGGATTTGAAAAAAATAATCTTGATTATCCAATCTGCCTCTTTCTTCCAATTATAAAAAAGAAAGAATGGCGTGCCCGGCGATATTGACTTTTAACATAACAGGTTTTCAACCAATCATTAGGTTTTAACCTTATTTGTTAAACAAAGCTTTAGCAACAGAAGCAAAGCATAACAGTAAACCTTATTACATTATTGACATATATGTCGCCAATAATTGCCTACCATATTCCATACTGTAACTGAATTATTTTAATTTAGCATACGGCAGCAGACGGACTAAGCCAGCAGTTGCTTGAAAGGCAGATTTAAATTCGGTTTAGAAAAAATCAGTCCTAAACAAACAATGCCACAACTTTTTTTGCTATCCTAAATTTAATTTGGACAGCATTGGAGTAATTATTTTCCAATGCTATTAAAAATGGATTATTGCTGAGATTTTACAGATTTTTATAAACATCTTTTCAGAATTATTGGAGACATTAAACTATAATGGCAGTGATCAGACCTTTCAAAGCATTAAGACCAGCACCGGAAAAAGCGCACCTTGTTTCGAGTGTGCCTTATGACGTAGTCAATCGTGATGAAGCTAAAGCGCTTGCGGCTGGAAATGAATTAAGTTTTTTAAGAATAACCCGATCGGAAATTGATCTGAGCGATGATGTTAATCCATATTCAACTGAAGTATATCAGAAGGCAAAGGAAAATTTTGAAAGCCTGAAACAAAACGCTCCTTTGATTACGGACGAAGAATCCCATCTTTATTTATACAGACTAATAATGGATGGAAGATCACAGGTCGGAATATGCGCAGCTTTTTCTGTTGATGATTACGATAACAATATAATCTTAAAGCACGAGAAAACCAGGAAAGAAAAAGAAGACGACAGGACAAATCATATTATTACTACCGGTGCTCAGACAGGTGTTGTATTTCTTACATACAAAGGTGTGGATGCGGTTAATCAAGTTGTAGATAAAACAACCTCCGTGGAGAAACCACTTTATGATTTTACCTCGAATGATGGTATTAAACATACGGTTTGGATTTTGCCTGACAGGTATCAGGAAGTGATTATTAATGAAATTGCGAAAGTAAAAAACCTTTACATTGCTGACGGGCATCATCGTGCTGCAAGTGCCGCAAGGGCAAGAGCAGAAAAGAAAAATGTGAATCCTGCTCATACAGGCAAAGAAGATTATAATTTTTTTATTGCAGTTTTATTTCCCGCTGAACAGCTAAAGATACTTCCTTACAACAGAATAGTGAAAGATTTGAACGGAAAAAATATTGAAGAATTCCTGAACGAGGTGGGTGAAAAATTTACAATTGAAAAATCAGATAAGAAAACACCCGCAGCAAAAAGAAATTTTGAAATGTATCTTGGTGGGCAGTGGTATTCTTTAAAACCAAAAGGCGCCATTGCAGCAAGTTTGTCATTATCAAAATCTCCGGGCGATGCTCTTGATGCAAGTATTCTTCAGGATTTTCTTCTGAATCCTGTTCTTAACATTGATGACCCGAGAACAAACAAAAGAATAGATTTTGTAGGCGGGATCCGCGGCACAGAAGAACTTGAAAGGCTTGTTGATTCAGCGAAGGCAGCCGTTGCTTTTTCACTCTATCCTGTTTCTCTTGATGAACTAATGAAGATATCTGATGCCGGAGAAATTATGCCGCCTAAGTCAACCTGGTTCGAACCGAAACTGCGTGACGGGTTGTTGGTACATTTAATTTAACATTGTTATTTATAAACTCAGAAAAATATAAAAGGAAAAAAATTATGGAAAAAAGAATATATAATTTCAGTGCGGGACCTGCAGTTCTTCCTGAAGAAGTTTTATTGGAAGCTCAGAAAGATCTGTTCGCTTTGCCCGGGGTGGGGATGTCAGTGCTTGAAATCAGCCATCGTTCCAAAATTTTCGACAAAATTTTTGCTGATGCAGTTGAAGGATTGAGATCACTTTTAAGTATCGGCGAAAATTATTCGATACTTTTTCTACAGGGCGGCGCAAGCCTGCAGTTCTCAATGGTGCCATTAAATTTAATGCCGCCTCAGAACAAAGCTGATTATATCGTAACAGGAAGCTGGTCAAAAAAAGCTGTTAAAGAAGCTAAGAGAGTGGGGACTGTAAACATTGCCGCTTCAACAGAAGAAGAAAAATTTAAAAGAATCCCAAAGCAGGAAGAATTAAAACTGGACCCCGGTGCTGCTTATGTTCATTTTACTTCTAACAATACAATTTTCGGGACGCAATGGCATGCAGAGCCGAATGTCGGTAATGTTCCACTTGTCTGTGATGCATCTTCTGATATTCTTCACAAAAAAATTAATGTAAACAAATATGCGTTGATCTACGCCGGTGCACAGAAAAATATGGGACCCAGCGGTGTTACCGTTGTAATTATCAGGAAGGGCCTGCTTGAAAGAAGTCAGGACTCGCTTCATACAATGCTTAATTATAAAACTCACGTTGAGAATGGTTCGCTTTATAATACTCCGTCAGTTTTCGGAATTTACATAATAGCACTGGTCACAAAGTGGCTGAAAAATATTGGTGGACTTGACGCAATGTATAAACTCAATAAAGAAAAAGCTGCGGTTATTTACGATTGTATTGATTCAAGCGGCGGCTTTTACAAAGGTCACGCTGAAAAAGACAGCCGCTCATTAATGAATATTACATTTAATCTTCCTGCTGAAGAGCTTGAGAAAAAATTTGTAAGCGAAGCAACTGCGGCAGGTTTCGATGGATTGAAGGGACACCGTTCAGTCGGCGGTATACGCGCTTCAATTTATAACGCATTTCCGAAAAAAGGTGCTGATGATCTTGCAAATTTTATGCGGGACTTTCAAAAGAGGAATAGTTAAATTATTTTAAAGGCGCTCATAAGGGCGCCGGTTTATAATTTCAGGGAAAAGAAATGAAAAAAATTTTTACGTTTTTAGTTTTAATCTTGTTGTTCGTAATAGGATGCTCTAAAAAAAATGAGGTAAAATTAACTACCTCCGGCAAGAATGCTTTTGCTGCCGATGTTGACGGAAGCTGGGAAGTACAGGCTCTTACTGAACTGCACGGATTTGACCAGCAGAAGAAGGACGGAAACTATACCGCTTCAATTTTCTATTCAGTAGATGTAATTACCAGCGATGGAAAAATTCTGAAATCACTTTTTACAAAACAGGTAGATAAAAAAGAATCAGAAAAAATTACGGGAGTTAAGCTGGAAGCTCAATTCAATATTAACGGAAGTTATCCTGCCGGCAGATATAAGCTGGTTTTTAATATTAAGGATATTCTCTCTAATAAAACTCTGAAGGATACTGCAAGCTTGAAACTGGAAAGGTAAACCCGGAATGGAATATGTAATATGGTTTATAAGTATGCAGCAATCATTTAATCTTGAAAATATCTTTCAGGAATTAATTTTCTTCCTGCAAATCCCTCATCAATTCCATGATAATACTTTATTTCGTCTTCGTCGCTTCTCCAGCAGAGCAGGACATCTTTCCCGTTTATTACAGAAGGGAAGTCAACCAGACCGATGGTAAAACTCCAGTCTTTATAATAACAGCCTAAATCTTCAAGCTCTTGAATGAAATTGTTAACCTGTTCGGTCATCTTTTTTACTTTTTGATTGTCTTCAATTTTTCCATTGAGGTCATCAGCAAGAAGGCGTATCTCTCTTGTTGTATCAAGAATATCTTTAACAATTTTCCTCACGAGCGGCAGTGTTTTCTCCGCTTCGGAATGAGTAAAATATTTTGTTCCGGTCATTGCTATATGGAAAGTTAAAGTTTAAAAAATAATTTTTTCCAGTGTACCGAACCGCAAATAAAATTTTTACATCTAACAACTGTAATAAAAGATTTAATTCAAAATTATTCAACATAATAATTATATTTGTCTGTCATTTATGGCTGCAAATATTTTGTACTGAAGGAGCACCAGATGGCGCATAAATTTTTCGAAGATAAAATCCCGCATAAAGGATACTCGTATGAAGAGTTTCAAAAGATGACGAAAGAACAAATTGAAAAAACAGATCCGCAAAATCTTGATAAAGACGGCAAAGAACATTTTGAGTACACGAAGCTTAATATGTACAGAAGCAGCAGGATAGAAAAGAATTATACAGTTACAGATGAACTGAAGATGGAAGTTGCAAAAATTAAAGAGCCTCAGCTATGGATGATTATCACTGAAAGCTGGTGCGGCGATTCAGCGCAGAATCTGCCTTACATCGCAAAGATCGCAGTGCTGAATTCTAATATTGATTTAAGAATTATTTTAAGAGATTCAAACCCCGGAATAATGGATTTGTATCTGACTAACGGTACGAGAAGCATTCCGATCCTTGTTGCTTTTGACGCTGCCGGAAATGAAAAATTTAAATGGGGACCGAGACCAGGAGAAGTTCAGGCATTAATTAAGCAATGGAGATCTGACGGTATAGTAAAGCCTGAACTTTATGAAAAACTGCATTTGTGGTACTCAAAGAATAAAGGAAAAAATATTGAAGAGGAAATGCTGAAATTAATTACAAATATTAATCAGGTGGCTATATGAAAATTGAAACACTTTCAGTACACGCCGGCAGAAGCGTTGATCCAAACACAAAAGCAGTAACTCCCCCGATCTATCTTTCAACAACATATGAAAGAGAACCCGGCGGTGATTATCCCAAAGGATATAATTACAGCAGGAACAATAATCCCAACAGAGAATCGCTTGAAAAATGTCTTGCACTGCTTGAAGGCGGTGCAGAGGGAATTGCTTTTTCCTCAGGTTCCGCAGCAGCGATGAGCATCTTTCAAACTCTTTCGCCTGGAGATCACGTAATTGCGACTGACGATATTTATCATGGCACCCGGAAACTTTTAAAGAGCTTTGAAAAATGGAATGTCAATACTTCATTTGTAGATATGACAGACATCGACGAAGTAAAAAAAGCCATTTCGAAAAAAACTAAACTTATGTGGGTAGAATCACCTACAAACCCTCTTTTAAAAATTATAGATATTAAAAGCATTTCAGAAGTTGCTCACAAAAATAATTCAATTGTGGTTTGTGATAATACGTGGGGAACACCGGTCCTTCAAAATCCTTTCTCTCTCGGAGCTGATCTCATTCTTCATGCAACTACAAAATATATCGGCGGTCACAGCGATATTCTTGGTGGAATTGTAATTACGAAAAGAGCTGACGATCTTTATCTGCGCATAAGGGATATCCAGAAATCCGGCGGCGCTGTTCCATCTCCTTTCGAATGCTGGCTGACTCTCAGGGGAATTCAAACTATGCCGCTCCGTGTGCGTGCACAATCTGAATCTGCTATGAAGATTGCGGAATTTTTATCATCGCATAATAAAGTGGAAGCAGTGCATTACCCGGGCTTAAATAGTCATCCGGGAAATAAATTGGCTTCACAGCAAATGAAAATGTTCGGCGGGATGATTTCCATCCAGATAAAAGGCGGCGAAAAAGAAGCGATGAAAGTTGCGTCAAGAGTAAAAATATTTACACGCGCTACAAGTCTCGGCGGTCCGGAAAGCCTGATCGAACACCGCGCTTCAATCGAGGGTCCCGAAAGTAAAACACCGAAAAATTTATTACGGCTCTCTGTTGGTCTCGAGCATTCTGAAGATTTAATTAATGATTTGAATCAGGCTCTGGGATAATGTTATCAGCATGAATTAAACTCAATTTACGCAATAGAAAAATATAGAAATGGTTTAACTCTAATTATCAAAACAATTTGTTGTTGTAATTACAGCCACGTAAAACGTTTTGTTAAAATCTAATTTAATTTTGCAAATCCTTTACGAGGATTTGGGTATTATGATTTTTTGTTGCTACAAAAATATGACCTCTACGAGGTCATTCATATTATAAAAAATATCGTAGATGTTTAATTATTGCCTGTCTGCCGACAGGCAGGTAGAAATTCAGAATAGACACGACTGTTGATCCTTGTAGAGCCTGCCTGCGCGAAGCCGCTTCGGCATAGGCAGGGATCAATAAATTATTACAAAACAGTTATCCAAAAGACTACTAATGTCGGGGCAAATACGAATTATATTTTGTGTACTTTTATCGTTAATTTATTATTTATTCCTATTGCATAAATGGATTAAATAGTTGACTCTGTAGAGATGTCCCCAAAGGCTGGGACATCTCAACAGAAGATCTGAAAATTATTTTGCACCCATAAAAGGATATTTCCAATCTTTCGGCGGATCGAAAGTTTCTTTCAATGATCTTGCTGTCATCCATCGGAGAATATTCATTGCGCTGCCTGCTTTATCATTTGTGCCTGATGCTCTTCCTCCGCCAAACGGCTGCTGACCGACTACTGCCGCAGTTGGTTTGTCATTGATATAAAAATTGCCTGCAGCATTTCTGAGCTTGTTCGACATTTTTATCAGCACTTCTCTGTCCTGCGACCACACACATCCAGTCAAAGCATAAGGAGAAGTTGTATCGCAAAGTTCGAGAGCTTCGTCAAATTTGTTATCGTCGTAAACATAAATTGTCAGCACAGGGCCGAAAATTTCTTCCTGCATGGTTTTAAATTTCGGGTCTGTCGTTACAATTGTTGTAGGTTCAATGAAATAGCCGACCGAATCATCATATTTCCCACCGGTGATTATTTCAGCATCTTTCGATTTTTTTGCGTAGTCAATGTATGCGGTAATGTTTTTAAAAGCATTTTTATCAATTACGGCAGACATGAAGTTTGTGAAATCTTCGGGGTCGCCCATTTTTATTTTTTTAACTTCAGCAACATATTTCTTTTTGAATTCTGCCCAGATTGAGTTCGGAATATACATCCTTGATGCTGCAGAACATTTTTGTCCCTGGTATTCAAAGGCGCCGCGGATTACTGCAACAACAAGCGCATCAACATCAGCCGTATTATGAGCAAAGATAAAATCTTTTCCTCCGGTCTCGCCGACAATTCTTGGATAATATTTCATCCTGTGAATATTGTCTCCGACTTTTTTCCACATTCCCTGGAAAACAGATGTCGAGCCGGTGAAATGAATTCCCGCAAGGTCAGGACTTTCAAGAACCGGATCGCCAACCTGGCTTCCGGAGCCCGGCACAAAATTAATCACGCCGGCAGGAACGCCTGCTTCTTCAAATAATTTCATTAAAAAATACGCAGAGTAAACTGCGCTTGAGGCGGGCTTCCAGAGAGATACATTGCCGACAATGGCTGGCGCAGTCGGTAAATTACCTGCGATAGAAGTGAAGTTGAATGGTGTAACTGCGAAAATAAATCCTTCAAGCGGGCGATACTCAGAACGGTTCCACATTCCTCTCGGCGAGTATGGCTGCTCACCCATCAGTTGAGTCATATAATAAACATTGAATCTCCAGAAGTCTACCAGTTCGCAGGCTGAATCAATTTCAGCCTGGTAAACTGTTTTAGATTGCCCTAACATAGTTGCAGCATTTATTGTTGACCGCCAGCTTCCTGCGAGTAGATCTGCTGCCTTTAGAAAAATTGCAGCGCGGTGTTCCCAAGGCATTTCAGCCCATTTTTTTCTTGCCTCGAGTGCAGCTTCGATAGCCATTTTAACTTCTCTGGCGCCGGCTTTATGATATATGCCTAAAACTTTTTTATGATTGTGAGGCATCCTTATCTCTTCAGTATTTCCTGTGGTGATTTCTTTGCCGCCGATAATTAATGGTATTTCAATTTTTTTTGATTGAAGTTCTTTCAATTTGTTTTTCAGTGCGTCCTTTTCAGGACTGTTGGGAGCGTATGAATAAACAGGTTCATTAATAGGATGAGGAACTTTGAAATAAGCATTGGACATAGAAGATTTCTCCTGGCTGGTATTTATTTTTATTGTTATCTATACAAAATTAGTAAAAATATAATTAAGTTTGATAGCAAAACATCAGATTAAAACTTATGCAAAATAAAAACATAGAAGGGGCGGCAGAATATATGAAATTGCGTAACTTCGGTTAGTAAAGAGAAAATATTAATCGGGGGTTAGTGATGAGGCGAGCAAATAAGTTAACTAATCTTACCAAATTATTAGACGGGGAGAAGAAGCATTTTATAATTATCTTCCTTTCCTTCCTAGTATTATTCCTGCTAAATGTTCATGCTCAGGTTGAATATAGTACCGGGGCTATTAAAATAAAAGATGGTTTATCTCAAAGCTCAGTTTTATCCTTACTGCAAGATGACAAAGGGTTTATCTGGGCGGGTACTAAAGATGGTTTGGACCGGTTTGATGGCTATATATTCAAACATTTCAAATATAATCAAAAAGATAAGCATTCCTTAAGTAATAACGGCATTAGATGCTTGTATAAAGATTCACATGGTTTTTTATGGATAGGAACTTACAGGGGGCTAAATAAATATGATCCATTAACAGAAAAATTTGTTTCTTATTCAACAGCATCTTCCGGTTCAGTTAGTTTGAATGAAAATGTTGTTACTGCAATTTTAGAGGACCATCAAAAAAATATCTGGGTTGGAACAAAAAATGGATTGAACAAACTGAATGCAGATCACAATAAAATATTCAACTCTGATAATGGTAATAAAATTTTCAAATTATTCGATGGCAAGGAAATAACTTCTTTATTTGAAGACTCTGAAAATAATATTTGGGTAGGAACAATATTTGACGGTCTGTTTTGTATTTCCCCCAACAGATACGAAGTAATTCATTGCCAGGCCGAAACTAATCGTCATGCTAAGAAGGATTTAAATTATATCCGTGTAATGAAGAAATATTCTAAAAATAAAATCTTCATTGCAACCTTTGGACAAGGGCTGTGGATATATGATAAGTCTGCAAAGACTTTTGAACCATTTGTGAAAAAATATAATTATCCAAACCTTCACTTAGGCAAATATATTTGTGATCTTAAATTCGATTTGAACGATAACCTTTATGTGTTAACCTTAAATGGTTTATTTAGATTTGACTTAAATGGCGGATTTAATAAAATATGGGAAAAAAATGTTCCTTCTCCAACAGCGTTCATTATAGACAGAAGCGGAATTATATGGATAGGCACTGATGGGAGTGGTATAGTTAAGTTAGTGCCCGACAGAAAAAAATTCAGAACAGTGTCGGTGAAAAATGAAGGGGGCAGAGGTTTTAATATTTCAAGTGTCAGGGCAATATATATAGACGGCAAAGGGGACCTGTTAGTTGGAGGTTATACCGGTTTGTGCAGGCTCGGTGGTTATTATGACGGGGCAAAACATTGGGAGAAAATAGATCAATTGGATAAATATAATGTTTACAAAATTGCTGAAGATCCTGTGAATAAAAGTATTTTGTGGATTGGTACTGAGGGAGAAGGGCTGCTAAAATTTAATACTTTAACAAAAAAATTTCTTAAATATTCAAATAGCACAAAAGATCCTGAATACTTTTTTCTCGGTGATGAGCTTTATGATATCTTAATAGATAAAAATAAAGATATCTATTTTGCTACGAACTATGGCACTGCAAAATACGTAAGCAAAAAAAATTCTTTTATAAACTATATTTATGATCCCCGTAATGTAAATACTATCAACAAAGGGAAAGTTAAATCTTTATGTAAAGATAGCCTCGGTAGAATCTGGATGGGAACAGAAAGATCAGGTATTTCAATCTTAGATCCCCTTTCAAATTCGTTTGAGAGGTATCAGTTTGATATTAATGATCATCATTCGTTAAGTGATAATAAAGTGAATATTATTTTCAGGGATAGTAAAAATAATATTTGGGTGGGAACTGCGAACGGGCTGGACAGATATGTACCATCCAGCCATAATTTTGTAATATATTCAACGGAAAACGGATTGCCCAACAATTATATTTACGGAATACTGGAAGATAGCAAAGGGATTTTATGGCTGAGCACTAACAAGGGTCTTTCAAGATTTGATCCTTCAAAAGATACATTTATAAATTATGATGAAAGTTACGGGCTGCAGTCTAATGAGTTTAATACTGCTGCATATTTTAAAAGCAGTAAAGGTGAAATGTTCTTCGGCGGCATTAACGGGTACACTTCATTTTATCCTTCTGATATTGTCACAAATACATTTGCACCGGCGGTAGTAATTACTGATCTTAAAATATTTAATAGCAACGTTCAGCCCGGAAGGTCGGTTTCTTACTCCAAGGAAATAATATTATCACATAATGATTTCCTTTTCTCTTTCGACTTTGCATTGCCCGAATATACCAATCCAAATAGAAATAAATTTGAATATAAACTGATAGGATTCTACGACGAGTGGATAAATATACCCCAAGGGCAGCGGACAGCAGTTTTTACAGGAATATCACCCGGCAAATACACATTAGTAGCAAGAGGTGCAAATAACGATGGCATCTGGGGCAAAGAAACTTCGTTAAAGATCATTATTACTCCGCCATACTGGCAGACGTGGGAATTCAGGTTGTCGGCAGGCTTGTTTTTGACCGGCATAGTTGTTTTAATATTTAAAAGAAAAATCAATAAACTGAAGAATGAAAAAAACAGGCAGATTGAATTTTCAAAAAAATTAATTGAAAGCCAGGAAAGTGAAAGGAAAAGGATCGCCGGTGAACTTCACGACAGCATTGGGCAGGATTTACTGATAGCAAAGAATAAACTGATGTTAAAATCAGTTGCAAATGATGGAAAAAATATGGAAGATGTATCACAATTGCTATCGCATTCAATTGATGATATAAGCAGGCTGTCTCATAACCTGCGCCCACTGGAGTTAGATGAACTTGGTCTTACTATGGCAATTGAGGCAATGATTGAAAGAGTTGCCATAGCGTCGGGAATAAATTTTAAATTTGAGATGAATAATATTGATCACCTTGTTAAAACAGATGACCAAATAAATGTTTTCAGGGTTATTCAGGAAGCTGTGAACAATGTAATAAAGCATTCAAATGCAAAAGAAGCGGTTATAAGAAACGAATGCACTGACCGGTTTTTGATTCTTGAGGTCTCCGATAACGGCATCGGAATAATTGACCCGGAATTGAAAAACGCCCACCGCCCCCATTTTGGTTTATCCGGTATGAAGGAAAGGGTCAAATTGCTTAACGGTAAACTAAGTATATCATCTAAAAAAAATAATGGAACAAAGATTAAGCTTGTAATACCAATAATGAATGTAAGAACTAATATTGATGATTTTAAAGGATAAAACAGCAGCGGGAAAAATGAAAATATTATTAGCAGATGATCATCCTTTATTCAGAGCAGGGGTAAGACAGGCAATCGAAAAATGTGCAGACTGCCTGGTCATTGACGAAGCTGAAAACGGCGATGATGCATTACTAAAGATTATTTCTCTCAAGCCGGATATTGCTGTGCTCGATGTTCGTATGCCGGGTAAGTGCGGCCTGGAAATTTTAGAAGAACTTGCGGAAAGTAATTATCCGACAAAAATCATTTTACTTACAATGTATAAAAACCTGAATTATTTTTTTAAGGCTGTCTCGTTTGGTGCTAAAGGATATTTATCAAAAGAGGACACTGTTACAGAAATTATCCAATCTGTAAAGGCGGTATATAGTGGTGAAAGCTATATCAGCTCTTCTTTATCCAAGTTATTGAAAGGGAAAGAAAAATCGGAAGAGGAATTGAACAAGAGCATTACCTCTATCTCATCATTAACTCATATGGAAAAAGAAGTATTGAAACTTATTGCAGAATGGAAATCCAACAATGAAATTGCAGAAATATTGTTTATTAGTCCCCGCACTGCCGGCAACCACAGAACAAACATATCTAATAAGCTTAATCTTCACGGTGCACACAGTCTTATCAAATTTGCAATAGAGAATAAAGACTTATTTTAATTTCTTTAGTCCCTCCTCTATTTTTCAAGACAAGACGCAAGGTTGAAAAATGAGTTCAAAAACTCATTTACTAATTGTTGTCCATTCCCGATTTTATTTACCAGATTTAAAGTTATTTAGAATTGTGCATGAGAATATTAATTGTGGACGATAGCAAAGAGATGAGGAATATTATTGTTTCACTATTGGATGCACGCAATCTTGAAGTGTTTGAACTGGAGGACGGCGATGAAGCTGTAATCCAGTATGGTGCGATAAAACCAGATTGGGTGCTTATGGATATTAAAATGAAAAGAATGAACGGTCTTGAAGCTGCGAAGAAAATAAAGGAAAACTATCCTGACGCACACATAGCTGTAGTAACAAAGTATGATAATAAGTTCTTTAGGATGAAAGCAGCTAAAGCAGGTGCCGAGATGTTCGTTTCAAAACAAAATCTGCTCGAACTAAAAAAGATCATTACTTAATAAGTAAGTAGGAAATGCTGAACAAATATTTTTTAAGCACATTAATATTCACCTTTTTTTTGCATGGATTTGCAAAATCCCTCTTTGCTTCCGGAAGCAACTGGTCTGCAGCAATATTTTATGTTTCGGAAATAAAGATAAATGTATACGAATCTCCTTCAAACGATTCTAAGGTTATTGGTCATTCCTATTTTTTGGATAAGTTATTAATTGTTGATGATCCTGCAGGTTCAGGTAAATTCGGCTGGAAGAAAGTAGTGTATCCCCTGGAAGGATATGTTGAAGATAAATACCTGGTTACCATGGAAGAAAGAAGCAAAAGATATGGAAGTTATTGGTACAATGACGAAGACGAAAATGCTACCTGGAAATGGGAGATAAGAACCTGCAGTAATCAATATACATTCGTGAGAAAACATCCAGATTATCAGTCGCAGATAACCGGGGTTATAATGGATGAAGAGAAGGTATTGATAGTGATTGATACGAATGGAGATAATAAAATCTGGACGAAAGTTTTGTATCCTTATGACGGCTATATTTCATCTGAAGATATTTCGGAAGTCTCTCCTAATATTATTTTAAGCTTCGGCGGAGCTTATGGAATAAAAAATATTCCTTACGAAAAAAACTTTACAAATCTCAAAAGCCCATTCGGCGGTTTTTTAGAGCTATCAAAAACCAACTGGAAGTTCAGCATTAGAGCAGGTTACAGCTATTCAGAATCAAACATTTCAAAATACGATCTGAAAACGCGGCTTATTTATGTCTTTATACGCTATAATTTCTTTAGCCTGTTTAATGCTCATCTGAATTATTATGTTTTTGCCGGCGGCTGTTACTGGTACTCAAGTTTTCAAAATACAAAATATCCATCGCTCGAATCCACTTACTATCCGCTGGAGAAAGATAAAGGCCCCGGTTATCTAACAGGTGGAGGCCTGACGTATGAGCTTTATAATTTTTTTATTGACGCTCAATATTTCTTTTTCGGGTCCAGGCAGGCAGTCTTCGGCAGAGATCCCCGGCAGGGCGAGTTTACAAATCAATATAAACTATACCCGGCTTCAAACCTGGTGAATGTTATGATTGGTTACAGAATTATTTTTTAAGAAGAACATGAAAAAATGAAAATAATACCGGACATAAAGAAATCAGGAATGTATATTCTGATATTTGCAGTAACAGCATGGTTCGGATGCAGGAAAGAAAATTTTGTTGAACCGCCGGATCCTTTTGCAAGCCAGGAACTGGAAGCGGACCCGGATGTAATTGTGCTTGGGCAGGGGTCTAACGCCTTAAAACTGAAAACAAACCATGCAAATGTTTTTCAAACAAAAGATGGCTTAAGGATTAAAGGAACTCTCTACGTTGAAAATAATAAATACGGCGATATGCCTTTCTCGACCGGCGACTTTGAATTGATTAAGGATAGTACTGGTAAATTCTTTAAAAATATAACCGGCTTCTCAAGAGTAGAGCTTCCGCAGGAAGGTCTTTTAAAAGGTCTGCAGATGGTCGGAATGCCAACTTCAAATTTAGGTCTTAAAAAAGGGAGCGATTTCAATCTCGGCGCTTTCAACTGGCCTGTGGATCCTGACAGGTATTACTTTTACTATGAGAATGACGACAGCAATCCTTTCCAGGCTGATATCACGCGATCAAAACTTAAGGATATAAAAAAGATAGCGATTGATCCCACCGACCCCTTTACTTTTTTTACATGCAATTTCAACGGCACTAGGCTTGGCGATCTTTCAGATGTAGGTATGGCGGTTTCGGCACAGGGATTAATACCTTTTACACCGCTTGTTTCTTTCGGGGATGTAAAAGGCTTCAAAGGCAATCTATATTTTACAGGTACTTTTCCGGTCGGCACATACCCTGTATCTTTAACGGGTGAAGCAGTGCTGGCTTTTAATTCCGGCGACCCGGAAGGATACAAAAAATTCTTTTCCGGGAGAGCAACTGATTTTACCTTTGGTTTAAACGGCGAAGCTACTTTTGATAACAAAGCGCTCGATTGGCTGAATGAAAAAGTTGTGCTCGGGCAAGCTACATTAGTTTTGGATGAGAACGGGGCTTCTGACACGGATCTGAAATTTGCAGGCATCCGCCAATTTCCACCTTCCACAGTCAGCGACTTCCTGAACGATATCATCGGCAAGGACTGGAATTTCCTGGACTATCTTGTTCCCGTTGAACAAAAGGAAACCTTTTATGGAACAATAGGCACAAAGCTCTCCGACTGGAAGATGGGATTCAAGATAGAGTCCAGCTTAAATCTGCCGGGAAATATTCATCTGGATATGGGTAAGTCGCAACTGGAATTAACATCTTCGAAAATGTATTTCATGGGTGAAGCTGTAGTCGGCGGATTTAACAGAGTGGGCGTTGAAGGATACGCACAAAGGAACGGTGATTTTAAATTGACCGGCTATCAAGAAAGTTCTTTCGATGCAAGCTGGCATAAATTATCTATTGGATATTCGCTTGGAATGACAGTTACAGTGCAGTATATCAGCGGTACATTTACCTTTAAAGGTAATTTTAAATTCAGAGGCAGAGCTTGTATAAGTATAGTAAAGCATAATTATTGTGCGAACATTTCTTTCTCAGGTTCAACATCTATCTCATCGGATGGTTCGTTTGAAATTACTTTCTCGGTCGGTGTCGGTCCGGTTGGATTTGATGTGCATATTAACTTTAAGCGTAACAACAGCGTGGCAGGCCAAGCTGCTTTTGTTCAGACTATGACGTACACTCAAATTCCGCTGTCCCAGGTGCCGGAATCAATGAGATTCCCTGCTGAGGAAAGTGTCGATGCGCCTAATAATTAAATTAAGTTAGGAAAGGAGGGCAAGGTGTCGCGGAAAATTTATCTGGCTTTATTCGCTTTACTGCTGGTCACTCTGATCAGCTCATGTAAAAAGGTTGAAGAAGAAAATTATACCTATTCTATAAGTAAAGTCTGGTGGTCCGACAGCATTGATACTAATCTCGATGGATATGTGCAATCGAAGCGGTTAAACTTTGACGTGCATCTGAGAGAGAATACGATAAGAGTAATAAACGCACGGGTTTATTACAAATTGCACGACGCTTCAAGCTTTACTTTTTACACCTACGCAGGAGAACAGAATGCTAAAGGTGGTGATACTGATAATAATCTTTTTGTTACTATAGGAAAACCTAACAAAGAACTCGCAAGAAATTTTTATGATTTTAAGATAGAAATTTTTGAAGCCCGCTCAGGCAGAACTGTTGCAGTGTCTGATCCACGGGACAGCACCCTCCTGACAATGCAGAAGTTTGAAGCATCATCGAATGATAAAAATTATTCCATAAAAACCCGGTGGTCAGAAAGCTACGACAGGAACAACAACGGCTATTGGAGATATGCAAGACTCAATATAAATGTTGATATAGATACTGCAATGCAAAAGACAGTGTATGCAAAGCTGTTTTATAAAAATGTTCTTGATAACACTTACAAGTTGTATCATCAGTTTTCTGACTTTACAATTTTTAATCACGACACCAGTGATACCGTTTCATATATGATAGGCTCGCCTACAATAGAATTGCAAAACGGAGCCTATGATTTTAAAATTGAGGTCTACGAATTCGGCAGTAATATTTTAGTTGCGTATGCAGACGAAAACACGCAGAGCTTACGCGGGGTAAGGTTTGAATCGGAAAAGGATGATTCATATCATTATTCAATAACAAAAGTGTGGTGGTCTGATCAGATTGATGCTGACGGGGACGGTTATACACAGTATCGAAAGCTCAACTTTGTTACTGAAGTTAACCAGAATGCAGGAAGGACCATCTATGCAAAGATCTTTTACCTCCATCCCGATTCTGCAGATTATTCATTATATGATTCCACTGCCAATTATAATATTGTCGGCACATCTCAGAGCAATAATTATTTCGTTGGTATCGGCGGCGCTTCTGCACAGCTTGACAGCGCAGCCTACAATTTCCTGATCTCAATTTATGAACCGACGCGGGACACAGTCGAAGCTTTCCAGGTATCCATCAGTGCTGCAGACGACAGCATTTTGGCTAAGCAAAAATTCGAACCGGACACAACCGATGTAAAAAAATGAAAGCATTATTGGTCAAAGCGAATATCATATTAATTCTTTTGCTGTTATCTGTCCGTATTACTTTAAATGCGCAGGATAAAAGCTCCGGACTTTTTAGAGAAGTTGCCGCTTCGTTAAATGATGCGCAGCGGCAATTTGCCGGGATACTGTTCCCTTCGCTGTTTGCTGAAGCCGTAAGGTATTACAACAATGCAAAGGTTTACAGTTCAGAGGGAAAATCTGATGACGAAATAACGGAAGAGCTGCAGAAATCGAAAAGTGCGTTATACGATATTAATAGCACGATACTTGAAAGAAGAAAAATTTTTGATATTGTTTTAGCTGCACGCAGCTCAGCAAAAGCATCGGGTGCAGAAAAATATTCTGTTAAGTTGTGGGGAACCGCAGAGGATGAATTGATGGATGCGATTACTAATTATTCTGATAAGGATTCGAATGCTGTAAGGTCTGCTATACAGGTTATCCTGGGAGATTATAATACAGCAGAGGAATATGCTGAATACGAAAACTATTTATTAACTGAGTGGGAGCCTCTAAAAAATTCAGATAAGCTGTTGGCAAAATTATTGTCCCCCGATAAATATAGTAAAGGACTTTCCATATTTAACAGAATCCTGGCTGCTGTATCAGACTGCGCTGACTGGAATTCTATCAGGCAAATGGTAAAAGCAGCGGACACATTGTTTAGCAGCGCTGCTGAAGAATCTGAGAAGTATCTTTCTGCTTACCCGGAAGTTATGAGGGATAGGAAAGAAGCAGCAAACGCAGGATCGGAAATTTATTCTGTAAAATTATGGAGCGAGGGAGAAAAAGCTTTATCCAATGCAGCAGTTTCATTTAATAATAACGAAGCTGACGACGCTTTAAGGTTTTCACAAAAAGCCAGTAAAAAATTTATAGAAGCAAAACACCTGGCGTTAGAGTCGAAAATCCTTTCAAGAGTTAATGAGCTTATCCTGAAAGCAAAAGAGGAAGATGCAGAAAAATACGCACCACAAACATTTATGAAAACAATTGCACTGAGAGAATCGACGGTAAAAATGATAAATAGCGATAATTATAGTAGTTCGGATTTGATGACCCTTGTAAGCAGGGCAGAGAAGGAGGCAGAGTTAACACTTAGAATTATACATACTATAAAAAGAATTAATAACGGGATAGGTTCCTGGGAAGAATTGATCATTGAGAAAAAATTATTCTGAAACTATAAAAGTGGTATTTAATGGCACTTAAAAGGATACATCTTTCTCTTTTTATAATGACAGTATTTTTCTGCAGCACATCTTTCCCGCAGTCTGTGCATCGTTATACTGAGCCGCTATTCCAGTCTGTTCGTACTGCAGCAGACCAGGTGTATGCAACTGCACAGGCATTAAATAATCCGTACACTGGTGAAATTGCTACGCACTCTGAAGATCTAACACTGGATATTTATCAGCCGCAGGGTGATACATTAAGTCTTCGACCTGTTCTTATCTGTGCCCATGGCGGAGGTTTTATTCAGGGGAGTAAAGATCATGATGATATGGTAGCATTTTGTGATTCTCTTGCAAAAAAAGGATATGTTACTGTAACAATAAATTACCGGCAGGGGATGAATGTTTTAAGTTCAGTCAGTGCAGCACGTGCTGTATACCGCGGTTTGCAGGATAGCAGAGCAGTTATCCGGTATATAAAATCAATTGCATCAGCTCTGCGGATAGATACAAATTATGTGTTTTTTCTTGGCAGCAGCGCGGGTGCGTTCATGGCGCTTCAGAATGTTTATATGAATAAGGAATCTGAACGACCTGCTGCTACGTATAAAGTATCTCATATTCCGCCAACACTGGATGATGGACCAGACCTCGGAGACCTTGATGCAATAAATAGTTCACTAAAATTTGGCAGCCAGCCAAACGCTATTATTGCTCTTTGGGGCGCTGTAGGAGATACTACGCTTATTGAGCCTGCTGATGCCGATATTCCTGCACTTCTTGTACATGGCACCGCAGATAATATTGTGCCGTTTAATGTCGGGTCCCCTTTTGGGGCTTCTAATTTGCCGCCGACTTACGGAAGTTATCCTATAAACGTCCGTCTTAAAAATTTAGGCAAGCCTGCCGAAACTTATTTTGTAAACGGGGCGGGGCATGAATTTTACGGAGTCACAAATGGCAATTGGTCGCCTGAACCAAATGCTTACTGGGATACTGTACTTACTCTTGTTACAAACTTTTTACACGATCAGCATAAGCCTGATGCGAAATTTTCCACTTCAATAAATGGTAAAACAGTACAATTTAATAATCAGACTTCGGGTTCTGTTTCCTGGTTCTGGAATTTCGGAGACGGTTCCACAAGCACAGAAGAGAATCCAAAACATATTTATTCTTCGAACGGCACTTACAACGTTACACTTACTGCACTTAACCAAATTGAAAGCTGGGATACTGTTTCTTCCCCTGTTGTTGTTTCAGGAGCAACAGGAATTAGCGATAAAAACAATAGCTCACCTTTGACTTTTTCTCTCAGCCAGAACTATCCCAACCCGTTTAATCCATCTACAATTATTGTCTATCAAATACAGGGAACAGATTATGTTACGCTGAAAGTATATGATCTTATGGGAAGGGAAGTTGCGACTCTTGTTAATGAATATAAGCAGCCGGGTATCTATGAAGTAAAATTTAACGCTTCCAGCCTGCCGAGCGGTATGTATATCTACAAATTAACGGCAGGAAATTTCAATGCATCAAAGAAGCTCATTCTGCTCAAATAAAATAAGATAAAAAAGCTGATTGAACAGAACAGAGAAAAAATAGAATGGAGCTGGCGCGAACACTTTAGCAAAAAAAATTGAAGCGCTCGCCGTTGATGTATCTTTCACAGGCGAGGCACTCCATGTTGTTCTGTCGGACGGTAGGGAGATCTCGGCGCCCTTACAGTGGTTCCCGCGCTTATTGAAAGCAACTTCAGAACAACGTTCAAAAAAGTATCGTCTTCTGATCTCAATCAGATACTCTCTCTTTGCTGAATTGCTCATAGATAACCTTTAAAATTCTTGGTCACCAATATTATGACCCAACGACCTTTTTACAAATCTTTTTCGGTTACTTTATATGCGGTGGGTGGATAATTGATGCAAAAGTTCTTTCCTTCCCGTTTTCTTTACTGTCGAAAAAACAAAAAGGTTACTGCCAGATATAAGCTCAGGAAAGAAATCTTTAACCCTCTTTTTTGCAAGGGCGAGTTCAGATTGTTTCAGCTTATCAATTTTTGTCAATACAACATTATAAGGCAGATTGTAATGTTTAAGTAAAACATTAAGTTTCATATCAAGTTCGGTAGGTTTGTGCCTGCTGTCAATCAGATGAAATGCCAATGAAATATTTTCTGATACAGAAAAATATCTTTCAATTAACTCAGCCCACTGCTCTCTTTCCTTCCTGCTTATTTTAGCGTAGCCAAAACCGGGAAGATCTACAATATAAAACTTTTCATCAACGAGATAATAATTGATTGAACGGGTTTTACCTGGAGTTGAACTTGTCTTTGCAAGGTCCTTCCTGTTGAAAAGAGAATTAATAAGAGATGATTTGCCAACGTTAGACCTTCCGCAAAGAATAACCTCCGGCAAAGAAGATTTTGGCAAATCTTCAATCTTAAAAACGGATTTTATAAATTTTATATTTTCAAACATGGCAAAAAAAAAGAGTAACCTGTTTTAGCCTGGTTACTCTCGAAATTAACAGATAAACAAAATTACTTTTTATCCTTTGTTTCCTCAACTATATTGGCTTCTTCCATTTCGGCTTTTTCTTTTTCCTTTGCTTCCTTCCTGGCTTCTTTTTTATCCTTCATATCTTCAGCTTTTTTATTGATCACTTCATTATAATCAACTAACTCGACTACAGCCATAGAAGCAGCATCTCCCATCCGGTTGCCAAGCTTGATTACGCGTGTGTATCCGCCCGGTCTGTCGCCAATTTTAGGAACTATTTCGCTGAATAATTCTTTAACAACTTCTTTATCATTTATTGAACGCATTACCTGTCTTCTTGCGCTGAGATCGTTCTTCCTTGCTTTTGTTATAATAGTTTCAACAAAACTTCTTGTCTCTTTGGCTTTTGCCAGAGTAGTTCTGATCCTTTTATGTTTCAATAAAGAAGTTGCAAGTGAACACAGCAGTGCTGCCCGGTGGCTTGCTGTTCTTCCTAATTTTCTGCCTTTAACATTATGTCGCATGTAATTAACCTTTAATCAAAAATTTAATTTGTTCCTGTTTCATCTTTTAAGTACGCATCAACGTCCATTCCGAATTCAAGACCTAAATTTTCAACTATTTCCATTAATTCTGCCAATGATTTTCTTCCGAAATTTCTGAACTTCAGCATTTCGGATTCATCTTTTCTTACAAGTTCAGCAAGATTTTTAATGTTAGCTGCTTTCAAACAGTTGTGCGATCTTACACTTAATTCCAGGTCGTCAACATTCGTTAGTAAGATTTTTTTTACTCTTTCTTTTTCACTGTCCTTCGGGCTGACAGTATGTTCTTCCTCCTGGTCAATATCAAAATTGATGAAGAGTTGAATATGGTCTTTCAGTATTTTTGCTGCCTGGGTTAAAGCATCATCGGGAGTAATTGATCCATCTGTATTTATTTCAAGTATTAATTTTTCATAATCATTCTTGTCACCGATCCTCACATTCTCAACATCATATTTTACATTTTTAATCGGCGTAAATATAGAATCAATTGGAATCACCCCGATCGTTTGATCCGGCGTAACATTTTCAACAGCAGGAACGTAGCCTTTCCCTTTACCAACCCTTATTTCAATATCAAACTTTGCGGATTTATTAAGAGTCGCAATGTGCAGGTCGGGGTTTAATATTTCTATTTCGTTGCTGTGTTTTTGAATATCTGCAGCAGTAAAATTCCCTGCACCGCTATAAGAAATATTGATGGGATCTGGTTTTTTACTTAATAATTTCATTCTAACCTGCTTCAGGTTCAGGATAATCTCCGACACGTCTTCTACTACGCCTTCAATAGTAGTAAATTCATGCAGAACTCCGCTGAATTTAACAGAAGTAATTGCAGCGCCGGTTAGAGAAGACAAAAGAACCCTTCTTAAAGAGTTTCCTAAAGTAACGCCAAATCCTCTCTCCAGCGGTTGTAATATAAACCTACCTGAATTATTAGTGTAACTAGTCTCGTCTAAAATTACTGCTTCGGGCATCTTCAAATTTGAACCAATCATTTTTTATATCCTCTAAAAATTTTTAGTCTTAAAAAAATATTATTTAGAATAAAGCTCAATCACCAATTGTTCGTTGGCATTTAGAGGAACGTCTGCTCTTTCGGGAACTTGCAAAAATGTTCCTGCGAGCGTAGCTTTATCAATTTGCAACCAGGAATAAGTAGAATCTTTAACTCGTTTGAGAGAACCATGTATAGAATCCATTTTCTTGCTCTTCTCCCTGATCTTAATAATATCTCCCGCAGATAATAAATAAGAAGGGATATCAACTATATGCTCGTTGACCATAAGATGTCTGTGCCGTATTAACTGACGTGCCTGTTTACGTGAAGAAGCAAAACCAAGCCTGTAAACAACATTATCCAGCCTGCTTTCGAGAATTTTTACAAGATTATCGCCGGTAATTCCTTTCTGTTTGTTAGCGTGCTCGAAATAATTCCTGAACTGTGTTTCCAAAAGACCGTAAGATCTTTTAATCTTTTGTTTTTCGCGTAGCTGAACTCCGTATTCAGAAATTTTTGCTCTTCTTGAACTACCGTGCTGGCCAGGAGGAAAATTCCTCGATTCAATGGGACACTTATCCGTAAAACACTTTTGCCCTTTGAGGAATAATTTTTGTTTTTCTCTTCTGCATAACTTACAAACTGAATCAGTGTATCTTGCCATTAACTTAACTCTCCAATAAAAAATTAAACTCTTCTCTTCTTAGGCGGTCTGCATCCGTTATGAGGAATCGGGGTCATATCTTTTATCGAGCTGACTTCCAATCCTGCAGTGTTTAAAGCTCTGATAGCTGCTTCTCGTCCTGAGCCGGGACCTTTAACAAAAACGTCAACTCTTCTTAAGCCCAGATCATAGGCTTCCTTTGCAGCAGCTTCGGCAGAAACCTGCGCTGCGAAAGGAGTATTTTTTCTCGATCCTTTGAAACCATTTTTCCCTGCTGATGACCATGCGATTGTGTTACCATAAATATCTGTTATTGTTACAATAACATTATTAAAAGTTGCTTTTACATGGGCAACACCGTTTGCATCAACGTGTGTTCTCTTCTTAGCTTTTTTTACTACTTTTGCCAAAACTTAATACCTCCGGGTAATCAAAATTTATTTCTTAGTCGGCACCTTCTTCTTTCCTGCAACAGTTTTTCTTTTGCCTTTGCGTGTCCGCGAATTAGTGCGGGTTCTTTGTCCTCTTACAGGGAGGCTTTTTCTGTGTCTAATCCCCCTGTAAGATCCTATATCCATTAGTCTTTTTATATTTTGCTGAATTTCGGAGCGAAGTGCACCTTCAACTTTATAGTCTGACTGAAGCACAGCACGGATTTCAGCAACCTCTTCTTCGGTTAAATCGCCAACTTTTTTATCAGGATTTACCTTTGCTTTTTCAAGAACTGTGTTCGCTGTATAACTACCTACACCGAAGAGGTACTGCAAACCGAATAAGACTTTCTTGTTCTTTGGTAAATCTACTCCAGCAATACGAGCCAATTATCTTCTCCTTAAAATTTTAAAATTAACCCTGGCGTTGTTTGTGTTTTTTATTTTTACAAATAACCCTGACAACACCCTTCCTTTTAATTATCTTACAATTTTCACAAATCTTTTTTACTGATGCTCTGACTTTCATTTAAGCTCCACTATTTATACCTATAGGTAATTCTGCCTTTTGTTAGATCGTACGGAGATAGTTCTATTGAAACTTTATCTCCAACAAGAATCTTTATAAAGTGCATTCTCATTTTGCCGGATATATGTGCAAGAATCTCATGTCCATTATCAAGTTTAACCTTGAAATGAGCATTCGGCAATGTTTCTAAAACAACACCGTCAACTTTAATTGGTCCCTGTTTAGCCATTTACTGAACCGTTAAAATTTCTGGTTTATTATCACTAATAACTATAGTGTGTTCAAAATGTGCTGAAGGCAGACCGTCTGCCGTTAAGATTGTCCAGCCATCCGGTGCAGTTTTAACTTTATAAGCACCCATATTTACCATCGGTTCAATTGCTATGGTCATACCTTTTCTTAATTTAGGACCAGTTCCCTTTCTTCCAAAATTTGGAACTGCAGGGTCTTCGTGCAAAAATTTTCCAACACCGTGCCCGCACAAATCGCGAACTATCGAAAACCCGTTAGCCTCAACATACTGCTGGACAGCTTCAGAAATATCATGGACACGGTTATTTACTCTCGCCTGTGCTATTCCGAGGTAGAGAGATTTTTCAGTAACCTCTAAAAGTTTTTTCTTTTCTTCAGAAATTTCACCTATCCCAACAGAAAGCGCGGCGTCTCCAAAATAACCGTTTTTATTTACACCTACATCCAGAGATATTATTTCACCTTCTTTAAGAACTCTTTCGCCCGGGATGCCGTGTACAACAGCATCATCAACCGATGTACAAATAGAGGCAGGGTAATCTACCGAACTGCCTCCCTGTGAGTAACCCTTAAAAGCCGCTTTGGCATTATTACTCAATATATAATCTTCGGCAATCTGATCTAATTCTTTTGTAGTGACTCCGGGTCTAACATTATTTTTTACAAGCTGCAAAACTTCTGCAACTATTTTGCAGCTTTCTCTTATATAATCAATTTCTTTTTTAGTCTTAATTAAAATCACAAAATATTATCTTCGGGCTTTTATTTTACCTGACTTCATGAAACCATCGTAATGTCTCATTACCAGGTGGGATTCAATCTGCTGCAGTGTATCTAAAGCAACACCAACAACAATCAGCAAACTTGTACCGCCGAAAAACTGGGCGAACTGTGGTGATACTCCATAACCACCAACAAAAGCAGGAAGTATAGCAATAATAGCTAAAAATACTGAACCGGGTAATGTGATCTTTGTTAAAATATTATCAATGAACTCGGAAGTCTGCTTTCCTGGTCTTACACCCGGAATGAATCCGCCTTGCTTCTTCATCGTATCTGCAACGTCCTTCGGATTAAATGCAATTGCTGTATAAAAATATGTAAAGAAGATTATCATCAAAGCATATATAAACGAATATACGGGAGATGTATAATCAAAGTATCTCATCAGTCCCTGTAAAAAATCATTATTCGGGAAGAACTGCGCAACCGTGCTCGGGATAAACATAATTGACTGAGCAAAAATTATCGGCATTACTCCTGCTGTATTTACTCTTAAAGGGATATATTGTGTTACTCCGCCATAAACCTTTCTTCCAACAACTCTTTTTGCATACTGAACAGGGATCCTTCTTGTACCTTGTGTGACAAGAACAACACCGGCAATAATGAAAACCATAAATGTAATGATTACTAATTCAATCACGATGCTGTGATTACCGGCAGCAATCAACCTGTACTCATCAAGAACTGCAAAAGGGAAACGATCAATTATACCGATAAATATTATCAGAGAAATTCCATTTCCTATGCCTTTATCTGTGATCTGCTCGCCAAGCCACATCATAAAAACAGTTCCGGAAGTCAGCAATATTATAGTTGACATAGTCCAGCTAAAACCCTGAACACCAACCGGAATGATTGGCGTTCCCTGGACATTCATATTTAACAATCTTATTGTAACACCCCAGGCTTGCAAAGCAGATATAAGAACAGTGCCATATCTTGTTAACTGTGTAATTTTTTTCCTTCCGTCCTCTCCTTCCTGCTGGAGTTTCTGAAAATAAGGAATAACTGCACCTAACAACTGTATTATAATAGATGCTGAGATATACGGCATTATACCTAATGCAAATATCGCTGCGTTCTTAAAAGCACCACCGACAAACAAGTCATATAACCCAAACAAATTATCTGAAGTTTGCTGCTTGGTACTTTCAGTCAAAAGCGCTGCATCTACCCCGGGAAGAGTAATGTGCGCACCAAGACGTACTACAACAAGAAGCGCCAGAGTATAAAGTATTCTCTGGCGAAGCTCGTGAATCTTAAATATGTTCCTGAAAGTATCAGTAAGTTTAGACATTTCTAACCGGATTATATCTTTTTAACTGAACCGCCTGCAGCCTCAATTTTATTTTTTGCAGACTGGCTGAAAGCGTTCACTTCAATTTGAAATTTTGCTTTTACTTCGCCGTTACCTAACAATTTAACCGGTTTATTAAGACTGGAAACCAAACCAATCTCTTTCAATGTTACCGGATTAATAACCCCTTCATTTATTTTTTTTGAATCAACTAATTTTTGAAGAGAATCAACATTAACCAGTTGATATTCGGTCTTAAAAATATTTGTAAAACCAAATTTTGGTATTCTCCTCTGCAAAGGCATCTGACCACCTTCGAACCAGGCTTTGTGTTTTGCGCCTGAACGTGAGAGCTGACCATTGCTTCCTCTCGTCGCAGTTCCGCCGTGACCTGAGCCGGCACCCCTGGCAATTCTCTTGCGTTTTTTCCTTGAACCTTTCGTATATTTTAAATTACTTAGAATATCCATATAAAAGCCTTTTACTTTCCTTTAATTTCTTCAACCGTAACCAGATGCTTAACTTTATTTATCATTCCCCTGATCTGGGGAGTATCATTGTGAATTTTTTCCCAATGAGGTCTGCCTAAACCCAAAGCCTCAATCGTTAACTTCTGATCTTTTGGTCTGTCAATTACGCTTCTGGTTTGTATAATTTTAATTTTTTTCATTCTTTCCTCAATTAAGAACCGAACAATTCACTTACAGTCATTCCTCTTTTCTTTGCCATTTTTTTTACATCGGTCAAATTCAGTAAACCATTTAAAGTAGCTTTAACCTGGTTGTGAGGGTTGCTTGAGCCGAGTGATTTAGTAAGAATATCCTGAACACCTGCAGACTCAAGAACAGCGCGAACACCGCCGCCGGCAATTAAGCCGGTCCCCGGTGAAGCTGGTTTCAATAAAACTCTTCCCGCTCCAAACTTTCCAACAATTTCATGTGCAATTGTTCCTTTAATTACATTAACCTCGACCAGGTTTTTCTTAGCATCGTCTATTCCTTTGGAAATTGCATCAGTAACTTCGTTGGCTTTACCCAATCCAACACCAACGATCCCGTTGCCATTTCCAACAACAACAATAGAGTTGAAGCTGAACCTGCGCCCGCCTTTAACAACTTTGGCAACCCTGTTAATCTGCACAACTTTTTCTTTTAAGTTTTCTACTTCTGTAGATTTTACAATTTTCAATTTTTCTCTCGTTTAAAAAATTATTAAATGCTCTTCAAAATTTCTAAATATTGCCGGCTTGCTTAGCATCAAGCTGCCGGGAGAGGATTCGAACCTCTACAGACGCCTCCAAAGGGCGTAGTCCTGCCATTAGACGACCCGGCAAAAAAGGCTGCCTTGCAGGTTAATTGCTTTCATCATTAAAATTTTAATCCTCCTTCGCGTGCACCTTCAGCAATTGCCTGGATTCTGCCATGATAGCGGTAACCATTTCTATCAAAAACAACCGAGGATATTTTTTTCTCTAATGCTTTCTTTGCTAAAAAACTTCCTACTACTTTACCTTTTGCAATTTTACCTTTAGCATTTTTTATTTCATCCGTTAATTCCTTATTTAAGGAAGAAGCAGAAACAATTGTTCTGCCGGTAGTATCGTCTATCAATTGTGCGTATATGTTTGAAAGACTGCGATACACGCTTAGCCTGGGTCTTTCCGGTGTTCCGGAAACTGACTTCCTGATTTTTGCCTTCGATCGCAACCTCGAATTTCTATTCTTATTGATCATCTTCTAAAATATCTCCGCTAAAAATTATTTACCGGCAGTTTTCCCGGCTTTTCTCTGAATTTGTTCGTCAGAATATTTTATACCTTTACCTTTATATGGCTCCGGCTTCCTGATTGATCTGATTTTTGATGCAACCATTCCGACAAGCTGCCTGTCAATTCCAGAAATAGTAATCTGTGTAGGTGCCGGCGTTTGCAGAACAATCCCATCCGGAGGCATAAAATAAATCGGGTGTGAAAAACCAATATTCAATAAAAGGTTCTTGCCTTTCATTTCCGCTTTATAACCTACGCCAACTATTTCGAGACTTTTCTCATAGCCTTTTGTAACACCATTAATCATGTTCTGGATCAAAGCCCGTGTAAGACCATGTAACGCTTTATTTTCTTTAAGATCATCAGGACGGCTCACATAAATTTCACTATCTCTGACATCTATTTTCATAGCGTTATGGAAACGATTTTCCAATTCACCTTTTGGCCCTTTAACTTTTAAAGAGTTACCGTTAAGCGTTACGGTTACTCCTTTCGGAACTAACACAGGTTTTTTACCAATTCTTGACACTTTAACTCTCCATTCAAATTTTTTTTATATTTCCGGCTAACGCTCAAGCAAAGAAAATTACCATATATGACAGACAATTTCACCACCCAAAGATTTACTCCTGGCTTCTTTGTCAGTCATCAATCCTTTTGATGTGGAAATTATTGCAATGCCCAAACCATTTAATACTCTCGGCAACGAATCAGCGCCTTTATAAACTCTTAAACCAGGAGTGCTGATCCTTTTCATTCCGCCGATGACGTTGCTGCCATTGTCATATTTCAGTTTTATTCTTAAAATATTTTGCTTGTTGTCTTCCAAAACTTCATAATCTTCTATAAATTTCTGTTGTTTTAAAATTTCAACTAAGCTCTTCTTCATATTTGAAGAAGGGATATCAACTCTTATTTTTTTAGCTCTAACTGCGTTTCTGATTCTTGTTAATAAATCTGAAATCGGATCTGTTACTGGCATATAATATCTCCTGTTACCAACTTGACTTTTTTAAACCGGGAATTTCTCCTCTAAGAGCCATTTCTCTTAGAACCAATCTGGAAACTCCGAATTTTCTATAATAACTGCGTGCTCTGCCTGTAAACATACACCTGTTGTGTAATCTTACAGGTGAAGAATTTCTTGGCAATTTTTGCAAAGCTTCATAGTCACCTTTTTCTTTCAATTCTTTTCGAAGCTTAGAATACTTATCAACTAATTTTATTCTTTTATCCTGCCTGGCTATTAAACAAGTACGAGCCATTAAATCTCCTGTTACGCTGTTTTTAATTCTTTTTTCATAAACGGCACTCCGAATGCAGAAAGCAATTCAAAAGCTTCTGCATCTGTATTCGCCGTTGTTACCAGTGTTACATCCATACCCATGACTTTTGTTATTTTTTCAACATTAATCTCCGGGAAGATGATCTGTTCCTTTACACCTAATGTATAATTTCCTCTTCCGTCGAAAGACTTGTCCGATAATCCTCTGAAATCTCTCACACGAGGTAAAGCAATATTTACAAGCCTGTCGAGAAACTCATACATTCTTTCGCGTCTTAAAGTAACAATTGCACCAATCTTTAACCCTTCTCTTAATTTAAAATTAGAGATAGCCTTTTTCGCTTTCCTTACACTCGGTCTCTGTCCTGTAATCGTTTCAAGCTCTTTAACAGCTTCCTCAAGAATTTTCTGATCTGCAACTGCAGCACCCACACCCATATTGACAACTATCTTATCTAATTTCGGCACCTGCATTACACTTTTATATCCAAACTTTTTCATTAAAGATGGAATAATTTCTTTTTTATATTCTTCGTGTAATCTTACTTTAACTTTTATTTCTTTACCTGAACCGGCGCTTTCTTTCTGTGAAGATTTTGTCTTCTTTTCAGCACCTTCTTTTTTTACTTTCTTCTCAGCCATATTTTTAATCAAACCTTAAGTAAAAAATATTTTGAAAATTATATCATTTCGCCGCTAAGTTTGCTTACCCGTGCTCTTTTCTTTTTCCCTGTCTTTTCATCAAGAATAATCTGAGCACCAATCCTTGTGGGTTCATTTGTTTTAGGGTCAAGAAGCATAACATTAGATGAATGTATCGGAGCTTCTTTTTCAATGATACCACCTTGCGGATTTTTTTGATTAGGTTTAGTGTGCCTTTTCCTCAGATTGATTCCTTCAATAATGACTTTGGAATTCTTGGGAAATACTTTTAACACTTTGCCTGTTTTACCGGCATCGTTGCCGGCTATTACCATCGCATTATCATTTTTATGAATTTTCATTTTAAAACCAAACTTTATAATACTTCAGATGCTAATGAAACTATTTTCATAAATTGTTTATCGCGCAGCTCTCTTGCAACCGGACCAAAGATACGCGTGCCTTTTGGCTCGTTCTGGTTAGTAATAAGAACCGCAGCATTCTCATCAAATCTTATATATGAACCATCCTTGCGTCTTACTTCTTTTTTTGTTCTAACAACAACGGCTCGTGAAACTTCACCCTTTTTGACAGTTCCATTAGGAATAGCGGCTTTAACTGAAACAACAATTAAATCACCCAAGCTGGCATACTGTCTTCCGCTGCCGCCAAGTACTCTGATACATCGTACTTTCTTTGCGCCCGAGTTGTCGGCAACAACTAAATTAGTTTCTTCCTGGATCATTTTTTATGCTACTCCTGTTACTACTTGGCTTTTTCTATAATTTGAACTAAACGCCATCTCTTCATTTTACTCAATGGCCGTGTTTCCATAATTTTAACTTTGTCTCCAATACTGCATTCTCTTTTTTCATCGTGAGCCATTAGCTTTGTGGTCTTCTTAAAATATTTTTTATATATCGGATGAGGAACTTTTCTTTCAATTGCAATCGTAATTGTTTTATCCATTTTATTGCTTACAACGATACCTACTCTCGTTTTCCTTAATGTGCGTTCTGCCATAGTCAAGCATTAGCTCCTTGTTTGTTTGCTTCTCTCTGTTCAGCAAGTTGTCTTTCTTTTAAAACAGTTTTCATCCTGGCAATATCTTTTTTAGCAAGACCCAGCTTTGCAGTATTGGTTAATTGCTTTAACTGATGAGAAAAGCGAAGATCAACAATATTTTTTTCTTCTTCGTTGATCCTCTTGATCAACTCATCAGTTTTCATTTCTCTTATTTCGTGAATTTTCATTTTAATTCCTCTTTCGGGCATTATTCAAAATCAGGTCTGGAAACCACTTTGGTTTTAATTGGCAGTTTATAAGAACAGCCCATTAAAGCGTCGTTCGCAATTTCTCTTGAAACACCTGAAACTTCGAAAAGTATTCTTCCTGGTTTAATAACAGCAACCCAAAATTCCGGTGCGCCTTTACCTTTACCCATTCTTGTTTCAAGAGGTTTTTTAGAAACAGGTTTATCAGGAAAAATCCTAATATAAACTTTCCCGTCTCTTTTCATTTTTCTTGAAAGAGAAACACGGCAAGCCTCAATCTGACGGCTTGTAATCCAATGTGGTTCTAATGCTTTTAAGCCGAAATCACCATAAGCAACAGTACTGCCTCTTTTAGCTTTGCCTGCCATTCTTCCTCGCTGTGCTTTTCTGTATTTTACTCTTTTAGGCATTAACATAATTAAAAACTCCGCAAATTTTATTCAGTAGCTCTTTTATCTAAAATTTCACCGCGGCAAATCCAAACTTTAACTCCGATGGATCCGTAAATTGTTTCGGCTCTTCCGTGAGCATAATCTATATCTGCCCGAATAGTATGCAGCGGAATTCTGCCTTGTTTGTATTGTTCCGTGCGAGCCATTTCAGCACCGCCTAATCTGCCGGAACACATGATCCTAATCCCTTCGGCACCCATTCTCATACCTGCTGTGATAGCCATTTTCATAGCTCTTCTGAAAGAAACTCTTCCTGCCAGTTGACTTGCAACATTTTCAGCTACAAGGTATGCATCCAATTCCGGGCGTTTAATTTCTGATATCTGCACTTTAACTTCTTTATCTGTTACCTGTTTTAATTCCTGCTCAAGCTGTGTAATTTCTTTACCGCTTTTACCTATTACAACTCCTGGTCTTGAAGTATGAATTGTCAAAATAATATTTTTCGATGTCCGGTCAATAATTATCCTTGAAATTCCTGCCTTCTTAAGTCTGTTCTTAATATAATCTCTAAGTTTTGCATCCTCTTTAATCTTACCTGCGTAACTTTTATTTTCATACCAATTAGAGTCCCATCCCCTTATTACACCAACTCTAAAACCAACCGGATCTGTTTTCTGTCCCAAAAAAATAACCTCCTAAAATTTATGCTCTAGTAGCAACGACAATTGTTAAATGACAGGATCTTTTTCTGATTTTATATGCACGTCCCATCGGTGCTGCCGAAATTCTCTTCAGGGTAGGTCCCTGGTTTACAAAAGCTTCTTTTACAAACAGATCAGCAGGTTCTATTTTTGTATTTTCGTTATTATTCATAATGTTAGCAACAGCCGACCTTAAAACTTTTTCAGCATCTTTTGATGCATGTTTGGGCTGAAAATGTAAAATTTCAATTGCCTTTTCTACAGGTATACCTCTGATCAAATCAATCACTAATCTCATCTTCCTTGGTGATGAAGGAATAAATCTATGTTTTGCTTTAGCTTCCATTTTTTCAAAATCCTTAAATAAATTAAGCCTCTGGTGTCGGAGTAGTAGTCTTTTCAGATTTTGTACCAGAATGTGCTCTGAAAATTCTAGTCGGGGCAAACTCGCCCAGCTTGTGCCCGACCATATTTTCCGTAATATAAACAGGTATCATTTTATTACCATTGTGAACAGCTATAGTATGACCAACAAAATCAGGAATAACTGTGGATGAACGTGACCAGGTTTTAATAATCTTTTTCTGGTTTGTCTCATTCAGCTTGTTGATCTTCTGAGCTAACTTATAATCTATGAACGGACCTTTTTTAACTGACCTTGGCATTTTAATCTCTGTTATTTACGTCTTTTAATAATAAGTTTGTTTGATTGCTTTTTATGTTTCCTGGTTTTCAATCCTTTAGCTTTTTGTCCCCATGGAGAAACAGGGTGACCGCCTCCTGAAGTTTTACCTTCGCCTCCTCCCATTGGATGATCTACCGGATTCATAGCAACGCCTCTTACGTGAGGTCGCTTTCCGAGCCAGCGTGATCTTCCTGCTTTACCAAGACTGATATTTTCCTGTTCAGCGTTACCAACCAAACCATAAGTCGCCATACATTCAAGTCTCACCATTCTTACTTCGCCTGACGGCATTTTTAACTGTGCGTATTCACCTTCTTTGGCAAGCACCTGCAAAGCGGTACCGGCGCTTCTGCCTAACTGTCCGCCTTTCCCAGCTTTCAGTTCAACGTTATGAACAAAACTCCCGAGAGGCATTTCTCTTAATGGAAGCGCATTCCCTACATTTATATCACTTCCGCTTCCTGCAACAACAGTATTGCCAACCTTTAATCCATCGGGTGCAAGAATGTATCTCTTCTCACCGTCTGCATAATGAAGTAAGGCAATCCTGCAAGTTCTGTTCGGGTCATATTCGATAGAATGAACTTTTGCAGGAATCCCTTTTTTATCCCGTTTAAAGTCAATCTGCCTGTATTTTCTTTTATGACCACCGCCAATAAAACGAGTTGTAACTCTTCCTAAATTATTTCTACCGCCGGATTTCTTTAAAGAAGCAGTAAGAGATTTTTCAGGTGTCACTTTCGTAATTTCTTCGAAAGAAGACCTGGACATAAATCTCGTCCCAGATGTAACCGGTCTTAATTTTTTAATTGCCATTTCAAAATCCTGTTTTCAAAAACTAAACTTGTTCGAACAGCTCAATAGTTTCACCGTCTTTAAGGGTGATTATTGCTTTTTTAGTCGCTGCTGTTTTGCCGACGAACCTGCCGCTTTTTCTGAATTGCGTTTTGGATTTGCCCGCATGATTGAGCGTTCTTACATCAACAACATGAACATTAAACCTTTTCTCAATCGCTTTTGCAATTTCAATCTTATTTGCTTTTGGATTAACTAAAAATCCATACTGCTTGTTTGCAGCAGAAAGATTTGTCATCTTCTCAGTAATCAAAGGCTTTATTAAAATATTATGCATTTAGTTCACCGCCTCTGATTTAGTTACAAACGTCTTGCTTATTGTATCAACAGCACCTTCCTGGAGTACAAGCACCTGGTTATTTAGTATATCATAAGTAGATGCTTTTTCTGCTTCAAGAATTTTTACCTTAGGAATATTCCTTCCTGATTTATAAACAGTTTCGGACTTCCCGTTAGTCAGCAGCAGCACCTTTTTACCGCCAAGTTTTAAAGAATCAAGAAAGACCTGAAACTCTTTTGTCTTTGGTTTTTCAAAATTAAAATCCTCGACTACAATAAGCTGCTCATCTTTAACTTTATAGCTAAGTGCAGATTTTCTTGCAAGTCTTTTAACCTTCTTAGGCAGATCCTGCCTGTAGTCTCTTGGCCTCGGGCCGAAAATCGTACCTCCGCCAACCCACAAAGGTGATCTGGTTGTTCCTGCACGGGCACCGCCTCTGCCTTTTTGCTTCCATGGTTTTTTACCGCCGCCTCGTACTTCTCCTCTTTCCTTTGCTTTATGAGTCCCCTGTCTCTGATTAGCGAGGTAAGATTTTACTGACAAATAAATAGCATGATCATTTGGCGCAACTCCAAAAATGTCATCGGAAAGTTCTACCTTCTTCCCGGAAGTCTTGCCATCTATTTTATAAACATCCAATTTCATTTTGATACCGAATTACTTCTTTTTAATATTCCTATGACTTAATTAATTCTACATAAGAATTTATTGAGCCGGGGACTGCACCTTTAACGAGTATTAAATTTTGTTCAGCCAAAATTTTAATCACTTTTAAATTAGATACTGTTACATTGTCAAAACCTTTTCTTCCAGCCATCCTCATTCCTTTGAAAACTCTTGAAGGAAATGAGCTTGATCCGATAGAACCGGGTGCCCTAAGGCGATCGCTTTGCCCGTGAGTTGTTCCGCCAACTCCTCCGAACCCGTGCCTCTTCATTACTCCCTGGAAACCTTTTCCTTTACTCTTAGCGCGAACTTTTATTTTTTCACCTTCTTTAAACAGGTCAACTTTAATTTCGTCGCCTATTTTAAATTCTGTGTTCCCCTGAAAATTAAATTCCCTCAAAACATGATTAGGAGTAAGTTCCTTTTTCTTGAATTGTCCAAGGACAGGTTTGCTTATATTTTTTTCTTTCTTTTCACCGAACCCTAATTGTAAAGCATCGTACCCGTCTTTTTCTTTTGTTTTTACAGATACAATTTTACACGGACCAGCCTGAATAACTGTTACAGGAACTAATTCTCCCTGTGCGTTAAACACACTTGACATTCCTAATTTTTTACCTATAATGCCAGACATCTTCGCTCCCGAATTCATTAAAGCTTAATCTCAATATCAACGCCTGCCGGAATATCTAACTTGCTGAGTGAGTCGACAGTTTTATTGTTTGAGTTATGAATATCAATAATTCTTTTATGCGCTCTTGTTTCAAATTGCTCACGCGATTTTTTATCTACGTGCGGAGACCTTAAAACTGTGTATAAAGTTCTTTTCGTTGGCAGAGGAATAGGGCCGGAAACAACAGCACCGGTACTTCTTACTGTTTTAATAATTTTCTCGGTCGACTTATCAATCAAAATATGATCGTATGATTTCAACTTTATTCTAATCTTCTGACCAGCCAATTTTAAGATACTCCTTTTGATTTATACACAAAAAGGAAGTCACCTTCCTTTTTGGTAAATAACATATTTATTATTCTATGATCTTGGTTACAACACCAGCGCCTACAGTTCTGCCGCCTTCACGGATAGCAAAACGTAAACCTTCTTCCATAGCTATCTCAGAGATCAACTCAACGCTTAGTCTAACATTATCACCCGGCATAACCATTTCAGTTCCTGCAGGCAAAGTTGCAACACCTGTAACGTCTGTCGTTCTGAAATAAAACTGAGGTCTATATCCATTGAAGAACGGAGTGTGACGCCCGCCTTCTTCTTTCGAAAGAATATAAACTTCTCCTTCAAATTTTTTGTGAGGAGTGATAGAACCTGTTTTTGCAAGAACCATTCCTCTTTCAATTTCATTTTTTTCAACGCCTCTTAAGAGCAATCCAGCGTTGTCGCCTGCTATTGCAGAATCGAGTTCCTTCCTGAACATTTCGATACCGGTGATAACAGTTTTCTTATGAACACCTAAGCCGATAAGCTCAATCTCTTCCTGAATTTTAACCTGACCTCTTTCAACTCTTCCCGTAGCAACAGTGCCTCGACCGGTAATTGAGAACACATCTTCAACGGGCATAAGGAAAGGTTTATCAGTATCTCTCTGCGGTATAGGAATATAATCATCAACAGCCTTCATAAGATCCCAGATACACTGAAACCTTGGATCATCGGCTGATGCATTAGCCGTTGCTGCTTCAAGAGCTTTTAATGCTGAACCTTTAATGATAGGTATTTCATCACCCGGAAATTCATACTTATTTAAAAGGTCTCTTAATTCAACTTCAACGAGTTCTAATAATTCAGGGTCATCAACCATATCAACTTTATTCATGAAAACAACTATTCTTGGAACACCAACCTGACGTGCGAGTAGAATGTGCTCTCTTGTCTGGGGCATAGGTCCATCAGTTGCAGCAACTACTAATATAGCTCCGTCCATCTGCGCAGCACCAGTGATCATGTTCTTTACATAATCAGCGTGACCTGGGCAGTCAACGTGTGCATAATGCCTGTGCTCTGTTGAATACTCTACGTGAGCAGTTGCAATGGTAATACCTCTTTCTCTTTCTTCAGGGGCATTATCAATACTGTCGAAGGTTCTTTTTTCTGATAATCCCTTTAATGAGAGAGCCATCGTGATGGCAGCTGTTAATGTGGTTTTACCGTGGTCAACGTGACCAATAGTTCCAACGTTAACGTGAGGCTTACTTCTGTCAAATTTTGCTTTAGCCATCTTTATCTCCTTGTTAAAATTTATTTATTAATATTTCTTTTATGCTGTTGTAGTTGCTTTGCTTCCTGACTTTTCTGCAATTTCTTCAGAAATAGATTTCGGAACTTCTGAATAATGTAAAAACTGCATTGTATAAATTGCTCTGCCCTGTGTCATTGAACGGAGAACGGTTGCGTATCCAAACATTTCTGACAAAGGTACAGTGGCTTTAATTACCTGTGCATCTTTTCTTGCTGAAAATCCTTCTATCTTTCCTCGCCGCGAGTTCAAATCGCCCATTACATCACCCAAATACTCTTCGGGAGTTACCACTTCTACATCCATAATCGGTTCGAGAAGAATCGGTTTTGCTTTTTTTGCGCCGGCTTTAAAAGCCATCGAACCTGCAACCTTAAATGATATTTCATCCGAGTCAACATCATGATAAGAACCGTCATATAATTTCGCCTTAACATCAACAACAGGGAAACCGGCAATAACTCCGTTCTTTAACGCATCCTGGATTCCAGCAGATACTGCGGGGATATATTCTTTCGGTACAGCACCGCCAACTATGCCATTGATAAATTCAAAACCTTTACCTGGTTCATTAGGACCTAATTCAATCCAAACGTGTCCATACTTACCGCGTCCGCCAGATTGTTTAACAAACTTACCTTCAGCCTGAACAGTTTGCGTAATAGTTTCTCTGTAAGCAACCTGAGGTTTTCCAACATTTGCTTCTACTTTAAATTCGCGCTTCATCCTGTCAACAAGAATTTCAAGATGAAGTTCCCCCATTCCGCTGATTAATGTTTGTCCTGTTTCTTCATCAACCTTAATTCTGAAAGTGGGATCCTCGTCAGAAAGCTTAACAAGAGCATCTGAAAGTTTATCCTGATCTGCTTTTGTTTTTGGCTCAATTGCAATCTGGATAACCGGTTCGGGAAATATTATTTTCTCAAGCATTACCGCATCATCTTCAGTGCAAAGTGTATCACCGGTTTTTGTAAATTTCAAGCCGACGGCTGCTGCAATATCACCTGCTCTTACCTCATCAATTTCTTCCCTGTGATTAGCATGCATTTGAAGTAAACGGCTTATCCTTTCTTTCTTACCGCTGACCGAATTATAAATATAGGAACCTCCGTGTAGCGAACCCGAATAAACTCTGAAGAATGTAAGTTTGCCAACGAAAGGGTCTGTCATAATTTTAAAAGCAAGAGCAGTAAATTTTTCATTCTCGTCAATCTTTCTTTTTATCAGATCATTAATCCCAACGTGATGTGCTTCAATTTCCTTGAAATCAACAGGAGATGGTAAGAAGTCAACAACTGAATCAAGCAGCTTTTGCACACCTTTATTTTTGAATGCCGATCCACAAAGAACAGGAACAATTTTTAATTCAATCGTTGCCTGTCTTAAAACTCTGATTATTTCTGCTTCTGTTATTTCTTGTCCTTCAAGATATTTTTCTAACAAAGTATCATCCACTTCAGAAACTGCTTCAAGCATTTGAGTTCTGTATTTAGTAGCAATTTCAATTAAATCATCCGGTATTTTGATATCGTCAAAAGTAGCGCCGAAGGTTTCTTCGTGAAACATTCTTGCTTTGAATGTTATCAGGTCGATAACACCTGTGAACATATCACCTTCACCTATCGGCAGATTTATCGGAATAGCATTAGCCCCTAACCTGTCTTTCATCATTTGAACAGCATTATAAAAATCAGCGCCGGTTCTGTCCATTTTATTAATGAAGGCAATTCTTGGAACTTTGTATTTGTCAGCCTGTCTCCAGACTGTTTCCGACTGAGGTTCAACACCACCAACAGCACAAAAAAGTGCTACTGCTCCATCTAAAACTCTCAATGATCTTTCGACCTCAACTGTAAAATCTACGTGTCCAGGAGTATCTATAATATTAATCTGATGTTCATTCCAAAAACAGGTTGTAGCAGCGCTTGTAATAGTTATACCGCGTTCTTTTTCCTGTTCCATCCAATCCATAGTAGCAGCACCATCGTGTACTTCACCGAGTCTGTGTAATTTTCCAGTATAGAATAAAATACGCTCCGTAGTTGTTGTCTTACCGGCATCAATGTGAGCCATAATTCCTATGTTGCGAACTTTTTGTATGTTTACCTTGCTTGCCATATCCTGATCTTTTTTATTTATCGTTTCCTGTTCTTACCATTTAAAATGTGCAAAGGCTTTATTTGCTTCAGCCATTTTATGAACATCTTCCTTTTTCTTTACGGCAGAGCCATCATTATTAGAAGCCGCTATTAATTCTGAAGCAAGTTTCATAGCCATTGACTTTTCATTCCTCTGCCTTGCATAAACTTTAATCCATCTCATAGAAAGAGCGGTTCTTCTGTCAGGCCTTACTTCAGTAGGAACCTGATATGTTGCACCCCCAACTCTTCTGCTTCTTACTTCAATAACCGGCTGTGTATTACTTAGCGCTTTCTTAAAAATTTCTACCCCTGGTTTTTTAGTTCTATCTTCAATGATCTCAAAAGCTGAATAAACCACATCTCTTGCTTTAGACTTTTTACCATCATACATAATCGAATTAATAAATTTAGAAACCAGGACATCATTAAATTTTGGATCTGGCTTTAACTGAGATCTGCTTGCTCTTTTCTTTCTCATAATCTATTTAGCTGCCTTTGGTCTTTTAGCTCCGTATTTTGATCTGCCTTTCTTTCTGTCTTCAACTCCGCTTGTGTCGAGCGTGCCTCTTATGATATGATACCGAACACCCGGAAGGTCTTTTACTCTGCCACCTCTTATTAACACTATTGAGTGCTCTTGTAAATTGTGTCCTTCACCAGGAATATATGCCGTTACCTCCATACTGTTAGTAAGACGAACCCTTGCCACCTTTCTTAAAGCAGAGTTCGGTTTCTTTGGTGTTGTTGTATAAACCCTTGTACACACACCTCTTTTCTGAGGACAATTTTCCAGTGCGGGTGCTTTCTTCTTAGCTAAAATTCTTACTCTGCCTTTTTTAATTAACTGGTTTATTGTAGGCACATATTTCTCCTAAATCTTTGCAAATCTTAAAAAATTTCAGATTTCTAATATAGGTTTTATTAAAAAGCTAGTCAAGAAGTAGTTAAAATATTTTACTTGCTTTTCTTATGACTCAGCCAAAAAAATCCGGTTCTTAGCAAAAGAACCGGATGTATTAATTGTTCTTTATTATGCTTGAATTTTTTCTTCTACTGCTGCGGTTGCCTCAGCTTTTTCTTCTGCAGCAAGAATGATATCTTTATATTTCTTCAAACCGCTTCCTGCAGGAATAAGATGCCCCATAACAACATTCTCTTTAAGACCAAGCAAATGATCAATTTTTGCTTCGGTTGCGGCGTTAGCCAGAACCTTTGTCGTCTCCTGGAACGAAGCTGCAGAAATAAAACTTTCTGTAGAGAGGGCTGCCTGTGTAATTCCTAAAAGGATGTGTTCAAAAGTAGCCGGTTCTGCATCACGGGAAACAGCCGGTTTTCTGCTCTTCTTTTTAAGATCAGAGTTAATCTCTCTCAGTTTGCTCTTTGATATTAGCTGCCCCTCTTTCAATTTTGAATCGCCTTTATCCTCGATATAAACCATGTTAGAAATTTTTTGATTCTCCTCAAAAAATTCTACTCTGTCAACAATATCTTCCTCAAGAAATTTAGTGTCGCCAGGAGAAACTATTTTGATCTTTTGCAGCATCTGTCTTACAATAACTTCAATATGCTTATCATTTATCTTTACGCCCTGCAAACGATACACATCCTGGATTTCGTTCACAAGATATTCCTGAACAGCACTTGTTCCTTTGATCTTGAGAATATCATGCGGGTTTATCGGTCCGTCTGTGATTTTTTCTCCGGCAGGAATTTCATCACCTTCCTGAACAAGAATATGTTTTCCTAACGGCACGTTATATTTCTTTTCATCTGATTTATCCGGAGCTATAACTATTATTTCTCTTGAGCCTTTTTTCCTCGCACCAAATTTAACCGTACCTTCGATTTCAGAAACGATCGCAGATTCCTGCGGGCTTCTTGCTTCAAACAATTCCGTAACTCTCGGAAGACCACCTGTAATGTCTCTGCTTTTTGTAGCTGATTTTGAAATCTTTGCAAGAATAGTTCCTGCATTTACGGTTTCACCTTCATCAACGGAAAGATAAGCTCTTGTTGGAATATTGAATACTTTTCTTTCTCCATTTTCCGACTCGATAGCAATGCTCGGAGTAAGAGTTTTATCTTTGGATTCAATAACAACTTTCTGAACGTGTCCGGTTTGTTCATCTGTAACCTGCTGCAAAGTCACGCCATCAATAAGATCAACAAACTTTACGATTCCATTAATGTCTGAAAGAATCAGCGCATTGTAAGGATCGTGATTGTAAAGAGGCGTACGCTTCTTGACCTTTGCACCGTCTTCTACTACAATCTCTGCGCCGTAAGGAACATCAAACTTTTTAATCTGACGATTGTTTTCATCATAAATTCCAATGACGCCTCTTCTTCCCGTCACAACTTTAACAGTACCGAGGAAATCAGATTTTTCTACATAAGCAACTTTTTCAAACCTGACTGTTCCTTCAACGTTTGATTCGACCTGTGACTGGCTTACAATATGCGAAGAAGTACCGCCAAGGTGGAAAGTTCTCAACGTAAGCTGAGTACCCGGTTCACCAATTGACTGTGCAGCAATAATACCAACAGCTTCACCGATTTCAACAAGCTTACCGTTGGTAAGATTTCTTCCGTAACATTTGGCACAAACACCCCGCTTCGATTCGCAGGTAAGTACAGTCCTGATATAAACTGATTCTATACTTGAGTCTTCAATTTTTTCAGCTATCTCTTCAGTAATCATATCGCCCGCTGCAACAATAATTTCATCGGTGCGCGGATCATAAATATCTTCCTGCGCAACACGACCTATAATTCTTTCTGCCAGTGGTTCTCTTTCCTGTTCGACATCTTTTAACGCTGTTATTTCAATTCCGAGAATTGTACCGCAGTCAATCTCTGTAATAATTACATCCTGTGATACATCCACTAATCTTCTCGTCAGGTAACCTGCATCTGCAGTTTTCAAAGCTGTATCAGCAAGACCTTTTCTTGCGCCGTGTGTTGAAATAAAATATTCAAGCACAGAAAGACCTTCTTTGAAATTTGCAACGATCGGGTTTTCGATAATTTCTCCAGCCTGACCGGATAAACTTTTTTGAGGCTTCATCATTAGTCCGCGCATGCCTGCAAGCTGTCTAACCTGTTCCTGCGAACCTCTTGCACCGGAGTCAACCATCATGTGGAGTGAATTAAATCCGTTATTGTGTATTCTGATTTTTTCCATTAATGCACGCGCAACATCATTTGTTGTATGTGTCCAAACATCAATAATCTTATTATAACGCTCTGCATCAGTAATAACACCTTGTTCGTGCTCGCTGAGAATTGATTCAACTTTTTTATTTGCTTTGCCGATCAGGTTTTCTTTTTCTTCAGGAATTATCATATCTGCATAACTTACTGATAAGCCACCTGCTGTTGAATACCTGAATCCCAAATCTTTCAGATCATCGAGAAATTTAGCCGTAACTTTATTTCCCATCTTCATAAACATTTGCCCGATAAATCCGCCAAATGTTTTCTTAATTAATAGTTGGTTAAAGTAGCCCATTTCCTTCGGCACAATCTGGTTAAATATTACTCTGCCTGTAGTTGTCTCAATTATTTGATTATCTATTCTGACTTTTATCCTTGCGTGTAAACCAACCACTTTCGAATCGTAGGCAACAATAACTTCTTCAGGAGAGCTGAAAACCATTCCTTCCCCCTTCTCGCCTTCTTTATACTTTGTCAGGTAATAGCAGCCTAATACTATATCTTGTGTGGGAACAACAATTGGATTGCCGTTCTGTGGAGAAAGAATATTGTGGCTGCTTAACATTAATAAAGAAGCTTCCAGCTGCGCCTCATAAGAAAGAGGAACGTGAACAGCCATCTGGTCGCCGTCAAAGTCGGCATTGAATGCAGTACAAACCATCGGGTGTAACTGAATTGCACGTCCGTCAATTAATACCGGCTGGAATGCCTGAATACCTAACCTGTGCAGCGTAGGTGCACGGTTCAGTAATACCGGATGACCATCAATGATCTTTGCAAGTATGTCCCAAATAATGGGATCTTTTCTATCGACAACTTTTCTTGCGCTCTTAACAGTTTTATTGTGACCTCTTTCAATCAGCTTTCTGATTATGAAAGGCTTAAAGAGTTCAACAGCCATATCTTTTGGCAGACCGCATTGATGTAATTTTAATTCGGGACCCACAACAATCACTGAGCGGCCTGAATAATCTACTCTTTTTCCAAGAAGATTCTGACGGAAGCGTCCCTGTTTGCCTTTAAGCATATCGCTCAGAGATTTTAATGGTCTGTTGTTATCACTTCTTACTGCACTTCCTCTTCTTGAATTATCGAATAAGGCATCAACAGCTTCCTGAAGCATTCTTTTTTCGTTACGAAGAATTACTTCGGGGGCTTTAATATCAATCAGTCTTTTCAGACGATTATTTCTTATTATAACTCTTCTATACAAATCATTAAGATCACTGGTAGCAAATCTTCCTCCCTCAAGAGGAACCAAAGGACGAAGTTCAGGAGGAATGACCGGGATATAATTCAACACCATCCATTCCGGTTTGTTAGGAACTTTCCCTTCTTTTTCTTTGAAAGCTTCGAGTACTCTCAATCTTTTTAAAAGATCGGCTTTTTTCTGCTGCGAAGTTTCTACTTTTAGCTGATCCCGTAATTCTTTAGAAAGTTTTTCAACGTCGGTGTTCTTCAGGATTTCTTTAACAGCATCGCCGCCGATCTTAGCAACAAATCTTTTCGGATCAGTTTCCTCTAATTTTTCGTTACCAGCCGGTAATGAATTTAAGACTTCGAAATACTGATCTTCAGAAATTAAGTCGAGCCTGCTTAAACCTGTAGGACCAGGATTAATTACCACATAAGATTCATAATAAATTATTTTCTCTAATTCTTTCAGGCTAACGCCAATAATATTGCCGATCTTGGATGGCTGTGCTCTGAAAAACCAGATATGAACAACCGGTACGGCAAGTCCAATATGCCCCATCCTTTCTCTTCGTACACTTTTCTGAGTAACTTCAACGCCGCACCTGTCGCATATAATACCTTTGTAACGAATTCTTTTATACTTCCCGCAGAAACATTCCCAATCACGGGTAGGGCCGAAAATTTTCTCACAGAACAAGCCGTCTTTTTCAGGACGGAATGACCTGTAATTAATTGTTTCCGGTTTTGTTACTTCACCATAAGACCTTGACAAAATATCATCGGGGCTGGCTAAACTAATCGTGATATTATTTATATCACGCATTGCATTTTCTTGAACTCTGTAAGGCATAAATTTTATCTCCTAATTTCTAAGCGAAAAAAATTCAAGCATTAATTAATTTTGATATCCAGTCCTAAACCCTGAAGCTCTTTAATTAACACGTTGAACGATTCAGGAATATTTGGTTCCTGTAAATTATCACCCTTGACTATTGCTTCGTATACTTTTGCTCTGCCGGCTACGTCATCGCTTTTGACAGTAAGAATTTCCTGAAGAATATTTGCGGCACCGTAACCTTCGAGAGCCCACACTTCCATTTCTCCGAATCTCTGACCACCGAACTGCGCTTTTCCTCCAAGAGGCTGCTGTGTAATAAGTGAGTAAGGTCCAATAGATCTTGCATGAATTTTGTCATCTACAAGATGGCTGAGTTTAAGCATATAGATATAACCGCACGTAACTTTCTGATGGAACTTTTCACCGCTTCTTCCATCGTACAAGGTTGTCTTGCTGCCTTTTTCCAAACCTGCCTTTTCAAGCCATTCGTCTACGTCTTCAATCTTTGCCCCGTCAAAGATGGGGGTCGAGAATTTTACACCGAGCAATTTACCTGCCCATCCGAGAGCGGTTTCATATAACTGCCCGAGGTTCATACGGGAAGGTACGCCGAGCGGATTAAGTATAATGTCGACAGGTGTTCCGTCCGGCAAGAACGGCATATCTTCCTGAGGCACTATTTTAGCGACAACACCTTTGTTACCGTGTCTTCCAGCCATTTTATCACCAACTGAAAGTTTACGTTTCTTTGCAACGTAAACTTTTGCAAGCTGAACAATCCCGGGAGGAAGTTCATCGCCGCTGCTGATTTTAATTTTTTCTCTCTTATAATCTTCTTCAATATCGCTAAGTACATCAAAATAATTTGTGTACAAAGTTTTAATATGATTATTAATCCTCTTTGCTTCGAACCATTCAAGAGTATAATCAAGTTTTGTGATGTCCTCCATTGCAGAGTATGTCGAATCTTTTATTGTTGTTCCACTTCTTAGTATAACACTACCCTCAAGATCGCGGATCCCTGTGGTAGTTTCACCCTCAGTAAGCTTTGTCAATTTTTCAACCAGCTTCTGGTAGTGGTTTGTCAATCTCTGTTTATGTTCGTGTTCAAGATTATCAAGAAGTTTCTTCTCTTGTTTCTTTGAATCAGTATCTCTTTTCTTTCTGCTAAAGAGCCTTGTTTTAATTACAGTACCTCTTAACCCCGGAGGCGCTTTTAATGAAGCATCTTTTACATCACCTGCTTTATCTCCAAAGATAGCTCTTAATAATTTTTCTTCCGGTGTCGGATCGGTTTCTCCTTTCGGGGTAATCTTTCCGATTAATATATCACCTTCTTTTACTTCCGCACCTTCTCTTACAATTCCATATTCATCAAGATTTTTTACAGCTTCCTCGCTCACATTGGGAATCTCGCGGGTTAATTCTTCCTCTCCCCTTTTTGTTTCCCGTACCTGAAGTTCAAATTCTTCAATATGAATTGAGGTGTAAACATCTTCACTAACTACTTTTTCACTGATAATAATAGCATCTTCAAAGTTGTAACCTCTCCATGGCATAAAAGCTACCAGGACATTTCTTCCAAGAGCAAGCTCACCGTTATCTGTAGCGCAGCCATCAGCAAGAACATCTCCTTTTTTAACTCTTTGTCCTTCTTTCACAATAGGTCTTTGGTTAACACACGTTTCCTGGTTTGTGCCGTTGAACTTTGTCAGCTTGTAAGCAACAGTTTTCGTATCATTAAAGCTGGTCAGTGCTTCAACACTGTTGGGGTTGATATCGTATTTTACAATTATCTGGTTTGCGTCTACAAAATCCACAACTCCTTCGTCTTCTGCAACAATTATTGCTTTGGAGTCTGATGCAAGTCTTTTTTCCATACCCGTTCCAACTATAGGAGCTTCCGGTCTTAATAATGGAACTGCCTGGCGCTGCATATTTGAACCCATCAATGCTCTGTTAGCATCGTCGTGCTCAAGGAAAGGAATCAATGCTGCAGCGGCGCTGACTATCTGGGCTGGTGCAACATCCATGTACTGAATATTTTCCGGCGTCGATATCGGAAATTCACCTTTGTTCCTTGATTTAATTCTGTCATTTGAAAACTTTCCATTACTTTCAAGAGAAGCATTTGCCTGTGCTATTGTAAAATGGTCTTCCTGTTCAGCAGTTAAATACTCAACATCGTTGGTAACTTTTCCTCTGACGACTTTTCTATACGGCGTTTCCAGAAATCCATACTTGTTTACCCGTGCATAAATAGTTAAAGAAGAAATAAGCCCGATGTTTGGACCTTCGGGAGTTTCTATCGGGCATAAACGTCCATAGTGCGTATAGTGAACATCACGAACTTCAAACCCTGCTCTTTCTCTTGTAAGACCGCCGGGCCCTAATGCCGACATTCTTCTTTTATGTGTCATCTCAGCCAATGGGTTTGTCTGATCCATAAATTGCGACAACTGGTTGGTGCCGAAGAATGCATTTATCACGCTGCTTATTGTTCTTGCATTTACAAGATCCTGCGGGGTAAAATTCTCAGTATCGCGTACGTTCATTCTTTCTTTAATGGTTCTCGCCATTCGCGACATACCAATATTAAACTGCTGACCCAATTGTTCGCCGACAGTTTTTATCCTTCTGTTTCCGAGATGATCAATATCATCAACGCTGACAACTCCATTCCTGAGCTGAATAATGTATTTCATAATTTCGATAATATCTTCAACAGTAAGGATTGTAATTTTTTCATCAATGTTAAGTTTGAGCTTATCATTCATTCTATGACGTCCGACGTCGCCAAGGTCATATCTTTTATCATTAAAAAATAATTTATCAATAAGACCCTGTGCAGTTTCTACGTCCGGTGCTTCACCCGATCTCAGTTGTCTATATATAGAGAATAAAGCTTCTTCTTTAGAGTGTGATGTATCTTTACGTAATGTATTAACTATCAGATCCATATCAGGAGAAGTATCTGAACTGATAAATTTTAATTTATCAACTTCTGCTTCATCTAATCTTTCAACGTCTTCTTCAGAAAGTACACTATCTTTTGTTAAAAAGATTTCTCCTGTTGACATATCGAATACATCACTTGCTATTGTCCTTCCGATGTAGTCTTCTATGTTAACTTTTTTGATAGTTACTTCTTCAATCAGGTTGAACATGTTTAAAATTTCTTCATCAGTGGCATAGCCTAACGCCCGAAGAAGCATAGTAGCAGGGAATTTCTTCCTGCGATCAATATAAACATACATTACGTAGTTTATATCGGTTGCAAATTCAACCCACGATCCTCTTAAAGGAATTATGCGTGCGGAATAAATCGGGGTTCCGTTGGGGTGTAGTGTTTGTGAAAATGCAACGCCCGGTGAACGATGCAACTGAGATACAACTACTCTTTCAGCACCGTTAATTACAAAGGTACCTTTTTCTGTCATAAAAGGAAGGTTACCCAGATAAACTTCCTGTTCGACGCTGTTGACAAATTCCTGTGTTTCTGGGTCTTTAGTTGATAGACGGAGCTTACCTTTTAACGGTGCAGCGTACGTAAGCCCGCGTTCAAGACATTCTAAAACAGAAAATCGCGGCTTTTCAATAAAATATTCTAAAAAATCCAGTCTGTAATTTTCCTTATTATCAAAAATCGGAAAATTAGAAGTGAACACCTGCTGAAGTCCTTTGTTTTCCCTTTTGGCTGGAGGAGTTTGAAGTTGAATAAATTCTTCAAATGATGCTGTCTGTATGCCAAGCAAGTCGGGAACGTCAATAACAGAAGGTATCCTGCCGAAGGAAATTCTATTGTTTTCCAATTGTAACCTCCAATTCAATTAAATTTCTTTTTCTTAAAAATCAAGTCTTAAACTACGACATCTATATACTATTATATAGTAAAAAGAGATAAGCCTGTAAAGTATCCAGGCTTAACGCTTTAAAAAAATATATGATCTAATACTGTAAGATGAAATTACTTAATTTCGACAGTAGCGCCAGCTTCTTCAAACTCTTTTTTGAGTTTCATTGCTTCATCTTTTGAAACAGCTTCTTTAACTGTTTTAGGAGCACTGTCTACAAGGTCTTTAGCTTCTTTGAGACCTAAGCCTGTATGAGCTCTTACAACTTTGATGACATTAATTTTTTTGTCACCTGAAGAGTTAAGGATAACATCGAATTCAGTTTTTTCTTCTGCAGGAGCTGCCGCTGCCCCACCACCCGCTGCACCGCCAGCTACTATTACCGGCGCCGCTGCAGTTACACCGAACTCTTTCTCTAAAGCAGTTTTTAATTCTGATGCTTCTACTAAGGATAAAGTTTTTATCTTTTCGACAATTTCTGTTACTTTCTCTGACATTTTATTTTCTCCTGATAATTTTAATTCTAAAAAAATTTATACAATTATGCTGCCTGTCTTTTCGAAACCTGATCAATAACATTTACCAGGTCTCTGATAACAGCGTTTATGACGCCCACAATCCCAGAAGCTGGTGAATTGATGGAAGTCAAAATTCCTGCAATAATATCCTGTTTAGATGGAAGCATTGCCAATTCACTTAATTTAGTCCCATCATAAAACTGGTCTTCAATATAGCAGGCTTTCAAAGCAAGCTTTTGCGTTTCATCAAAATATTTTTTAATGATCTTTGCGGGAGCTATGGGGTTATCGCCTGCAAAGGCATAGCCGGTCATTCCAACAAGATCGCTGCCTAACTTTGAGTACTTACCGGTTTCCGAAACAGCACGGCTGAACAAAGTATTTTTAATTACTTTATATCTTACTCCTTCTTTCCGGAAATCGTTTCTGATACTAGTAATATCAGACACGGTTATTCCGCTGAAATCGGTCAAATAAACAGCAGAGGAGTTTTCGATCAACTCCTTTACTTTTTCAACAATTTCAGCTTTTTCGTTCTTATTCATATCTCTCCTCTACCGGATTTTTAATTAATCGAGTCGTCTTGCCTTAGGCAAGCAGGTTTAGAAGCATTTATTTTTGAGTGCGTAAACTTTTATTGTTGCTGTACAAAAACATCCTTACTAATTTTCAAACCAGGTCCCATCGTACTTGAAAGGAAAAGACTCTTGACATATTGTCCTTTCGCTGAAGAAGGTTTTAGTTTGATAATAGTATTGAGGAATGCCTGTACGTTTTCTGCAAGCTTTTCAGCTTCAAAATTTATTTTACCTAAAGATGCGTGAACTATGCCGGCTTTTTCAACACGAAATTCAATCTTACCGGCTTTAACTTCTTTAACTGCCTTTACAACATCCGGTGTAACAGTCCCGCTCTTTGGATTAGGCATTAAGCCTTTAGGACCTAAAACTTTTCCAAGCTTCCCTAATTCAGCCATAGTATCGGGTGCGGCAACTATAACATCAATATCCGTCCATCCGCCTTTAATTTTTTCAAGAAATTCTTCGAAGCCTGCATAATCTGCGCCAGCATCTATAGCTTCTTTTGCTTTTGCAGTACCTTTAACAACAGCAAGAACTCTGACCTGTTTGCCTGTACCATGCGGAAGGGCAACAGTTCCTCTTACCATCTGATCGGCGTGTTTTGGATCCACGCCCAGCCTGATCGCACAATCCAGAGATTCGATAAATTTTACATTGGAATTCTCTTTAAGAACTTTAATTGCATCAATAATAGAATACTCTTTGCTGCTGTCAACTTTTTCTAAAATTACCTTTGTTCTTTTCGTTTTTTGCATTAGTGCACCATAATAATTTCAAAGTGTTTTTAACCTGATTGACTACTCTTCAACAGTTATTCCCATACTACGTGCTGTTCCTGCAACCATACTCATTGCATGATCAATATCGAAAGCATTGAGGTCAGGCATTTTCATAGCTGCAATTTCTTTAACCTGTGCAAAATTGACTTTTGCAACTTTATTTCTATGAGGTTCAGCAGACCCTTTCTCAATCTTAGCCGCTCTCTTTAATAAAACTGCTGCGGGCGGGGTCTTGGTAATGAACGTAAATGATTTATCCGAATAAACTGTTATGACCACGGGAATTATCAGCCCGTCTTTATCCTGCGTCCTTGCGTTGAACTGTTTGCAGAACTCCATTATGTTAACGCCTTTCTGACCAAGTGCTGGCCCTACCGGCGGTGACGGATTTGCTTTTCCACCCGGTATCTGAAGTTTAATATATCCTGTTATCTTTTTAGCCATATATTTTTCCTGTACAAATAATTTTTAATCTATTTTTCTAACTCAGCCTGAACATAATCAATTTCCACCGGTGTCTTTCTGCCAAAAATCGAAACCATAACTTTAATTTTCATTTTTTCCTCATTCACTTCCTGAACAGTTCCGCTGAAATTATTGAATGGTCCATCAATAATTTTCACTATGTCACCATTTCTGAAAATCGTTTCGCTTCGTTCGCTGGTCTCGTCCTGCGAAATTCTTCCGATTATTCTTTTTACTTCTTCAGGCTGCAGAGAGTTTGGATTAGTTCTCGTTCCCAAAAATCCCATTACAGAAGGGGTGTTGAGAATAAATTCTTTCACCTGGTTATCAAGGTCTGCATTAACTAAAATATAACCCGGGAAAAAATTTTTTGTTTTGCTCTTCTTTTTACCATCCTTAACTTCAAAAACTTTTTCAATAGGAACTAAAACTTCTTTAACCTTAGCCCGAAGTTGTTCATTTTCGCTGATCTCAGTATCGAGTAAAGTTTTAACTTTATTTTCGTGTCCTGAAAAAGTTCTGACCACAAACCATTTAAAATCCATAATAACCTAAGCTAAAAAATTCCTTTAAATATTTGAGTAATCAACATATCAATCATATAAGTAAAAGCAGAAAGAATTAAGCAAGATACAATAACTATCTGCGTAGATTCTTTTAATTCTTCTTTTGTAGGCCAGGTGACCTTTTTCATTTCCTTTACAACATCGTCAAAGAAAGCAATTATTTTTTCTTTCATATTTAAAACTCGTTTTTTAGAGCTAGCACGTCAGGAGGGACTCGAACCCCCAGCCTGCGGTTTTGGAGACCGCTGCTCTAGCCAATTGAGCTACTGACGTAGCTAAAATTATTTTGTTTCTTTATGAATAGTATGTTTTTTATCCCAACGACAATATTTTTTAAATTCGACTCTGTTGGGGTGGAGCCTTTTATTCTTTGTTGTTGTGTAATTTCGTCTTTTACACTCGGTGCACTCCAAAGTGATAATATCTCTCATAAGTTTTCTCGTAAGTTAATTTTCAAACTGACGATCGGCAGTTAAACCAGCATACCGTTAAGCCTGTGATCTCCCTTCCGGCTTGTCGGGACCTGGGTACTTTACCAGCTATTTAGTCAGCATATAATTTTACCAATTTCTTGAAAGAACTTTTTCCAGAATTTTTAATTTCAGGTTCATCTTTTATTTCTCTTCGAGCTGACGACCGGGATTGAACCGGTGACCTCATCCTTACCAAGGATGTGCTCTACCAACTGAGCTACGTCAGCAATTAATTTTTGCTAGAGCAATCGGTCTTTAACATTTCAAACTTATTTATACTTGTTAACAATTCTATCTGAGCGGGAGACGGGACTCGAACCCGCGACCAACAGCTTGGAAGGCTGTGACTCTAGCCAACTGAGTTACTCCCGCGTCTTTTCATTAAGAAACACTCTGCTTACCACTTTGTCTCAGTACTGTTTCTTACAAAGGAATTTTCCCTAAGAACCCGCAACCAATCCCGATGGAATCGGGATGACTCTAGCCAACTGACCTGCTTGCCGGTAGGCAGGATTACTCCCGCAATTTTAGTCAATGTCTAAAATCACTTCAGAATTTTTCACCCAATTTAAAATTGCTGATCAGGAAGTTTACACATTTTCGATTACTTTATTAACAATTTTTAAAGGAACTATTAAATTTTTACAACAGAATGATTTTCACAAAAGGGCAAAAAAAATTGTATTTTTATAACACTAATAAAGTTCAAATCACCAGTGGGCGGCGAGGGATTCGAACCCCCAAAGGCGTCAGCCAACGGATTTACAGTCCGCCCCGGCTCTCCAACTCCGGCGTCCGCCCATTTTTAGAAACGAGCAACAAATATATCGTGATTTCAAGTTAAATGCAAATATTCCGCCGTCTTATTTTAAGACTCACAACGATTATCTATTCTAATATACTTTCCTAGTACAATAAACATAACGAATTGGCTCCAAATGATACTTCCTTTCTAATATCCATATTGAAGCAGAAGGCCAGCTAATTATCAAAAACCATTTGTAAAACTAATACACTGGTAATACAAAATTCCCACTGATTTGAATTGAAACTGAATCTCTTGTTAATTTATTAAAATGATTTGTTTTTGAAAAACTTTTATTCCTACTGTAGATTCCTAAAAACTTCATTTGTGCTATCATGTTACCTTTTATTGATCTATCTGTCTGATTAAAGTCTGTGATTTCCATTGTTCCCACAAATGTTGTATCAGTTACATACCATTCGACTGTTTCATCTGTCAAAATATGCCTAAGTGTGATTGAATTATATGAGGAAGAATTATTAAAAGTATATTTATCTACTTTAATTAATTTATTAGCCTGCAAGCCTAGGAACCAACCATCACCAAATATTGAAATTATTTCGAAAGTTGTTCCATAATTACTAACATATGCGGAAACATTATTAGAAATTTTTGCATTCTCAAATCCAACACCATTTATTTCAAGAATAAAATTTGAATTAACGGGGGGAAGAATATTCTTCCCTATTTCGCCTCGTAAGTATTTCCCAAAACGGGGATAGCCCTGGCGATTAGAAGTATATTCCAAAACACCGTTACTGATCTTATAATAAAGTGTATCATAATTATAGAAATAACTTATTTTTCTTCGAAGAGCAATTATTCCATCACTTGCCTGCAGCAATGATTCATAAGGACCGATAATTGCTAAATTACCTGTAGCTGTTTCAACTCCGACAAAATTAGCAACGGTATTAAGTAGGAACTGAATTCCAGAAACAGAAATTATAGGCTTATGTTGAGCATACTTTACGGTATCTAAACTATACCACACCCCGATTAATTCAGGATCGATTTTTATTTTAGAGAAAACAGGATTTTCATTATCACAACCTGAAAAAAATATTGTGATTAACAGAATAGTAATTATCACAAATTTCGCATCAGATTTTAACATAATACTTCCCTTTGAATTAATTAAAACCTTCACGCATATTAATTTAGTTTTAAAATTTATTTCTCAAATTTATATACTTTCCCTTCCTTCATTACAAACTGAACTTTTTCCACAACAGAGACGTTCCTTAAGGGATCACCTTTGAATGCAATTATGTCGGCAGATTTCCCTTTTTCAATAGTTCCTGTTTCTTTTTCTATCCCCAGTAATTCTGCTGCAACTGATGTTGCAGACTTAAGAGCCTCTATAGTTTTCATCCCATATTTAACCATTAAAGCCAGTTCCTGGGAGTTCGTGCCCGGGTATTCAAACGTATCTGTACCAAAAGCAATTTTAACATTTGTCTTTAATGCTCGCTGAAACGAAGCAATGTGTTTTTCAACCGTGTTTGTTAGTTTGATTTTGTCTTGTGGGGAAATCTGACCAAAAATTTTTGAATCTCTCCACTGTTCATAAACTAAAAGAGTAGGAACATAATAAATATTTTTTTCAGCCATTAATCTGAAAGTATCTTCATTGATGTACAAACCATGCTCAACCGAATTTACGCCGGCTTCTATAGCCATTCTTGCCGCCTTATCAGAATAAGTATGCGCTGCTACCTTCAGTCCGTTGCGGTGTGCTTCATCTACAAGGGCATTGACTTCTTCCTGAGTATAATTAATTCCTCCGGTGAGAGAATCTTTACTTGATTGTTTTTTCTCATACGATTCCATATAAATTTTAATTACATCTACTCCTAGTTTAACGAGCTGCCTGACAAGTTTTCTCATTCCATAAGGACCATCGGCGTGCCAGGAAATCTGCGGGGTTTTAAAATACGGGGAATAGCCAACAAGGTCATATCCGCCGGTAGGTGTAACAGGCTGATTTGCTACGAGCATTCTTGGCCCTGGAACGAGTCCGTTATTAATAGCGTCTCTCAATGCAAGATCTGCGTAGCCGGCCCCTTCGTTACCCACATCACGAACGGTGGTAACTCCACCCATTAGTGTTTTTTCTGCATCCACGACTCCATAGATTGCCCTGTATTCATAAGATTCTCTTAAAATTTCCTGATCATAATCGCCCGGATGAAGAAGAACATGAGTGTGACAATCAATTAACCCGGGCATTACTGTCATATCTCTCAGGTCATAAACCTTTGCACCATCAGGAATTTGAATATTCTCCCCCACCTCTGCAATATTTTTGCCTAGAACATGTATAATAACATTCGCTATTAATTCATTTGACTTTCCGTCAAAAAACTTTCCGGCTTTAATGTATAAATTATTCTCCTGTGCAATTGAAAAATTGGTTAAATAAAAAATTAAAAATGTGGGAATAAACAACAGCTTAAATCTTTTTTGCATAGCAGCCTCCATAAAATATTAGAGGATAAATATTAAAAAATCTTTACAGATGTATATATAAGAAATTTAAGTCAATGCTTCCACAACTCTCTGTCAAGACTTCTGTACTGGATTGCCTCACTAATATGCTGAGACAAAATATTTTCGGAGCTATCCAGGTCGGCAATTGTGCGGCTTACTTTCAATATCCTGTCATAAGCTCTTGCTGAAAGACCAAGTTTTGTCATCGCCATTTTCAGCAGTTCTGCTCCTGCTGAATCAAGTTTGCAATACTGTCTCACTTCCTTAGAGCCCATATCGCCGTTATTATAAATATGTTTTACATCTTTAAATCTTTCAAGCTGAATTTTTCTTGCAGTGATAACTCTCTGTCTTATCTGTTCTGACTTCTCGCTCTTTGTTTCAGCAGAAAGTTCTTTGTATCTTACCGCGGGAACTTCGATGTGTATATCTATCCTATCGAGCAATGGTCCTGAAATTCTTGACATATATTTCTGTATCTGCTGGGGTGCGCAGGTACATTCTTTGTTTGGATCGGTGAAAAATCCGCATGGGCATGGATTCATAGCCGCGGCAAGCATGAAGTTTGCAGGAAATTCCAACGAGAGCTTCGATCTGCTAACTGTTACTCTTGAATCTTCAAGAGGCTGACGCATAACTTCAAGAACATTTTTTTTAAATTCAGGAAGCTCATCTAAAAACAAAACGCCGTGATGTGCATACGAAACCTCGCCCGGTCTTGGGAATGAGCCGCCGCCAACCAAAGCAGCATCGGACACAGTATGGTGCGGACTCCTGAACGGTCTCTCAGTAATCAGGGGATGATCTTTCGGAATAATGCCTGCAACAGAATGTATCTTTGTGGTTTCAAGCGCTTCGTCAAAAGTCATTGGCGGCAGAATCGAAGGGATCCTTTTTGCAAGCATAGTCTTTCCGCTTCCCGGCGGACCGATCATAATAATATTATGCGAACCGGCGGCAGCAACTTCCAAAGCCCTCTTTACATTCTCCTGTCCTTTCACGTCAGAGAAATCCAGATGGTAGGAATTAATTTTTGAAAAAAGTTCTTCTTTATTAGTAAACGTTTTTTCTTTTTTAATATCGCCATTTAAGAACTTTACAACTTCTGTAAGATCTTCCATTCCATAAACATCAACACCGTCCACTATTGAAGCTTCATAAGCCGATTCTTTCGGCAGTATAATATTTTTTATCCCTTTCCTTTTTGCTTCAACAGAAATTGGCAGCGCTCCTTTTACAGGACGAAGCATACCATCGAGGGAAAGTTCACCGAGGAAAAGTGAATTGTCAAGCAATGCCAGATCAATAGTTTCAGTCGCAGCAAGTATCCCTACAGCGATCGGCAGATCGAATGAGCTGCCTTCTTTTTTTATATCGGCAGGTGCAAGATTAATAGTTATTTTTTTTAGTGGGAAATCATAGCCGCTGTTCTTTATTGCAGCAGTCACACGCTCGCGGCTTTCTTTAACAGCATTGTCCGGCAGACCAACAATTATAAAACCAGGGACGTATTTTTCTACGTGGGTTTCTACTTCTACAAGATAAGCATCAATACCAACAGTGGAACTTGAAAAAATTTTAGAAAGCATCTTTCCCCTTTTTATTATTTTAGGGTTGTTATTAAAATAACAGATTCACCTCTAAATGTAAATTCCTGCTGTAATTTTTTATTTATAGCTTCTTAAAAATTCTATCCTGTCTTTTAGCTGATGAACAGGAACAAGAAGTTTATCTTTTCCATAAATTGCATCTTCCCTGCTGGTAAAAGCCAGCTCGTAATCTTTACTCATCACAATTGCTTCTTCGGGGCAAACTTCCTCGCAGAAGCCGCAGAAGATGCAGCGTATCATATTTATTTCAAATTTTTCGGGGTACCTTTCTTTTTCTCTTTGAGTTTCAGCAGCCTGAACCTCAATTGCCAGTGCGGGACAAACTCTTGAACATAACCCACACGCAACACATCTTTCTTCTCCGTTTTCTTCCTGAACCAAAACCGGTCTGCCCCTGTATGAACCGCCCGGAATAAATTTCTCTTCAGGATATTGCATTGTAAATTTCGGCTTGAGCATGTTCTTCAGCGTAAGCAACAATCCCTTTATAATTTCAGGAATGTAAATTCTCTCCAGAAATGTAAGATCTTTTTTTCTTCTCTTGTCAGCCATCAACTCACCATTCTAATTTCTTCAATACTAATACTTGAACTTACACTTAAACTTTAACTTAACTCTGGTTCAAGTGTAAGTTTAGGTTTAAGTTAAAGCAATTCAAAAATATTATCTTTATTTATATTTTAAAAATCATTATTAATCCTGCTACCCAGACTATATTCAGAAGGGATAACGGGAACATTACTTTCCAGCCAAGATTCATCAACTGGTCGTACCTGAATCTTGGTAAACTCCATCTTACCCAGATGAAGAAGAACAAGAGTAATGCTTCTTTAAATAAAAACGTTAACACAGAAATTGCAACATACCATCCATAAGGCAGACCAAAAGTTTCGAGATATGGAAATTGCCACCCGCCCAGGTAGAGAGTTACTATCAATGCTGAGGCGATTATCATATTGGCATATTCAGCAAGAAAAAATCCTGCAAACTTCATGCTGCTGTATTCTGTATGAAAGCCGCCGACGAGTTCAGGTTCAGCTTCTGGAAGATCAAAAGGTAAACGGTTTGTCTCGGCAAAAGCAGAAACAAGAAATGTTATAAAGCCTATCGGCTGCAGAATTGCATTCCACATCCAGCCGGATTGTGATGCAACTATTGCTTCCGGTCTTAAAGACTGAGATAAAAGTAAAACGCCGCCGATTGAAAATCCCATTGAGATTTCATAAGAGATCATCTGTGCTGAGGATCTTATTCCGCCGAGCAGTGAATATTTGCTGCCCGATGACCATCCCGCAAATGTTATCGCATAAACACCAAGTGATGTAAGAGCAAGCACATAAAGTATTCCCACATTAATATCGGCAACTACAAGTGGAATTGTGTAACCAAAAATTTTGAGATCAGGTCCGAACGGAATTACAGCATAGGTTGTGAATGCAACAAAGAGTGCAAGCAAAGGCGCAAGTGTATGAATTGGTTTGTTCGCCTGGTTTGGTACTATATCTTCTTTCAACAAGAGTTTCAACACATCAGCAAAAGGCTGCAGCAATCCCTTCCAGCCAACTCGGTTAGGTCCCAGTCTGTTTTGTGCCCAGGCACTTATTTTTCTTTCAAAATAAACCAGGTAGGACACTGTGATAAGCATCACGTGAACAATTATCAGAATTTTGATGAGGCTAAATATTATTGTTTCCCAAATGCTCATATTATATCAAACTCCGTTTTAGGCTTTTTCGGCAACATCAATTTTTAACATTATACCTTTCTCTCCAATCTTATCGTAATCCAGTCCTTTAAAGGCATCAATTTTTTTTGACATGATCTCAAAAATGTCCTCTGCCATATTTGCCTGTGCCTGGCGAATTAATTTATAACCAGCGGCAGCAGAGAGACTCAAAATAATTTTCCATGTCGGGCGTACATCACGCTTATTGCCCTTTGCCCATCTGTCGAACCGTGTTCCGAATTTATCAAGCCTGCTCATTGCCATTCCATCCAGACTCCTGTCCTGCTCAAGAGTTGCTACAGCAGGCATTAATCTCTGAATTCTTCCCTGAAAATTTACCATCGTTCCGTTCTTCTCAGCATAAGCAGCTGCAGGAAAAACTATATCAGCTAAAGTTGTGGTCTTGTTAAAATTGCTTGAGTGAACAATAAACAAGTTCAGCTTTGCCAAAGTATTTTCCAATTCAGGGTTAGCTGAAAGAATATCATCTTCAATCAGATAGAGAGCTTTAATTTTACCTTCGTTTATACTATTAATAATACCATCGAAATTTAAACCTCCTGCTGCAGGTGTTACACCAACAAGTTCAGCTCCCATTGTATTTGGAGTAATGTCGTTCTTCCTGAGAATTTCGTCACCGAAGTTTGAATCCGAGTGACGCATAAAATCAATGTGCCTTGAACCAATCACATTAAGTGCAAATTCACGTAACATATAATTATCTTCACAGCTTGCAAAAGCTGAACCGATAAAAGCAATTTCATTTTTGTTGAATTGCTTTAATTCTGATGCCGCAGCTGCGAAGGCTTCATCCCAGCCGACCTTTGCCAAACTTCCTTCTCTTCTTAAATAAGGTCCGTCAACCCTGTCATCAGCATTTACAAATTTAAATGTATTCAATCTTCCGTGATCGCACATCCAGTAGCTGTTAACTTCATCGTTCTGCCTCGGTGTTATTCTCAGGATTTCATTATTCCTCACCCACAATTCAATATTGCAGCCGCGTGAACAACCCTGACAAATAGTTTTATTTGCCGACATATCCCACACCCTTGCCTTGAAACGGAAATCCCTGTTTGTTAATGCACCAACCGGGCAAATGTCTACAACATTCATTGCATAAGGATTCTCAAGCTGCCTGCCGGGATAAGTAACAATTGTAACCCTGTCTCCTCTTTTAACGAAAGTTAGTTCGGGTGCGCCGGCAATTTCATCGCAGAAGCGTATGCAGCGTGAGCAGGAAATGCACCTGTCACCATCAAACATTATGTTAGGTCCGAGAGGAACTCTTTTATCTTTATGAGTTTTTTCTTCAACAAATCTGCTTTCGCCAACTCCGTGAGCATAAGCATAATCCTGAAGCTTGCATTCTCCGGCTTCATCACATATCGGGCAGTCAAGCGGATGATTGATAAGCAGAAATTCCATCACTGCATTTCTTGCAGCAAGTGCTTTCTCTGAAGCAGTGTGAACGATCATTCCTTCTGCTGCAAGTGTTGAACATGCAATAACAAGCTTTGGCATTTTTTCTACTTCAACGAGACAAACCCTGCAATTTCCTGAAACGGATAAGCTCGGATGCCAGCAAAAATGCGGAATTGTGTTCCCCGCTTCTTTTGCTGCTTCAATAATCGTCTGCCCTTGTTTAAACTCTATTTCTTTTCCATCAACTACTAATTTAGGCATAATATACTCTTCTTTAACTCACGCTACTTTTTTTAATTGTTTATTTGGATATCTTAAAAAAATTCTTGTAAGATCCTTTTCCTGCAGATATTCATTTGCAAGATTTAAAATATCATCAGCAGTAATTAAATCAATCCTGTGAAGCAGTTCTTCAACAGTTATGATCCTGTTATAATAGATAATTGAGTTAGCCATTCTTATCATCCTGTTCGAAGTATTCTCTAGGGCAAGGATGGTTGAACCTTTTAAATATTCCTTCACCCGGTCTAATTCTTTCTGGCTGACTTTATTTTCGCGCAGCTTCTTAAATTCCCGCAGAATTATATTTACAACTTTTTCAACCTGCTTATCATTTGTTGAAAAATAAATCCCGAAAGCTGAAACGTCATTATAAGAATTGAGGAATGAATTTATCTGATATGCAATGCCGAGCTTTTCCCTCACTGCCTGAAATAAGCGTGAGCTGCTTCCTTCACCAATAAGAATCGAAAGCAATTTAAGCCCGAGTCGTCGTTCATCATTGTAGCCGATTGCCGCCCTGCCTATTATAGAATGTACCTGCTGAATGTCTTTTTCAAGAACAAATTCAACAGGAGAACTTTTGAGGAATAATTTTCTTTTTAAGCGTGAAGCCTGTGACTTTTCCCTGAAATATTTCTCTGTTAATGACACCAGCTTCTCGTGTTCAACAGCACCGGAGGCTGCAATCAGTAAATTACCGTTAGTATACTTTTCATCGTGAAATCTGTGAAGCATTGATGTGTTAAAACTTCCCAGGTTCTTTTCTGTTCCAATAATCGGAAGGCTTAAGCTGTTCCCTGCGAAAAGGATTTCTTCAAACTTGTCAAAAATTAATTCTTCGGGGTTATCATTTATATCGTGCAGCTCATCGCACACAACACCGGCTTCTTTTTTAATATGGTTCTGTCTGAAGAGAGGATTTTGAACCATATCTGATATTACATTAAAAGTTCTTTCCAGGTTTTCCTGAAGTCCCCGTCCGTAAAAGCAGGTATTTTCTTTGCCGGTAAAAGCATTGAGATAACCACCGTAAGCTTCAATATCTTCCGATATTTTTTTTGCGGATCTTTTCTTTGTTCCCTTAAAGACCATGTGTTCTATAAAATGTGAGATGCCGTTGTTGGATTCGTTTTCGTCTCTGGTTCCAACATTGAACCAGAATCCAAGAGAAAAAGATTTTACGTATTGAATGGTTTCCGAGACAAGTTTAATGCCACCCGGAAGTTCCGAAATTTTATAGCTGTTCAACTTTCTTTAATAACATTTCTGAATTATAAGGGCTTAAATATAGGCAAAGGCGTTTAGTCAATCAAGGCAGGGTGGTATAGAGGAAATATGGTATACGGTATAGGGTATAAGGGTAAAGTGAGAGATCGGAAAAATTTAAGAGGTGTTTATATCGCACAAAAGTTTTGCGGTTTGTATCCCCTATACCATATACCTCTATACCTTATTCCTTTTATACCTGCTTTACAGAAGCATATTCATTCTGGTATTTCTCAAAAAAGCCGCCGATTTTTTTATATGCTTTTTCAAGTATCTGTTCATTCGGTAAAAACACAACTCTAAAATGCTGCGTACCCCGAACCTGACCGAAACCGCTGCCCGGGACAACAACCACTCCTGTTTCTTTTATAAGCTCTGCTACAAAATGACTGTCCGGTTGTTCAATTTGAAGCTGCGGGAATGCGTAAAAAGCTCCTTCGGGTTTTACACACGAAATCCCGGGAACAGCATTTAACATTTCTACGGTTAAGTCTCTTCTCTTCTGAAGCTTCTTCATCGCCGCATCAAGATGGCTCTGATCACCCTCAAGCGATGGTTGTATCCCGTACTGCTCAGGGTGATTTGCAGACAGCCTTGCACGGAGAATTTTATTTACTGCTTCAATATATTTATTAAGATTTTCTTTCCTGCCGCTGATAATTCCCCACCCAATTCTGAACCCCGGCACCATATAATTTTTTGAAAGTCCGCCAAACGTAATTACTGAAACATCTTTATTTAAAGATGCAATCGAGATATGCTTTTTACCATCAAAAAGTAATTTGTCATAAATCTCATCTGAGAAAATTACAAGGTTATGTTTAAATGCAAGATCAACTATCTGCTGAAGATTTTCTTTTGTATAGAGCGAGCCGGTTGGGTTGTTTGGATTTATCAGTATTATCGCTCTAGTTTTATCATTAATTTTATTTTTTATATCGCCGATGTCCGGCAGCCAGCCATTATCTTCGTTAAGATAATATGGGTTGCTCATCATCTGCAGCTTGCTTGAAATTGCAGTGTACAAGGGATAACCCGGTGTGGGAAGAAGTACATTTTCTCCCTCGTTAACAAGCGCAGTCAGACAAATATCAATTGCTTCGCTTGCACCGGTAGTAACAAAAATATCCAGCACATTATCAATCCCTTTTCTTCCTGCTTCTCTTTCAATCGCTTCGATGGCGGGTTTTATTCCCGAGGAAGGCGCATAGCCGTTTTTATTTCCGAGCATTGCTTTATACGTTGCGTCAACCAGATGTTTTGGCGGGGCAAAATCATAAATATTCGGATCGCCAATATTCAGGTACAACATTTCTTTTCCAGTCTTTGCAACTTCGTTAGCAAGAACAACAATATCTCTTACAGCATAAGTTATATTCTCAGTTCTTCCGGCTGGTTCAATCACGGGGGATTTCATTTCTGACTCCAATAGATTTTACTTTTCTCTATCAAATATAATAAAATTTTGACTGGCTGTGGGAAAGGTGGAGGAGTGTAAGTTTAAGTTCAAGCTTATGAGTATGCACTGATACAGAAAAGTTTACAAAGGCTATCTCATCAAAACCATCTTCTTCACCATCGTATAATTCCCCGCAGTCAGGCGATAAAAATATATCCCGCTTGATAAATTGCTTCCGTCAAATTTTACCTTATAGCTCCCTGCGGGTTTTTCTTCATTCACCAGCATTGCAACTTCCCTTCCTAAAACATCATATACCTTTAGCGTTACAAATCCGAAATCTGGAATCCAAAATCCGATATTTGTAAAGGGGTTGAACGGATTAGGATAGTTTTGATTTAAACTAAAATGGTTTAAAAAAATGTTTGATAAGTCTAGTTTTGTTGGCAAGCTAATCATTTCTGTGAGTGGTCTTATCCATAACCCTGAGCCAATAGTGCCAGCAATCAAATTTGTATCAGCTATAATTAAGCTACGAATATCTATGCTTGGTAAGCCAGTATTAACCGATTCCCATGTTTTACCATCGTTTGTGGAAAGGAAAATGCCCTTTTGTGTCCCTGCAAATAAATTTTTCCCGTAAACATTCATCTTCCATATATATTGATTAGTTAATCCTTTATTTACCGCATCCCATGTATTACCACTATCTAATGATGTATAAACACCACTCCCTAATGTGCCTGCAAATAATTTAGAATCTATATTTGCAAAACAAAAAGCTATCTGAGGTAGTTTGCCTTTTGATAGCCAATTATCGTTCTCATAATCAAATTGATATACACCTTTTTCAGTAAATCCTGCATATATCTTAAAATTGAATTTAATAAAAGACCAACCAGAGATGCCATAAGGTGTAGTATTATTCCAAGTTTTTCCATAATCTTTGCTTATGTAAACTCCCATAGATGATATATCACCACCAATACCAGCAAAGAATATTGAATCGCTTATAAAAGTATATTCTGCATCGTATAATCCAATATTTATCCAATTTGAATCATTTTTTGCTCTATAATAAGCATTGTTCGGAGTACCAAGAAGTATGATTTTTCCACTTGAATAGATGGAGGTAACAAAAGGGGTTGATAAACCTTTGTTGTCTTCTTGCCAATTATATCCCCCGTCTATTGATTTTAATATTCCATATCCAGATGTACCTGCATATAAAATTCCATTTTCTACTGTAAAACAGTTAACTGTGTCAGCAGGGAAATTTGGTATTTTTTTCCATTGAGCATTTGTTGAAGTGAAAATGAAAAAAGTAATACTTAATGTGAGAAAGGATAATAAATGAATTTCTTTTGATCCGACAAACACTAGCGCCTCCTTCTTATGCATTGACTTATAAAATAAAAAATAAAGGGCACTTTAGCAAAACCATCTTCGCCTGCGAATATTCTCCTGCCTCTATTCTATCCAAGTGGATCGCTATACGATAAAAATATATTCCGCTTGATAAATTGTTTCCATCAAATTTTACTTTATAGCTCCCTGCGGGTTTTTCTTCATTCACCAGGGGGTTGCAACCTCCCTTCCTAAGACATCATATACCTTTAGGGATACAAATCCGAAATCAGGAATCCGATATTCTCAGCTCTCTCATTCTGAAAGCTCTCACATCAGATCATCGACGCTCCCTCTTTTTATTTCACCCCTCTTATATTCCCCCTCTTGCTTCTTTTATATTCCCTGCAAGGACGTCCCTCCTACGCTCAATGAGTCTTTTACGAATGATAGCGACAATATCTTCCTGTTGATATTCCGGTAATATCTCGATCATATCTAATGCGTCCTGAAAAGTTACATTTTCCCGAGCCTGCATTTTTATATCTCCTTATCTTGATATTCTCTTTTTTACAAACCAATTACAGAATGTGCGGCTAAATTTTTCTGTATAAAAATTAACTAAATAACCACTGAAAAACCATCAGTAAAGTCCGACACCTGACTCTCACCTTATCAAAACCATCTTCTTCACCATAGTATAATTCCCTGCCGTCAGGCGATAAAAATATATCCCGCTTGCCAGATTGCTTCCATCAAATTTTACTATATAGTTCCCGGCGGGTTTTTCTTCATTCACCAGCGTTGCAACTTCCCTTCCTAAAACATCATATACCTTTAGCGATACAAATACTCCGCCTGAGGCGGAAGGAATCCGCCCGCTTTGAGCGAGGTCTCGTCCCGAAGGGACGGAAAATTCGATATTCGTAGTAGGATTGAAAGGATTGGGATAGTTTTGTGAGAGCTCAAATTTTAACGGAGTTAATTTTTCTTCATCAATCCCTGAAACACCTGCAACTTTTAATGTATAATTTAAAGTATCTGCATAGCCATTCTTACTCTTTGCAATAACTGCAACCTGGTAACTTGTGTCGATGCCCGGCGCAGTTCCTCTAACAAAGCCGGAATCTTCCTGAATGCTCAACCACTGCGGATAATTGCTGCCTAATGTGAATGTTGTTGTGTCTGCAAACTGATGATAAGCTCTGAACCTTTGTTCATAGTATGCGCCCTTTGGTATTGAATCAAGCGGGACAGTGTAAATAACAACCGGGTAATCATAGATATGCCAGCTTATAGAGGCTGTGTCTTTATCATTTTTTGCATACCCTGTTACTGTAAACTGTTTCTTATTTATAGAACTTTCTTTATTGGTAAAAGTGTAATTCGACCCAGAGGAAACCACTGTTCCATCAACTTTCCAGAAATAATTTAAAGACGTTTGCAATGCAGGGAAAGGATTTTCAGCAGTAAAAGATAATTGAATTGTATCACCGGGCGCAATTACAGTATCCCGTATACTCAGGTAAACAGGATCAGCATTCCTGTAAACAAAATACTTCTGGTATGGACTCCACGATAATATTTCAGGAGGAAATCTGTTTTCTGTAAACTTTTGATAAACATTCATAGTTATCTTTTCGACAATTGTATCGGGGGTAATGCCTGCATTGGCATCAGTCAGCAAACCGTCAGCCCAGTCTGTTGTTGCTGCATTAAAGACAGCGCCTTTGTTAGTGTTCTGTGCATAATACATGCCCATCGTTGCATGCCCGAATCCAACAGTAGTATCATAATTCACAGTTGGAGAAAAACCAAATATTCTGAAATTGACCGGAGTTTTTGATTGATCAGTATTGATTGGAACACCTAATCCTTTTGCGTCCCAACCTGTCGGTGTACCATCGGCTTCATATCCAACTATAGCATTCTTATAACCGAATTCATCGCCTTCTCTCAATCCTGTTCCGTTAAATAACCAGTAATGTGTGTTAAATGCAGTATAGTCTCCGAACCCTTGTGACTTCGGAAGCTTGTTCCCAGAATTAACGTAACCTCCATCTTTAAAGTTAACACCGGTAAAACTATTTTCGGGATTGTTTACAGGAGACTTCCACCAATTTACTGTGATCAGAGAATCAGGAATAGTTGGATTGGCATTTCTGTCGGCAGCGGAATCTTTATAGCAAACCATTGTGCTGCCATTATTCTCAAATCTCACCTGCCACCAGCATGTATTGCCTGAGAGTATAATTACTTTCCCACCGTTCCTGATAAATTGTTCACACTGCTGTCTCTCAGCTATCGACCAATACTCATTATGACCGACTATGAAAAGAACTTTATACCTGTTGTTATTTCCTGTGTCAAACAGAAAATTCGGATCCCTGTCAAGGTCGTACATTGAAGCATACTCAAGCGGAATATTATTCAGTGTTGTCCAGTTAATAAATTTCCTTTCGTATTTATAAAAGTCTGCGCTGCCCAGCGAACCGAGCGGACGATTTGCAGGTCGGCTAAAAGAAACTTTAAATGACCTCTGATGATTAGTAGAAATATTATTATACAGACTTTTCCCTCCGTAATCATTGTATGCCTGCCAGGTGTTCGTTGCAATCAGCAATAAATTTGAAGAAGTGCTTGCCAGTATTTTCGGTTTTACAATAAATAATATACCGCTTACACTGTCGCTCATATTTGTGGTACTGTCATAATAAGTTCTGAATTCAGCGCGGTAAACGCCAGGTGACCAGTTAAGCGGAATTGTAATACCGAAAGTCGAATCCCAGCCGCACCCGTACCAGTAAGTGCTGTCGCTGTGAAGTGAAGTAGTCTGAACCCTAAACTGTACATTAGTGTATGCCGTTACATAGTGGGCAATGTCTGTTATCTGATAAATTGTAAGTGTATTAGATTTTGTGGAAGAAGAAATATAGAAGGTAATCGGGTCACCCTGATAGACAGAATAACTACTGCCGTATCCTCCTTCTACTTGCTGCGCATTCGTTTCATAAGAGATATTAAACGATAAAAATATTGCCGCTGCAAAAACTTTGTTGAAGATACTTCCCATAGTAACTCCCTATAAATTTCTTTGTCTTAAAATTTCAAAAAGCAATATGCCAGCCGCAACTGAAACATTTAACGATTGAATTTTCCCTTTCATAGGAACATTAACCAGCATATCACAATTTTCGGCAGTGAGTCTTCTTATTCCTTTTTCTTCATTGCCTAGTACAAGCGCAGCCGGAACTTTATAATCAACTTCAGTATAACTGCGGGAATTTTCAAGCGATGAACCGATTATCCAGAACCCGTTATCCTTCAATTCTTTTAAGACATTCACGAGGTTATTCACCGGACATATTTTTAAATACTCTGTGGCTCCCGCTGAAGTTTTTACTACTGTTTCATTCACAGGTGCGCTGTTATGTTTTGTGATGATCACCCCGTGTACCTCTGAACATTCGGCAGTTCTGAGAATAGCCCCGAGATTATGCGTATCCTGAATAGAATCAAGAACCAGCACAAGCGGATATTGAAATTTTTTGGAATGTGAAATTACTTCTTCAAGGGTGTAAAATTTCTGTGAGGATTTTTTTGCAACAACCCCCTGAGTATTTTTTTGTTTTGCCGGTTCATTTCCCGCAGGGACGAGTTCGCGGAATTTTTGTGCCGGAATTTCGTTGCACTTTATCCCTCTTTTTTTTGCAGCAATCCGGATAGCATTTATTATTTCCCCTCTTTGTCCGTAAAGAAGATAAACCTGGTCGATCTCCTCTCCTGAATTTATCGCTTCAAGCACGGGTCTTCTTCCGATTATTAAATTCATTTCTAAAACTAATTTTTATTCTTTTTATTAGAGGACTGACTTAAAATTGCACCCGAAGGAATAAATTTCTTCAGATCTTTATGTCTTGAATAATAATTTAAGCCTATCATTCCCACAATTATCATTACAACAGAAATAAGCTGCGCTTCGCTTAGTCCAAGCATCAATCTCGGATTCAGCCTGATGAACTCGATAAAGAATCTTTCCAGTCCGGCAAATACAAGGTAATACATAAAAAGCTTGCCGTCAGCCCACTCTTTCTTTCTCAGTTTCCAAAGAATAAAAAAGATTATAACAGCCATTATGAATTCATAAATCGGAGCTGGGTGAAGCGGCGTGTTATCGGGAACGCCGTTCGGGAAATGTTTTGCTATGTCAGGAAAATATTTCTGAAAATCAAAACCTCTGAACATTACCGAAGGCGGCACTGTGCCATGAGAATAATCTGTTCCCCAGGGAAGATTAGTCGGCACACCGTAATCACCATCTCCTGCAAGATGGCAGCCTATTCTCCCTATGCCGTAAGCAAGAATTAATGACGGCGACGCTGCGTCAGCAACTACAAGGAAAGGAATTTTCTTTCTTCTTAAATAAATCCATATTGAAATAATTGCAAGTATCAGTCCGCCGTAAAAAGTTAAGCCGCCGGGAGAAAAAGCAATCAGGGGATCTTTTAAAAAAGCATCCCAGTTCTCTATCAAATCAAGAAGCTTGCTGCCAACAATTCCGAAAATTATTGAGAGAAGCGTTATCTCGGTTGCCAGGTTCTGATCAAGTTTTTTTCTTTCAAATTCTTTTCCGAGAAAATAGCTCGCTACAATAAATGCTATTCCGAGCATTAAACCGTAGCTGTAAACCGTAAAAGGACCAATCTTAAATAATTCAGGATACATTACCAACCGCCTTTTTTTGAATAATTAAATTTATCATCCGCAATCTCAAACCTGCAGAAATTTCTGTTGTTTGTCTTATGAGGTAAAAAAACTTTTACAAGTTCAATCTGCTTTTTATATATATTAAAATCAACCACTGCGCTGTTAATGCTGCCATCCTGTTTAATAATATTAATAGTATGCCTGCCGTAAAGATTTTCAAAACATACAACACATTCTGCGGCGCCGTGCTTATTAATATAATCTGCTTTTGTATTCAGCCCTAAAATACTGATGTCAATTGAATTTTTCACTTTTAATGTTTTGACTGAAATTTCGTAATTGAGAGCAGAGAATTGACGGACTGTGCTTAATGATATGCAATACTTTTGCGTTTCTCTTGTCTTGTCGGTTGAAAAATAAAACTGGCAGAGATATTCAATCCCTGGTTCCTTTTCCCTTGGCGTTGCCGCCTTAATTTTTGAAACGGTTTTTGCCCTCGTTCGCGGAATTGCTGGGATTGTTTTGGGATTTTTCAGCGGCATTGTTTTGTCCTGCGGACCCTTTACTGTGAAATTATTTTAACCATTTCACTAAAATCTTTTAATGCAAATAATTTCTGATCACCGGTTTTCATATTCTTTAAATTCACAGAACCGGATTTATATTCCTCCCCTCCGAGAAAAAGAACATATCGTGCATTCAGTTTATTTGCCTCGCGCATCTGAGCCTTTACGCTTCTGTTAAGATAATCAAAATCGACTGAAATATTCTTCCTTCTGAAATTTAACGCCAGGTCTAACAATTCGGAAGTCAGATCTTTATCGAGCTTAACTATGTATAAGTCTATTTTTTCATCGTGCTGATTTAGTGTACCTTCGTTCTCACAAGCCAGAAGAATCCTTTCGATCCCAGCAGCAAAACCAACACCCGGTGTCGGGTCACCGCCTAATTGTTCTGCTAAAAGATCATATCTCCCTCCTCCAACCAAAGCGCTCTGTGAGCCGACCTTACCGCTTACAATTTCGAAAGTAGTTTTTGTGTAATAATCCAGACCGCGAACAAGTGCAGGGTCTGTTTCAAAAGGCACATTTAATTTTCCGAGAAATTCTTTTACCTGCTCAAAATCTTTTTTACTTTCATCATCAATATAATCTATTAATAAAGGAGCGTTTCTCAGGATTTCCTGGTCCGATTCAATTTTACTGTCAAACAATCTCAGTATGTTCGAATCTAATCTCTTCCTGCTCTCCTCAGAAAGTTTGTTTTTTTTATCTGCAAGATATTTGCGCAAAATATTTTTGTAATTTTCTCTTGAAGACGGAACGCCCAGAGAATTAATTTTTACCCGGACATCTTTTAAACCAAGGTTTCTTAAAATCTCATAAGCAATGTGTATCAGCTCTGCGTCAAGAAGCATCGAGCTGCTGCCGAGAGCTTCCCCGCCAAACTGATGGAACTGTCTTAATCTTCCTGCCTGTGGTCTTTCTTGCCGGAACATTGGCGAGATATAAAATAGTTTATTCAACGGCTGCTGCTTGCCGAGTGAATGCTCAATAAATGCGCGAACCACGCCTGCTGTCATTTCAGGTTTTAAAGTAATGCTCGTTTCGCTTCTGTCAGAAAAAGTGTACATCTCCTTGCCGACTATATCGGTTCCCTCGCCGATACTTCTGGAAAACAATAATGTCTCTTCAAACACAGGGGTACGGATTTCTTTGTAGTTGTAATTGCTGAAAATATTTTTCACAGTGTTTTCGAGCAAATACCATTTTGATATTTCTGAGGGGAGTATGTCTTTTGTACCTGTTATTGCTTTAATCATAAACAGACAATTATTTTATAATTCAATTAAAAGATGTGTAAAGGAACGACGGGAACCTCAAAATCTATATATCGAAATAACTTTCTTCTTCTTTCTTAAACAGCTCTAAAATTTCTTCGTTTGTTTTTGCCTCAAGCAGAGCATTCCTGAATTCATCATTATTCATCATCCTCGAAATGCGGCTTAATAGTTTTATATGGGTGCTGACCAAATTATCCTTGCCGACCAAAAGAAAAACCAGATGAACCGGCTGATTATCAAGCGACTGGTAGTCAATTGGTCTTGTTGTTTTACCAAATGCGCCTAACATTTCGTCTACGTATGTTGTCTTGCCATGAGGAATAGCAAACCCTTTGCCTACGCCGGTTGACATTATTTTTTCTCTTTCTAAAACTGCTTCCTTTACCTTTTCAAAGTCTTTTACCCGCGGGTCATCCTTAAAAAGATCTATCAGTTCGTTTATAACTTCTTCCTTACCAGTTCCCTTCAGGTTCGGTATTATAAAATTATTTCTCAGAAGTTCTGTTACTTTCATCTGCTTTCCGTCAGTTCAGAAATAATTAACAAAAATGTACGTCAATTTACGAATACAAGAGTAGTTTAGCAATGAAGGGTTTGATAATCAGGATATAAGTTTTTATAAACCTAAATTATGCATTAGGAAAATATAAAAATGGTTGAGCTCTAATTATCAAAGCAGTTTTGTAAATCCTCTACGAGGATTTTGGTATGAGGATTTTTTTGTTACTACTACAAAAATATGACCTCTACGAGGTCATCCATAATATAAAGAAACATCGTAGATGTTTTATTACTGTAGAAATTCAGAATAAACACGACTATTGATCCTTGTAGAGGATCAATAAATTATTACAAAACAGTTATACAATAAACTCCCAACGTTGGGGCAAGTAAGAATTATATTTTGTATACTTCCGTAGTCAACCGAATTATTTATTCCTATTGCATAAATTGGGATAAATGAATTGTGTTAAAAATTTACCTGATCAGGATCATTTTCTTAACGGCGCTGTAATTATTCTTCGAATCGGTGCTGCTGTAAATCAGGCGGTAGAAATATATCCCGCTTGAAAGCTGTGAAGCATCAAATGTAAGATTGTGATAACCTGCTTTCTGAAATTTATCTGTTAGTATCGAAACTTCTCTTCCGAGTTCATCGTAGATCTTCAAACTAACATTTCCATCAGCAGGAAGACTGTAGGATATATTGGTAGACGGATTAAAGGGATTTGGATAATTCTGACTCAGCACAAATTTTTCCGGCAGGCTGATCTTTACAGATATTGACTTGCTGTAGCTAAAAGTACCATTCAGATCAACTGTTTTTAATCTGTACAGATAATCTCCTGTTTCCAAGTTTTTATCTTTGTACGAATACGATCTTTCCGAATTGCTGTTTCCATTTGCTGAAATTTCCGAGACCTTTTCCCAGCTTGTTTTTCCGGATTCACTTCTCCTTTCTATTTCAAATTTAAAAGCATTAACCTCAGTGGCGGTAAACCATTTTAGTAATACATTTCTTTCATCAACAATCTCTGAAGCGAAAGAATAAATTTCTACAGGCAGAGCATTGACTCCTTTGTCTCCAAATGTAAAATCATTACTGGTCGGATTTGAAAAACTGCCGAACACCCACTTATTGGTCCCGCTGCTGCCGGTATTACTTTCCCCGGTCCAGTTTCCGCCGGCTGTGCCTCTTACAACTGTTGTAGAGGCAGAGTCTGTAATGCCGTCATCAGCACCCCAGAAAAGTTTAATTCCGTAAGTACCAATTGCATCAAATGTAAGTCCGTCACCTAAAGTAACCGTCCAATATCTCACACTTGAAATGTTATTCACTCCTGAAGGAAGCGTAGTGTAGCCCGGGTTACTATCTGTAACTTTAGCTGTGATTGAGCCGGCGCTTGTCTGCGAGAAAATTGTAACATCAATTTCTCTGAAAGCTGCCGCAGAGCCAATCGGAAAAGTTTTGGTAACCGGAGTTGAATTATAAGGAAAAATCCTCTTTAAGTTTCCATAAATATAACTGCTGCTGCCTGCACCGGAAATTGAAGCGGATGAATCTATCCTTACTGTGTATGAGCCTGTTGCAAGAATGCCGTTTGTTAGCGTTAAAGTTCCGCCTATCTGAAGATTGCTTGAAAGTGTAACTACTGCCCCACTGCCGTTAACTGTAAAATTTGTAAAGGTAGGGAATGGCGCTGAACCATTTGCATCATCTATTAATTGATAATTGCCTAATGATTTTGAACCCGTTACTGTATTTGCATAAACATATAAATTATCGAATGAGCAGGAACCAAGCGGACCCGTTACCCCCCAGCCATAAATTTTTATCACTACATTTGAATTATTGTCTAATGAGGTAATACCGGATAGGTCCCATGAAAATGTTCCATAAGAAACTGAAGGTGAAAATGTATTAGCTGCTTCAGTAAATGTTCCCCCGGTTCCGGTTGAGGAATAAAGTAACCCGAAATTAACCATTGCAGTTGCGGACAAAATATCTATTGAAATTTTTAATCCGGTAAACCCATTTGAATTAACTGAAAATTGAATGTACTCCAACGCTGATGTCCCGGGATCTGAAGCATTTAGCTCCCAGTTTGCTCTCGAAATACCACTGCCGCTGGAAGGATTACCTGATGTTTGACTAAGTGAAGAAGTAGAGGTGACCGTACTCCCCGAAACAGAATTTATTATTATCTCCGGTGTTAATTCCATTGTTGATCGTGCTGAATTATTTTCAAAGTCATAATATTGAATAGGTACTTGCGAAAATACCGGGGAGTTTACCATCAGCAGAAATATAGAAAATAATATAACTGATTTCATTTTAATACCCTCTTTTCCCTCGTTATAATTGATCGCTGTCATGTAACTACTGACCATCATAAAATAATAAAAACTTAAGCTTGAATAACTATATAAAAACGGTGCACAAAGCAGCAGCCTTGCACACCGCCAGCGATGAGGGGGGAATTATTTCATTAATGTCATCTTCATAGTCTTTACATAATTATCCGAGCTTATCCTGTATACATATACTCCTGAACTTAACTTACCAGCATCAAAATTAATTGAGTATTCGCCTGCCGGTTTTACTTCATTTACCAGCGTTGCTACTCTTTGCCCTAACATATTATAAACTTCTAAATTTACTAAACCCGAAGAAGGAATAGAATATTTAATCACAGTAGAAGGATTAAAAGGATTCGGATAGTTCTGATATAAATCATACTTCAAAGGCTGTGTAACTGATAGCTCGCTTGTTATTTTTCCTTTACCTAATGAAGGATCGGGAGTTTTCCATTTATCGAATGTTCTTATTACAATCACAGCAAAGTCACCGCGTGTAACAATATTTGCAGGCTTGAAGCTTGCGTGCAGCACCGGTGACAGATCATAAGGTCCCTGCTGCAGACTGAAATAAACGTTGATCAGGTTCATATCAATTGCAAGCTGTACGTAACCTTTCATATCATCCGGTATGCCGGAGGCATCATCAATTGGAATGCTCTGGTCCCGATAGTGAGCTTTGACCTCTGTGCCGGCAAGTGCTTTAGCCTTATCCTGTATTCCCATAGATTGCACCATAGAATATGCAACATCAACTCTGTTCACTGTACCGAACGGATTGAATATTCCTGATGAAGCCGGCAGCATTACCCCATCAGCAACCTGGAATCTGTCGCGAAGAGCGGCTCCTCTTGCAGTAACTGATTCGACTGCTAAAGTCTGATCGGGTGCAACGTCAGTGAAATGCGTTGAACCATCTGTCGGAAGATATTGACGAATGCCCTGGCCCATCATCATATAATTTGCCAATTCAATTCTTGCCAGATTATTTGCAGGCTTGAATGTACCATCAGCATATCCATCTATTAATCTCTCGCTGACAGCAAGCTTGATCGCATTCTCTGCAGGGTTACCGGAAATATCATTTAATCCTGAGTAGCCCGTAAATTTAGTGAACTTAGCTATCCCGCTGATTTTTTCGGGAAATGCCGGAACTGTAGCTACACCAAAATCAAACAACGCTGAGATCTTTAGTGTCCATGTTCCCGGGATTGGATTTAAAACTGTAACTGCTCTGTCCTGGAAAATCGGGAAGAACACATAAATATCTGAATGATACTCACTACCATCAGGTGCATACAAACCAACATCAACTGGGTTTCCCTCAAGACCGGTTTGACCTGCAGCAAATGCTAAAACATAAAGCACGTTCTGTCCCTGGGGCACCTGGAAAGTCCAGGAATTATTATCAGATGAAAGTGAAGCGACAGGGTTAAAATCAACAGTAAAAAATTGCAGTTGAACATCAGACGTTAAATTACTGTTAAACTTTTTATTCATATTTACTGAAGAACCATAAGCTGCATGCCTGAAAACATAATCAACTGCTGCGTAGGCATTTATATAACCTGCACCGACTTCCCACGCTTCGTGGTTAGGCATATTGGTAGCTGTAAGTTCAATAACAGATTTTACTTCATCCGGAGTAAGATCAGGATTGGCTTGGAGAATCAATGCTGTTATGCCTGCTGCGTGCGGGCAAGCCATTGATGTTCCGCTTAAATGAGTATAATACGGAAGGTATGCCGGTTCAATTGATGTGTCAGACGGTGATTCTAAAAATGCAACCGGTGCAATTGTCCTTGTCGAAACAACATCTAATCCCGGTGCTGTAATCGTCGGCTGATCCTGGTAATAGAAACTCTGCCCATCAATTGTAAAATAATAATTATCTCCTTTTATACCCCTTGAAGAAAAATCAACAAGATTACCATATTTATCACCAGCAGCAACTGTGATTACCCATGGTGCGGCATAAGGCGATAACGTAGATTCAAATGGTCCGCTGTTGCCGGCAGAAAACAGAACTGTTATTCCATTTTTATACGCCAAGTAAGTAGCGACATTTACAGGATCATTAGGGTCAAACCTTCCTGAAGTCCCCCATGAATTAGAAATAATTTTTATTCCATATTTTTTTTGGTAGGTAATCCCATAATCAAAACCGCCTAAGACATCGAGCACAAGTAATACTGCACCGGAGCCATAGCCAACTAAATTGGCGCCCGGAGCTACACCCTGATATTTGCCTTTCGATTTTGCACCAGTGCCTGCAATTATTCCAGCTACGTGTGTTCCGTGACCGGAGTTATTATCCGTGTTCGGTATATTTTCAATATAATTGATCGGAAGCATATCGCTGTAAGCGTGCGGGTTAGCGGTACCTAAAACATTCTGTAAAACGTGCGAGCCGAAAGGCAGATCAGGATGAGTAGCATCAATACCGCTGTCGTTTACAAGTACAGTTACTCCTTTACCCGAAACAGGCAAGCCTCCATTTCTTGTGGTGAGCGTCTGATCATTTCTCAATCTGTCAACACCTGTTAAAGCTCTGCTGTTGTTGTTAAAATATTCAAGCTTGCTGTTAAGATATAAGGATCTTACCTGGGAATTTTTTGATAAGGCATCAACCTGCGCAGCAGTTGCAAGAACGCCTGCGATTGGCAAAGACCTGAAAGTAAGCCCCTGTATAATGCCAGCCTGTTTTAACACAGAAATTTGTTCTGCTGTCGGAGCGCTGTTTCCCTTAAAAGTTACAACTACTTCGAGCGGAGATACTGCATTCACGAGCGCTTCTTTCAATCGCTGATCTATAACAGCCTGTGCAAAAGCTGTTTGTAAAAATGAAACCTCTAAAATTATAAAAAGAAAAATCTGTAAAGTCTTTTTCATATTGTGTTACCAAAATTATTTACTGGTTTTATGTTTATCACTGTGTTGAAAATTTTTAATCTCTGTCTCATCAGTTTTCAATAAACAGTGCGTAAAGCCTTTTCCGCGGGGAAGCGGAGGGCTTTACACACCGTAAGCGATGAGGGGTTTATTTCATTAATGCCATCTTCATTGTCTTTACATAATTGTTTGAAGTAATCCTGTATATATAAACACCGGAAGATAACGATGACGCATCAAAGCTGATTGAATATTCCCCTGCCGGTTTAACTTCATTTACCAACGTAGCCACTTTTTGCCCTAATACATTAAACACATCAAGCGTAACTAAACCGGCAGCAGGGATAGAATATTTTATCACGGTAGATGGATTAAATGGATTCGGGTAATTCTGGTGAAGATCAAATGTAACCGGTTTTACCAAAGCAGCATCCTCAGTACCGTTTTTCTTGCCAAGCGAAGGATCAGGTTTTTGCCATGCGTTAAATGTTCTGGTGACTATAACCGCATAATCTCCGCGTGTTACAAGACTAAGCGGTTTAAAGTTTGCATGGAATGTCGGCGTAAGATCGTAAGGACCCTGTGTAACCGAGAAATAAACGTTGATCAGGTTTAAATTAATTGCAACCTGAACGTATCCTTCGAGTCCTGCAGGTATATCACCAGCATCTTCGACAGGAAGAGTTTGTCCATTCAACTGAGCTGTAACTTGTTTTCCATTCAATGATAGAGCAGTATTCTGAAGACCTAATGACTGAACCATCGAATAAGCAACATCAACCCTGTTTACTGTTCCTAAAGGATTAAATGAAGAAGGACCTGCGGCAGTCATCACACCATTATTTACCTGGAACCTGTCACGGATCGCAGCACCTCTGATTGTTACAGCCTGCACAAAGGGTGCCTGATCGGAAGTAATATCTGCAAAATTATTTACGCCGTCAAAAGGAGAGTACTGACGAACTCCCTGTCCCATTACTAAATATTTTGCAAGAGCATATCTTGTAAGATTATCATTAGGTCTGTAGGTACCGTCAGATAATCCATCTACAAGTCTTTCGGAAACAGCAAGTTTGATAGCATTCTCAGCCGGGCTTCCTGCTATATCACTCAGTCCTGTTGCGCCGAGTATTTTAAACTGTTTAACATATCCCGGTATAGTTTCTGGGAATGCTGCACCCATAGTAGGATTAGCAGTGCTGCCTCTGAGTCCTCTGAGTTCAACAGTCCATTCTCCCTGCATAGGAGATGTAACGCTGACAGACCTGACGCCATCAATAGCAAACAGGAGAGTAATCCCTGAACTGTATTCAGTTTTGTCAGGTGCTATTAAAACCAAATTAACGGTATTACCCGTCTGACCAAATAATCCCCAGGTATCCACTCTTGCAGAAAGAGCAGTAATGCCTGCGCCTACATTAAACTTATACTGGTTGTTATCAGCAGAAAGGCTTGGAACGGGGTTGTAATCAATCACAAAATTATTTATGGTAGTTTCATAATTTATGTTGCTGTTAAAAGTTCTGAAGGCATTCAAAGTTGAGCCGTAAGACAAGCTTGAATTAAAACTTTTCTTTACAGCTTCATAAGCATTAACATAACCTGCGCCGACTTCCCATTCTTCTCTGTTGGGAATATTGGTAGCAGTTTGCTGTAAAATTGTTTTTATCTGATCAGGTGTTAACCTTGGATTAGCCTGAAGCATTAGTGCAACAATACCGGCAACGTGCGGTGTAGCCATAGACGTTCCGCTTATGCGTGTATAATATGGCAGATATGCAGGTTCAATAGTTGTATCATTGGTTAGCCCGTTAGCAACTGCATTTGATACCAGGGCACGGGTGGAAATAACTAAAACACCAGGTGCTGTAATTGTAGGAGCTAATTTATAAGTGTACTGAATTCCATCAACAGTTACAGTTCCGGTCTGACCTTTGACTCCTCTTGAAGAAAAATCAGCAAGCGCGCCGTACCTGTCACCTGCAGCAACGCTAATTACCCACGGAGCTACTGCATAAGGATTGAGAGTATTTTCACCAGGACCGCTGTTGCCTGCTGCAAAGGTAACTGTAATTCCATGCCTGTAAGCTGCATAGGAAGCAACATTAACCGGATCGCTGGCATTAAAATTTCCTGACGTTCCCCACGAATTTGTAATTACTCTTATTCCGTACTGGTACTGATTAGTTAAAGCATAGTCGAAGCCACCAACAGCATCTAAAATAAATAATTCTGCACCTGAACCGTAGCCCAGCAGGTCAGCTCCCGGTGCAACACCAGCATATTTACCTTTGGACATTTGTCCTGTGCCTCCAACGATCCCCGCAACATGCGTTCCGTGCCCGCCTATCTCATCAGTATTCGGTAAATTCTCAACATAACTGACTGGAAGAAGGCTGCTGTAAGCATTCAGGTTAACAGTGCCCAGCACATTCTGAACAAGATGATTCGGATATTTCAAATCATTATGTGTACCATCTACTCCGCTGTCGTTAATCAAAACTGCTACCCCTTTTCCAGAAACAGGTATCCCGCCGTTAGCAGTAGTAATTGACTGATCATTTCTTAAACGGTCTACGCCGGTTATTGCTCTGCTGTCGTTATTAAAGTAAGTAAGTTTCCTGTTGAGGTAAAGTGATCTCACAAGAGAACTTTTAGACAACTGATCTACCTGCGCAGCAGTTGCAATTACACCTGCTATAGGCAGAGACCGAAATGTAACCCCTTTAATTATTCCCACAGATTTTAAAAGATTAACATCAGTAAGATTTGGAGCCCCATCCCCGTTAAAAGTTACAACAACTTCAACCGGACCTGTCGAAGTTAAAATTGCATTTTGCAAATGCGAATCTATTACCGCCTGAGCAAAGACAGAGGCAGTGAAAAGAAAAATAAGGGAAAGGATTGCAGAAATACGTGACGCTGTTTTCATCGAACTACTTCCTCCGAAAGATTAAATTAATTGATCGAACCATTAGTTATAGTTATTCCTTTCCTCATCGCTTTGTTTTGGTTGTTTTCCAAAAGCTTCAATTCTTATTTCGTTATCGACCAGATTTTCGATCACTTTTTTCATCAGTTTGAATTCGCTGGATTTGTCAAAAAAGAAATCAGCCCCTGCTGTCATATATGCCTTTTCATATTCTGGAAATGGATAATTAGTAAAAACAATCACAACTGGTGGATAATATTGGTCGTGCTTAATTGCATTCAGAACTTCTATTCCGTTTCCACCAGGCATTTCTATATCAAGTATAAGAACATTAGGATGATTTCTATGTAAAAGATTAATTGCTTCCTGAACATCGTTAGCTTCTTCAATTGAATCAATCACCTTATACTCTGAGAGTATCTTCGCAATTCTGCTTCGTATAATTTTGGAATCATCAGCTATTAGAACTCTCATTTGACCTCTCGCTCCGGTTTGTTTTATCCTTGTTTGGATTCGGATGCAAACATAACTTTTGAAAGGCATACAATGATAGAGCTATAATTATGATTTTAATGTAAACATTATAATCAGCTTCTTGCCACAATAATTGTGTAAAGGATAAGTATAACGGGAGTAGTATTTAGGATTACAAAAAGAAATGCTGAGTGATAAGGCTGGTTAATTCAGTCAATAACTGAAGTTACGCAAACAATAACGAAGCAAGAGATGACATCTTTTATAAAAGAATAGATATTTATTTTTTCAGAAGTAATGCTGTTTTTATCGGTATATTTTTTAGAAGCAAAAGATGTCATCTCTCTATCTGCGTAGGTTCAATCAATAAGCTGATTCTTGATAGCGTACCGGATTATTTCTGCATTGGATCTCATATTCATTTTCTGCATCAGCCGTGTACGATATGAGGTAATAGTATTTACACTCAGTGCAAGCTCTTCTGCTATTTCGCTTACACTTTTACCAAGACTTATTTTCAACATAATTTCAAATTCCCTGTTCGAGAGCTTTTCGTGCAGAGGCTTATCAGAAGGGGTTTCAATCTCAAGCGCTAATTGTTCTGCAAGAGCCTGACTTATATATTTCCCGCCCGTCATAATTTTTCTTAATGCATTAACTAATTCTTTAGCAGCGCTTTGTTTTGAAAGATAGCCCGATGCCCCGGCTTTTAGTGTCCTGATTGCAAACCGATCTTCCGGATACATACTTAAAACCAGAGTTTTAACATCCGGGTGAATATCTTTTATATCTCTTAATAATTCCAGTCCGCTTCTGCCCGGCATCGAAATATCCAGTATAATGATATCAACTGTATTATGATTTAAAAAATCGAGCAGTTCCTGGGAATTACATGCTTCACCAACAATTTCAATATCAGAATTTTTTATAAGAACTTTTTTTAATCCTTCCCTGATAAGTTCATGATCATCAACGATAATGACCTTCATAACTTTTAACCTCACCGCTTGTTTTCTTACGCAGATTGTTTTTCTGTAACCTCCGCACTTAAGGGAATCTTCAGTAATACAGTTGTACCCTCGTTCTCTTTACTAAAGATTGAAATTTCACCTCCGAGAATAAAAGACCTTTCTCTCATACCGATAATACCTATAGATTTGATATTAGTCAACTCTTTTTCAGTAATGCCTCTGCCGTTATCCTTAACTTTTAGTGTGAGATCATTTTGTTCTTTATTCAGGATAACATCAACTTTTGTAGCATTTGAATGACGCACAACATTTGTCAGAGCTTCCTGGAATATTCTGAAAATAGCGGTTTTTTGTTCCTCGCTCAGTATAATATTGGATATATTATGTGTAAAAGTACACTCAATCCTGTTCCTGAACTGGAATTCGTGAGACTGCCATTCAATTGCTGCAACAAGACCCAGATGATCCAGAACATCGGGGCGCAGTTCGGTCGCAATATTTCTGACTTTATAAATAAGATCGTCAATCAGTTTATCAATTGATTTTAACTCAAGCACAACATCCCAGTTTTCTTCATTTTTAGCTTCAGTAATTGAGTCGGATAACAATGAAATATCCATTTTAACTGCAGTCAGGATTTGCCCGAGTTCATCGTGTATTTCACGCGCAATATGGGCTCGTTCTTCTTCCCGTGCTGATTGCAGATTAGCCGATAAAGCGCGTAATTCTTTCTGTGAGTTCCTTAATTCGTTTTCAACTGTTTTAACTTCTGTAACATCACGAAAAACGCTAAGCAAAAGTGGGCTCCCGGATTCTATATCAACAAAGGTGTGTGAGCTATCGAGGTAAATAGTTTTTCCGGTTGAAAGTATAAATTTCTGTTCAAGGTGCGAAGGGAAATTCCTCTCCTTGAAATGTACCTGATATTTTCGAAGCATACTCTCCCTGTCAATTTCTCCCTTATAAGTTATAGTGAGAGGCTTATCTATAAGATCCTGATTTTTCATTTCAATCATTCTGCAGAACGCTTCGTTGACTGCTACTATCGTTCCATTTTTATCCGTCAGCCTCATTCCCTCAACAGAGTTTTCCCAGACGGAGCGGAACCTGATTTCCGAGGAACGGAGAGCTTTTTCAGCCTCTTTAAGTTCTGAGATGTCTGTCAGAGTTCCCTTGTAATAGAGTTTGCCGTATTTATCAGCCAGCAGATGAGCGTTTTCTCTAACCACCAAAGGACTGCCGTCTTTACGTTTAAGATGAAGCTCAACGTTATGCAGCCTGCCGTTAACCTCCAGTTCCTTTATTAAAGATTTTCTTTCAGATGGGTTAATATACAATTCGTTCGCAATATCAGCGGCAAGCAGTTCCTCTTTGGAATCATAACCAAGCATTTGCACTAATGTTTTATTTACGTCTACAAGCTTACCGTCTGGCGTGCTGAGATAAATCCCATCAGGAACATTTTCGAACAGCCATCGGAATTTTGCCTCAGACTCACGCAGCGCTTCTTCAGCTTGTTTGCGAGCTGTAACATCTCGGGCAATAAGAAGTCTCCCCAATTCGATATCATTATGAACAACCCCCATCTGCGAAAGAGAAAGGATTTTATTTTCGCCTTTTGAAATGTAATTCTTTTCGTAGTCACTAAAATCCTGATTCAGTTTGTAATCTTTAAAAATGTTCTTAATATTTACGGCTTTTACATCATAAGTAAGATCCTCTGCGAATAACTTTTCGGCACAATCATTCACCTGAAGCAAATTACCTTCTTTATCAAGTATAATTACAGCGTCTTTCATATTAGCAAACAATTCATGACCGAGCTCGTCAACGCTGATTCTGAACAAGCTGTATTTTGATACTGCTCTGAAAATAAAAATTGATTGAATGACCGTGCTGGATTCCGCAAACTCAACAATATGATTTACGCCAAAGATAAGCGGCAATATTACGTTAGACATTAAACCTAAAAGAACTGTGATCAGCGAGCCGGTAAATAATAATGGCAGGGAGTGTTTCAGATTATAATCACGCGTCACCTTCATTGTCTTATATATAAGGTACAAAGAATAATATGCAGGAATTACTACAAGAAGAAAAATAGCCGGGGAGAATAGCGGCCCGATTTTTTTATTTACTCCCCAGCTTACATATTCAAATCCGCTCAGAACTAAATTCGTACTAAGACTGATAATAATAGCAATGACCACACAGATCATAAAGAAATAATAAATGAAATCTTTTTTCTTTTGAATGAAGATGTAAACGAAATTCAGGAACAGAAAAGAGATGGATAACCACGAAACGGAAGCCGACTTCATTGCGGGTAAAACTATTTCGCTGGAGACAGTCTGACGCAAAATGAATACTATCAGTATCCAGTAAGCTAATACTGCCCCATAAAGCAGGAACGCCCTGTTTATAGGGCTTTGCTTTTTCTGGGCAAAAATATACGTCCAGACAAACCCGTTAAATAAAAATGCTACAGCCGGAATCAGTGAATAAATGTTCATATTGTCAATACTTACGTATTATGGAGTGTCAGTGCTAAATATAAGATTAAAAAATCAAAAATAAATCATAAATTTATTTCTCTGAAGCTGCGTTTTCTAAAATTGCCCAAATCTTAAACAAAACGTTTGTTCTGCCCTAGCGATCTATCAGGTTGAAATTCAGCAAATTATTTTCTTTGCTGAAGAAGCATCTTTACAGTAAATTAGCAGTATACTTTTTTACAAAATCCTCATCAATATGAGGGGGGACAATGGATATTCAAAATAAAACTGTGCTTGTTCTTGGGGGATGGGGTTTGGTTGGTACTGCAATTGCCCGCAAGCTTGTCAGTGAAAACCCTAAAAATATTATTATCACTTCCTTAAAGCTCTCAGAAGCAGAAGATGGTGTAAAAAAACTGGAATCGGAATTCCCTGAAAAAGGGAAAGACTTTTTTATACCGTGGGGTGGTGACATCTTTGTAAGGAATGACTTCAAGGATAAAAACCGTTCCGATATTCTGGCAGACCCTGAAAGCCGCAGAATACTTATGGCCGACATAATGGAAGAGCTGACCGACAATGTTCTAAAAAGCTCTTCTGTTTATCATTTGCTTACCGAATACAAGCCGCAGGTTATTATAGATTGCATCAACACTGCAACAGCAATAGCATACCAGGATATTTACACAACATACCGCTCCATTAGCAGAGCTATAAAAAATAAAGCAAGCTACGAAATCTTAGTTGAGGAGACTGAAAAATTACTTTGCACACAGTACATACCTCAGCTTATCAGGCACGTACAGATCCTCTACGCAAGTATGAGCAGGATAAAAAGCGAAGTGTATTTGAAAATCGGCACAAGCGGTACCGGCGGAATGGGGTTGAACATTCCATACACGCACAGCGAGGAAAAACCTTCAAGGGTTTTGTTGAGTAAATCTGCAATAGCCGGTGCTCATACCTTACTTTTATTTTTGATGGGAAGAACACCGGAGGGACCGATAACAAAAGAAATTAAACCAACCGGTGCAATTGCATGGAAGCGAATTGAATTCGGCGAAATAAAAAGACGCGGACAGCCAATTGAACTGATAGATGTTGATGTTACAGAGGCTATACCCTTAAAAGGTAAATTTGAAATTTGTCAGAATAAACAATACAGAACGACCGGAGAAAAATTAAAATCTGTTTTTATTGACACAGGTGAGAACGGAATATTTTCCCGCGGCGAATTTGAAACAATTACTGCTCAGAAGCAAATGGAGTTTGTTACCCCAGAAGAAATAGCTGACGTAGCAATTTACGAGATCAAAGGTGGAAATACAGGTAAAGACATTGTAAGCTCACTCGACCACGCTACACTTGAGCCGACTTACCGCGCTGGCTACATGCAGCACTCAGCAGTTGAAAAGCTTGCACAGCTTGAGGAAAAATATAATATCAGCAGCGTTGCATTCGAGCTGCTCGGTCCGCCAAGGTTATCAAAACTTTTATTTGAGATTCACCTCATAAGGCTAATATGCAAAACGATGAATGACATTTTAAATATGCAGCCAGAAGAACTTTCTGAAAAATGTTTTGATATAATCCTGAATAATAAAAAACAGAGAAGTGAAATTATTTCAATCGGGATACCGATACTGCTTCCAAACGGCGAATCATTATTAAGAGGCAGCAATATAAAAATACCTGCTTTCCGCGGGGAGAATGTTCTTGAAATAAACAGGGAAAATATTGATAAGTGGGCATTCGAAGGCTGGGTTGATTTAAGAGTAAGCAATATGAAAAAATGGCAGCAAAGAATTAAAGACCTGATTGATGAAGCTAACAGTATCCCGGAAACAGACACAAGCTCTCAGCACGTTAGAACAAAAGCTTACTGGAATAATTTTGAAGAAATAAATATTGGTAAGATCTGCAGCTGGATATTCATTCACGAAGAGCAGGGCAGAAGAATGAAGGCATAAATATTATTTAATTGAGATAAGAATATACTCTTGTCAGAGCAGCCTGAGCTGCTTTATAATTGGGATTCAATTTTAACGCTTCATTATAATACCGGATTGCTTCTTCCCAATAACCTTTAAGTTCAGCAATTCTTCCGAGATTGTGAAGCGGGTAATACCGGAATTCATAAATTGCAGCATTAATTGCTTTGTTGAGCCATTCAACAGCCTGATCGAATCTGCCTAAATTTATAAGGTAGAAACCGATGTCGTTGTAAGGATTCCCATAATCAGGATCAATAAAGGTAGCAAGAATACATTCGTCAATTGCGGCTTCATATCTTCCCTGCAGCCCATATGCCCATCCAAGGCAGTTATGAGCTTTCGCTGTTTGATTAAACCGGAGTGATAGTTTATAAGTTTCTATAGCCTCAGTAATTTTCCCTCTTATATGAAAGCTATAAGCTTGCTTAAAATAATTTTCTGCCGTAGAAACATTATCTCTTTCGACCATAAAAATAATCTCTGATAGTTTTAAGCGAAATGGTTTTATACCACTTTTCTTTTTCAAGCTGACCGAATTTCAGAAAAACATTTCATAAATATAAAGAATAATCTACCAGCGGATTATTCTATAATATAAAAGGTCAATCGCACCGACTGACGTTTACATCATTTTACTCTATCTAAATTATCTGTTTAAACTGCCTGACCTGTCATTAGTTGTTCTTCAAGAATTATAGCCTTGGGGAATAATATATTATTCTCAAGATGTATATGCTTATGGTGGTCTTCTTCAAATTCTTTCAGCTCGCGTAATGTTACTCTGTAAGTTTCACAAGCATCAGCCGGCGGAGTGTAGTTGTTGAACAATCTTCTTATAGTATACATATTCTCTCCGGCAGATTGATGTTCAAGCTCCATCATGTTTATCGGGTTAGCGATCCTTCCAAAATAAGGTTTCTCAAATTTGTTTTCTCCGTTTTTAACTTTTACCAGGTACTTTATATAAGGGAAAAGTATTTCTTCTTCTTTCATCATGTGCTGCTTAAATTCCTTATATACTACAGAAAATATTTTTAATGCCTCAATAGTTTCAGCGTGCCTTTTACCGTGTGCTGATACAACTTTTTCCAGGTGCATTGTTATTACGGGAATAATATTCCTGACATATCTGTGATGATTGTTAATTATATAATCAACTAAAAAGTCCAACTCCCACTCATCCACTCTTACCGGTATTTCAATTTTAAGCGAGTCTAACGAAGCAAGATCAGACAAAACTCTTTCGTGTTGAATTCCTGCTTCTTTACAGGCTTCTTTAATAGTTTTGCCGCCAAGGCTGCTGATGTCCAGGTTATATTTTTCAAAGATCGCAGCGGACCTGTAATTTATACTCAATATTTGCGTGAGTGTTAATTTTGAAAATTTTGTATCATTATCCATTTTTTCTCCCTAACCTTTCATTAGTTCAATAGTTCAATTAAGGCTTCTTTAATTCAGAGATGCCAACAAACGGGATATAGCATTTGTATCAACACTAAGCCCGACATTCTGATAAACTATCTCACCTTTTTTGTTCAGGAAAGTTATCAGATTGGTATGAGTAAATCCTCCGTTTGCTTCTTTACTGAATTTAAATCCCAGCAGCATAGCAAGTTCCATAATATCATTTTTCCCGCCCGTTAATAAAGTCCATCTTTGCTGATCAAGATTTTTATCTTTTGCATATTTTAAAAGCACTCCGGGCGTATCCCGTTCAGGGTCTATAGTAACCAGTACGAATTTATATTCAGCAAGTTTTTCCGGCGAAATAGAGGCTTCAATTTCTTTCATATCATTTACGATCATCGGACAAGCAGACTGGCAGCTTGCAAAGAACATCGCCATTACAACATATTTGTTTTTAAATTTACCAAGCTGAATAACATCTCCATTCTGATCTTTCCAGTTTGATTCGTCGAGGAAAACAGACTTCCCGGAAAATTCGTCCTTGCCCTGTGCTGTGCAACAGCTTTTCTTTTCTGATCCGCTTGCCGTACTATTTATAGCTGCCTGACTTTCAGGGGAAGTTTTTGATCCACTGTTTTTCCCATCCCGCATATATTTAGAGCTAAATACAAACACAGCAGGAAGAAGGAAAATGATCGCTGCCATTATGATTATATATTTTTTCATTTTATTCTCAAAAAATTATTTATCGTTACCTAATATCCTTAACGCACCTGAAGCCAAGATTCTGAATAGTATAATTTGCTTTCAGACTGCTGCGAAACCCGTACCGCATAAATGCTGCATAATTTTTTACATCAGTAGCATTAGCTGAACCGCCGCCGCAAAAAGTGTTGCTTTCTGTACCAGAATCATTTCTCGAATCACCGGTCAAAAGAGCAGAATTAAAATCATAAGTCCACTCCCACACCAGTCCGAGCATATCATAAACGCCCCAGTAATTAGAGCCTGCAGAACCAACTTCTGCCAGTTTATTCCCGTTTGACTTTGCATACCATTCAATAATTTTTTTATTGAATTCAGCATCATCAGCAGCATAAGGTTTGTTCTTTCCTGCAGCGGCAGCAAATTCCCATTCGTTTACAGTAGGAAGACGTTTGCCAGCCCACTTTGCATAAGCGTTTGCTGCAAACCAGGATACAAAAGTTACCGGGCTATTGCCGTCAACTTTTATTCCCAGTGTAGTGTCGTTCTGCCAATCCTTTAAATAAAAATGGTCTGCAAATATTTGCTTTACTCTTGAGCGTCTCCATTGAGGATTCTTTTTTACAAATTCAAGAAACTGATTATTGGTTACGGGATAAACATCCATGTAAAATGGCTTTACAATAACATTACTGCCGCCGTTATTTAATTTGTAAAGAGGCGTAAATTCACCACCGGCTATATAAGCCATCTTGGATGATTTATTTTTTTCAGAGGGCAACGAAAAACAACAGCCGGCAGTGACTATCAAAAGCAAAGCCAAATATTTTATTCTGAGACTATTCATTATTTAAAGCTTACTACTTTTTGATTTCTGATTTTATTTACTTCCTCTTTTGTTACTGTCTTCCCGGAATTTCCAAATGAGTGATAAACGTAAGTAAGTACTGCTGCTATCTGTTCATCGTTTAAATTTTGCGGCGGCATTACACCGTTAAATTTATTTCCATTGACTGTAACAGGACCCTGCTTTCCATGCAAGATAATCCCGATCGCTCTTTCCTTATCAGCATTCAGAAAATCTGAACCGGCAAGTGGCGGGAATACATTCGGAATACCTTTCCCTTCAGCCTGATGACAAGCCTGGCATGTCATTGAGAAAATATTTTTTCCCATATCTTTTATATTCTCGATCGAGTTTGAATTGCCGCTGCTGCTTTCTGATAAATTAGCACCAGTACCTGGCTTATTCGCATCCGGTATACCTCCCCAGAATTCATTTTGATTTACCGGGTTGGGGTTCATGTATAGTTCATCCTTTTGTTTGCCCGAGTAGACAGTTGTATTAGGCGCACCTGTTACATTGATCTGCCCGACTGCCCCTTTATTGAACGCTCTGAAAATTGAGTGGTCAACCATTGTGTAAACACCCGGAACCTCAACCTTAAATTCTACCATTGCAGCGCCGCCGGGAGGAACAAGAACAGTTTGCACATCTTTATCAATAACTTTCGTTCCACCATCGCCATAAACTTTATCGAAGATTTCACCAATAACATGAAAAGCAGAGATCAGGTTTGGTCCGCCGTTACCGAAATAAATTCTTATTGTCTCACCAACCTTTGCAGGCAGTGCTTTCTTTCCAGTCAACGACCCGACAGCGCCGTTGAAAAGAACGTAAGTGGGCTGTTCCTTTAACGCCTTATCAAGCGAGAAGGATTGCAAACCCTGATCGCCGAAATTACCATCAGTATAAAATTCTCCCTGCATCACATAATATTCTTTATCAACTGGCGGAAGCCCTCCTTCCGGTTCAACCAGGACTAAACCATACATTCCATTTGCAATGTGCATACCAACCGGCGCAGTTGCGCAGTGATAAACGTACAGCCCGGGTTTTTCAGCTTTAAAAGAAAATACAGAAGTATGTCCCGGTGCAGTAAAAGATGAAGTAGCACCACCACCCGGACCAGTCACTGCGTGGAGGTCTATATTATGAGGCATCTTGCTGGTAGGACTGTTGCTCAAATGGAATTCAACCTCGTCGCCGACCCTGAGCCTGATAAACTCGCCCGGCACCTGCCCGCCGAAAGTCCAGAAATTATATTCAGTCCCGTCTGCAATTCTTCTTGTAACTTCACTTGTCTCAAGATTTACAATTACTTTCGTTGGATGATTCCTTGTTATAGGAGGAGGAACAAGTGGAGCGTGTGTAAGCTTTGCATACTCTACTCCCCTTACCTGAGATGAGTAGGTTTTTTCACAGCCCGAAATAAAAAATACTGAAGCTGTTATTACAACCCCGGCTGCAAAAATTGCGAAAAATATTTTTATCTTTTTATTGTACTTCATTTGTGCACCTTTCTTAATTTATTTTTTTGTTTTTAGAATTTCTGTTTTTTTCATATAGTCATTCGTTTTATTTACTTCCGGCTGATATAAAATCATTGAATCAGATTCTTTGTTTAGCTTTTGTATTGCTTCAGTTCCCGTGGGATGACCGTAACTGTTCATGTTCCTGTAATGGATAAGATATTCTTTCTTCGTAATATCGTTTTGCCAATGACCTGAAATCATTCCTATACCTGTAACAACCATAAATATTGAGACGACCCCAATCGCTATACTTTTTTTTGAAATTTTATTTTTAGTAACTAAAAATTTCAGATTGAGAGTATCAGCGACCGGACAAGCATCAATGCAGCTAAGACAGCTTGTACATTCATCAGAAAGAACAGTTTTAGCTTTGTCTACTTTAATTCCCGAAGGACAGGCTTTATAGCAAAGCCCGCAATCAATACAACTAACAGGATTACGTTGAATTCTGGTCGGGCTTAAAAAAGAAATCAGTCCGAGCAGTGCGCCATACGGACAGAGAAATCTGCACCAGAAATTTCTTATAAAGACAGATAACAAAAACAAACTTCCAATCACTATCAAAGCAAGCCTGGATATATCTGCAAAGAAGTAGTACATTTTCAGGTCAGCAGCCTGGTTGTACGGACTGTCGAGGAAAGCTCTTACAGAGCTGATCGTCATCAAAAAGAAAATTGAATAAACAAAAAAGCCAAGCAGTAAATACTTAAGGCTCCTGAGGGGATAATCAATATATTTTGGCAGGGTTATTTTTTTATGGAATAATCTGTAAATAACTTTTTCACCAAAGTCACCTATAAGTTCGGAAATGTATCCTACAGGGCAGAGCCAGCTGCAAAAAGATTTTCCAAAGACAATAGACATTAAAACTATTGCAAGAAAAATAAATAAACCGGCAGGGTGCGCGGGATGAATTTCACCGGTCTTTAAGAAAAGATAAAAACTCATTAAAGAACTGATTGGCAGAAAACCGTCAACACCTGCGGGACGGCTGTGAAAAGCACTTGAACCGCCTGACTTTAAATAATTTGTAAAAAGATAGAACTCTATTCCTATCCATACGCACAACAACGCAAACAGAGTTTGAATAATAAACCTGTAATTCTGTATTCCCTTTTCTCTATTTCTGTTTGCTATTTTTTTCATTATCAGATAAATCTGTCTGATTAAACATCAAAAATTTTTATATGTTCCTGACCTTCCTTAAAGTTTTTTCCCTGAATTTATCAAGAGTTTCTTCAGTTAACATGTTATAAGCATTTGTCCTGAGTATTCCCCAGTTATGGTGTACCGGGCAAGGGTGGTCTGGAGAACAATGTTGAAACCCCAGAACACAGCTATTAAAAATATCAAGCCCATCAATTGCTGCGACAATGTCTATCAATCTTATTTTTGAAGGTTTTTTAGCCAGAGCAAAACCCCCGCTCTTTCCTTTCTTCGAATATACCAGACCACTTTCAGTAAGATTCTGAAGTATCTTCGAGACAAATTCTTTTGGTATATTCAGCTTACGTGCAATCTCATCTGCAGGTATTATTTCGCCATCCAAGTTAGCTGCCAGGTAAAGAACAGCCTGAATACCATATTCACATTTTTTTGAAAAAATAACAGTCATTTTCCTAATCAGATTTTTTTGTCTGATTAAATATACTTAACTCTTCCGTTACTGTCAATAGTTGTTTTAGAAATTTTTTAATGATTTCTCCCGTTGGTTTGAAGAACTGCAGTTTGCCTCAGCTAAAAATCCTTTCTTTTAAAGTTTCTAAAGGCAAAGAACTGCGGCAGAATTATCCATAGAATTAATGAAATAAAGGAAACTATAATTCCGGCAGTGTTGCCAAAAAATTTCTGAAAGACAGCACCAGTATAACCCATCAATGCTGATATATCAAATTTGAGGAGAAAGAAGATCCTCCCGAGGTCAACGGGGTTGATTAGGCTTAAAACTATAACTGAATTTTCAACGGGATAATCCTGAAAAATATAAATCACTAAAAGGATAATGCTATCATAAATTATGCTCATCAGCAACCAGATAAGAATTGAAAAACCGAGCCCTTTAACTTTATCATTATTCTTCAGTGAAACTAAAAAAGAAACAGAAGTAAAAATGAATGTCAGCAGAACGCCTGTTATTAAAAGCAGCATTAAAAGTCCAAACTGATTTTGAACATTGCCCCTTAACAGGAACGGAATTATTACCCCGCTTACAAAACTTAAACTAAGAGGAACTGCAGTACCGGAATATATCCCAAAGAATAACGACTTTCGGTCTATCGGCTGGCAAAGCATCATTTCTACAAATTCGCGGGAGTTGTACAAGTACATAGTTCCAAAAATAATACTGACTAAAGGAATAATTATAATTACTATGTTCATTAAGCTGAGAATTGCTTTGCTGTTATTTCCTGTGAAAGCGAAAAGAGAGTAACTAACAACAAGAAAAAATAAAGTATAAAAAATTATCCATTTGCTTCTCAAAACGTTGCTTAGTTCATATCTGAAAATTTTATTTATAAGTTTCATTACTCACCTCCGTCATCATTCTTGCAATTGCTCTTTCAAGTTTGTCTTCCTCCTGTTCAGCAAGCAAATTATCTATGCTTCCATGAAAATGAATTTTACCATCAAGCAGAAAAACAATTGAGTCTGACAGTTCCTGAATTTCACTCATAATGTGTGAAGTAAGAATAATGGTCTTCCCTTTTTGTTTTTCTTTACGTACAAGGTCTTTAAAATAACTGCTTGAAACAGGGTCAAGACCGGAGGTGGGTTCATCAAAAATTAAAATTTGCGGATCAAACATAAATGCGATGAGCACGCTCACTTTCTGTCGTGTACCACCTGAGAGCGTACGAAATGGTTTGTTCATTTCTTTATAGAGATTAAAAGCTTCAAGCAGTTCAGGATTAATTTCCGAATCCGAGTTCCTTAAATCCTTAATCATGCTGATCACTTCATTCACTTTCAGGTTCTCCGGGTATCTTGCAATCTGAGGCATGTAACCGATATGTCTTTTATACGAGTAGTCGCCATTGACGAATTTCCCATCAACAAAAATTTTACCGGAATCAGGCTTAACCAAGCCAAGAATAGATTTTATGAGTGTAGTTTTACCCGAACCATTTGGTCCAACTATAGCCGTAACTTTACCGGATCTTATTTCAAGGTCTATTTTCCTCAATGCAGTAACATTGCCGAATTTCTTTTCAATATTTTCAATCCTTATCAATTTATTTGCCTCATCATAGGTTTATTATCTATCAATGTTTCAGGGGTTAAAGCAGGAATTACACTTTCTGCTACGTCCAGTAATCCAATAAAAAGACTTCTCAACAAAATCATAGATGCGGGCTGCTGCTGCACCATCAGCGAAGAAAGCTTAACAGGATGGAAAGGCACATCGCCAACCCCGTCTCTGTTCAAATCATATCCTTTGTAATCGCTCCAATAATTTTCACTAAAGCTGTTGAAATTGTTCCTGCTGCTGGTAACAATATCGAAGGTATTGTTTAAAAAGTTATTCTTTGTAAAAATATTATTTAACGAATTAGACATCAGTTTTACAGCCCATCCATTGTTATCAAAATTATTCTCTGAAAAGGCAATCCTGTTACATCCTTCCATGTAAATTCCGGTTGTGTTTTTATAAAAATTATTCGAATAAATTTTACTGTCTGAAATTTCTTTCAGCAACAGCCCGTAGGATTCAGCGCCCCAGTTATTTTTAAAATTATTTTTATACATCTCTACATATTTAGTGTACATCACAGCAACACCGGCACCATTGTTTTGAAATGTATTGTTCCAGTAATTACAACTGTCGGAAAACATAAAGTGCATCCCATAACGAATATTATCTTTGCTGTAGTTATCATGTATTTTAGCGCTGATTACAAATTCAAAATAAATTCCATCGCGCTGCCCTTCGATTTTGTTATTTGCTATCTCAATATTTTTGCAGTACCAGAGGTGTATGCCGTTGCCGGAAGTTGTTTCTCTTTTACCATAGGCAATTATGTTATTATCTAAAATTTTACAGAAAGAAGATTGGGAAAGATAAATTGCAAAAAAATTATCAATAAATTTATTCCCCTGAATTATACAATTTTTCACGCTGTCTAATTTTATCGCTGCGTTGTCATTTATAAAGCTGACTTTCGCGTGGGCAAAAACAAAACCCTTTACAAAAACTCCATTGCTTCTTATTGTAAGAATGCTCCCCTCGTCGCTTCCATCAATCAGTGGAAAATATTTACCGATAAGTTCTATTTCCTTATTTACGACCAGATTTCCTTCTTTATATGTCCCGGGCTCAACAACTATCCTGTCTCCATCCCTGGAAATTTTTAATGCCTCACAAATTGTTTTGATATTTCCATTTTGACTGACGACAATTTCTTTCCCGAACATTACAGCAGAAAGTAAAAGAATAACAAGCACAGAAAGCTTTATTGATCTGGCAATATGTGATATTCGCTTATACATTTTCTGAGAAAATTACATCGAATTTAAATTATTTGATTTAACATTTTGAAGAACTTCATCCCATGTTAGAATTTTTCCACCGTATTGATTAACCATGTTATTTGCTTCCTCCCTGCTTTCAAGAGCCAGTACATTCATTCCCATCGGACTGTGGAATTTTTCATTTTCCAAAAAGACAGCTTTATTTACTGCAATTAAACTATTCGGTTTTCTGAAATCTGCCACAAAAAGTTTTGATGAATTTTCATCTGGTTTGTTGTTCAAATAAAAATCAGCAAGGCACTCTACAGAATCGAACTTATAAATTTTCCCTTTGTCAGTTATCAGTTCAGCGCCGTATTTAACATCGGTAATCAGCATTTTACAGTGAGCACAGCTATCAGAGCCGTAAACAATCGGCTCAGGTTTTGACTGGCAGGCAGTAAAAGCTATGCTCATCAAAACAAAAACCGGCAGTAACAATTTAATTTTCATTTTTAATCTTTTATTTTTTCTTTTGGTTTTAATAAAAGCGAAAATGCGGACATTGCAATTGAAATAAAAATTACAAACGAACCAATAAACGGCAAAGATGTTGCTGTAATGTTCAATAATTTTTCTGAACCGATCAATGGGGGCTGATAAGACATTCCGGGAATTTTGATCGGTGCATCTGCACTAAGGTTGTGCCCGTAATGATACTCCCACATATAAAAATCAACCAACCCTGCTATCGCTAAGACAATAAACATTACGATCCATGCTTCAACTAATTTCTTTTTGCCTGTAACAGCACCAAGCAAACCAAAGAGAATTAAAAAGACAATTATATAAGGCATAATTTTTAATTCCGGGATCGATTCAGGTGTTATTGCTTTCATCCCGATGTAATGGTTCAATTCATTTATGCTGTCAAGGTTATGAGGTTTTGCACCGGTAACTTCGTTAATATAAATATGAAGCCCCAGCCCTTCAGGATATTGAGGTGCCTGCAGGCTTATTGACCAGATAGGTAAGAAAAAAGTTAATACTAACATTAATGCTGAAATTGCAACTATAACTCTTGCTCTCGTATTCATAATTTACTCCGATTAAGAAAAAAGGGGAACTGCTGTTCCCCTTAGAATTATTTTCCTGTTCCATAAGATATTTTAACATTTGAATTTTTATCAGATACCCTAACGTATCCCTGCATTTCCTGGTGCAGTGCAGAACAGAAGTCAGAACAATAGAAAGGATAAACTCCTGCTGTAAGAGGTTTCCATAAAATTGTTCTTGTTTGTCCCGGCATAATAAGTAATTCAGTATTTTCTGCACCCTTAATTGCAAAACCGTGAGGAGTATCCCAGTCCTGCTCAAGATTTGTGACATGGAAATAAACATTGTCGCCGACTTTTATTCCCTCGATATTATCGGGTGCAAAGTGGCTTCTGATAGTTGTCATATAAACATGAACGTCATTTCCTTTTCTGACAACTTTTGCGTCCATTTCCTTTTTTATTGCATCGGGATTTGCGTTATCTTCTATCCTGTAAATCTTCTCAAAATTTTTCATTAATATACTTGCCGGAATAGCCTGTGCATAATGCGGCTCACCGATAGTTGGAAAATCAAGAAGCAGTTTCATTTTATCGCCGCTAATGTCAAACAATTGGGCAGACTGGCAAAGCTCTGGACCAGTTGGGAGATATCTATCCTTCGTAATTTTGTTCAAAGCAACAAGATATTTACCGAAAGGCTTTTTGCTGTCTCCGCCAGGGATCATAAGATGCCCCGGTGAATAATATGTAGGATGTCTGTCAACCACTTTCCATGTTCCAAGCTGCCACTTTACAACTTCCGATGAAATGAAGGATGTAGTATAAGCGTATCCTTTTCCATCGAATTCAGTATGCAATGGTCCCAGCCCCGGATTTTTAACTTCACCTGCAAGTACTGCATCGTATTTAAGAACAGGAATTCCATCTATGGTAGTGTCGAACTGTTTGTTTTTTATAGCGCTCAACATTTTTGAAAATGAATGTACGGGAATAACTGTCGATAATTTTCCACCAGCAACTATGTATTCGCCTGATGGATCAACATTAACTCCGTGCGGAGATTTGGGTGTAGGAAGATAGTAGATCATTCCAGGACAATCTTTGGGATCGAGAACTTTAACTTCTGTTCTTTTGTCTGAATGAGCAATCCCGGTTTTAGGGTCAACGAAATTATCATAGTATAGTGTCTTTACAGTTTTCCCTTTTCCTTCAGCAGCGTATTTTTCTGCGAGCTTCCAGTTTACGGCAGCAATAAAATCTTTATCTTTTCTCGAAGCGTTTATTTCAAGAAGAGTGTGAGCTTCTTCGCTGTTGTAACAGGTAAAGAATGCCCAGTCGTGTGAAGGACCTTTACCTGCGCTTGCCAGATCATAATCATAACCTGGTACAAGTATCTGAAAGGCAACATTCATATTGCCATTTTTCGGATCGACTTTCACAAAACTAATAGTTCCTTTAAAATCATTTTTATAAGATGCTATCGGGACATCCTTTTCAGGAATCGGTACGCTGAACCTTGTTGAGGCAACTACATATTCAGAATTTTCTGTAGTAAAAGGTGAGCCATGATTTCCGGCAGAATTCGGAATTTCTATGATCTCAGCAGTTTCAAAATCTTTTAAGTCTATCCTTGCGATTCTTGGTGTGTTATTTTCATTAATAAAAATCCATCTGCCGTCAGGCACTCCATCGGTTTGAGAAAGTTCAGGATGATGAGCATCACCCCAGGGAACAAAACCATACGATGTTTGCAGCATCGCTTTTGTTTCCTCGGAATAACCATAACCTGTTTCAGGATTCTGCGAGAAGACAGGTATCACTTTAAATAAGCGCCCGGAAGGTAAACCGTAGACACTTAGCTGCCCACTGAATCCCCCGGACATAAAAGCATAGAACTCATCGTATGTACCGGGTGCTACATAAACTTTCTGCGGAGCGTCACCAGTTCCCGCAACCTCTTTGGTCTCCTGGCAGCCTATATACAGTAAAGCACCTGTCATTAAACCAGCAAGTGCAATTATTATTTTTTTTCTTTTAACCTTTTCCATTTGATCCTCCTGTTTGGTTAATAATTTATTTTTTTGCGAGATCTACTAATCTGAAATATTCAAGAACAGAACGAGCCTCGTCTATTGTCAGGTTCTGATTTGTCATCGGTGTCATATACTCGGCAAGCATTTTCTTTGCTTCCGGGTTTTTCTCAAGCATCTCTGCCGGATTTAAGATCATATTCATTATATATTCGGGGCTTCTTCTTTCAATAAGATCCCTCTGGGCAGGTCCGACATATCTTTCATCAAGCTTATGACATGCGGCACATTTTGAATCGAAAATATTTTTCCCTTTAAAAGCTAGTTTTTTGTCGATAGGACCTAATTTTAATTCTTCCTTAATCGGTCCAATACCATGTTTGATCTGCCAGTCTGTTAAACCAGCGGCGTCAGTGGTTGCTGAAGATGTATTTACATCAGCTGATTGCTGCTGAGATATTTCAGTTTGCGAAGAATCTTTTTTTTCACCGCAGCCACCTATGAAAAAGACAAAAGCAGCGATCGTAAATATTACAAACACAGCAGAAACAGCTTTAATGTTTTTTCTTTCTTTCATTATTCTATTATTCCTTAATTGTTATTAAAATTTTATAATAAGACTTAAATATCTGATTTAACATCATTAAAAAAGACCTTTCGATCTTCGACTGTTGATGGGGAATCATTTTCAAAAAACTTAAATCAGATTTTTTTATCTGATTAAACATAAATAGAAAAATTCTCTTTGTCAAATTAATTTTAGATTTTTCTTATGATTTTTTATGTCTACTCGTGCAATGAACTTATTAAGAGCTGCTGAATCCTATTTATTAGATTTTCATCATATTTTGACGAAAATAAGCAGGAAATAAAAATGAATACAACTCATTACTATTCAACCAAGGTCACGTGGGAAAGGGAAAGGATTGGAAGTTTAACCTCGCCAACATTACCTGAAATAAAAGTAGCTACTCCGCCGGAATTTCCGAAAGGCGTTCCAAATATTTGGTCACCGGAACATTTATTTGTTGCTTCGGCTAATATCTGCCTGATGACAACCTTCCTGGCAATAGCTGAAAATTCAAATTTTAGTTTTAAATCATTTACAAGTGAAGCTGTTGGCAAACTTGAAAAAGTTGATAATACATTTATGATCTCAGAGATAGAGCTTAAGCCTAATGTAATAATTGAAGACGAAAGTAAAAAAGAAAAAGCGATCAGGCTGTTGGAAAAATCAGAAAAAGCATGCCTGATTTCAAACTCAATGAAATCAAAAATAATTTTAACTCCAAATGTAGTTGTGAAAAAATAATAAGGAAAATCTTTATGCCAATTTTTGAATACCAGTGCGAGGAGTGTAAAACAAAACACGAAGTATTGCACAAATCTTCTTTGCATCAGGAGGAGGTTTCATGTCCTAAATGTAATTCAAAGAAAAATAAAAAATTATTATCTGCTTTCAGTGCTGCTATAGGCAGCAGCAGCTACACAGGCACAAACAGCTGCGCAGGTGGTAATTGTGAAATTCCTGCCGGCGGAGGTTGTGCTTCCGGAATGTGCGGATTAAATTAATCTGCTGCATCGCGTGCATAGAGCCTGTCCGCTGTCAGTCGTGCAATTTCAGCCCCGATGATAAAAACAACAGAGGAATAGTACACCCAGAACGCAACGACCACAATCAATGTGTAGGTTCCGTAAATTTTACCAAGTGAAGAAAAATGATGCAGATAAAAACCAAATAAAAGTTTTGCCCCCTCCCATAATACCGCAGCCCAGAAAGCACCTAAAAATATAGACCTCTTTCGCATCTTTTTAATCGGGACAGCGATATAAAGAAATGAAAAAGAAATAAAAATTACAACTAGAGACAAAGTTGAAAAAAGAAATTGTTCTAAAATTACTGAACTAAAAACATTACTCAATAAATTTGAACTTTCTGCTGCTTGTCTTATAAGTTCGATGATAGGCATTGATATAGTTGTAATAAAAAACACAAGAACTACAATTACGATCAGTGCAAAATCTCTTAATTTACCGAGCAAAAGATTTACACTAATTTCAACACCGAAAATCTTATTCAGGATTGTCCTCATACTACTGAAGAGACCGCTTGCAGCAAACAACAAACCAAAACCGCCTATGATTCCTGCAAGAGCTTTATATTGAATTACCTCATCAATCCTTGTAAAAATAATTTTCTTAACATATTCTGAATATCTATAATAAGGTATGACTGCCTCAATAAAAGTATTAACCTGGTATTGCATATAGGAAGAATCCAGTATGCTTCCAAGTACCGAAAACAGAATAAGTACAAAGGGTATGGCACATACGAAAAGAGAAAATGCTAAACCGCCGGCTAATAAAAAAACATGGTGTTCTTCTGTTCTTATGTATAAACCACCAAGATAATGTTTGATAAAATCTTTCATCTTATGATAAGATGGTTTATAGTGTAAGATCATTCTCAGCTTTCTGAAAACAAGATAAGCCCGCAAGCTTTTACACTTTTCTATAATCCTATCTTTCATCATTCATAAATCTTGGTATTGTTTGAAAGTAAATATCTGACAGATCTTTTATATGGATTGAGATTTTATTATTAACAATAAATTTATCTCCGCCTGTTTTTCCAAGCAAACAAAAAGCCTGCTTTTGCTCATTCAGATATTTTTCAAATTCCGGCTGGCTGTGTTTAGAAATTGAAACAATAATTCTCGACTGACTTTCAGAAAAGAAGGAGAAATCATCCCTGTTTTTTACAGGGATACTAACCTCTGCACCTATATTTTTTTCATCGCAAATTATGCAGCATTCTGCCAAAGCACATATTATTCCTCCCTCGCTGACATCATGTGCTGATTTAATAATTCTGTTTTTAATAAGATATAAGACTGTCTCTTGAACTTTCTTTTCCCTTTCAAGATCAAGTTTCGGGGAATCTCCTGCAACTTTTTTATGAATTACCTTTAAATATTCACTGCCTCCCAATTCCTCACAGTCTTCTCCAATCAGGTAAATCAGATCGCCGCTATCTTTAAAATATGAAGTTGTTATATCATTCAGATCTTCGATCAGTCCAACCATTCCGATTGTAGGCGTAGGATAAACAGCAGTCTCCGGCGATTCATTATAAAAACTAACATTGCCCCCTGTAACAGGTGTGTTGAAAAACCTGCACGCTTCACCCATCCCTTCTATTGCCTGTTTAAATTGCCAGTAATTTTCGGGCTTATATGGATTCCCAAAATTTAAACAGTTTGTTATTGCAAGGGGTGTTCCGCCGGAACAGATTATGTTTCTTGCAGATTCAGCAACGGCAATTTTCGTTCCCTCTTTTGGGTTCAAATAAACATATCTGGAGTTACAATCAGTCTTCATCGCGAGTGCTTTGTTGGTGTCTTTCAGATAGATCGCTGCAGCATCGCAGCCTGGTCCTACAATCGTATTCGTTCTCACCATAGAATCGTATTGTTCATAAACCCATCTTTTCGAAGCAATGTTTGGAGAAGAAAAAACTTTCTTAAAAACTTCAGAAATATTTTCCGGTTCCGGTAATGAATTAAAATCAAATGCTCTTACTTCTTTTAAATAAGCGGGTTCTTTTGTCTCCCGGATATAAACCGGAGCCCCGCCGCCCAGAACTAATTCATAAGCAGGAATCGCTGCTTTCTCCTCTCCCTGGTAATTTATGTGCAAGATTCCATCATTTGTAACCTCGCCGATAACTTCACAATTGAGGTCCCATTTTTCAAAAACATTTTTCACTTTTTCTTCGTAACCCTTCTTAACTGTGCACAGCATCCTTTCCTGGCTTTCCGATAACATTATTTCATAAGCGGTCATTCCTTTTTCGCGAAGAGGTACCTTATCAAGATTAATTTTCATACCAGATTTTCCTTTTGCACTCATCTCGCTTGTTGAGCAGGAAATTCCAGCCGCACCCATATCCTGAATTCCGATCAGCCATCCGTTTTTAATAATTTCAAGAGTTGCTTCAAGCAAAAGTTTTTCCGTGAAAGGATCGCCCACCTGAACTGAAGGACGTTTCGCCTCCGATTTTTCTGAAATTTCTTCCGATGCAAAAGTTGCACCATGAATACCGTCTCTGCCGGTCGAAGAGCCTACTATCATTACGGGGTTACCTTCACCTTTTGATATTGCACTTGCGACAAGATCTTTTTTGACTATCCCCACAGCCATTGCATTGACCAGCGGATTTCCCTGGTAAGACTCGTCAAAATAAACTTCACCGGCAACTGTGGGCACACCGAAGCTGTTTCCATAATCACCTATCCCTTTTACTACACCTGCAAAAAGAAACCTTGTCCTCGCATCTTCTAAAGAACCAAAGCGAAGTGAATTTAATGAAGCGATCGGTCGGGCACCCATAGTAAAGATGTCCCTCATTATTCCACCAACTCCAGTTGCAGCGCCCTGGTAAGGTTCTACAGCAGAAGGATGATTATGACTTTCTATTTTAAAAGCAACCGCAAGATCTTCACCAATATCAACGAGACCTGCATTTTCTTCACCAGCACCAACAAGTAGCTTGCCCCCTTCCCGCGGCAAAGTCTTCAGCAATGCAATAGAATTTTTATAGCTGCAATGCTCGCTCCACATCACACTGAAAATTCCGAGTTCAGTAAAAGTCGGGACTCTGCCCAAAATATTTTTTATTCTTTCATACTCTTCTTTATTTAACCCGTGCTCAATCGCTAATTCTAAAGTTACCTGAGGCTGATGCATTAAAGTTGGTCCGGAAAATTTGTTAAACAGATTGATTAGCAGGAACAAATATAACATTTTTAAACCTGGTTATTCAAATTGTTGACTTTTTCTCTTAACCTTACAATAGGTGAAATTATTTGCTGATTACTAAAATATCCGACTGTTTATGAATAAGAAAAAAATAAAATTTTATCTTTTGGATAAATCACGTTGGAAAGATTTTGAAAAATTATTCGGTCAAAGAGGCGCCTGCGGCGGATGCTGGTGTATGTCGTGGCGTTTAAGTTCATCAGAGTTTCAAAAGAATAAAGGAGATAAAAATAAAAAGCTGATCAAAAAAATTGTTGAAAAAGAAGGAGCACCGGGTATCCTGGCATATTATGAAAATGAACCGATAGGCTGGTGCGCTGTTGCACCAAGAGAAAAATTTATTCGTTTAAATAATTCAAAAGTATTAGCGAAAATAGATGACAAACCTGTCTGGTCTGTTACCTGCTTTTTCATTCACAAAGATTACAGGCGCATTGGTCTTTCAACTGAATTGTTAAAAGCCGCAATAAAATTTTGTAAAAAGAGAAAAGCTAAAATCCTGGAGGCCTATCCTGCTGAGCCATACAGCAGCAACATGCCTGCTGCATTTGCCTGGACAGGGATACCCTCTGCGTTTGTAAAAGCAGGTTTCAAAGTAGCCGAAAGAAGAAGTCCCAAAAGACCAATAATGAGATATTATTTGTAAAAATCAGTTGACACAACAGCATTCTAAATTTGAATTTAAAAATTTTTTGAACTCCCGTAGAAATATATCTGCCCAAAACAAATAATTGAATTTCTCTGGGACCTGTCTGCCGACAGGCAGGATTGATAACCTGATTTAGTATCAAATGTTTTCGGAAATAATGTAATAAGGTTTTCTAATGATTTGTTATTTCTATCTATTAAGGTTTTAAACAAATCAGAAGGTCTTAACCTAATCGTTAAAGAAAACCTGTTATGTTAAAAGTCAATATCGCCGGGCACACCATTCTTTCTTTTTTATAATTGGAAGAAAAAGGCAGAAAGTTGCATGAAGTAAAATTATAGAACTAAAGCCAACCGCATTCTTAGTATAACTTATCAGAGCAGGTTTTGATGAACGGTCATTGTATAAAACAAAGTTTCATTCACAAATATTTAACTTAATTTTTATTTACAATTTCTTATTTAACTACACTTGTTACGTATGGTTTTTTATTCCTCCAAACATAATTTATTCTGCTCAAAAGTTTCTTTGCTATCCTGATCATTACTTCTTGCTTACTGATTCTTTTTATATAATCATTTACTAAAACAGGCTACCAATCCTGCCTGTCGGCAGACAGGTCCAGGACAATTTCCATAATTTGTTTTAGACAGATATAAATGACTCAAAGAAGCTTTTAACTCTCTGCATTCGAAATGTGTGAAAATTATTTCAAAAAAATTTGCCTTTAGATAAAGATTTTGTTTTTATTGAAGCCTGTTTTGTCAAAACTTCATATACAAGGCATTATTATGAAAACCAAACATACCAAAGAACTTTTTTTGATAGTTATTTTACCACTCATTCTCACTGGCTGTGCTGCACAGCAAAATTATCTTGTTAATCTTAGCTTCGTGAAGGAGGCAGTTATTGATTACCAGGAAAACGGCGGCTTTCACCGAGATGCAGCCAAAGCTGTGGATGAGGCAATGAAAAAATTTGATAAAATAATTCCTGAAAATAATTCAGCAGTAGTTTTTGATATTGATGAGACCGTACTTTCAAATTACAGCTTTAACAAAGAATGGGATTTCGGCTTCATCGAAAAATACTGGGATATGTGGGTCGACAGTGCAAAAGCCCCGGCAGTTACTGAAGTACAAAACCTTTATAACTATTTGGTTAAAAGAGGATTTAAAATAATTTTTATAAGCGGGAGGAAAAACTATCAGTACGACCCAACAAAAAAGAATTTGATATCGGCAGGTTATAAAAATTTCGATACGCTTATTGTCAGGCAGCCATCAGAGTATAATCAAACCGCATTAGAATTTAAATCAGAAAAAAGAACTGAACTTTCTTCAAAAGGCTACGAGATTGTTGGTACTGTTGGGGATCAATGGAGCGACCTTGACGGACCTTTCCACGGCGTACAGGTTAAGATACCGGACTACCAGTATTACATAAAATAAAAGTATATTTGTCAATCATTATCTAAGCTGAAAATTCAGATGCCCGAAAATAAAATTAGCGAAATTCCGAAAGCATACGACCCTTCTGGTACAGAGGACAAATGGTATAAATACTGGCTCGACCAGAAAATTTTTCATTCTGAACCGGATAAAAATAAAAAGCCTTACACAATTGTGATCCCTCCCCCGAACGTTACAGGAATTCTGACGATGGGACACATCCTGAACAACACTCTGCAGGATATAATTATCAGATTAAAACGAATGCAGGGTTATAATGCCTGCTGGGTACCGGGAACTGATCACGCATCAATTGCCACCGAAGCTAAGGTAACAAATTTTTTAAAAGAAAAAGGAATTAACAAAACTGAAATCGGCCGCGAAGAATTTTTAAAACACTGCTGGGAATGGACTGCAAAATATGGTGGAATAATTATTCAGCAGCTCAAAAAACTCGGAGTAAGCTGCGACTGGGAACGTGAACGATTCACGATGGACGAACATTATTACAGAAAAGTAATCGAAGCGTTTGTGGCTCTTTATAAAGAAGGAAAAATTTACCGCGGGTACAGAATGGTCAACTGGGATCCTGCCTCTAAATCAGCTATCTCTGATGAAGAAGTTATTTACAGAACAGTGAACGGAAAAATCTGGTATCTGAAGTATCCGGTTGTCGGTGAAAATATTCACATAGTTGTTGCAACAACACGACCCGAAACAATGCTCGGCGATACTGGCATTGCTGTTAATCCAAAAGACAAACGGTATAAAAATTTAATAGGGAAAAAAGTTTTGCTCCCGATCGCAGAAAGGGAAATCCCGGTTTTTGCTGATGACTATGTTGACATGGAATTCGGCACAGGCGCAGTAAAAGTAACTCCCGCACACGATGTAAACGACTATGCAATGGGGCTGCGTCACAACCTGCAGGTAATTAATATTTTAAATGATGATGCTTCACTGAACCACAATGTACCGGAAGAATTCCGCGGGCTTGACAGGTTCGAGGCGCGCAAAAAAATAATTGCTCGGTTCGAAGAATACGGACTGCTTGAAAAGGCTGAAGATTATCAGACCAAAATCGGTTATTCCGAAAGAGGCGGGGTTCCGATCGAACCGTACCTATCAGAGCAATGGTTTATGAAGATGGATGAACTCGCCGCACCTGCAATTAAAGTTGTTGATGAAGGAAAGATAAAATTTTATCCTGGACATTGGGTTAAAACTTACGAACACTGGATGAGCAATATCAAAGACTGGTGCATTTCGCGTCAGCTTTGGTGGGGGCACAGAATTCCAGTCTGGTATCACAAAGAAACAAAAGAAATTTACTGTGATGTAAATCCACCGGAAGATATTGAAAGCCTGCCTGACGGCGAGGCGATCTGGAAACAGGATGAAGACGTTCTCGACACCTGGGCATCAAGCTGGCTGTGGGCTTACGATGTTTTTAAAACAGAAGAGGAACAAAAATATTACTATCCGACTGACACACTCATTACAGGACCCGATATAATTTTCTTCTGGGTCGCAAGAATGATCATGGCTGGGCTGCATTTCAAAAAAAATATTCCGTTTAAGAATGTTTATTTCACAAGCATCATACGCGACGTACAGGGCAGAAAGATGAGCAAGTCTCTCGGCAATTCACCCGACCCGCAGGAAGTAATAAAAGAATACGGCGCCGATGCACTCAGGTTTACTGTAATTTATCTCGCGCCGCTCGGACAGGACGTTCTTTTCAGCACAGACAAATGTGAGATTGGCAGAAACTTTGCAAACAAGATCTGGAATGCCGGAAGATTTTTATTGATGAACAGTGCGGCTATTCCCCTGAATAAAAATTTAATTGATAAGCACCTGGATTTTTCAGATGAATGGATAAGATCAAGATTGCATCATACACTTATCGAACTAAACAAAGCGATGGATAATTTCGAAATCAATAATGCCACAAAAATAATTTATGCTTTCGTATGGAACGATTTCTGCGACTGGTACATTGAGCTTTCAAAAAACAGGTTGTATTCCGATAATACAGAGGTCAGGTCAGCGGTGCTTACAAGGGCGCTGGGAATTTTTGAAAATCTTTTAAAGATCGTCCATCCATTTATGCCTTTCATTACAGAAGAGCTTTGGCATTTGATTGATGAAAGAAAAGACGGTGAAAGCATCTCTACTTCAGAATACCCGGAAGCTGATGAAAAGCTCATCAGTAAAAAAGCTGAAGAAGAAATGGAATTTGTTCAGAATATAATTACTGCAATCAGGAACATCCGCGGTGAGATGAATATTCCTCCATCAAAAATGGTAAATGTGTTTATTAAGTCTTCTGAAGTTGCACAGCACCAGGTTGACTATATAAAAAAACTCGCAAAGGTTGAAAATCTATCCGTTGATAAGAATCTTGCAAAACCTAAAGCAAGCGCATCTGCGGTGCTGAAGGACTGTGAGATTTTTATTCCGCTCGAGGGACTGATTGATCTCAATAAAGAACGCGAAAGGCTGCACAAAGAAATTGCACGATTTGAAAATTCTCTTGCCGGAATAAATAAAAAATTATCAAATGAAAAATTCCTGCAAAATGCAGCGCCTGAAGTCGTTGAAAAAGAAAAAGCAAAGAAAAAAGACTGGGAAGAAAATTTTAAGAAATTAAAAGAAATTTTGACTAACTTGGAATAAGTTGAAATTTATTAATAACAGTTTTCTTTACAGAATTGAATGAAAGAGTAAAATATTGGATCGATATTGCGGAATATGATTTGGAAACCGCAGATGCAATGCTTGAAACCAAAAGACTTTTATATGTTGGTTTCATGTGTCACCAAACGATTGAAAAAATACTCAAAGGATATTATCAATTTAAAAAGAACACCATCCCACCATATACCCATGACCTTGAAAGAATAGCATCTGAATCTTTGATCTGGAGTTCGCTTTCAACTGAACAAAAAAACTTGGTTAATTTCCTCCAACCATTGAATATTCAGGCAAGGTATCCGAGCTATAAAGAAAAAATATTTTCATCCTTAGATTATGATAAATGCAAAGATTTAGTTATGCAAACAAAGGAATTTGTAAAGTGGATAAAAAAGCTGTTATAGAGATTGCTAAAAAATATTCGGAAGAGATCCGAAATTTTCTGCCTGTAAAGAAAGTGGTATTATTTGGTTCTTTCGCACGAGGCGATCAAAAGGAACACAGCGATATTGATATAGCTGTTATAGTTGATAAGATTATAGGTGATTACTTAGATTTAAGTTCAAAACTTTTTAGTGTTCGATATCCAATCGATTTAAGAATAGAACCTATTTTATTCGAAGAGGGTTATGATCCGAGCGGCTTCCTGGAAGAAATTTACAGAACAGGAATAGTTGTATATCAGGCAGCTTAATTATATATATTCATTTCCTGACAGCAGTATGGCAGAACAATATCAAAAAACGGAAAGAGATTCTGTCAGAATTGATCCCCTTGGGAAAAGACCTGAACTAAACAAGAAACGATAGGAAATATTACTCGCGTGAAAGTTCTCGAAACAGACCGCCTTATACTTCGTCATATCACAAAAGACGATGCCGGCTTCATTATCAAGCTGATGAATGAACCATCTTTTATTCAGAATATCGGCGATAAAAAAGTCAGTACCAAAGAAGATGCTTGCCGTTACATTCTTGATGGTCCAGTTGACAGTTACGAACGTTTTGGGTTCGGGCTTTATTTAGTCGAGTTAAAAAATGCCGGCACTGCAATCGGGATCTGCGGCTTGATAAAAAGAGAAAACTTAACTGATACTGATATTGGATTTGCTTTTCTTCCTGAATTTCGATCGAAAGGATATGCTTATGAATCAGCTTCTGCTGTTTTGCGCTATGCAAAAGAAGCATGCGGGCTTAATCGTATCCTCGGCATTACCTCTCCTGATAATACCGCATCAATAGCTGTACTCGAAAAGCTTGGATTAAAATTTGAAAGTATGATCAGGCTGAATGCAAACAGCCCTGAGATTAAACTGTATGCTGTGAATCTGTGAATATAAAAATCCAACCAGTTATCCGTCGACCATGGGATTATCCTTTCAATAAAATTATTTTTTATCGTCAGCTAATATTTCAGCTTCTTCTTTAGCCATAAATTCTTCGACCATTTTTACATCTTCTTCACTCCCGATAAAAATTGGTGTTCTTTCATGAAGCTGCTTTGGTTGAATCTCAAGTATCCTGGTTTTTCCATTTGTTGCTCTGCCTCCTGCAGCTTCAACAATAAATGCCATCGGGTTGCATTCATACATCAGCCTTAGCTTACCGCTCTTATGGCGTGAATCAGCCGGGTACATAAAAATTCCGCCGTAAAGTAAATTGCGGTGAATATCAGCTACCATCGAGCCGATATATCTTGAAGAGTAAGGGCGCCCGGTTGCTTTATCTTCTTCCTGGAGATATTTGATATATTTCTTCAGACCAGGATGCCAGTAAAGATAGTTACCCTCATTGATGCTGTAGATTTTAGATTTCTTCGGAGTCTTTATATCTTCGTGAGATAAAAGGAATTCACCGAAAGAAGGATCAAGAGTGAAGCCGTGAACACCGTGTCCTGCAGAGTAAACGAAGATTGTACTTGAACCATAAATGACATAGCCGGCAGCAACCTGTTTTAATCCCTGCTGCAGACAATCCTCCAAAGTGCCTGGTGTTCCTTCTGGTGTAACTCTTTTATAAATAGAAAATATTGTACCGATGCTGATGTTCGCATCTATATTTGATGAACCATCAAGTGGATCAAAAAGAAGAACATATTTTCCTATTCTGAATTTTGGTGGTATATGTATAATATCCTCTTCCTCTTCCGAGCCCATCACGCAGAGATGCCCGCCGTGGTCCATCGCACGGAACATCATATCGTGTGCAAACATATCCAGTTTTTTTACCTGTTCGCCGTGAACATTATTATCACCCGTGAAGCCAAGAATATCAACCAAACCTGCTTTGTTAACTTCAAGAGAAATAACTTTTGCGGCTAAAGATAAATCGGACAGAAGTGCAGAAAGTTCTCCCGTTGCTTCGGGATGCATTCTCTCCCCCTCTATAATGTGCCTGGCTAATGTCATGAAACGTAGTTTTGGCATTATAGTACTCCTCCATTAAATTTTTATTAACTAACCCGAATGACTTCCTGATCTTTATATTGAAGCTGGTATAATTTATAATAAATTCCCCTATTTGCAAGCAGTTCCTGGTGGTTTCCTGTTTCGCGGATCTCGCCTTTGTGCATAACGATTATTTTATCGGCGTTTTGAATAGTGGAAAGGCGGTGCGCTATTACAATTGCAGTTCTTCCAACCAGGAGTTTTTCAATTGCTTTCTGAATTAAAATTTCTGTTTCAGTATCAACACTCGAAGTTGCTTCATCGAGTATTAATATTTGCGGATCGTATGCCAAAGCACGTGCAAAAGATATTAATTGTTTTTGTCCCACACTGAGAGTAGCGCCGCGTTCCATTACGATCTCGTCATACTTTTTTGGCAGCGAATCAATAAACTTATGCGCTCCAACAAGCTTTGCAGAACTGATGATCTTTTCCTCAGGAATATCATCATTATCCATACTGATATTCGATCTGATCGTTCCGGAAAATAAAAAGACATCTTGCAGAACAGTTGAAATATATTTCCTCAGCTCTTTTTTATCCATCGCCCTGATATCAATTCCGTCAACGAGGATTGAGCCTTTCTGAATATCATAAAATCTGGTCAGAATATTTATCAGGCTTGTTTTGCCGGCGCCGGTAGCGCCTACGATCGCTACGGTTTCCCCGGGATTTATTTTAAAAGAAATATCTTTCAGAACATATTCTTCTTCGTTGTAAGCAAACCAGACATTTCTGAATTCAATTTCACCTTTAAGCCTGCCTGGTATTACAGGATTTTCCGGGTTGCTAATAAATGTTTTGTTGTCCAGCAGCTTAAATATTCTTTCACTTGAAGCCATTGCCGTCTGCATTATATTATATTTTTCTGAAAGGTCCCTGATAGGACGAAAGAACATTTCAGTGTACTGCAGAAATGCGAAGAGAATACCGATAGTCAGAGAAGATCTTATAGTTTCTCCGCCGCCATACCATATTATTAATCCGATTGCAATTGAACTGATCAGCTCTACGCCTGGATAAAAAATGGCGTAATAAAAAACTGCCTTTATCCACGAGCTTCTGTAATCACTATTAATCCTGTAGAATTTTTCCCTTTCATCCTTTTGCTTGTGAAAGATCTGTACAATGTTCATGCCGGTAATATGTTCCTGCATATATGAGTTTAGCCTTGCAAGATGCATGCGAACGTCGCGGTAGCTTTCTCTCACTTTTCTTCTAAAGAGAAAAGTTCCGTAGATGAGAACGGGCAGAACAGAAAGTGTAACAAGTGAAAGTTTGACATCCATAAAGAACATGAATGCAAGTATCCATAGTATGATAAAAACATCGCTGAATATCATCACTATCCCCGAAGAGAACAGATCGTTCAGTGATTCGATATCATTTGTAACGCGGGTAACGATCCTTCCGATCGGAGTTTTATCAAAAAACCTGAGAGCTAATTTCTGTGTGTGAGTAAAAAGCTGTTCGCGAAGATCAAAAATAGTTTTTTGCCCGAGGTATTGTGTATAATAAGTAAGAAAATATTGTATAAAAGCCTGCAGCAGCAAAGATGTCAGCAGCAAAACACCGATCAGTAGCAGCCCGTTGTAGTCTGATTTTGCAATGTATTTGTCAACAGCAATTTCAGTTAAATATGGGCGCAAGGGACCAAGCGCTGCAACAATTATGTTAAGAAAAATTGCAAAGAAAACATACTTCCTGTAGGGTTTGATATAAGTCAGCAGGCGCTTCATTAATTTCGAATCGTATGCTTTACCGAGTACTTCTTCTTCAGTGTTATATTCGTTAGCCATAGCTCAAAAAGTTTAAGTTTTCAGCCGTAGGCTGATCCGCTTTCGGCGGGATAATATCTGAAACTATTGCAGTATGTTCATCATCTAAAATTTCTTCAACGAGCTTTCTATTCCAGAGTTGAAATTCTTGTTCAAAGTAACCGCCAAAAATTGAGGTATCAATATAAAGCTTCATTTATTAGTGGAAAAAATTCTTTTAAAGACTTTTAAAAGGTAAGATTTTTACTGATCACTTTGAAATTTATACAGTTTTCAGAAACATTGTGTATAACGTTTAGGCAACACGCCGTTGCTTTTTGCCGGCTATCAACAAACCAATTCTACTTGCGCCAAAAGTAATGGAGCGACAACTATAATCCATTTTTAAAAAATAGAGCGTCGTGGTTACGTCTGTTAGGCGCAGTTGCCCGCTCACCGCAAAAGCAAGAGTTTCTTGGTTTCAATGAAACTACCTGTTTGCAAGCGGTAAAAATAGACACCGCTTGGAATAGTTTCTGGATTCCACCACACCCGATGTCGTCCTGCCTGTTCCAGTTGGTCAACGAGCGTGGCGACTTTCTCGCCCAGGATGTTGTATATCTCGAGCAGAACTCTGGATTCGCGTGGCAACTCGTAGACAATTTGAGTGGCTGGGTTAAACGGATTTGGATAGTTCTGTGACAGTGAATACTTAGTTCCGAGAGCGGATTGTTGAGAAATACTTGTGGGAACGGAGGCCGTCACAAAGAACCTTTGTGGCGATTGTGGACCGTAGCCGCCGGGGTTTCTTGCGGTAACTCTCCAGAAATACATCGTGCTTGTATCGAGACCGGCTATTGTTAGAGTTGTATCGGTTATGACTGTGTCAATTATGGGGTTTGAAATGTAAAGTTCAACGCGGTATCTGTCTGCGTCGTTGACTGCCCTCCAGACTAGAGAAGTTGTTGTGGGAATATTGACATTACTGTCCTTAGGACTGACTAAATCTGGTGCAACTGATGGTGGAAAGAATCTTGAATCCCATACTGGGTTGAAATTTGGCAATCTCGCAAGAGCGAATGTAGTAGGTGGATACAGTATCACGTACTTATAGGCATTATCGGCTCGGAGAGGAGTCCTTCGGGTTGTCCACTTGCCAGTCGAAGGTAAGTATAGAGCCATCAAGGAGTCAATACCTCCGTTGACCTGAAAAAGCGTATCTCCCCATGAAAAAACGGTATTTAGATATCCGCGACCTATGATGGGATGCGAACTCAATACTTTAAACTGATTGTTTGATGGGTTAAACTCGGTAAAAGTATTAGGAGCTTGTCCGTAGTCTCCTCCCAAAATGTAGATCTTTCCGGCATGACTTCGCACAACCGGTTCTTGGGAGGTTTGTATTGGACCATTATATGATACCCAGTTGATCCCGTCTGATGACTTGAATACTCTGAGAGTTTGGTCAATACGACCTGTTGTAATGCCATAAATGGTGTCGTTAAGTACTGTAAAAACATTGTAGCCGTCGTCCCATTCAAACCCAACGTTTTTAACAGGGATGAGTCGAACCCATTGCAGAGATGTAAGATTGAAAACGCAAATGGTGTCTGGGCCGCCATTCCACAGTGATTGAGAACGGCCTCCGATAACATATAGGGAGTCAGCTATCCTCAGGAGCGCCCCATTGTATCTGCCAATTGGCATGTCGGGAAGTTGTTGCACTTGGGCGGTGTGGATATTAACGCGGATGAAATGTTTCATGTAGTTCCAGTTAGCGTCTGCTCCGCCTGCTATATATAGGAAACTATCAACCTGAGTGGAGAAGGATAGGTAGAATGACTGTGGAAGCGGAGAGAAAACTGGAACAACTTCTTGGGCGTGCAATGAGTGAAGTAACAGAACAGAACCAAGAATTAGACGACAAAAGTTGCGCGTTAATCCTAACTTAAGCAGCGATCTGGCAACGTCTGTAATGCGGAAATTGTGTCTCATAAAGTTATCCTCTATATGTTTGGTAGTGTGCAATTGTAGCTAACGTGTGCGAAAACGATGCCGTCCCGCCAACCGCTCGAAATAGATTTATTCAACACGGCTGGCGGGATGGAGCGAACTCTAAAATCAATTTTAAAAAGCGTAAGCGTCATTGTTTTTCGCTGTTATGTGCAGTACCGTGCGTAACTTCATCTATAATAATATAGAACAATCTTTTTGTGAAACGAACAGATGACCCAAAATGAACCGAGAAAACTAAAACCACCAAGCATACCTAATACAAGCGAACTAATTTCAATCGATTCTCCATTGAATAGAAGGTTCTCTTGCCAGAGTTTGGATAAATAGATTAAAATTAGAAGAAGCTGGAAACCAACAAATGAGATACTGAAAATGGAGTGAAAGTTGGGCATCCACTTTATGAAAAGGTAACGTTCCTTATTGTGTTTCTTCTCTTTGTATCTCTTGGAAGGATTAAAACTTGTAGGGAACACTTTCCACTTGTCCAAAGTGCCCGTGTCCTCCGTAACTTTGGCTTTTTCACGAATGATAGCGTTGATCAGTTGATCCCTTCTGAATCCAAGAGCCAGAGATGAAATCAAACTGACCCCCAAGAGCAACATTACTTCGGCTGTAGAAAAAGCTGCTGAAAACTCCAGAATGCTAATCCTGACACCGCTGTCTGGTTTACCTTCACCAAACGTTACTAATGCAAAACCAACTAGGACTGTCAACAAAATTGAGACTACTTGGACGAAAAGATTCTGATGGTTGTTCTGGTTTTGTGCAAACTGTTCGTTAAACGATTTGAGTATGTCGGCTTTGTATTGGTCCTTTTCCATAAAGTCATAGATCAATTAGGACGGTATTGCACATAACTATAGTAAAAATGCCTTATGCCGTTTTTGCAGCCAATTAAGGATGCTATACGCCGTTTTGGCGTTTAAGTTATTTTTAGATTTAATGCCTGATCTAATTGCTTTACCATTTTTTCCTGCTTCATCCATCAATTTTCTCACAGTTTCACTGCGTGAGTCACAGTCAATAAAATGACGGGAGAAATTATTCGTGATCTTGTTTTTCTTTATACGTTAACCTGCTGTTTGGCACACATTGGTCGCTATATGAGAAGAAGTTCCGCCATTGCTGAAAGTAAATTAGAAGAAATGAGGGATAGAGTCAAGAGATTACAAAATTACATGATTACCCGCCTTCGGCGAGGTCTCGCACGGCGGACAAGATTGCAAAATTATGTCGTTCAATTGCCACAGGATTAATTGTTGTTCTTTCAAATTGTGTAATCTTGTAATTTTTTAATCTTGTAATTTTGAAATCGTTAAGTCCCTAAAAAAAGATTTTTACCACTAAAAGATAATTGGTGTTTTAACACAGCAGTTCTTTTCGTAGTTTTAATTTGAATCTAAAAGATCTGAAAGGTAGCCATGCTTATAGATATATCAACTGCGTCTCCGCCGTATAAAGCTTCACAGGAGAATGTCAAAGAAGAATTGAAAAAGAGAATGGGAGAAAACCCTGCTGTTTCGAGAATGATTGATATGGCAGCAAAGTATTCCGGCATTGAAAGCAGATATTTTGTTGTGCCGGATGCTGTTCCGGATGCAAAAAATAAATTTTATACTAACGGAAAATCTTACCTGAAACCTGATACAAATCAGAGGATGACCGAATATGAAAAATGGTCGAAGCTGTTAACGAAAGAAGCAGTCTCAAAAATATTAACAAAAAATAATTTTAATGCATCAGATATCGAACGGCTGATAACAATTTCCTGTACGGGATTTTTTGCACCAGGGCTTGACTACCATTTAATAAATGAATTTGGGATCCCGCTTTCAGTAAAAAGAACGAACATCGGATTTATGGGGTGTGCAGCGTCAATAGTTGGTTTTAATTCAGTGCTTGAAGCGATGAACTCAGCTAATGAGAAAAATTTAAATACGCTTTTGGTCTCTGTCGAGCTTTGCAGCCTTCATCTGCAGGCGGAACCCACACGCGATAATATTCTTGCGAGCACTGTTTTTGCAGACGGTTCAGCCGCTGCCCTCTTTTCAAAAAAGAAAAAAGCTAAGCTTGAGCTTGTCAGTGTGAATTCCGTTTTGTTCCCGAATTCAGCCAATGTGATGGGCTGGAAGATAGGGAACTTCGGCTTCGAGATGATCCTTTCGTCTGAGCTTCCTAAATTAATTTTAGAATTTGCTGCGCCGAAACTTATAGAGATCTTAAAAGCAAAAAACCTTTCTGTTGATAAAATAAAATACTGGGCGCTTCATCCCGGCGGCAGAGCAATTCTTGATTCGCTGCAGCAGGGACTGAATCTCGATGAAGAAAAAATGATCCCCTCGCGCACGGTGCTGAAAAATTTCGGCAATATGTCTTCAGCTTCGATTCTTTTTGTCTTAAAGGAAATAATAGAAAGTAGTCAGATCAAGCCCGGCGAACTTTGCTGTGCTGCTGCCTTTGGTCCCGGGTTAACAATGGAAGTTGCTTTGCTTAGAGGAGCCTGATGTTTCTTAAACGCAGCTACAAATCTGAAATGATGGACGATTTTTCCATTCAGGATGAAAGAATTGATGCTGCACTGAGTGAACTGAAAATTACAAATAAATTCCTCGGTGGAGTTTCAACAACAGCGGAGGGATTGAATTTATTATTGAAAGCAATACCGGGAACAGTTGCACGAAACCCTGCCGATGAAATTACCATATTGGATATTGGCGCCGGCGCATCTGATAATCTGTTCTCTCTCAGGAATAAATTTCCATCTGTTAAAATTACCAGCTTTGATCTGAACAAACGTGCCTGCAGATTTCTTACCACAAAGCCCGTCGGTCTCGGCAGACCGCCGAGGTCTGACGGATGGTCAATTCTGAAAAGAAATTACGCTGCAAATGTTATTTGCGCTGACGCTTTAAAAATTCCGGTTAAAGAAAAACAATTTGACATTGTTCACTCTTCGCTGTTCCTTCATCATTTTAAGGAAGACGAAATAAAGAAAATGATAACTGACTTTCTTAAGATTTCAAAAACCGGAATAATAATTAATGACCTGAGAAGATCGGTTCTGGCGCTTTGCGGAATAAAAATTATTTCTCTGCTATTTTCAAAAAGCGAGCTGTTCATCAATGACGCACCGCTATCGGTTAAAAGAGGCTTTGTTAAATCTGAATTGACAAAAGTCCTGGACGATGCTGGAATTAAAAATTTTAAGATCAGAAAGAAATGGGCTTTCAGGTGGCTGCTTGTAATTTATGCTGAATGAAAAAAGAAAAAATAATTTTGATATTGCAATAATCGGCGGGGGACCGGCGGGATCTTCTGCAGCTATTCATCTGTCACAAAGCGGAATGAATGTTTGTCTTTTTGAAAAGAAGGTCTTTCCGCGTGAGGTTCTCTGCGGAGAATTTCTTTCACCCGAAGTTTTTGAAGAATTAGTCAAGCTTGGAATAGATAAAGAGTTCCTGGCTCTTCATCCCAATAAAATAAATTCATTCAGATTTATAAACGATGACGCAGCGGAGCTGCCTGTAAAATTTCCTTTTAATGCTTTTTCAATGAAGAGGTCTGTTTTTGATAATTTTTTACTGAGTGAAGCTGCAAGGCGGGGAGCAAGTATTTATCAGCCATCCGAGGTAAAAGGAATAACCAGGCGGGGAAATTCTTTTAAATTAAAATTTATAAATGCAGGTTCAACTGAAGAAATATCAGCAGATTTTCTGATTGCTGCTTACGGCAAACAGAATATCCTGGATAAAGCATTAGGCAGAAATTTTGTAAATGCAAGATCAAGGCTGAATGGAGTTAAATTCCACATTAATAAAAAATGTTTGTCGTCATTTGATGACGATGAAATTCGGATTTATGCTGCTGATGAAATTTACTGCGGGGTTAATGCCGTGAGTGATAATGATGTAACTATCTGTTTCCTCGAAGACAGGGCTGAGTACACATCTTCGTACCGGCAGCATTTAGCAGAACTGATGAGAAGAAATAAAAAGTTTGCGGATCTTTTTAACAAAGAATTTTTCTCTATGCTTAATGACCTGCCTGTCTATGGCACAGGAAATATTTTTTTCGGAAAACGTGAACTGTTCAAAAACGGGATTTTTTTTGTTGGAGATGCTGCAGGAGTTATTGCCCCGCTTGCCGGCGATGGAATCGGTATGGCACTGCAGGCAGCAAGGCTATTGACAAAAATCTTGATACACGGCATTCAAAATAAAACGGACCGGCACGAGCTTGAAGGACAATATCAGTCAGCGTGGGATAAACAATTTAAAAAAAGATTATTTTCTGCCGGCATGGTACAAAAAATTATACTCAGAAATAATTTACGCAGAACAGGCGTCGCTCTTTTAAGGCTTTTCCCCTGGCTATTGTCCGAAATTGTGCAACGTACGAGAAGCTGATTCTATCATATTTGTTTTGGAAAGATTTGACTATGTATGAATTTCGAACGACTATTATCAGAGTAGTTATTAAACCCTGCTGTGAACTTTTTATAGAATTCTTTTAAACTTTTGTATTAGAGTACAAATCATTATCTTTTCATCAAAAATTATTCCAATGTTTTTGAACAATTTTGTTAGTGTAGAAGAAGTGCTCATAAGCAAAGAAATCGCAGATTCCAGGTTTGCCTGTGACCTCAATAAATGCAAAGGTGCCTGCTGCACTCTTGAAAGTGATTTCGGAGCGCCTCTTCTGGAGGATGAAATTGGGAAGATCACTGAGATATTACCAGTTGTTAAAAAATATTTACCGGCAGAGCACGTTCGGGAAATAGAGAGAAATGGTTTTTACGAGAATAAAGAAAGTGAACTAGTAATAAAAAGTGTGGGGAGAAGAGCCTGTGTGTTTGTTTATTATGAAAATGGTATTGCAAAATGCAGTATAGAAAAAGCTTTCTTAAACAATGAAACAGATTTTAAGAAACCACTTTCGTGTCATTTGTTCCCGATAAGGATTTCAAAATTCGGGGGAGACGTTCTCAGGTATGAAAAATTTAGCGAGTGTTTACCCGCTGTTATAAATGGTACACAAAAAGAAATTAAACTCATAGATTTTTGCAGTGAGCCGCTTGAAAGAGCTTATGGCAAAAAATGGTTTTCAAAATTGAAGGATATATTCGAATCAGAAAATGTTAACGCTTAATCAAAGATTATCACAGCAGCAAAGATTATCACCGCAGCAGATCCAGTACCAGAAGCTGCTTCAGCTAAATACTCTCGCTCTCGAACAAAGAATTAAAACCGAACTTGAACTTAACCCTGTACTTGAAGAAGAAATTGATGCTACATTAGAACAAGAAAAGGAAAAAGAGAAGGATGCAGAAGACCAGGAAGAGGAGTTCGATGATTACAATAAAGAAGAATTTGATCTCGAAGATTTCATGAATGATGAAACTGATGAGGCTGACAGGATAAACAGAAGCAAAGACGATGAGGTCTACCAGCCGCTGGCTGAAGCAAAAGAAGGTTTAACTGAACATCTTACCGATCAGTTAAGAATGCTTAATTTAAATGATGACTTGTTCAGGCTTGGCGAGGAAATAATAGGTAATCTTGATTCTGACGGTTACCTGAAAAGAGACCTGAATGAGATCTTAAACGAGCTTGAAATGTTCGATGAGATAATAATCTCACCCCAGCAAGCCGAAGATCTGCTGAAAAAAATGCAGACGTTCGACCCTGTGGGAATTGCTGCAAGAAGTCTTCAGGAATGCCTGCTGGTTCAGGCAAAAAATTCCAGTTACGATCCTTACTATAAATATCTCGGCGAACAGCTCCTGCTTTACTTCTTCGATGATTTTACGAAAAAACGCTATGAAACAATTAAACAAAAAATGGAATTAACCGATGAAAGCCTGAAAGGAACGATTGAATTTGTTCAAAGCCTGAATCCGAAACCAGGCGAGGGAAATATCGAAATCGCCCAGATGAACCAGATAACCCCCGATTTTATTATTGAGAAAGATGAAGATAATTTTATTATTACATTAAACGACAAAAGTGTTCCTTCTGTTACTTTGAGCAAAAATTATCTCGATATGCTTGATTCAAACAAGAGGGGTAAAAAATCAAAAAGAGAAAAAGAGACTTACAAATTTCTCCGCGAAAAATTTGAATCTGCTAAATGGTTCATCGCCTGCATTCAGCAACGGAGGGAAACTCTTATGAAGATCATGCAATCGATAGTTGAAAAGCAGCACGAGTTTTTCGATAAGGGTTCTAAGTATATAAAACCCATGATTTATAAAGACATCGCTGATGAAATCCAGATGGATATCTCAACGATCAGCAGAGTGGTGAACGGGAAATATGTTCAAAGCCCGCAGGGAATACACGAGCTTAAATATTTTTTCAGTGAAGGCTTAAGCACCGATTCGGGTGAAGAAGTTTCGAACAAACATATTAAAGAAGTGCTAAAGGAAATTATAGAAAGCGAGGATAAAAAATCACCTTACAGCGACGATAAACTTGCCGAAATGTTAAATAAAAAAGGGATACACATAGCGCGGAGAACGGTCGCAAAATACCGTGAACATCTGAGGCTTCCGGTTGCAAGGCTGCGCAAAGAATTATGATTAAAAATCTTTTTGATGTTTTCACAATTTTATTTCTTTTTTCTCTTTTCGGGATCTCACACTCAGTTTTAGCTTCTGGTAAGATAAAAATTCTTACTGTAAAATATTTTGGCAGCCTGATGGCTTTCTATCGCGTTGCTTATGTAGTTGTTTCTTTATTTCTTTTTTATTTGGTTTATTCTTTGTCACCAAGACCCGATATTATTATTTATTCTCTAAGTTACCCTTTTGATATTGTTATTTTTGTCCTGCGGGTAATATCATTGGCAGGTATTATCTGGACATTGAAATATTTCCGCATACAGGAATTTTTAGGATTGAGCCAGGTAATAAGATGGGTAAATAAAACTTATGATCCTGCAGAATCAGATGAGAGGCTGACCCTTATGATAAACGGACCTTACAGGTTTGTGCGCCACCCGTTATATTTTTTTACAATTATTTTTCTGGCTGCTAGACAGTCAGTGGATTTATTTTATCTTACAATGTTAATTTGTATTACAGCTTATTTTTATATTGGCTCATTTTACGAAGAGAGAAAGCTTATAAAAAAATTTGGTGCTGAGTATCTTCGTTATCAAAGCGAAGTTCCGAGATTATTACCACTTAAAATTTTGAAGCCATATGAGCCTAAAACAGTAATAAGCTGAATTCATTTATGTCTGAAAGAAATCAGGAGTTTTTATGGAAATGAAAATTGAAGCAACGACGATCCTCGGTGTAGTTCATAACGGTTCTTCTGCATTGGGAGGAGATGGGCAGGTTACAATTGGCAATACTGTGATGAAACATAATGCAATGAAGATCAGAAAAATTGCTAACGGCAAAGTGCTCTGCGGGTTTGCCGGTGCTTCTGCAGATGCTTTTACTTTGATGGAAAGGTTTGAAGACAAGCTTGAACAATACAGGGGGAATGTGAACCGTGCTGCAGTTGAGCTTGCTAAGGACTGGCGCACAGATAAATATCTCCGCAGGCTTGAAGCGATGCTTGCAGTAATTACAGAAGATAAAGCTCTCGTAGTTTCAGGCAACGGAGATGTGATCGAACCCGATGACCAGATTGTGGCTATTGGTTCGGGAGGAATGTATGCCCTTGCCGCTGCAAAGATGCTGAAAAAATACAGTAACCTTTCTGCAAAAGAAATCGTTGAGCAGGCATTGAAAACGGCATCGGAAATATGTATCTACACAAATGATAAAATTAATGTTGAAGAGTTAAAGTAATTTTTAAAATCAGGAATTTTATGAGTCTTAACAAAAAAGAATTTACACCTACAGATATAGTTAACGAATTAAATAAATATATAATCGGGCAGACTGAAGCTAAACGCGCTGTGGCAATTGCTCTTCGGAACAGGTGGAGACGTCAGCAGGTGAAGGGCGTCTTAAAAGATGAAATTATGCCTAATAATATTATCCTGATCGGTCCGACCGGCGTAGGCAAAACTGAAATTGCACGCAGGCTTGCAAAGCTTGCAAATGCCCCATTCGTAAAAGTTGAAGCTTCAAAATTTACAGAAGTAGGGTATGTAGGACGCGATGTAGAATCAATGATCCGTGATCTTACCGATTATGCTGTTAACATGGTAAAGATGGAAAAAACAGAACAGGTGCAGGCGAAGGCTCTTGCTCTAGCCGAAGAAAAAATTCTGGATATTCTTATACCGCCTGTTAAAAAAGCCCAGGTTCAGAATAATGTTTCGCCGGAGGAAGAGACAAATAACGAATCTTTCCAGAATCAAAAAACCCGCGAGTGGATGAAAGCTAAACTAAAAAACGGTGAGCTTAATGATAAGATGATCGAGTTTGATGCTTCATCACAAAATGCTATTGGGATGCAGGTTCTTGGTCCTTTCGGGCTTGATGATATGGGAATAAATTTCCAGGAGATTATGGGCAACCTGATGCCAAAGAAAAAGAAGAAAAGAAAAACAACAGTCTCAGAAGCCCGGCAGATTATTGCACAGGAGGAAGCACAAAAATTAATTGATATGGAAGCTGTACAGCGCGAAGCGATTGAAAGAGTTGAGAACAGCGGTATCGTTGTAATTGATGAGATTGATAAAGTTGCAGGAGGTGGAAAAGGGCAGGGTCCCGATGTTTCGCGTGAAGGCGTGCAGAGAGATCTTTTGCCGATCGTTGAAGGAACAAATGTAAACACAAAATACGGCGTTGTAAGAACAGACCACGTTTTATTTATTGCCTCCGGGGCTTTTCACGTTTCAAAACCATCTGACCTTATTCCTGAGCTGCAGGGAAGATTCCCGATCCGGGTTGAACTGAAGAGTTTAACTGAATCGGATTTCGTACAGATACTCACTGCACCGCAAAACGCTCTGCTGAAACAATACAGTGCTCTGCTGGAAACTGAAGGGGTGACTTTAGAATTCACAAAGGATGGTATTAAGGAAATTGCAAGAATAGCTACTGAAGTAAATTCTCAGGTTGAAAATATCGGCGCAAGAAGATTGCATACTATATTAACCTCTCTGCTTGATGAAATATTATTTGACGTGCCGGATAAAATTCCATCCGATAAAGTTAAAATAAATGCAAAGGTTGTAAAAGAGAAGCTTGATTCGATAGTTAAAGACAGGGACCTGAGTAAGTATATTTTGTAACTTATTTTTTGAAACAGCACATTTATAAAAAGATTTGATTATTTTTATTTACCAAATCGGGTAAAAGTTTTGAGATAAAATGACAAATCTTTCATTTCTGATTTCAAATAGATTCCTGGTAAAAGTAATTTTTGCAGCAGCTTCCGTTTTACTTATTGTATTTTTAAGTAAAGGGGGTGCAGCTATAGATGAGAATATAGAGAAGATTTACTCGCTTACAAGGGGGCAGCTCCAGCCGGATACGAATATTGTAATTATCAGCATTGACGAAAAAGATATTGACCGCGTAGGTCCCTGGCCGCTTAAAAGAAGTTATTATGCTTTGCTGATAAATAATCTCTCAAAATACAAAGTTAAAAAAATCGGGCTGGAAGTTTTTCTAAGTGCCCGCTACGTTACTCAGACCATTTACGATAATCTTTTAGTGAACGAGATCAGGAAATCGGGCAAAGTAGTTCTCAGCTCCGTTGCCGGCAGTATTTACAAAAAAGATAAAAATTTTTATACTGATTCACTCAGCTACCCAAGCCCGAAATTGCTTGATGAAAATTTTAAGACAGGGCACCTGAATTATATTGATGACGAAGGAATGGAAATACCTGTCGAGCTTATATTCGATAAAGTAAAAGAAAAAGCTTTTTCGGTTCAGCTTGCAGACGGTAATGATTTTAATCGAGACAGGAGTAAAAAAGTAATAAATATTAATTTTATCTCTTCGTGGAAAAGATTTAGGCATTACAGCCTGATCGGATTTTTCAGCCTGGTACAGAAGCATAGTCCTGAATTAGAAAAGCTGAAAGACAAAACTGTTATCATAGGAATAAGCGATCCTCAGATCGCTGCTACAATGCAAACAGTCTTTGATGATGCGCTGCCCGGTGTTGCTCTTCATGCTTTTTCTCTCGATAATATTTTACTAAACCGGGCTATAAATACTGATTATATTTTCCCTTCAACCCTCGCCTTCCTGGTTATTTTAGTCTTCCTTCTTTTTTATCAAAATAAAAAAAATAATCCGAAGCCACTGAAATTTTATTTGATAGTATATCTTCTTTTCTTTGCAGTTACCTTTATTATTTATTCTTTTTTTTACATCAGATTATCCTGCTCTGCATTCCTTATTCCTCTTATGACGATGACACTTGTTGATGTAGCTTTTTATTCCTATGAACATAAATATAAACTCAGGTGGGCTATTGATGAAGGCGAGTTATTAAGGACGCTGCTGTCCAAAAAAGAAAAAGAGCTTGCAGATCTGCAGAATGAAATAGTGAAAAATAATTCAGAGAATAATAAGGACCTGCACGATAAGATCAAGTTTCTCCGTGCTGAAATAGAAAAATTAAAAGACGACAAAGATCAGCAGGCTGTTGAAGAAAAATTATCGCAACAAGCTGATAATTTTTACGGCATAGTTTATCGCTCCCGTCAGATGCGAAAGATTATTGACCTGATAAAAAAGGTGTCGCCTGAGGATGCTAATATTTTAATTCTCGGCGAGAGCGGCACAGGTAAAGAGCTTGCAGCAAAAGCGATCCATCTTTTGAGCAAAAGAAGTAAAAATAATTTTGTCGCTGTCAACTGTGGCGCGCTTACAGATACTTTGCTTGAGAGTGAATTGTTCGGACACGTTAAAGGCGCTTTTACAGGCGCCGTTTCGGATAAAGTAGGACGGTTTGAAGCCGCTGATAAAGGCACAATTTTTTTAGACGAAATTGCAGAAACATCGGAGAATTTCCAGGTAAAATTACTGCGGGTTATTCAAACAGGCGATTATGAAAAAGTAGGGTCTTCAAAAACTTCGCACACTGATGTAAGAATCATTGCAGCAACAAATAAAGATATCGAGACTGAAGTCAGGAATAAGAAATTCAGGGAGGATCTTTATTACAGACTGAATGTAATCAGGATAGAACTGCCGCCGTTGCGTGAGCGGAAAGAAGATATTGAGATTCTTACTCATCATTTCTTATCAAAGGAAGGACAGGGTTTAAAATTATCGCAGGCAGTTCTGCAGGCATTTATGAAGTATTCCTGGAAAGGAAATATCCGTGAGCTTGAGGCGGTAGTTAAGCGCGCTGCTATTTTTGCAAGGTCAGCAGCACGGGAAATGATCCAGCTATCTGATCTGCCTGAAAATATAATACGGGAAAGCAGCACTGCCTTTGAAGATCTTGTTATTGAATCTCTGAGGAATAAAAAATTTTCTCATTCTTCTGTTTCCGAAACAGCAAGAGAGCTTGGGAATGTAAGCCGTACTCTTATTTCTGAAAATTTCAGGGGACTTGCGTTCAAGGCTTACGTGGAAAATAATTTTAATCTTGACCGCACTGTTGAACTTATTGCCGATGCTTCTGATGATGGGATAAAAAATTCTGTTCGCACAAAGATTGAAACTTTTCTTTTAAACATAGAGAAGGATATTAAAAAGGCAAGGGGTGAGAGCTTTGAAGAAGTCAGGTCAAAATTTATTTCAAAGTATAAAAATCTTCCTCAGAAATTTCACACTTACCTTGATGATATAATTAAAAAGATGCTTTCAGAAAATTGAACTGATTTTTACTGTAACCTTTTAAGGGGCTTTTCGTATTCTGACTTTTTACTCTTGCTCATAATCTTACTCTTAATTTGCAGTGAGATGTTTAATAAGAGTAAGATTAAGAAGAAGAATGCTGGGTGGAAAATTTATTTAGAGAAATCTTATCTTCAGATTCACTATCTCGGCATCGCTTGCAAGTTTGACAGGCGGTCCCCAGCTTCCAATGCCTGAGGATACATAAAATTGTGTATTCCCTTTTTTCAAATAGCCCCAGCTTTTTTCATAAACAATTTTTGTAATGAAATTTAAAGGGAACATCTGCCCGTTGTGTGTGTGACCTGATAACTGAAGATCAATATTGTTCTCGACAGCTTCATTTAATTTTACAGGGGTGTGGTCCATCAAAATTAAAGGAAGGTCTTCATTTATGCCCGAGATAATATCTGACAGGTTTTTTCTTTTTTCTTTTGTGAAATTTGCTTTGCTTACATCGTCTCTCCCGATGATGAAGTACGTGCCGCCGACTTTTATGAAGTCATCCCGTAAAACAGTAATCCCTTTTCCCTGGATAAATTTTACTGAATGAGCCACTCCATTAATAAATTCGTGGTTGCCTGTAACAGCAAAAACTCCGTACTTTGCTTTCAGATCATTCAGAGATTTTCCGATTTCATTCCTTTCCAGCACCTCTGCTCTGTCATCAAAAATATCACCGGGCAATAAAATTATTTCAGGATTCAGGTTATTTACTATCGAAATAATTTTTTGCAGAAAATTTTCATTGTTTATCGGGGAGAGATGAAGATCAGACAACATTACAAGATTTAGTGCTGATAATCTGCCGGCTTTTTTCGGCAGGGTAATTTCAAAAGTTTTAACCTTAAAATTCAGCCTGTTGATAAATCCAAGTAAAACTATCAGTGCTACGGAAAAAATGATAGTAATTCCAATGAGCATTTTAGTTTTTTCATCGGGTGATTTAAGCCAAAGGGGCAGAAAATTGAAAATGAAATCGGAAAATCTTAACAGGTCTGTCAGGAAGAGGATCAGAACAAAATAAAGAAGCATTGCAAACCAGAAAGAACCGATCCAAAGGAGTAAGTCGTGAATAAATGCTGGTATCTTAGTATAAAAAATTTTGACAAAAATATATGAAAGTGAAAAAAACAGGAAGATAAAAATGTAAAAAGGGTTCAACGCGGGATAGCCGGAAAGCATCTGCCATCCCCTTATGAAAACGTAGTAGTTGATTATTGAATAAACAGAAAAGAAGATGGTGAAGAAAAAAATCATTGTCAGTTGTACTCGTTCCAGCTTTTTACAGTGAGACTGCTTTCGTTGTATTTGCCCATAGCCTTCACGAATCTTTTTGCAACCTGCAGGTTTGTGATCAGATTAATGTTCATGTCTATGGCTTTTCTGCGTATCAGGTAATCGTTATCGAGTTCAAATTTTTCTTCGCTTTTGGGGATATTAATTACAAGATCAATTTTTCCATCGTTCAGATAAGTAATAATGTTTGGCTCTTTATTTTCGAGCGGCCAGTTAAGCACTTTAGATTTTATACCATATTTTTTCAGGAAGTCCGCTGTTCCTTTGGTTGCATAAAATTTTAATCCCATGTTGTAAAGTTTTTTTGTTTCTTCCAGGAATTCGGCTTTATCTTTCGGCGTGCCTGTCGAAAGCATCACACCCTTTGCAGGAATTTTATAACCAGTCGAAATAAAACTTTTTAGGAACGCTTCGTTAAAATCATCGCCGAGGCAGGCAACTTCTCCTGTTGAAGCCATCTCAACTCCAAGCACAGGGTCCGAGCCTTTTAATCTTGTAAAAGAAAACTGTGGTGCTTTCACTCCAACGTAATCAACATCGAAAGAGGATTTATCTATCTTCGGAACTTTTTCGCCCATCATTAATCTCGTAGCGATATCAATAAAATTTATTTTCAAAACTTTCGAAACAAAGGGGAAACTCCTTGAAGCTCTCAGGTTGCATTCTATCACTTTAACATTATTGTCTTTTGCAATGAACTGGATATTAAAAGGTCCGGTAATTTTCAGCGCTTTTGCGATTTCCTTTGTAACGATTTTTACACGGCGCATTGTTTCAAGATAAGTTCTTTGCGGAGGAAGAACAATCGTTGCATCGCCGGAGTGAACGCCGGCATTTTCAACGTGCTCTGAAATTGCATAACAGAATAAATCCCCGCAATCAGCTACAGCATCTACTTCAATCTCGCGTGCATCTGTAATGAACTTGCTCATAACAACAGGGTGCTCTTTGCTGATTGCTGCAGCTTTCTGCAGAAAAATTTTTAATTCATTATCATTCAGAACGATACTCATCGCAGCGCCGCTGAGAACGTAGCTTGGTCTTATCAGCACAGGGTAACCGACTTTGTGCGCGAATGTCTTTGCTTTCGAAAAGCTCGTCAGCTCTTTCCATTCCGGCTGGTCAACTTTCAGCTTGTCGAGTATCTGGGAGAATTTGTGCCTGTTTTCAGCATTATCAATCTGTTCGGGTGATGTGCCGAGGATTTTTATTCCTGCACTATGCAGTTTAGTAGCTAAGTTATTCGGTGTCTGCCCTCCCATGGAAATGACAACGCCTTCAGGATTTTCTTTATCGTAAATATCGAGTACTCTTTCAAATGTAAGCTGCTCGAAATATAATTTATCGCAGATGTCGTAGTCAGTGCTTACAGTTTCAGGGTTGCAGTTTATCATTATAGTTTTGTAGTTCATCTTATTGAGCGACATAACAGCATTTACACAGCACCAGTCAAATTCGACAGATGAACCGATCCTGTATGCACCGCTGCCTAAAACAACAATCTGTTTTTCTTCCCCTTGCTGAATGTCATCTTCTTTTCCATGATAAGTGAGATATAAATAATTTGTCTGCGCAGGATACTCAGCCGCTAAAGTATCAATTTGTTTTACTACAGGGACAACCTTTAATGCTTTCCTCAGCTCTCTTACCTCGTTTTCATTTGAACCACAGAGCCGTGCGATCTGAAGGTCTGAGAAGCCTCTTTCTTTTGCTTCACGCATTAAAGCTTCAGTAATTTTATTCGGGCTTACTCCCTTTAATTTCTTTTCTGTTTCGATGATATTTTTCATCTTATAAATAAACCAGGGAGTGATCTTTGACAACGCATGAATTTTTTTAACTGAATATCCTTTTTTCAGTGCCTGTGCAATAGCGAAGATCCTTTTGTCAGTCGGGCTTGCAATTTCTTCATCAAGATTTTTGAATTTTAAATTGTTACCCGTAAAACCATTATATCCAACATCGAGCATGCGGATCGCCTTCTGCAGAACTTCTTCAAAACTTCTGCCGAGAGACATCACTTCTCCCACTGATTTCATCTCCGAGCCAAGCTGTGTGCTGACCTGCCTGAATTTCTGCAGATCCCAGCGTGGAAATTTAAGTGCGACATAATCGAGCGCAGGTTCAAAACAGGCAGATGTTTGGCGTGTTATAATATTTAAAACTTCGTTGAGAGCATAACCCAGCGCAAGTTTTGTAGCAATAAAAGCGAGTGGATAACCTGTTGCCTTTGATGCCAGCGCAGAGCTTCGGCTGAGCCTTGCATTCACTTCAATTATCCTGTAGTCATCTGAATCCGGATCGAGCGCATACTGGATGTTGCATTCACCAACAACGCCAAGATGCCGGATAAGTTTTATGCCGATCGAGCGCAGCTTAAAATTTTCTTTTGCCGAAAGTGTTTGAACAGGAGCTATCACAATGCTGTCGCCGGTGTGAATCCCCATCGGGTCAATATTTTCCATCGAGCAGATAGTAATGCAATTATTGAATTTATCCCTGACGATTTCATACTCGACTTCTTTCCATCCGTAAAGGGATTCTTCGATAAGTATCTGGTTCGTAAAAGAAAATGCTCTCCTCGCTTTTTCCTGCAGCTCTGATTTATTATTTACGATACCGGAACCAAGTCCGCCAAGTGCATAAGCAATCCTTACCATAACAGGATAGCCGATCTCGTCAGCAGCATCAAGTGCTTCCCGGATATTTTTTGCAGTTTTACTGACGGCAACTTTCAGCCCGCATTCTTTTACACGGTTTGCAAACAGCAGTCTGTCTTCAGTATCCTGGATTGCTTCAACCGGTGTTCCCAGAACTTTAACATTATATTTTTTGAGGATCCCTTTTTCATAAAGCTCTACGCCGACATTCAGAGCCGTCTGCCCGCCAAACTGAAGCAAAATGCTGTCGGGTTCTTCCTGCTTAATAATCCTTTCAACAAAATCAGCTTTGATCGGAACGAAATAAACTTTGTCTGCAAAGTTTTCCGATGTCTGGATTGTTGCAATATTCGGATTTATCAGCACAGTCAAGATGCCGTCCTCTTTCAGTGCTTTAATTGCCTGGCTGCCTGAATAGTCAAATTCACCTGCCTGCCCGATTTGAAGTGCGCCTGATCCGAGTATTAAAACTTTATTTGGTTTTCCGCGTTTTATCATTTAAGTGCCCGTAAAAACAGATCAAAAATAAATTCGCTGTCATCTGGTCCCGGTGAAGCTTCCGGGTGAAACTGTGAAGCGAAAAATGGTTTTGAGATATGAATTATTCCTTCGTTCGTTCCGTCATTATCGTTAACGAACCATTCACGCCAGTCCTGCGGGAGCGTTTCTGCATTAACAGCAAACCCGTGATTCTGTGATGTGATATAAGTGCGCTTCGTTCCGGTTTCATTGCAGGGCTGGTTGTGCCCGCGATGCCCGTACTTTAGTTTATAAGTGTCGGCTCCTGCTGCAAGCGCCATGATCTGGCTGCCAAGACATACGCCAAGCATCGGGATATTTTTATCCATTGCTTTCTTAATATTCTTAATTGTTTTTTTACACATCTTCGGATCGCCCGGTCCATTGGAAATCAAAATCCCGTTCGCTTCAATTTTTGTGAAGTCAAAATCGTAAGGGACTCTTATAACTGAAATATTCCTTTCGAGAAAGGCTCTTATAATATTATTCTTTGTGCCGCAGTCAACCAGAATAATTTTTTTATTTCCTTTTTTATATTCAACCGGTTCTTTCACGCAAACTTCGCCTGCAAGGTCGAGCTTATTAATATCCTGAAAGCTGATTTCTTCATTTTCGTTGATTACAATTTTCCCAAGCATCGTTCCTTTATCACGGAGCTTTCGGGTAAGCATACGTGTATCAATGCCAGTAATACCGGGTATCTTCTGCTCGTTCATCCAATCTGATAAAGATCTTTTTGCATTCCAGTGCGAGTAATCTTCAGAATAATCCGAAACAATTAAAGCTCTTACATGTATGTTTTCAGATTCAAAATTTTTGTAGAGACCATTTTCTCTTTCATCTCCGGGGACGCCGTAATTTCCGATAAGAGGAAAGGTGCAGACAAGAATTTGCCCGCGGTAGGAGGGGTCGGTCATTGTTTCCGGGTAGCCAACCATCCCTGTATTGAAAACCACTTCGCCGTTTGTATTTCCTGCATAGCCGAAACATATTCCTGTAAATTCTGAACCGTCTTCCAGGATAAGTACAGCTTTTTTTGGATCCGGTTTATTATTTTCTTTTTTCATTACGTGAATATCTTAAATTTCGGGCAAAAAAAATCCGCCTGAGGCGGAATAGATTAATAGTTTCTGTAAAGAAATCTATTTCGTAAACAATTATTTTTTTTTTGATCAATTAATTTCCTTTTAGGTTTTTGCTAAAGGGCTAAGTCAAATATAAATCAAAGCTGTGTTAGATTCAATCCGGTAACTATCGGATTATTTTTCTTGGGTCTGCTTCAAGATGTCTCAGCATTTCAGGTTATTTTCAGGTTTCAATTACCTCTCCAGCGCCATAATCTTCTTGCTAAATTCAAAAAATAAAAGTAGTTTTTTAACTACTAAAACATTATGGAATGAGTCCCGGCGGAGGGTATGATCAATTTCATATTAAATGACAAAGAGATAAAAACTCTTGAAAATAAAGGGATGGGGCTGCTCGATTTTATACGTAAAGATCAGCACCTCACCGGAACAAAAGAGGGCTGCCGCGAAGGAGACTGCGGAGCCTGTACTGTTCTTGTTGGCGAATTGGCTGGAGATAAAGTTGAGTACAAGTCCGTAAATTCCTGTCTGCTGCCTTTGGGCGATGCCGATGGAAAACATATTGTTACCATTGAAGGTTTTAATCTTGAAGAGCTTAATCCTCTGCAGAATGCAATGGTTGAAGAAGGAGGGACTCAGTGCGGCTTCTGTACACCGGGTTTTATAGTTTCACTCGAAGGTTATTTTATTGCAAACGAAAATGTAAATGCTTTTGACGCAGTTGAATCTGTTGACGGGAATATTTGCCGCTGCACCGGTTATGCAGGGATAAAAAGATCTGCTGAGAGAATTGTAAAGCTGATTATTTCAAATCAGAAGAAGAGCAAAAATTATCTGGAAAAGCTAGTCGGTTTGAAATTGATCCCTGAATATTTTCTTGCTGTTCCGCAGAGACTTAAAAAGATTACACTCAGTAAAAAAAGGAATGGAAGTAATGACAGGCGTCCGGACTATTTTGTTGCAGGAGGCACCGATCTTTTTGTGCAAAAGTGGGAGACAATGCTTGAGTCAAATATTAAACTTATTTCAGGAGAGAAAAAATATTCCGGAATTTCAATTTCAGGAGGTAGAATAAAAATCGGCGGGAATACAACAGTAACTGAAATAACAAAATCGCCGGTAATGCAAAAATATTTTACGGAGATAAAAAAATATTTCAGTCTATTCGGCTCTCAGCCAATCAGGAGCAGGGCTACTTTAGCAGGCAATATTATCAATGCCTCACCGATTGCTGATATGACGATTTTTTTTCTGGCTTTAAATTCGGATATCACATTTAGCAATGGAAAGAAAAAACGAAAGCTGCTTTTAAGGAATCTGTATAAAGGATATAAAACTTTAGATAAAAAGTCAGATGAAATTCTCGAATGCCTTTCGTTTAAAATTCCGCACGGAAATTTTCTTTTCAATTACGAAAAAGTGTCGCGGAGAACTTATCTTGATATTGCAAGTGTGAACTCTTCAATGTACGTAGAACTTAACGGGAATATCATAACATCAGCTCATATTTCTGCCGGAGGCGTTGCGCCTTTCCCTCTCTGTCTCGACAAAACTTCAAAATACCTAATTGGTAAACAAGGTTCTCCCGATGTAATAAATCGGGCTGTTGAAATTATGCTGAGTGAAATTTCCCCCATAAGCGATGCGAGAGGCAGTGCAGAGTATAAAGCGCTGCTTCTGAGGCAGTTGATCTTTTCGCATTTTATAAAATTTTTCCCGGAGATGATCAATGTAGAGGAGCTGGTATGAAAAATTACGATTCGGAAAGACACGTAAGAGGAGAGTCTCAATTTGTTGATGATATTAATCCCCCGAAGGGAATTCTTTACGGGTATGTTTATTATTCTCCGATAGCTCACGGAAAAATAAAAAGATTAAATACCTCAAAAGCATTGGAGATAAATGGAGTTAAAGCTGTCTTTACCGCCAAAGACATTCCCGGTGAAAATCAAATTGGGGGAATAATTTCTGACGAAGAATTATTAGCAGAAAATAAAGTTCATTTCATCGGGCAGCCGGTTGCATTTGTAGTTGCAGAAGATCAGATCACTGCTCACAAAGGAGCTAACGCTATTGTTTGTGAATTTCAAAATCTGCCTGTAATTACAGATGCTCGTGAAGCTGCTGCAAAAGGGGAGTTAATAATTCCCCCAAGAATTTTTGCACTTGGTGATGTAAATAGTGCGTGGGATAAATGCGATGTAATTGTTGAGGGACAGACAGAGTCGGGCGGGCAGGAACATTTATATCTTGAAACACAGGGAGCTTTTGCATATCCGGTTGAAGGCGGAGGAGTAAAGATAATTTCTTCGACACAAGGTCCGACTGCAGTGCAGAGAGTTTCTGCAAGAATACTTGGTCTACCGATGCACAAAGTCGAAGTAGATGTGTTGCGCCTTGGCGGAGGATTCGGAGGGAAGGAAGACCAGGCGTCGCCGTGGGGAGCGCTGACTGCTCTTGCTGCTTTTAAGCTGAACAAACCTGTAAAACTAATCCTGCCCAGGCAGGAAGATATGAGAATGACAGGTAAGCGGCATCCTTATTCTTCCGATTTTAAAATCGGGTTAACATCCGAAGGAAAAATTTTAGCTTATGAAGTGAGCTATTATCAAAATGCCGGTGCAGCAGCCGATCTTTCAACAGCCGTTCTTGAAAGGACACTGTTTCATGCAACGAACAGTTATTTTATTCCGAATGTGAAAGCAACGGGATACTGCTGCCGGACAAACCTTCCACCGAACACAGCCTTCAGGGGATTCGGCGGTCCGCAGGGAATGTTTGTGATTGAGTCTGCAATCTATAAAGCTGCTTCTGTTTTAGGTGTTGATGCTTCAGTAATCCAGAAAAAGAATTTGCTGAAGGAGGGAGATGAATTTTCTTACGGGCAGCGGGCAGAACATTGCAGGGCTGCCAGATGTTACGAAGAAGCTGAACAAAGGTATAATATAAAAGGCATTCGTGAACGCGTTGATGATTTTAACCTGAAAAATAAACTGGTAAAAAAAGGTGTGGCATTTATGCCTGTTTGTTTTGGCATTTCCTTTACGAGTACTTTTATGAACCAGGCAAGCGCACTAGTTCATATTTATACTGATGGAAGTGTGAGAGTAAGCACAGCCGCAGTTGAAATGGGGCAGGGAGTGAATGCAAAAATTCTTTCTGTCGTTCAAAAGATATTTTCGATCAGCAATGACAGAATAAAAATAGACAGCACAAACACTTCGCGGATAGCAAATACTTCTCCTACTGCTGCAAGTAAAAGCGCGGACCTGAACGGGTATGCTGTGCAAAGCGCCTGTGAAATTATTCTGAACAGGTTGAAAAAAACTGCTGCTGATGACTTATCTGAAGAACTTGTTGCCAATAGGAAATTCAATCCTGAAGATATAGAGATCAAAAACGAAGTGATTTATTGTGCAGACAGAAAAACAGATCTTAACTGGGGAAAATTAATTCAGTCGGCGTATTTAAAACGTATCAGCTTATCAGCACAGGCGCATCATGCTACACCTCATATTTATTTTGACAGAGAAAAATCAAAAGGGCAGGCTTTTGCTTATCACGTATACGGCACTGCAATAATCGAAGCGACAGTAGATTGCCTGCGCGGTATTTACGAAATAGATTCTGTAAAAGTTGTTCACGATTTTGGAGAAAGTCTTCACCCCGCCATTGATAAAGGTCAGGCTGAAGGCGGGGTTGTACAGGGGATCGGATGGATGACGGTTGAAGAAGTAATCTATAATAAAGACGGTAAACTTTTGACAGATGCACTTTCGACTTACAAAGTTCCCGACGTTCATGCTGCACCAAAAGAAATACTAATTCATTTTCTTGAAGATGCGCCTAATCCTTATGGTCCTTTCAAATCTAAAGCAATAGGCGAACCTCCTTTGATGTATGGCATCGGAGCCTATTTTGCAATTACAAATGCTATGAAAGCCTTCAGACCGGGTAAAGAATTTAAACTTCACTCGCCTATGACACCCGAACGTGTTTTGCTTTCGCTTTATGATGTTTCTTCCTTAACAAAGAAACAAAGTAAAGAAAGCAAGGCTGTTACATCAGTAGTCAAATAAATACTCAAAAAGATGTCGAGTGCTGTTTTATGGAAGCTGTGCTAAATATGAAATAATATTGGTTCAGAAAAAAAATGAGAGAGTTAAAACTTTGGGAATTTATAAAATCCAGCATTGAGAGCGGAAGTGTAGTTATATTAATGACAGTACTGAACTCGACAGGCGGCTCGCCCGGTAAAGCAGGATTTAAAATGGCAGTTAATAATAAGCTTGCCTGTCAGGCAGACATGCCTGAACTTTTTGGCACTATCGGAGGGGGAATTATGGAATATGATCTTGTTGAAAGAGTGAAAGAGTATTTAAAGACAGGAGAGAAAGTCAGGCTTTTTCAAAAGCTATTTCACAACAAAAAGGCAAAAGTGAATCGGTCGGGTCTGATCTGCGCCGGAACTGAAACAATATTTCTTTGTTCTTTAAATTCTGATGACCTGCAGATCATTAATTCTATTGTCAATTCTTTTATTGAAAGAAAACCATCACTGTTAAAAATTACACCAGAAGGGATTTCATTCATAAATCATAGAAGGAATAAAAACCACATAAAATTTGAAAAATTATCTGAAGATAAATGGTCATATGAAGAGAATATTGGCATCCCGAATACTGTTTATGTTATCGGGTGCGGACACGTAGGACTTGCAGTTTCAAAAATTATGTCGCAGCTTGATTTTTATGTAATCACATTTGACGACCGTCCTGATGTCATTACGGTTAAACAAAATAATTTTTCGCATCAGCTTGTAATTAAAAATTTTAATGAGATCGGGAATGATATTTCAGAAGGTGAGTATTCTTACGTAGTGATAGTGACTACAGCTTATCCTTCTGATAAGACAGCTTTGCTCAGCGTGATTGATAAAAAAGTGAAGTATATCGGTCTGATGGGAAGCAAAGTAAAAATTAAAAAGATATTTGATGAAGTCAGATCAGAAGGTGTTAGTGAAGAAAAATTAAAATTTGTACACGCACCTATTGGGGAAAAAATAAACAGCAATACGCCGGAAGAAATAGCTGTCAGCATTGCTGCAGAAATAATCAAAATTAAAAATTCAGTCAGCTAATTATTAATGGAACAATTCCCTGAATTCTTTTCTCTCTCTCAACAGTTTCCTGACGACAAAAAATAATTTGCCCGCAATTACTGAAGCAAGAATTATAGCTCCTAAAGTCAAAAACATTTTAATCCTCTTTTTACATATCGGGGCAACTTGCATACCAGTGTAGACAAATTAAAAAACAACTTAATTCTCGTTTAATAATCTCAAAAGGAGACCTGTGTTATTTTTAAAACACAAAAATTTCGTACAGCAGGTAATTTTTTGCTGGAAAACTTTCCTTTTTATATGGCACATTGATTGAGTATTCAGATGAAAAAGATGAGGTAAAAATGGAGATACATAATATTACTTTCAATTTATTGATGATCGTTCCTGCTTTGTTAGTAGTGGGGTTCGGGTTATATAAATTAAACAAACAAATCTGATAGCAAATCGTAAAGTCGGTTCTCTCTTGTATCACGTTCGGAGAGTTTAACCGGCATTTTCTTAACCCAAAAAATTCATTAGGAATGCCCCGATTTTATTGGGGTTAACCCCGACAAGCCCTGAAGGATTTTGATGCTTGGTTTTGAAGAATAACTCTCTTTCAAATTCTTTTTGCCAAAATGAATTATGGCTTGTTGGCACGTAGGGCAAACCCGCCTGCCGGACGGACAGGTTTTCCTAAGGGAAAATTTGGGTTAATATATTTTTCTGAAGTAAGTATTTTCTAAACTGGTTTTAAAATCCATTCTGTAGTGCTTCAAAATCAAAAAAATCCCAAAATGGGAAGATTGCCCGTTGTTATTCAATCAAAAAAGAGAGGAATAAATACAAATGTATGGTATATTTATTGAAATGCTGAATTAAAACGCAGAAGATGTTAAATGGATTTTATTAATGATATTATATTAACAGGCTTGGAAGACAGGGAACTGAACGAGTACAAGGTTTTAAATTATCTCAAGAACTGCAGGCATGATTTTAATGGAAATCGTTTATATCCCGGACTTACTGAGCTGCGTTTAATTGCCTCCAGGTTAAAATCATTGCTTGATCAAAAAACTTTTCATAATAACTCATACCAATATCTGATGAAGAAAAACGGGGAACACGATTCCTGTGTAAGCATAAGCAGCGATATCTTTGAAAATTTTGCTGAGATGATTAGATGGTCAATGACAAAAATAATCGAAGTTATTGAAGAAGGTTATGTGATTTATGACTTTGTCTCGCGTAATATTGAGGTTAACATTGTAGGTGATCTTCCTGAATATTATGATGAAGGTTACCTGGTTATTCCTGATAACAGGACAGGAAAACTTATGATATATCAATATACATGCTCTCTCAGCATGTCATCGCCAATCCCACTTCAATCACTTAACACAAGATTTTTAAAGTCGGTTCCTGATACGAAAATATCACTGACCTCAAAGAAGTTCAGGAGTGAGCTGATAACCCAAATTAATTCTTATATAGATCCTGCAATTTTTGTCTGTCTTACCGATCTGGATTTTGATATTCCTCACACAATACTGCCAATTACAAAAAAGAAACTGCTGGATGTGATCTTCTGATTACAAGCTCAGAAATATTTTCATTTAAAATTTTTCATTAATTCTGCTTCGTAACGTTAATGCAGTTTTTCTGCTTTTCAGTGTATGGACTTTAATAGTAGAAATGAAACTGCAAAACGAAAGAGTTGTTCTTTACTTCCGGTGTTTCCCACTGAAAACGGTACTGAGGTTTAATCTCTATAAAGCTGAACGGATAAAATTCAAAACCAGTAATTAATCTTTTAAGCTCGTTGCCGGGTAAATTGATATCCTTATCAAACCTATCGTATCGAATTACAGCCTCAAGTCCCTTGATAATTGTATAAGCACCTTCGATCATAAGCGAACTGGTTGAACTTCCTGTGATAATATTATTTTTACCGATGTCGTATTCAGCCATTAGAGTTGCATCACCGATAGCAATACCTCCGAAACCTCCGTAGAACTGGATATTAGCGATACCACTTTGATTGTTCGCCGGGTTAAATCTCTGCTCTTTATATGCCGCATAAGAGCCGCCAAACAAGAAACTGATTTTATCAGCAACGACAGGATGAAATTCTATCCTGGCAGTGTATGTCGGGTCAGCGGTAAATGGTCTTGAGCGTGGGTTCCCTACGCTTGCAGATAAGAATGCAGCCTCTCCGATATTAATGCCGAGCTCAACTCCTGTTTCAGTATATCTTGGGTCATAGATCAGTCCCTGTCTGCTTCCGGTTGCAAAAAGTACACCCAGATCGCCGCCGCGTGTGTAAGCGGTATGGTCATCTAAACGGATTCCAAAATTTGGTGAAAATGTTCCTACTTTTATGTAGCTGTCATTAGGCAGAACATTCAGCAGAGCGTATGCTTCCCAGATAGAAAAGAGAAAATCATAACGGGCATAGACATCTATTTCATCGGACATTTCTACATTTAAATAAATAGTCCCTTCCATTTTCTGAAAGTCGGATTGAAAAGTTGAGTCAGTGGATTTTGTAAGAAATTGTGTTCGGTAATCTAATCCGAACGTAATGTTCTCTCCGATCTTAGGGCTTAATGTTCCATCGCTTCTGTACATAGGTAAAGTATTCTTTCCATAAAGCCATCCGCCTTTTGAACGCATTTCTCCGCCGGTTGGATTTACATGGCAATCAACGCAGGTTTGTCCGCTTCTCAGTGCAAAGCGCGGAAGAGCGAAATTATAAATTGATGAAAAAAGTATAATTAATAAAACACAGCAAATGATATTTTTCATAATCGTTCCTGTTTATTTTAAAATTATTTATTGAACCTGATCGGAAATAGTTAGTAATTAAGCTAAGAAATAAACCCGCACGTCTGCGGATTGGCTACGAAAAATTCTTATTTCCCTTATACTTTTATATCTCTATACCATTATACCCCTATTCCTTATTTGATAAGCTGCATCTTTTTAACCTGAATACCTTCTTCGGTTATAAGGGAAACAAAATATGTCCCCGAGCTTAAACTTTTTGCATTAAAGATAAAATTATAATTTCCTGCTTCAAGAAATCCTTTTTCCAAAACCTCTACCTGCTGCCCGAGTATATTTGTCACAGCCACAGTAACATAAGATGACTTTCCTAAATGTAACCTGATGTTAGTTGTAGGGTTGAACGGGTTAGGGTAGTTTTGATATAACACATAGGTGCCCGGATAAGTAACATTTTTCACCAGTGATGTGGTATCATAAGATAAGTTTAAAGTATCGGTTGACTGTGTCGTTGTAATCGCAGCTAACCGTGATGAAACAATATTTTCAAATCCAATTTTCTGTGCGAGCACCCTGTATGTACCATACTGCAGGTCTTTAACTGAATAATTCCCTGCTGAATCAACAAACGAATAATTAGCTTCTGAGTTGCTGTAAGCAGATTGTGCATATACAATGATATCAGAAAAAGCAAAATTGGTTATGTTTGATTTGATTTTGCCTGATATAGTTCCTCCGCCGAACGAGGAATCCCTTGGCATTATAATATCCAGGTTAGGCTTAATTCCATTTACGGAAACTGAATCACCCTTAGTCCAATCTGTTGTGCCCGGGTTAAACATGCTATAGAATGCAGGCGTATAATAATTTGCGAATGATTGAATATAATAGGTCCCTGCGTTCAGGTTATTGATTTTATATGTACCGTCACGGTTTACCATTGCAGCGTAAGTATCGGAAGAATTTGTGCCGGATATTTTGCCCGGCGTATGTATGCCTTTTCGAATAACAACAATCCCTGAGCCGATTGCAGCTTTTGATAAAGCATCAAGTATCTTGCCGGAGACTGAAATTCCTGTACTGCTGTCAGGCACAAGATTAAAATCGGCGGTCGACATTGAATCTCTTGCAACTGTAACAAAATTTGCACTTAAAGGATCTGGCTTGTTATTGAAAAACGTAAGGTTAAAACCTTTTTTATCAGCAGAGATGCTATAATATCCAGGAGGCAGCATTAACGAATATTTTCCCTGGTAATTTGTTTTTGTACTCTTGAACAAATAAATACCATTATAGTAAAAATTTATACTAACACTGTCTAATGGGTTGCCGTTTGCTGTTACAAGCCCGCTAATTTTTCCTTCTCTCAGATCATCTTCGTGGAAATCAATTTTTATTTTTACAAATCTTTTAGTTTTGTGATTGTTAAATGAAATCATAAGGGTATCTGTTGTATCGGCTGCGGCGACCTGGAAATAACCTGATAGAATACAATCCATCATCAGTGTATCACCGGGGGAGACGTGAATAGGGTAATTATTATAACTATCAAACCTGATGCTATAGAGGTTCGAATTATAATACACGGTATCAAGCAGTAAGGTATCGGTAGGACTGCTGTTTATTATCCGAATTCCTTCCAGTCTTTGGAATGTACTTTCAAATTCAACTTCGTGCGGGCGTATGTCAACAGTATCTGAATCTGACTGGGCAAAGAGCTGCCCTATTCCGATACTGATGAGAAATAAAATAAAATATACACTCTGTAAGATTCTCTTCATATTGATAATCGTAACGAGAATAATTATTATTAGTAACAAAAATAAAACTAAGGTGACATTTCTCTTTGAAATATCAGAAGTTAAATTACATTAATTTTACACAAGATGAACTGGATCAGCTTTTCTACAACTCAAGAAATGGTGATGCAGATTCATTCAAAGATCTTTCCGGTTATGTAAGACATATTTCCTATACTTATTTTCATTCAAAATATAAGCTTGGCAAGATCGACCGTATTGAGGATGTCGAAGACCTTGCCAATAATGTGTACCTTGCTTTTGCCGAACAGTACCAGAAGATAGAAAGCCTTGAATACTGGCTGCGCAGAGTTCTCTTCCTAAATTTTATAAATTGGTACAAAAAAAACCACATTAAAAATACTTTTGAACTCGAAGAAGCACACTATATTGAAGATAAAAAGATTAACCCCGGTGACAGCGTTGATGCAGATAAAATACTGGAACTGCTTAATACGCTTAGTGAAGAAAAGCAAATTATATTGAAAAAAAGATTCTGGGAGGACCTCAAATTCTCTGAGATTGCTGAACATCTGAATAAATCAGAAGACGCCGTAAAAAAGATGTTTTACCGTACGATCGAGGAGCTAAAATCTATGCTTTGAATCAGTTTATTTTGTCACTTTATATTGATGCAGAGTACTATTTAACTATAAAATTCATATAAGAAAGATGGGCGAAAACATTCAAAAAATATTAACTATACTTGCTAAGGACATCGTGACTAAACAGGATAAAGATGAGATTGACCGCTTAGTATCTGCGGACGCGGAAGCAAAAGAATTCTTCAATAAGTATAATCGTCTTAACGATCTTGTAAAAGCATCTTCACATATTTCGCAGGATGATCTTGCGGATTATGTTTTATTTAAGAATAATAATCCCGGAAAAAATTTTGATCCTTCACGAATTAAATTTATTGAAGAGCATATAAGGAAATGTGCCAGGTGCAGTTCAGAATTTTTAAAGTTATCAGAAGAATACACATCTGCAAGCGGATTTATAAGCAGCAATTTACAGAAATCAAAAACGGATATTCATCCGGCTTACAGAACAGGATTATTTTTCTTTCAGAAAAAGTTATTCAGATATTCTTTTGCTGCTGTAACAGCCGTGGTAGTTTTGTTCCTTTCTTTGTCAGTCATTTCTCAGTTCGTTACCCCTAGGAATGTCAAACTAGCGAAGACTGAAGACAGTTCACTGTTTTACGTTACACGGGGCAGAGCCAGTGATGAATTTCAAAAAGGACTTTTAGCTCTTGGTGAAAAAAAATTCGACACTGCTATTAATTTCTTTGAAGCAGATGTTAACAATAATAAAAATGACGAAACAATATTTTATACACATTATATACTTGGTCTGACATACCTCGAAATTTCAGAAAAAGATTTTCTCGGGCTTTTCCCTTCTTACAGTGAGAGCGATGTTAATAAAGCAGTTGCTAATTTTAAAGAATGTATAGCTAAAAACAGTTCCGGTAACTTCCCCGATATTACTTCGAACTCATATTACTTTCTTGCAAAAGCGGATCTGATGCTTGGAAAAACGGTCGAAGCTAAAAAGAACCTGGAAATGGTGATCGGAATGAAAGGCAGCAAAATAGATCGGGCAAAAGAGTTGTTGAATAACCTGGAATAAAACAGTGTCAGATGGTATTTTCAAAATCCATAATATATGTTCTGGCTTTAATTGTATTCAGCCTCTTCGCCGGCAATCCGCAAAAAAATACTTCAGAAGCTGTTAAAAAACTGCCTTCGGGGGAAATTAATATAGATTCACTCCGCAGTATCATTAAATCAAATTCCTGGAATAAAAATTTGATGGAACAGTATTCAAATTATTTGTTCAATTCCCGTTATGATCTGCGAAGAGAACTGAACAGTCTGAAGGAATTCCCGGAAAGTTTTCAAACACACTATTTGTCTTCAATCGTGCTAAAGAGAGAGGGCAGATATTCTGAAATGTTCAGTGAGCTGATATCTGTGTTGAAGCTGAATCCTGATTTTATCCCATACTATGATAACCTTGTCTTTGCGGCTTCAGCTTCGGATAATATATCAGTGCTGGAGTCTGAAATTGTGAGTAATAAGACGCTCACAGACAAGTACAAAAATTATTTATCAGCTTTGATCAATCTTCACAGTGGTAATTACTCTGCTGCGCTTGTTATGTTGAAAAAAATTACAACGTCAGATTCTTTAAATAAAGACATCTTGTACCAGTTGTCTTATACTTACAGAAATCTTGGTAATTATGTTGAGGCTTTGAGTGCAGCAGAAAATGCATTAAGAAATGCTGAAGGTGATCAATATTTTCTTACAAAGACTTTCATTGCTGTAGGCTCGCTTTATTATTTGTCAGGCAAATATAAATCGGCTGAAGAATACTACATGAAAGCAAATAAGCTTTCGCAGAAAATTAATGATAAATACGACGAGGCTGTTTCTTTAGTTGACCTTGGTATAATGCTGGATCAGAAAGGTGAGATTTTAAAAGCAAGAGAATATTATAGTAGAGCAATATCAATAGCTGATGATTTTAATTTCACTGAGGCAAAAGCATTAACACATTCTGAATTGGGAGTATCATATTCATATACGAACGATCTGCTGAATGCAAAAAAGAATTATTTGACCAGTTATAATCTGTATGAGAGGCTTGGAAATAAATTAAGATTATCCCTTCTTTCTGATAACCTTGCAAGGTTGTATATGAATGAGTTCAATTACCGGGAGGCGAAAAATCTTTACGAAAAGGGTTTAAAATATGCGGGAGAAAATAAAAGAGCACGGGTAATAAATTTAACAGGTCTTGCAGATCTGTATGCAAATTTATCTAACTATGCAAAAGCACTCGAATATTATAAAAGTGCACAGAAAATTTCTGCCGGGATAAAAGATATCCCTCTTGAAGCTGAGATAAGCTCTGGCTTAGGCTCGTTAAATTTTAATTTAGGTAATTACAGGGGAGCGATAAGGGACTATACGAAGGAAAGTACGCTGTGTCTTCAATCGGGCAATTCGTATTTGCTGCCCGGTGCATACCATCATTTGGGTCTTACTTATCTGGAAATGGACAGCCTTGCACAGGCAGAAAATAATTTAAGCAACGCCTACAGGCTTTCAAAAAAATATTCTGATATTTATACCCAGGCACTGTCTTCAATCGACCTCGCTTATTTATTTATGGAGAAGGGCAGCTACTCAAAGTCGCTGAGTTTATTAAGTGAATCCGAAAAGATATCATCGGCTTATGGTTTAAAATATTTGTCAGCTTTGGCTTTGCTAGTTGAAGGGAAAGTCTCAGAGAAACAGAATAATTTTCGGAAGGCGAAACTTATGTATGAAAGTTCATTAAATTCGATCCAAGCTCTGAATGAGCCAAATATCAGGATAGAATTATATTATTCGCTTGCAAAGCTTGCAGAAAAAAATAATAATTACCGTGAGGCAGAATCCAGGTATAAAGAAGCGATAAAAATAATTGAAAGAATTTCCAGGGCTCTTTACTCAAAAGATGAAATACAGATAGCGTACTTTTCAGATAAGGATGAAGTTTATAATTCTCTTGCTGAATTACTACTGAAAGAAAAACGTTATGAAGAAGCGCTGCAGGTTGTTGACAGGTCACGCTCACGCAACACAATACAGAATCTTTTTAACATTAAGTTTGAAAGCGTTGTTAAAGACAAGCGAGCCCTGGATGATCTGTATGATTACGAATGGGTGATCAATTCAGGTTTATACAGCACAAAACAGATTGATTCTGTTAAAGAAATTTATAATAGCATGATTTTGCCGCTTGTATCAAAATATCCTTTTATATCTGATATTAGTGACAAAAATATTGCCGACATACCATTGAATGAGATTCAGCAAAAGCTTTCTGATGATGAATACCTGCTCTCTTTCTTTTTGACCGATAAAGAAATGTATATCTTCCTGGTTTCAAAAAACAGGTTCGAACCATTTGTAATTGACATTAATAAAGATGAACTCTTAAAATTAATTTCAGACATTTCACCATATTTCAAAACATCAGATAATTCGGAGAGAGTTTTTTACAACCAGGATCTTTTTTCATTTAATGCGCGGGCTGCTTATCGGCTTTATCAAAAACTGCTGGCGAAAGTTCTGCGGGATGTGCCCCGTAACAGTAAAATTATTTTCAGCCTGTCACCGGAGCTTGTAACAGTACCTTTCGAGTTCCTGGTTGATAAAAAAAATAATTCAGAAAGCCCATACGATTATTCAAACAATAATTATTTGATCAATGATTACCAGGTTTCTTATACACCGTCTATCGAATTATACCTGCGTGAAAAAGAAAATGATTTTAAAAACGACGGCAAGGCTTTAGTAGTTGGTAACCCGGCAATTAATAACCAGCTAACAGGCTTTGCTGAAAGAAGAGGTCTGCTTGAAGAGACTGGTGGTCTGCCGAGAAATATTGCCTTAATGCCATTGAAATATTCAGAAGACGAAGTCAATGAAATAAGTTCACTGATAGGTGCTGATAAAATACTTGTTGAAAGAGACGCAACAGAAACAAACTTTAAGAGATTTGCCGAACACAGTAAAATAATTCATCTGTCTACACATTCTTTTCTTTTGAATAAACAGCCCGTTATCTTTCTCTCAAATTATTATGACCCTGATAATGATGGATTTTTAGAAGCTAACGAGATCGTGCAGCTAAAACTTAACAGCGATCTTGTTGTGCTGAGCAGTTGTAATTCCGGGCTGGGTCAGATTGATCAATCCGAAGGAATTATAGGAATGACAAAAGCTTTTTATGAGGCAGGTGCTAAAAGTGTAATTGTTTCACTGTGGGAAGTGAATGACAAATATACTTCGGAGTTAATGAAGCTTTTTTATGAAAATCTCAGCAGCGGGATGAATAAGTCGGAAGCACTACGGCAGGCTAAAATTAAATTCATTAAAGAATATTCTGCTAATCCTTTTTACTGGAGTGCGTTTATTCTTTCGGGCAATACTTCAGGCATAAATCTTAAAAACAATCCGCGGGTAAATCCTTTATTATTTTCAGTCGCAGGAATAATCCTGATGGCAGCAATAGTTATTTTTGTTAAGACGAGCAGAAACAAAATCATGTCTTTGATAAAAAACAAAAATTAACTTTTACTGATAACTACGAATGGAAAAACAGTCTTCCCTCTTCCTGAGACTTTCTCAATTATTTTAGAAACAACAATCGCAGTTCTATTACAGACACTGTAATCAAATCCTGTTAATTCTTTCCAGCTATGATGATGATAAAAGCCCGACATTTCAGGCAAACCGAGATTACAGTAATAATTCTCAGTCCTGGTTATTGCTGATTGTAGTTTATCTTCCTTGTAAAAATTACTATCAGCAATGTAAATTTTCCCCTTTGGTTTGAGGAAATAAAAAATTCTTTCTATAAGCTGATTCAGGTCATGAAAGTACTGTATCACACTTGCCAGAATTACTGAATCAAATATTCCGACAGGAAAAATATTTTCGAAAATATTCCCGTAAACGAATTTTAATCTCTCATTGTTTTTAAATACTTCTGCACCCTGCCTCAGCTCAAACTGATTCAGGTCAAGTGCGATAATATAGTTACCTGTTTTTTCAGAAACAGCATTTGAAAGCCATCCGTTGCCGCAGCCTATTTCTAAGATCAACTGTTTTTGCTCTTTGCTAATATGCCTGATCAGTTTAAACATCGTTTGTTTCCGCACCGCCCATTCTTGCTTTAATTTATGTGCGGGATCAATTTCTGGCAAAGAACGCAGCTCGTCATCAGTATAAATTCTTCCTTCCTTTTTTCTGAGCCCGATGTATTTCTTTTCATCAAACTTCTGATTTTCCGGTAACGAAAGATAGCTGACACCGCCGATTATTTTCTTGGGTTTAAGCTCAAACATAGCTGGTATTGTTTCTATTAGTTGTTGTGGTTTATTTTAGTCACAAATTCCGGTTTTTCATCACTATAATATGAAAATTAAATATAAATATGCAGAGTTTTGAACTTGTAAGCGAAGCCTTTTCACGCCAGTCTGAAATTTTTGATAAGTATGAGGAACAAAATGAAATCCTCAAATGGATGCGTTCTGTTACCAGAACTCATGTTTTAAGGCATTTAAAAAATGGTGATGAAATCCTCGAAATAAATTCAGGCACCGGGTTGGATGCTGTTTTTTTTGCCGGCAAAGGCTTTAAGGTGCATTGCACAGATATTTCTGAAGGGATGCTGAAAAAACTCCGCAGTAAAATTAATAATTATAACTTCAGCAGACTGATCACCTGGCAGCAGCTTTCGTTTACTGAACTTGATAAACTGAGCGGAAGAGTTTTTGATTATCTCTTTTCAAATTTTGGTGGATTGAACTGCTCATCAGATTTAAAATCTGTGTTCATTCATTTTAAAAAAATATTGAAGCCGCAGAGCAAAGTTACTCTCGTTATTATTCCGCCCTTCTGTCCGTGGGAGTTAGCTCTTTTGCTGAAGGGAAATTTTAAAACTGCTTTCAGAAGGCTTCGGAAGAATGGGGTTGCTGCAAATATTGAAGGTGTAAATTTTCAAACATATTATTACAGTGTAAGTGATGTAATAAAAGCTCTCGGTCCTGATTTTCGCATTGTAGAGGTTCAGGGGCTTGCTTCTGTAAGCCCGCCGCCGTATATGATTAATTTTCCGCGAAAATATCCACACTTATATAAATTTTTAACAAAGCTCGATGAAAAAATTTCCGGCAGCTTTCCTTTTAACAGATTTGCAGATCATTTTATTTTAACAGCAGAATATAATCCATAAAAACGATGCACGTTCTTGTAATTACATCAGGCTTCCCTGAGAATGAGAAAGACACTGACTGCATTCCCCCAATGCAGGAATATTTTCGTTCGTTGATAAAAAATCATCCTGAAATTAAAGTCACAGTAATTTCTATACACTATCCTTACAAAAATTTTGTTTATCAATGGGAAAGTATAAAAGTTTATAGCTGCGGGGCAGCCAGATCGTCACAGCCAAAAAGATTTCTTTACTGGCTGCGTGCCGTTTACCTGGCTTTGAAAATAAACAGAAAATCAAAAATAGATATCATACACAGTTTCTGGCTTACAGAGTCTGCGATGATAGCAGCTTTTATCAGCTTGATTTTACAGGTTAAGCATATAAACACTATGATGGGGCAGGATGCAAAGAGTGGGAATAAGTATTTAAAGATTCTTCCGTTAAAAAAAATAATGAAAGTGGCTGTATCTGAAAATCAGTCATTATATTTTTCACGCTCTGCTGGTAAAGAACCTGAATATGTTATTCCCTGGGGGATTGAAAAATTTTTTGTTGAAAAAGATGAACGCGCCATAGACCTGGTCGGTGCCGGTTCGTTGATTCCACTGAAGAATTTCAGATTATTCATTGAAATAGTTAAAAAATTAAAAACAGATTTTCCTTCGATAAAATGCCTGTTGATAGGTGATGGAGTGGAAAGGGGAACTCTTGAGGAATTAATATCGAAATATGATCTGAGAAATAATATCTCTTTGACCGGTCATATAAAACGCGAAGAGGTATTAAGGTTTATGATGAAAAGCAAAATCCTTCTTCACACTTCTGGCTACGAGGCTTACGGCTATGTGATTGCTGAGGCTCTTGCATCAGGGTGTTACGTCGTAAGCAAGAATGTTGGCTGTGCCAGGCAGGGTGAAAAATTATTTGTTGCAGACACTGAAGAAGAATTAAGTTCAATGATTTGCAGAATATTAAAAACGGCACGTAACTATGAACCGAAGATCATTCATCCTGTTACTGCAACTGTTGATTCTTACGTACGACTTTATGAAAAATATTCCGCCGGATGAAAATGAACAGCACCACAGAGAAAAAATTATTTTATAATTACTGTGAACTCCTAAAAGAGTTTATAAAAATTATCAAAGACAGGGCGGTGATATATGGAATTTCAAATAAGATATGGTTATTTCTTTCATCTGCGGCAACGGCAACTTTAATAATAATTTTTTTCACACCGGAACTACAGGGCTATTATTATGCTTTCAACAGTCTGTTGGGGATACAGACGCTTTTCGTGATGGGAATTGGGCAGATCATCCAGCAATTTATCAGCCACGAATGGGCGAAGATAAATTTTGATCCCGGCTCAGGTTTCTCGGGGGATAAAATAGCTCTCGAAAGATTAGCATCAATAAAACAATTTACTGTAAAATGGTTTTCGTGGATCACACTTTTAATGTTTTTTGGTTTAAGTGCAGGCGGATTTTTCTTTTTGATAAAATCTTCCCCGGACAGCGATGTTTACTTATCTGAATGGCTTTTCCCGTGGCTGGTAATTTGTCTGCTTAAATCAATGCAGATTTTATTATCACCTGGCTTGACATTTCTCGAAGGCATTAATGAAGTTGAAAACATAAACCGTTTTCGTTTGAAACAATCGTTAAGTGAAAGAATCACTTCCTGGTTTGTTATGATTCTTGGAGGGAAACTATGGCTCTTTTCAGCAGGGACAACAGTCAATCTTTTGGGGCAGATAAATTTCTTCAGGAGAAAATATTACGCTCTGCTGAAAGAGGTACTAAGTCTTAAATCAGCAGAAAATAAAATCTGGAAAAAAGAAATACTCCCGCTTCAATGGAGATCAGCGATAAGTTCAGTCACAGGTTTTCTGAATTTTTCTTTTATTATACCATTGATATTCTGGTATCTGGGTCCTGTTGCTGCCGGTAGTGCGGGAATAAGCTGGGCAGTCATCACAATGTTCTGGGGGCTTTCGGTAACAATAATAACTACGAAGATGCCAACTTTTGCAATTGCTGCAGCAAGTAAAAATTACAATAAATTAAACAGAACTTTCTTTATTTCAACATTGAATTCTACGCTGTTGCTTTTGATCACAGTTCTTTCGTTTAATCTCGGTTTAATCTTGCTAAAAAATATTTCTCCCTCGGTTTCTGAAAGATTTCTTGATCCTTTGCCGTTGTTTTTATTCTCTTTGTCTGTTATTCCTCACCATATCCGCTTTGCAATGGTAAGTTATATGAGGGCATTGAAGAGAGAACCATTCTGGAAAATTTCACTTGCTGAATCAGTACTTATACTTATTGTTCTTCCATTATGTTGTAAAAATTTTGGGATGACAGGACTTGGAGCGGGCTTTTTGTTTATAATAATTATAATAACTGCCATCACCTATTTTGTTTTCAAAAAGATGAAATGTGAATCGGCACCTTGATTTATTTCTCATTTAATAATTTTTTATAAAACTCTTTTGCTTTTTGTGAAATTATTTCATAACTCAGGTTTGACTTAAATAATGCCGCAGTTTTTTCTGATTCGTAGTTCAAAGGAAGTGCTAATACTTTTTTTGCAGCCTGATAAAAAGATTCCGCATTACCTGCTTTCCACAAGCCGCCGATCTTTCCATTGCAAGTTATCGTTTTAAAAGATGGAATATCCGTTACTATCGGAACAACTCCGCAGGCGATAGCTTCTATCAGGCTGTAGCCAGATCCTTCATAATGACTGCCGAGAACAAAATAATCAGCACTGTTGTAATAATCCTGCATTTGCGTATGATCTATTTTACCTAAAAGCTGCACTGAATCATTTAGCCTGTTTTGATTACTAACTAAAGATAAAATATCTTGTTCAAGATCATTTTCAGAATATATCATATACAACTTTGCCAGCGGGAAATCCTTTAACAACAATTGGAAGCCGGAAATTACAGTTAACGGGTCTTTATTACTGTTCAGTCTGCCAACCCATAAAAAGACAGGATTACCATTTAAGTCAGTTTTACTTTTCGCATCTTTTCTGTCTGATCTAGAAAAAAATGTAGAGCCTTCGGTTATCTCTGCAAAATTTTTATTGCGGGGAAGAGCATTTGAGCTGATCCAATCATCATAAATCCCTTTTGATGAAAAAATAAATCCGTCTGCGGATTTCGAAAAATATTTCCGCATAATTTTGCCGGGTCCTTTCCAGGCTTTCTCAGCGTGATGTTGAATGATAATCCTTGATGAAGGGGATTTTTTCTTCAGTGCATAAGCCTGGTAAACATAGTCTAAGCTGTTTACGTGAATTAAATCAGGCTTGTCACGGATTATCTTTTCGTGAAAGGCTTCCGGTCTTTGCAGAGATTTCAGCCGGTGATTTTCTCCATCATTTATTAAATTATATGTTACTTTATCTTTTCTCAAAAATAAATCCTGATTGAATCTCTGGTAAACATTGACTTCAAAGTCTTCACCTGTAATTGCATTGCACCAGCCGGGGATGCTGGGGTAACGGATAAAATATTCACTAAGTGAAATATCTCTGTCGTAGTAATAATTTATGTAAGCTATTTTAGCCGGCATCTGTCAAAACTTTTTAACAGGTTTAACCGGGAAATTATATTCAGGAATATAATTCTGAATTGATAACATTAAATTACAAATCCCGGCAGTAATATATTTGCGAACTGAATTTATACTTACGAGATCAAAATCTTTTTCTGTAATTGCCCGTTGTTCATTTTGCAGCTCCTCATCAATAAAGACAATTTCACCGTTTTTAATTATTAATAATATATCTTCAGGGTTGATGCTGTAAAAACTTTTCCAGTAATCATCGGATTTTTTCTTTGCTACAACGATATCTGCTTTTTTATTTGCGGAAATTTTTCCCGCCAGGTTTAACCGCCATATATCTGATGCAGTTTCTGTTAGGCTATTATACAATTCTTCGTCTGTTAAGAGATTCAGATTTCTTGCTAAGCGCAGTTGATTCCAAATATTCCAATCGGCACTAAGTGCAGAATCTGTCCCGAATAAAATTTTAGTTTGTTTTTTCAGAGTTTGAATATCTGCCGTTTGATTGTATAAAAATAAATTCGAATCCGGACACCAGACTATTGCGCGAAAATTTCTGCATTGCCTTTCCTTCAATGAAATGGCATGCACCCCCACCAGTTTTTTCCTGAAAATATTCCAGTTGATCAGCTTATCAATTTCCCGCTCAGACTCATTGTCAATTCCTTCTCCAATATGAACTGCAACGGGGAGATCATTGAAGAAAGTATTTAGTTTTATCTTCCATCTTTTCTCAAGCCTGATCGAATGCAAATAGTTAAAACCTGTATAAACAACCGGCAGGTGCCTGAAATTAAAAACAGCACCGTTACCGTGATGGACAACAGTTGCAACTCCGCAAATAAGATTTTTGTATAGCCCCCATTTGAACCTGAGTTCATAAGGAATTTTTTTTACCCTTTCGATCTTATCCTGAAACAAGGAGTGAATATCATCACCCCATTCAACATAGTTTTTATAGAATCTGCTGCCAAGTTTCGGAAATAAATTAAACTCAAGATGATCGTGGGAATTAATGAGTCCCGGGAAAGCAAGCGCATTCGAAAAATCAAGTTTTATTGCACCGGTATTTTCGATAAAGTTGTTCAGACCATAGCAGACATTCTTAATGACTGAATTTTCTATCTCGATTTGTGAGACGTCATTATAATTTTCTGCATTACGTACATTGTTTATAAGTATTCTCATCTTGTTAAATATAAGCCGTAAATAAATGGTAAGCCTTTGAATCTTTCGTAAACGCCGATTGCGTTTTTCTTTTCGTAAAAAAGTTTTACGTCTTCATCAATTTTCTTTTCAATTAAGTCAGAGGTACGGAAGCCTGACTGATGCAGCAGCTTTTCAATTTTATTTATTTTGTGTATAAAATTTTTTATAGTGACAGTCTTATCATTGTAGCTGCCAGAATTGGTCACTACGTGAAAACTTCTTGATCCGCCGTTCTCTAAAATTTGAGGATGTAAGTCAGTTATTATAATTTCTGATTTGTCTCTGATTACTCTGTTCCATTCCCGGAACAAATTATTCAAATTTTTTATGTGTGCAATTACAAGGGTTGAGATAATAATGTCGCACGATTTATCAGCAAGGAAAGTCAATTTTTCGTTTTGCAGCAGATGCGTTTCCGCGTTTGGAAATTTTATTTTTACCTTTGAAAGCATTTCAGGTGATATATCGCAGCCGATAATTTTGCCCGGATTGTGGTTAAATATTTCCTGCCAGTTTCTTCCGGTGCCGCAGCCATAATCGAGGATTGTCTTTTCTTTAAAATTTATTTTGCTCAAAAATTCTTTCAGAATAATATTGTCATAAAACAGAATTAAGTTATCCTGCTCACTGTCGTAAGTCTCTGACCAGATTTTATATGCTTCCCTTGCCGACCAATCTTTTTGTCTCTGAAAAATTCTTTTTATTTTAGAAATGATTTCCATTACCAGGCTTAATAGTTTTAAGGTGCTTTCTTTAGTGAAAAATAAGATAAAAGAAGGACTTTTCCGCTGTGACGAGACAGAGCAATGTGGTTTGTCACCATTGTTATTGTATTTTTACTAATTTACTCAGGATCATACATCAATAATAGCTAAATGAATAAGATCATTTTTTTCAATCCAAGGAGCGGGAGGTTTAATCACAGGGTTCCGATTTCAGTTTTACAGATAGCAGCTTCTGTGCAGGGTAAATATGAGTATGTTATCGTCGACGGAAATATGGAAAAGGATCCGTGGAAAAAGATTGAAGGCTATTTACAAACTAATGAATTTAAGTTTTTTGCTTCTACTGTAATGCCGGGTCCTCAGACTAAACAGGCAATTCCGATCACAAAAAAAATAAAGTTAAAATATCCTGAATTAATAATTATCTGGGGAGGCTATTTTGCTTCCAACCACTATCAGGCAGTTATCAATTCAGGATTTGTTGACTACATCATTTATGGTCCCGGCGATAAAGCATTTCCTCATCTGCTCGATGCAGTCTTGAATAATAAGTCTGCTGATGAAATTGAAAACCTTGTTTTCAAAAAAGATGATAAGATCATTAAAACACGAAAAGGTGAAATCCCCGATCAGGACCAGCTCCCTCGATTGCCTTATCAGACATTAAATAAATTTTATCCCATTAAAAATTATTTTGGAAAAACATTCCTTGGAACAAAAACTTTTGCTTATCATTCAAGCATGGGCTGCCCTTTCACATGTGCTTTTTGCGGTATTGTGCCGATCTTTAATGCAAGGTGGAAAGCTAAGTCTGCTGTGAATGTTTACAATGATATAAAATATTTAAAAGAAAACTATGGCATAAATGGCATAGAATTTTTCGATAATAATTTTTTTGTTTCTGAAAAAAGAGTTGCAGAGCTTTCCCGCCTGTTGTTGGATGAAAAAATAAGCTGGTGGGGTGAAGGCCGCATTGACACAATGGACAAATACAGTGATGAAACACTTCAGCTTATGAAAGATGCCGGGTGCAAAATGATTTTCTTCGGGGCAGAAAGCGGCAGTGATGAATTGCTCACAAAGATTGATAAAGGCGGAACACAGACCGGTACACAGATTAAAAATTTTGCAGCAAGAATGAAAAAGTTTGGTATAATTCCCGAGTATTCATTTATACTCGGCTTTCCGGCTGAAACCCCTGAAAAAGTTATGAAGCAAATTGATGATGATATAAATTTTATTAAAGAGGTAAAAGAAATTAATCCTGATACTGAAATTATTATTTATGTTTTCAGCCCGGTACCCACGGAAAAATCTGAGCTCCTGAATCAGTCCGAAGACCTCGGCTTTAAATTTCCTCAAAAGCTTGAAGACTGGCTTGAGCCGGAATGGGAAAAATTTGATACGCACCGCAATCCTTTAACTCCCTGGCTTACAAAAGAAATGGTGGATAAAATCCATAATTTTGAAACAGTGCTCAACGGCTATGCGCCTACTGTTTCTGACTATAAGCTTACAGTAATGCAAAGAAAAATTATTAAATGGATATCTTCATTGCGTTATAAGAAAAATATTTTTTCGTTCCCCTACGAAATTAAAATGCTTCAGAAATTCTGGCTTAGGTACAGGCAGCCGGAATTTGAAGGATTTTATATGGAGTGACTATTCTGAAGTAACAGCGTGTTTAAAATTTTCTTCCCTGATATATCCTGATATAACGAATCTTAATCTTAAAAATTTGAGTAAGTAAAACAACAAGCGGGGAGCTTTCTTCCAGTTTTTTTCTGTTAAAATTTTATTTATCCTGTACTCGGCGTGCACAAACCTGTGCAGTATCTTATAGAAAGATCTTTCAAAATTTCCTGAGAACAGCATGTCAAGATCATCAGAATCTTTCCAGTTAGTTTTATTTTTCATTTGTCCTTTCACCGTTTCATAAAATTTAGTGCCGGGAAGCGGATACGAAACAGAAATTCCTATGTCGTCAGGCATACAATCTTTTATCATTTTTCTCGTCATCCTGATATCGTTCCATCCTTCGCCTGTATATCCGAATTGGATAAAAAATGCTATTTCAATTCCCAGCCGATGAGCTTCTTCTGCAGCTTCATAAATCTGTTCGACAGTAGTACCTTTTTCCATTGCGTCAAGAATTTTCTGGCTTCCCGATTCAGCGCCGATCCATATTGTGCTGCAGCCGGAATCTTTCAGATACGAAAGTGTTTTATCTTTTAAAAGAAGGTCTGGCCTGGAAAGGCATTTGTATGAGGTATTTAAATTTAATTTTTTGCATTCGCTGGCAAAATCTTTTATCCAGTTTGGTTTTAAACCGAAAATATCATCTGTAATCCAGATATGATCGACAGAATAATTTCTTTGCAGACTAAGTATCTGCTGGGCTATTTTTTGTGGTGATCTTGAATGATAAGTTTTTCCGTAGATTGGTTTTGCGCACCAGTTGCACTTGTACGGGCAGCCTCTCGTTGTCGAGATATTCAGCGAAAAATATCCGTGATTTTTTAACCATATATTCCGGTACATTTCAATATCAATAAACGAATAATCCGGTTCAGGGATTTCATCAAGATCGGCGATCATTTTTCTCTGTGGTGTTATAATTAATTGCCCGTCTTCCAGAAATTTTAAGCCGTCAATCTCTCTTCTTTTTTTAATAAAATTTTTTTCTTCAAATGATTCTGCAACTTCCCTGACTGTCATTTCTCCCTCGCCGTAGATTATTGCATCGCATCCCGCCGCAGTATAAAACGAATAATAATCCGTTGCATCGGAGCTGTAAACAATAACAGGTATTGATAATGACTTAGCTGCCCTGATGGAGCAAAGCGCAGCCTCGCGCATATTTGAGAGGCACATTTTTGTCAGGTAATTAAATTCATCATCGTAAATTATAAGCAGGTCTGCCTTAGTAGTTTTAATCATGTTTATAAAATCCCTGGGACCGCTGCTTAACATACCGTCGTAAAAAATAATTTCGTGTCCTGAGTTTTTTAAAATCGTAGCTGCATAAAGCGTTCCGAGAGGAGGATAAGGCATTTGCCTTATTAGTTCTTTCTTGTCCAGCACCCTGAAATATGGCTGACCTATGAGTATTTTCATTTCCTGATAACTACTTTTGTTAAATTTTATTTCAAAGAAAAATTATAAACCTTTTCATCTTCTGCTGCCGGATTTTCAGTCATCACTTTATTACAACAATAATCCTTCCACACCTTCTCAAACTCAGCAATAATTTTTGTACTATGGTCGTTTGTGTGAAGCTTAATACAATGTTCATTCAGTTTCAGCGAGTTGTTCTGTTCAAGTTTTAAAAGCTGCTGCCTGTAAAAATACCGGTAGCAGAAGAGTAAAATTTTATTAAGAGGTTTGAAGACGATATAAATTTTTACTGGTTTTTTATAACGCTCATTTTTAATTTCAAAATTGGGGAAGAAATTTTTTACCCATTCATTTTCTTTCCAGAACCTGTTTAACAATTTGCAGTTCTTAAATGCCTGCAATGAAATTATCTGATGTGCTGTGTAAGGATCGTATGAATGATTTATTTCAAGGTTTGTTTCGTCAATTAAATAATTAGCACAGAGTTCTTTTCTCGCTTTGAAGATGAGCGAATAAATATGAATAATTAAATAGACTATGTAAACGGTATAGGGTTTAGAGATTATGAACAGGTCAAGGTCATCATGATTCTCGGCACCATAATGTGTCGTTCCGCCGCTGAAAGATATGGACGAAATAAAAGGGATTTTTTTAAGGAAGCGCAGTAGTCTTATTAGTTTTAACTTATCAATTTTCTTCGTTCCGCTTTTAATTTTATAGTAACCGGCTTCAGCATTATTAAGAAAAGTAAAACCCCCGTGCTGTTTTACTATCCCCTGTGAAGACAGACATAAAAGAGTGTTGTTCATGTCTTTCTTCGTCATACATAGATCAAAAATCTGCTGGTGTAATTTTTCATTTCTTATGCCGGAGTTGAATAAGCTTGAGTATATCAAAGTTTTCTCGAGTGCTTCCTCATTGGTTTTAGCTTCCGGCATTTTCGATTTATACTTTTTCCTTACCTTGAAATCAAGCGTATCCAGCAATTCATCCAACTGGCTTTTCATTAAGGCAGGAGAATATTTTATGTTATAGTTTATTTTACTTTCGGATTGTATTAAGTCTGATAATCTTTCCAGCCCGTTATAATAGCTCAGACTGTTTGACGGATCTATAACAATTGAGTTCGGCTTTGAGATTTCTTCTGTTGCAATATTTCTTGAACACAAAACAGGCAGGTTGTAATGCATCGCCTCTAAAACAGGAAAGCCGAATCCTTCTTCAAAACTTGTATGAATGAATGCAGCAGCGTTTTGGTAAATTCTCTGCAGGTCTTGTTCAGATACGTAACCGGTAAATTCAATGTCCGGATGATTTTTGTATTTATTGATAAGCGAAAGAGTGGAAGAAGATTTTATCCAAAGCTCACCGACAATTTTTAGTTTATAATCAACCAGGTGTCGTTCTTTCCATCGCAGAAATCCTTCAATCAGAAAGTGAAGATTTTTCCTTGGCTCTATATGCCCGACAAAAAGGAAATATGGACTGCTTCCTGAATTAGTGATATTAAGCTTTCCGCTGACATTGTTTAACTTTGAGTATCCCTGCAGAAGAGAAATATTTTCTTCTTTTACTCTCAGATATTTACAAATATTTTTCTTAGTGTGTTCACTTATTGTAACGATAACGGGAGTTTCTCTTAAAGTTTCCCTAATCATATAATTATAAAAAGCTGTAAATTTTTTAGGATAAAACTGCGGGTGAGATATGAAGGACAGATCGTGAATAATTATTGCAGACGGCTTTTTAAAATTTCGGGGCATGTAGTAATCAGGAAAGATTGCGCAGTCTATACCTGAATTTTCCATTTCATTCTTTAATCTGAAATTACGGTAAAGTTTTTTGCTGATCCTTTTTGCAAGATCATTTATCAGGAAGTTTTTCTCCGGCGGTTGAAACGTTATCACGGTGTTTTCTGTATTATTTAATTGTTCAAGAAGGCAGGCGAGATATCTGTTTGTTCCGGTAGTTCTCGTTCCAACTGTTGTTGCTTCGATCCCGATTTTCATTTAATATCTCAATTATTCTGAATTGCTTAGGCTTCAAAAGAATTTGTTTCAGAGAGATTATTTAAAAATCTCCCTTATTATTAGTAAAAAAATCAACTATTGAGTGACAATTTTAAATGTTCAAGTCACTTTTTGCTGTTTTAAGATACTTTACCCTCAGCCTGTGGGCATTATCTTATTACGATGAACAAAAAACAAAAAATCATAATTATTTCCGGTGCAGTTATCATTATAATTGCATTTATTATCTGGGACTTATCCGGAGGTGAGGTATTCACAAAAACACAGGTACTTGTTGAAAAAAAAGATGAATTGTTCGGAACTACCTACAAAGAATGGCAAAATAAATTTATATGGGGTTTAGACCTTACCGGCGCCGTTACTGCGTTTGTTATTATTGTCTGCGGAATTTTAATTTACGTTTTTAAAAGCAGAGAGAAAAAATGAAAATAATTGCAAAGACCATCATTGCCCTGATATTTATTTCACCTGTTTTATTTTCACAGGGGTTTAAGGTAAAAGCCACGGGAGTTCAGAAATTTTCTTTTAAGGATAATAATGGGAGAAGCCAGGCTACTTTTTTCAGCACCACTCCTCTTGAAGACGTTAAGGGTTTAACTACAGATATTAATGGAAGTGTTACCTTTGATGTAAATAATTTTGCCTCTACTCTTGCCGGAGAGATTACGATCCCTGTTTCATCGCTTAAAACAGGAATTAAAAAGAGAGATAAGGATTTGCGTGGTTCAGGCTGGCTTGATGAGGATAAATACCCGGCAATATCTTTTAAAATTAAGAAGGTAAACAAAATAGAAAATCTTGCTGATAACAAAATTAAAGCTGAGATAACCGGTGATTTTAAAGTCCACGGTGTTTCAAAAGAAATAGTTGTAGAAACAATACTGACTTATCTTGATGAAAACGAACTTACAAGACAGCGCGCTCCGGGCGATCTGCTTGGCGTTATTGCCAATTTTACAATTACTCTTTCAGATTTTGGTATTGATAACATTGTGCTTGGTAAAAGAGTTTCTGATAAAATTAAGATAGGCGTGAATTTTGTCGGCTCGAATAAGCAGTAAAAAATTCAAATCTGTACAAAACAAATTATGGAAATTCTCTGGAACCTGTCTGCCGTCAGGCAGGATTGATAACCTGTTGTAGTGCCGGATGTTTTCAGAAATAATGTAATAAGGTTTTCTACCGGTTCGTTATTTTTAGCTACTAAGCAGCAGATGCAAAGCATAACTGCAAACCTCATTACATTATTGTGACATATTCGCTGCCAATAATTGCCTGCTATAGTCAACAGTGTAACGGAACCATTTTAATTTAGCACACGGCAGCAGCCGTACTAAACCTCTTGCGCGAAGGTGATTTAAATCCGGTTCTGAAAAAATCATTACAGCTCCAATAAAAAACCCAGCCCTGCTTTCGCGGGACTAGGCTTTTTATAACTCCACATCATCCTGTTTTATTTACCTTGCAGCGCTTCGATCTTTTTATTCAAAAATTCTGCAGCACGCGGCATAAGCTCAAGTGCTTTTTTATAATTTGCAATTGCATTCTCTTTATCGTTCTTTGCTTCATAGGCTTCGCCAAGTCCGTAATATGCAACGCCGGACTGCGGATACGTTTCAATATTCAGTTTGCCGATTGCGACAGCATCATCATACTTCTTATCCTTATTCAACATCTCAATTAATTTAACAAGCGTGTGATCCTTAAAATCATAAGTGAAGCTTCCGTAATATTTATCCCGCAGATCGTGGTAGGTCGTTATTGCTTCCTGTATTCCCTTGCTGTTTATCGTGCTGTACAAAACATCTTCAAGCATCATCGGCTCTTTGTTGCCGTGGTGACAGGTAACGCATTTTACCTGCAAAATATTATCGCTGTACTCCGAAAGTTTCGAGAGATATTTAGTGTTGATATCGTGGGTCATCGCCATCATTATTCTTGCTTTGTTCTTTGCGGTCTTCTGATCGGAATCAAAGATCATTTTGTGCGGGTTCTCCTGTGCAACGTGGCAAAACTCGCAATTAACTCCCAGCGCACCTGTAAAGCCGCGCATTATCTCTAATAATTTTTCTTTCGATATGTCCTTCGGCAATACTTTTAAGTTCTTAAATTTATCCGGGACCTGTGCCGATACAATACCGGCTGCAAAAATAGATACAACGAACAGATAAAATATTTTTCTCTGCATACGGCTATCTCCGCGTATTTTAGTAAGCTAAAAATTCAAATCAGCCTTGCCTGCTGCAAGCAGGTTAGGCTGTGCAGTTTAACTTATGAGAATTAAAAATCAGCTTCTACAAAATTTTGATGAGTGGTAAAAAAAATTTCTTTACCATTGATAAATTTTTTATTGCGCTGATTCGAGCACAAATCTTTTATTAAGCGGCATTATAGGACGTGCATTTTCACTCATAACTTTTTTCAAAGCATTTATCTGTTCAGCTGAAGCTTCAACCGGATGTTTTAACACAACCCAGATCACTCCCTCTGTGCAGGGCGGCGTAGTTAACGATCCTGAATAATAATAGTATTGTGTTTTGTAAGGCAAAAAATTTGCCGGGTCTATCTTAACAGAATTTACAGATTTTACTTTGTTGATCTCTGACGGCAGGTTATCAATTATTTTCTGCAATTCCAGGTTTTTTCTTCCTTTGACAAAAAATAAACCCACTACGCCCAGCTCACCTTCGGAATTTTTGTGAACTAAGTGCATCTCCATCGGAAAATGTTTTCCGCTCACTGTGTGTTCGCTGGGAGTGTGGAAGTGAAATTGAAGAAGTGAATACTTCTCTTCGTCAATCATTATTGTATTGCCGGCGTTTAAATTTACCTGGATAGTATGCCCGTTATTAATTATAGATAAAGGCTGTTCCGAATAAGAAAATTTTAGTTTATCAAGATCAGATTTGTAAGTTTTATTTATATCAATTGGCGTTTGTGATTTACCGCTTCCACAGCCTCTGTATTCCTGGTTGAGGTCAGCCCAATGTAACGGGCCGGTTTCTCCTTTGTAGCTCCAGTGCGTCGCTTTATGTTCACCACTGTGCTTCTCCTGGGACAAACCATAAAAAGAAAGAATTATTACTGCGCATAAAGTTAACATCAGCTTCGGAATGTTCTGATTCATTTTTCACTCCTGTTTAATAAAATTTTATTTAGTGTGCAGCTGCAATAAAGAATTAATAACACAGGCTACACAAAAAAATAGTGGAAAGATGTCATCTTTTTGATAATGTGTAACTTAAATTAGTAAAATTTTATTTTACTCTTAAAAATCTAAAACATTCAGATAAGAATCGTACTTCTTACCCTGGTTGATCATTACCTGAGCAGTAACATTTTTTTAGATTGACTATAACTTCCTGCTATTATCCTGTAAATGTAAACCCCGCTTGTAACATTGTTACCAGAGTTATCATTTCCATCCCATTGGACTCTGAAAGTCCCTGCATTTTGTTCAGTGTTTACAAGGGTTTTTACTTCCTGCCCGAGAATATTATAGATTTTAATCGATACTTTTGAAGCCTCTGGTATACTAAATTTAATAATTGTGCTGGGGTTAAATGGATTAGGATAATTCTGACTTGCTTCGAACGATCTTACTGCTAAGTAATCGTTTTGACTCACTGCTGTTAAATCAGCTATTTTTATGCCAGCAAAATTACTGGCAATATTTTTACCTATTGCAGAAAAATTTCCTCCCACATATAAAATGCTGTCAGCAACTGTTAATGTATTAACTACTCCATAGCCTAAGGATAGATCAGCTGTTAAATTCAGATTCACATCTAACACATTCCCGTTGACAGCATCTATTGCAGCTAACTGGTTTACATTTTTACTACTTATAGTTGTAAACAACCCTCCGGCAAAGACTACGCCGCCTGAAACAGCCAAAGATTGAACATTGTTGTTCGGGTCGGGGCTCCAGTCTGTAACATTAGCAGTTGAAGTTTCTATAGCAGCCAGTTTATTTCTAGCAGTATTATTTATACTTGTAAAAAAACCACTTACGTATAATTTATTTCCAGAGAGTGTTAATGAGCTTATAGTTCCATTTGCATTTGGATCCCATACAGTTGCAACCCCTGTCGAAGTATTTATCGCTGCAATGTAATTTCTTGATTGTCCGCCAACATTTATAAAATTACCCCCGGCGTATATTAAATTGTCAGAAACTTTTAACGCCTTTACATTACCATTCAAATTCGGATCCCAGCTTGTTGCTAATCCTGTTGTAGTATCAACAGCAGCAATAAAATTTCTTGTTAGTCCTCCAATTTTTGAAAAAGCACCACCTGCATACACAACATTCCCAGAAATGTCAATTGAAAACACATCATTATCTGCGTTTGGATTCCAGTTTTTAAGCGTTCCCGAATAAGCGTCAAAAGATGCAAGATGATTTCTGTTCACCCCAGCGATAGTAGTAAAGGCACCGCCGACATAAACAGTTTTTTCATCTGCTGCAAGACTTTCAATTGGAAAATCTGGTTCAGGGTCCCAATTTGTTACCATACCAGTTGTAATATCAATTGAAGCCAAATATTTTCTTGACGCTCCACCTAAACTAACAAAAGCTCCCCCAGCATAAATGCCCGTCAAACCTGCAAACAGAGTTTTCACACTTTTATTTGCTGAAGGACTCCACCCCCTTACTGCACCTGTGTTAATATCAATAGCTGCAATAAAATTTCTCGTCATTCCGCCGATTGCAGTAAATTCTCCTCCAACATATACAGTAGAGTCTTTTATAGCGATACCACCAACGCTTCCATTTGCATCTGGATCCCAGCTTGTTACTGCCCCTGTTGCAGCATCAATAGCTGCAATTCGATTTCTAGTTACGTTATTAACTTTTTTAAACCAGCCACCAATGTAAACTTTATTCAAATAGGGGTATATTGACCAAACATAATTATCGAGAACGGGATTCCAGTAAGTAGCCAAGCCTGTGGCAGCATCAAGAGCAGCTATCCAATTTCGTGAAACTCCTCCTACACTTGAAAAAGCACCACTGACATAAACCGTATTGCCATCACTTGAAATTGCCATCACAGTAATTTGAGAGTTTGGATTCGGTGTCCAACTTGTTAGTTTCCCGTCTAAAGCATTAAAAGCAGCAAGGTAATTTCTTTGCAGACCTTCTACTGTCGAAAATTTTCCTCCCGCATAAATCGTATTTCCATACGCCTGTAAAACACTAATGCTGCCATTTAAGACAGGGGTCCAACTAGTTAAACTTCCCGTTAGTGCATCCACTGAAGCCAGATAAGTTCTTGATTGTCCACTAACATCTGTAAAATCACCGCCAATAAACAGAGTATCACCTGAAAGAGCTAGTGATTTTACATAATTATTTGTGCTTAGTTTCCAATTCACATCAACAGTTTTATCTGACTTTATATGAGCAACGTTACTGATAGCTGAGTTTCCAACAAGAGTAAACCACCCACCAATAAACCAACCACCTGAACCGTCTGATATTATTGTAACAATTTCACCATTAACTTTAGGCATTGACATATCAGGGAGCCCGTTTGTATAATCAATCAATACTGCATGACCATTGTTGGGACCAACATAGTGAAAATGCCCACCCAAATAAATTTTATTATTTCTCACGGCAATAGTATTAACTTCTCTATCAGTTATATATAGAGAATTATTAATTGATTGAGGCATAATAGAAGAAAAAAGCATGAAAAGTAAATTAAAGACAAGAATGAATGGAAATCTATGATTTGGTACTGTAAATAATTTTATCATCTTATTATACCCCTCGTAAGTTTGTGGATATATTTATCAGTTTTATAAAAGAATAATATCAAATTAAAAAAAGTAACTAATAATCCAAAACAATTAGCTAAACTTTTCCCTGCATTATCACTATATTTAACAGTCATTATTATACACTAATTACTCGATATGGAAAAACAGCTTATCTATCATTTCGTTAACGATGACGAGCTTCTGTGCATTTCAAATAAAATAAAAGAAATGGAGAAGACAACTGCAGGTGAAATATGCGTAAGCATAAAAGAAAAAAGATCGCTGCTTGAGAAAAGAAAATCCCTCAGGGAGCTGGCTGAAAAGGAATTTTTCAAATTAGGCGTAGCAAACACGAAAGATAAAACGGGAATCCTAATTTTCCTTTTGCTGGAAGACAGAAAATTTTACATCCTTGCGGACAGCGGTATAAATGCAAAAGTTCAACAGGAAACGTGGGACAAAATTAAAGATGAGATGCAACATAAATTTTCCAAAGGCGAGTTCTGTAAAGGATTAATTTTTGGCGTGGATGAAGTAGGGAAAATCTTAAACCGGCACTTTCCTGTAAGACCAAACGATACGAACGAGCTTTCCAACAAAATTACTCTTGACTAAAAGGGCGGAAAACAATCCGCCCTTACGTGTAAGTTTACTATCAGATTTCATATTAAAAATTATGAAATTGGAATCTGATTATAAGTTAATGGATATTTCTTTATAAATGCCTCTATCCATTGTAATTTTCAAACGATTTAAAAACTCCTCGGGATTAAATTCAATCCTTTTATATTCAGCTTGAACCGCTTCCTTAGCTTTATTCAAAACTTCTAAATTTTCCCAAATAGCAACAGTGATGACAATAATATTTCCACTCTCATCAATCCGTTCATAAGCTGAATCTTCAAGAAACCCTGGCAATGTTCGAAGAAAATTTCTATTATAGTTCATTCTCTGAACAAATTCTTCATAAGCATCTTTGGGAATAGAAAATTTATCAATAAAAATCTGTTTCATAACTAACCTCTTGATTATTATTATTTATATTCACTTAACTTCGAATCCTACTCCTTTCGGTTCTTCTATCTCATTAGTCCTTTTTGCTTTTCTTCTCTCTCTGCGTCTTGCAATTCGTTCTCTCAGTCCCTCTATCTTAACATAAACAACAGGCACAAGCACAAGTGTAAGGAACATCGAGCTAAGTAATCCGCCGATAATTGCCCAGGCTAAACCTGATTTCCATTCAGACCCTGAATCGCGAGCAAGAGCTAAAGGAAGCATACCGATTACCATCGCTGTAGTTGTCATTAGTATTGGTCTTATCCTGCTTTTACCGGCATCTATTATAGCATCGTAAGTTGATTCGCCGTTTTTCTTTCTTTGATTCGCCCTGTCGACAAGCAGAATAGCGTTCTTTCCGACAAGACCGGTAAGCATTATTATTCCAAGTATTGAAAAGATGTTCAGAGTTTTCATCGTCAAAGCTAAAGCAAACATAGCGCCTACCACCGCAACCGGTATCGAAAACAATATAACAAACGGATCTACGTAAGAATCATAAAGAGCGATCATTATCATAAAGACAAAAATGATTGCAGCAATAAGCGCAAGCCCTAAACTTCCGAAAGAATCAGACTGGTTTTTCAAATCACCCCAGTACGCAATGCTCACACCATCGGGCAATTTCTTTTTTGCCATTTCATTTTTTATATCAGCCCCGATGCTGCCGCTTGCCCGCCCAACTACCTGTGAGAAAACCGTGACAGCGCTTATCCTGTCCATTCTTTCAAGTTTGGTCGGACCTGTAGTCTGGTAAACATCAGCAAATTGCTGAAGCTGGATCAATTGTCCGGATTTATTTACAAAAGTAAGGTCCTTAAGATCAGAAATATTTCTTCTGTCAAATTTATCGAGCCTGACCCTGATATTATAGTCATCAGCACCGTCTCTGAATTTTGAATCGTCATTCCCCTGTAAAGCAACCTGGAGAGTTGAACCGACATCAGCAATTGACAAACCAAGGTCTGCAAGTTTCTGCCTGTCTATATCAATTCTCGTTTCAGGTTTTCCCTGTTCAGAAGACATCCGAACGTCTGCCGTACCGGGAATATTTTTTACCACATTCACAAGTATTTCCGCTGCCTTTTCAACATCTTTTCTGTCAGGACCATTTACAACCAATTGGATCGGCGTCTGGTTTGCTGTGCCGAAAAGCCCTATCGGGTTTACACGAACCTGCAGCCCGGGAATATTTTGTGCAAACTTTTTGATCTTCTCGCCTATCTGCTCGGTAGACATTTTCCTGTCTTCCTTATTGATAAGCGTCACATCAATTTCAGAAGTGTTGTTTGATGATTGCCCAAGCAAACCTTCGTTAGAGGCACCTACATTCACAAATATTTTTTTTACTTCAGGCAGTCCTGAAATATATTTTTCAACCTTCTGCGTTGCGTAATTTGTATTTTCAAGAGTATAGCCGGGAGGAGTTTCCAGAATAACTGCAAATTCCCCGCGGTCAGATTGAGTGATGAACTCTGCACCGATAAATCCAAGCGGCGCCAGCATCAATGAAGCTATGAACAACACAGCAGATAATGTTATCACTTTCCATTTATTTGCAAGGCTCCATTTCAGAATTTTTATGTACTCAGCAGATAATTTTCTGAATTGTTTTTCGAACCAGATCGCAAATCTTCCGATCAGAGTTCTTTCTGATAATTTTTCAAGCTTCCCGATTCTTGAAGCAAGCAAAGGCGTAAGCGTAAATGATACAAAGAGGCTCAGCAGAGTTGAAACCACAACCACGATCGAAAACTGCCTGATTATATTTCCGATCAATCCGCCTGTTAAAGCGAGAGGAACATATATCACCACGTCAACAAGCGTAATCGAAAGAGCGGCGAACCCGATCTCATTTCTTCCTTCCAGTGCAGCGGTTTTCCTGTCCTTGCCTTTTTCCATGTGGTGATAAATATTCTCGAGCACAACGATTGAGTCATCAACAAGAATTCCTACGACAAGCGACAAAGCAAGGAGCGTCATCAGGTTTAATGTGAAGCTGAAAATATACATCACAATAAATGTTGAGATCATCGAAGCTGGAATTGCAAGCATCACAATAAATGAATTCCTGATGCTGTGCAGAAATAACAGCATCACAATTGCCACCAGAAAAACAGCAAGAGCAAGATCGAGCTTAACGCCGTTTGCTGCATCAATAGTAAAATTAGATGCATCCTGTGCTATATCGAAATGTACTTGCTGCGATTTATAATCACTCTCCATATTCTTTAATTCAGCACGTACGAGTCTGCTTACATCAACTGCATTTGCATCTGTCTGCTTCTGGACTAAAATACCGATGCTCGTTACACCATCTATCCTGCTGATATTCTTATATTCTTTCTGACCGTCCTGAACTTCTGCAATATCAGAAAGATGAACGCTGCTGCCTGAGGCGGATTTTGTTACAACAAGATTTCTCAGTTGATCAAGCGATGTAAATTTTCCGGCTACACGAACAACAAACTGGTCCTTGCTTCCTTCAATTTTGCCCGTCGGGTAATCCAGGTTTGAAGTTTTAATCGCATTCAAAACCTGGAGAATAGAAATGCCGTAAGAGCGGAGTTTTTCCTGGTCAACGTTAACCTTAATTTCACGTTCGTCACCTCCAATAAGGGTAATCTGTCCAACACCTGCAATCTTTGAAAGTCTCGGCTGAATCCTGTCAAGCACAAACTGGTAAAACTCTGTTGAAGGCAAGCTGCTTGTTACACCAATCCTTAAAATAGGAATTTCATCAAGAGCAAATTTTGAAATAGTCGGCGCCTTAACATCGGAAGGGAGCTGGCTCAAAATTGCATTTACTTTTCTCTGAGCATCCTGAAGTTCGAGATCAATATCCGCTGACTGCTTGAACTGAATGAACACAAATGAAATTCCTTCTGATGAAGTTGATTTTACATTGTCAATCTGATCAAGCCCGGATATCGCATCTTCAACCGGCTTTGTGACAGAGGTTTCTACTTCGCTTGGTGAAGCACCGGGATATTGTGTCATTATAGTCAATACCGGCGGACTTATTTTAGGCAACAGTTCATAATTCAACTGAGTATAGCTGAATATGCCTACCAAAGTCAGTGCTGCGAAAATCACCACGATAAGCGTCGGTCTTTTAATTGATAATTCTGTTATTGTCATTTGTTAAACTCCTTAAATAAAAATTCCGCAGGTAAAGCTCCGGGAATTTTAGTCTCATCACATAGCCCGTCGGGCTTGGCAGACCGCCGAGGTCTGACGGATGACCAATTCCGGAAAAATCTTTCCTGCTTGCTGAAGGCAGAGACTATTTAATTATTACAACCTTGTTTCCATCCTGAAGATTATTCTGACCGTTGATAACAACAGTATCACCTTCAGTTAATCCGCCGGCTATATGCAAATAATTATCAGAAGCTCCGCTGATTAACACGTTAATTAATTTTGCTGTGCTTCCTGCAATTTTAAACACCTGCGGATTTTTAATGCTGCCGACCAGAGCTTCACGCGGAATCACCAACTCTTTTTTTCCTCCGGAGAGATTGAAGGTAACTCTTCCGAACATACCGGCTTTTAAAGGATGTTCCCTGCTGTTCAGCATCCTGACTTCAACAGGATAATTATGAGAGGCATCTGCTTTTGCACTTATGGTTTCGATTATACCCGGAAATTTCACGCCGGGATATACATCCGTTGTAACAGTAACCTTATCACCTGTTCTTAATTTAAAGACGTCTTTCTCTGCTACGTTCAGCTCTACTTTTAACTTTGATATATCAACTACATTTGCTACGACGTTGTTCATCTTTACCCAGTCGCCGAAGTTGACCGTCCGCGAAGTTACGTATCCTGAAATAGGCGTTTTTATTTTTGTATCATTATACTGACGGTTAGCATTGATATAATTAGCCTCAGCATTAACATAATTCAGCTTTGCAGATTCAAGCTGTGCATCTGTAATTGAATTTCCGGCGCTGAGGGCTTTGTATCTTTCATAATCCTTTTTTGCTTTTTCGTAATTAACTTCTGCTGATTTTTTTGCAGCAAGTTTTAATTCATCATCAACCTGAATTAAAACAGAGCCCGCTGTTTTATAGTCGCCTACCTTCGCATAAATCGCAGTTACTTTTCCCTGCACTTCTGATACAATCGGGACATCATTATTGGCAGCTATAGTACCGACAAGCTCAAGGTTCTCATTTATTTTTTTATCCGACACAACAGCTACTGTAACGGGGAAGGCATCGATCTTATTTAAGCTTGCATTCCTGGTTATCTGTGCACGATTGTGCAGCAATATTGCTACAAGAAGTACAAATACCACCGCTATCACTGATATTATTTTTATCCTTTTCACTTTCTTATCCTCTTAATATTAAATTTATTTACCAATTGACTTTTCCAATTGCGCAGCCGCTAACTGATAATCTGCAACTGACTGAATGTAATTTGTTTTTGCCTGCAGCAGGGCAACCTCGGCATCAAGCAGATCAGAATTGAGAGCCAGTCCATTTTTAAATTTCTCATCGGTGATCCTGTAATTTTCTTCTGCCTGGCTTACACTCTGCTGTGCAACGCTCATTTTTTCTTTCGACTTCTGCATATTTAAAAAATTCTGTGTTACCTCAAGAGTGATCCTGTCCTTTAAGATTTTATAAGCATCTTTCGATTGTTCAAACTGTGCCTCTGCCTGATCGGTTTTATCAATAGTTGCACCCCAGTTCCAGAGATTAAGAGATAATGAAACGCTGACATCCCACGTACCGTAAAATTTATTCTGTGTCGGCAGTATCCTCGGGTTCGGGCGGGAGTAATTATAATTACCGGTAAGATAAACCTGGGGAAACCAATCAGACTTTGCAGCTGTAATTCCATTTTCGCTCGCCTGAACTTTATAATCCATAGACTTCAGCTCCGGTCTTTTTTCATAAGCCTGGTTTAACAGCGAGCTTAAATCATCCGGCAGAAAGGTTTGTTTTTCAGCCGGCTCTTCAGTCTGAATTTCAGTCGTTAATGATATACCCAAAACATTATCGAGATTTATATTTGCGAGCTTCACTGCATTTGCGGCATCTATTAATTTTAACTGTGCTTCACCTAATTGAACTTGTACTTTAAGAACATCATTCTTAGTTGCCAGCCCCTGCTTAAATAAATTCTGTACATCTGTTAAATGCGACCGAACCTGATTCACGTTTTCTTCTGTAACTTTTTTGATCTGGTTTGCTTTGAACAAACCCCAGTATGCATCTTTTATATTATATATCAGTTCACTCTGATCGGCGCTGTATTGCTGCTCTGAAGCAAGAAAATTAAGCTCGGCAATTTTTGAATTGCTCTCCAGCTTGAATCCTGTAAAGACCGGCTGTTGAAGGGAAATTTTCATATTGTAATTGTCAAAAATTACTGGTGAAATATCGAACTTGCCAAAAGGCGTTGTAACTATAAAAGGATTCACTTTGCTTAATTTTGTATACGATGCACTGAACGACAAAGCAGGCAGTCGAAAAGTATTTGCTTCGCTCCATTTTGCATCAGCATAACGTAAATTCATTTTCGAGCTGTGAAGAATATAACTGTTCTTCAAACCGATCTTAATACATTCATCCATCGTTAGTTTTTCTTTTTCCTGTGAAAATGCCCTGAATGAAATTGATGATCCGAACATTAACATCAGCATTAGACTGAAAATTTTTATTTTCATTGTAATTTATCTCCTCTTTCGTTATTAAGCTGGGCAGGTGATGAGAGATATTTCTGTCTCCCTTCATCAGTAAAAATACCTTCGAACATAATTTTGATAATCGTTTCAAAAACCTGGTCGCCTGTAAATGGTAATTGTGATAAAACCTCCGGGTTAACCAAACTTGAAATTGCATTCACATACATCAGCACAATTATCTGCCGGTCAATATCTTTTCTGAAAGCCCCTTTTCTAACGCCTTCATCTATAAGATCGCCAAATTTTGTCAGTGCTTCTTTTTTTCTATATTCATTTATGTCCGTCCATACGTGGGGCATATTTTTCTGCAGGTCTTCAGGAAGAGGACCCCGCAGTTTTGATGACTGCTTTGCGATGTAGTTCATCAATTTTTTTAATTTCTGAATGAATTCCATTTCTGTATCTTCGCAGATCAACTGGCAATTAGTTTTTATTCTTACTTTCATCCTGTTCATGATTTCAAGAAATAAATTTTCTTTGCTGTCAAAAAATTTATAGAGTGTCTTTTTGCTCATCCCCAGACCTTCAGCAATTTCATCCATTCTCACTCTCGTGTAGCCATGCTGAAAAAATATTTCTTCAGCCCGCAGAAGAATTCTTTCTTTTAATTCGTTGTCTTCCAATTTCTTTTTCCTTTTTATTTTGGAAACTTATTTAGTTTATTTAGTTTCCATTAAATTATAAAAAAAAAGCGTTTTATCGCTTATAATATCATAAAATATAATATGGAAACTTATATCGTTTTTCTGGTTTCTAAAATAAGCACTGAAATTACCTTTGTCAAGTGAAATTTGGAAGAAGGCAAAAAAAAGATGAGTAATGGATTTAATTGCTGAGGACAGGACTATTAAATTTTTTAATTAATATTTCCTATTCAGAATTGAGGCTCCTTTCGTACTGAGCCTTGAACCTTTTGACCGCCTCGTAGATTGATTCGGCAATACTTTCCTGTCCCTTCTCACTTTTAAGGATAGCTACATCATGGTAGTTAGATAAGAATCCTGTTTCTATAAGAACGCTGGGCATTGAGGCTCCGACAAGAACATAAAACCCAGCCTGCTTAACTCCCTTCGATTCTATATTCAGATCGTCTTCCATTTGCTTATTCA
>JAKAGZ010000002.1:171053-177172 GCA_021815365.1 Bacteroidota bacterium
TGGTAGTTAGATAAGAATCCTGTTTCTATAAGAACGCTGGGCATTGAGGCTCCGACAAGAACATAAAACCCAGCCTGCTTAACTCCCTTCGATTCTATATTCAGATCGTCTTCCATTTGCTTATTCAGAATGTCAGAAAACTCTTCCGAATATTTCATGTAAGCTGACTGCGCCATACTCACAAGAATAAAATTCTCATCAGTCAGTTTCTGATAACGAGCCGGATTTTCTTCGTATTGAATTACGCTGTTCTCCCTCTCTGCAATCGCAATTGCTTCCTTAGTTCTCCCCGGACGCAAAAGATAAACTTCGTAGCCTTCTGCATTGCTTGGCTTCTGTGGTGTAGAATTGCAGTGAATAGAAATAAATAATTTACCGCCGAGTTCATTTGCAATTTTACCGCGCTTATACAGATCAACTGCCTTATCGGTTTTCCTTGTATAGACTACTTTAACATCCTTAATATTTTTTTCTATCAGCCTGCCAAGTTTAAGTGCAATCTCAAGAGTAACATCTTTTTCTTTAATACCGCCGACTCCGATCGCGCCTGGGTCAATGCCCCCGTGACCTGCATCAATCACAATGACATCAAAGTTCCACTTAGACTTATTTTTTTCGTTTACCTCATTATTCTCAAAAACTTTATTGTGAAGAGTAATTAAAATGTCATTGCTTTTATCAGCATTCAGAACCTCACTAGTTGTGTAATCTTTACCAAGCGTAAATTTGAATTCAGTATCTTTGCCGATATTTTTTACATTTACTTTTTTCACCAACCCGCCGGGTCCCTCTTCTGAAATATTTGCCACATCAGCATTAACATCCCTGAATATAATAGTCAGAACATGATCTTTAAATTCACTTGAGTAGCTCGGGATCCTCTTATTCGATTCTACGCGGACCAAAGTTCCGTTCGCTTTTTCCTCTATTGTTATGCCTGAAATATTGAATGCGCTAAATCTTGTAACACCTGAATTCTTCACCGCCTCTGATCTGTTAGTAAGAACAAGACGGTATTTACCATCCCATACCAGGTTTTTATCAAGCACAGTCTGAAGAGGTTCTATTGAATAGACCAGCGGAACGAAGATTTGTTCGTTAACCAGGTAAGTTGATGTCGGCAGTTGGTAAACATTCGTCCTGCTGTCTTCAGCAGAAGCTAAAGTGATAAATGGATTACCTGCTGTAAATTTCACTGTGTAATCCGCAGACTTCAGTTCAATTTTTCCCGCTGCAGAATTATAATATGAATTTAACGAAAGAGCTTTGGCAAATGCATCAATAGAGAAGTAAACTGTATTATATCTTTCAAAGACAGGAATTTTGTAGCTGCTGGCTCCATTTATTAATTCGAGCACAGAAGTTTTTTGAGCAAAACTCTGAACTGAAAAAAACAATACGAATAAAACCAAAAATCTGAATTTCATCAATCTAAAACCATTAACCGATAAAGGGCAGCATGCGGCCGCTTTTCGATTTGTATTTCAAGAACTCTTCTTTAAAGTGTTTCTCAAGAAGTTTTTCTTCCAAAGATGAGCGCATGACAAGTAACGGAATCTCGATTATCGCCAGCGGTATAATAAAAAAGCTCAACGTTGCAGTTCCCGCTCCTAAATCGAGCAGTATCTGTGAAAGATACTGCGGATGCCTGACAAATTTAAAAGGACCATTTGTTACTAATTTATGGTTTTTGTAAATGAGTACGTGCTGAGAATAATTTTCTCCCATCGTCTTAAACGCCCAAACCTGTACCCACGAAAAAATTAAATAGACCAAAAGTCCTGCAACCCTGACATTATGATAAACAGGCTTGTATGAAAAAGTTCCCACCTGGAAAATAGCAAGAATAAAAAAAAGTAATGTTAACACAGCAATCAACAGAGGGATCTTTTGAAGGAAAGATTCAGGCTTTTCTTTAGCAGCAGTCACAGTTGATCTTAGCCCTCTTTTTGCCCCGGAAATATTGGCTCCGAAAGTAGCTATTAAATTCAAACCTGCAATTATATTTATAGGGTCCATTTTCAGATCAGCTTATCTCTCTTCCGTGTTTTTTCATTATGGCTTTCCATTCTTCAATCGGAAGCTGTTCGGATTCATCTATCAGCATAATAGGAATATCATCTTCAATCCTGTAACGTCTTCTTGTATTTTTGTCTGTCGAAACCAGGAAATTCCCATCGAGCACGAGATCCGCTTTTGTTTCCGGGCAGCAGAGTATGTCGAGCAGTTCTTTGCTTATCATAATTCACCTTTTTTTAAAAACTAATTTAACTCTATGTGCATAAACAGACAATGCTATTTCAATTGTTTATACCTAAAACATTCTGTTATGTGATCATTTACCATTCCTGTCGCCTGCATAAAAGCATAACAAATCGTTGAGCCGACAAACTTGAACCCGCGCTTTTTCATATCCCTGCTCATTGCATCTGACTCTTTTGTCTTAGCAGGGATTTTTTTAAGGTTTTTAAATTTATTTTTGATCTGCTTCCCGTTAACAAACTGCCAGATGTATTTATCAAAGCTTCCGAATTCTTTCTGCACTTCTAAAAAACACTTTGCATTAATTTTCGCAGCATTGATCTTCAGCCTGTTCCTGATTATCCCTTCATTCTTCATCAGTTGATTTAGCTTCTGGGGATTGTACTTGGTAATTTTCTGAGGATCAAAATTATCAAAAGCGTTTTTAAAATTTTTTCTTTTCCTTAAAATTGTTATCCAGCTTAGTCCCGCCTGAAAGCCTTCAAGTATCAGCAGCTCAAATAATTTCCTGTCGTTATGGCAGGGTGTTCCCCATTCTTCATCGTGATATTTAATGTAAAGAGGATCATTTGTTGACCATCCGCAGCGAATCTTATTCATAGGGTTTTAATTAGTTGAATAAATTCTTAGTCCAACCAGTCCGGCAATGATCAGAAAAATAAAAAACAGACGTATAAATTCTTTTGATTCACCAAAAAGAATTATTCCGAGAATTGCAGTGCCGACTGCGCCGATCCCCGTCCACACTGCGTAAGCCGTTCCTAGCGGAATCCATTTTAATGAAATGGAGAGAAGAACCATGCTGATCAAAATACAGACTAATGTAAAAACACTTGTCCAGAATTTTGTAAACCCTTCGGAATATTTCATCCCGACAGCCCAGGCTGTTTCAAACAGTCCTGCTACAAATAATATAAGCCATGCTTTCATTTTAATGATTTTTTGTGCTGCCTTAAAATATAAAAATTTAAGGAGAGAAAAGTTTTAAAGATCATTTTAAATAATCTTTCAGATATTTCCCTGTCCACGAGTTCGGGTTTGAAACGACCTGCTCAGGGGTGCCAACAGCAATAACTTCTCCGCCATTATCGCCGGCTTCGGGACCGAGATCAATCAGGTAGTCAGCGCACTTTATAATATCGAGATTATGTTCAATGATCACCACAGAATTATTTCTCTCAAGAAGTAAATGGAAACAGTTCAGTAATTTTGAGATGTCATCAAAATGAAGCCCGGTAGTTGGTTCATCAAAGATAAAAAGCGTATGCTTTTTCTCTCGTTGTTTTGTCAGATGAGATGCGAGCTTTATTCTTTGTGCTTCGCCGCCGGAAAGCGTGTTTGAGGGTTGTCCGAGCTTAATATATCCCAGCCCCACATCTGTTAAAAGCTGAATGAACTTCACGATCTTCTCTTCATTCTGAAAAAACTGAACCGCCTCATCAACAGTCATATCGAGAACATCAATCAAATTTTTTCCCCTGTATGTAATTTCCCTGATCTCTTTTTTAAACCGCGTCCCTCCGCAATCCTCGCAGGTGAGATAAAGATCAGCAAGGAACTGCATTTCAACTTTTATGAACCCGTCTCCCTGACAGGTCTCACATCTTCCGCCCGGCACATTGAAAGAAAAATATCCCGGTTTATATCCCCGTGCCCTCGCCTGGTGAGTTGATGCAAATAATTCCCTGATCAGTTCGAACGCTTTAATATAGCTTATCGGGTTTGATCTCGGAGTTTTCCCGATCGGTGACTGATCAACAATCTCAACTTCGTCAATATACTCGCTTCCTTTTATTTCTGTGAAAGCGCCCACTTCTGAAACCGGCATTCCCAATGATTTTGCAAGCCCCGAATAAAGAATATCATAAATTAGTGTGCTCTTACCCGAACCACTCACTCCGGTAACAACAACAAATTTATTCAAGGGGATAGTTACATCTATATTTTTTAAGTTATTCTCGCGTGCACCTATTATCTGAATTTCTTTACCTTTTTTTGTATCACGTTTTTGAGTTACAGGAATTTTTAACCTGCCCGATAAATATTTTCCTGTGAGAGAATCTTTATTCTTTAAAATATCATCATAAGTTCCCATCGCAATTATTTCGCCGCCGGAAGTCCCTGCTCTCGGACCCATATCAACAAGTATATCAGCCTCTTTCATCATTTCAGGCTCGTGCTCAACTACAAGGACCGAGTTACCAATATCTCGGAGATTTTTTAAAATACTGATCAGCCTTGCATTGTCTCTCGGATGAAGACCTATGCTCGGTTCATCCAGCACATATAAAGTGCCGACAAGAGAAGAGCCGAGGGAAGTTGCCAGATTAATCCTCTGTGTTTCTCCGCCTGAAAGTGTGCTGCTTAAACGATCGAGAGTTAAATATCCAATGCCAACGTTATTCAAAAAAGTAAGACGTTTAATAATTTCTTTCAAAACTCTCTCGCCAACTTTCATATCAAATTCTGACAATTGAAGCTCTGTAAAAAATTTTAATGATTGTTCGATCGGAAGCTTTACCACATCATATATTGACTTACCGCTGATCTTAACCTGCAGCGCTTCTCTGCGAAGCCGTGAGCCTTTGCAGGCACCGCAGAGAGTGTAACCCCTGTACCTGCTGAGCAGAACTCTTACGTGCATCTTATATGTTTTACTTTCAAGCTTTTCGAAAAAGCGGTCAATACCGATATAATCCCCAAAACCTTTTCTTATCAATCCGACCTGTTCACTCGTAAGATATCTGAAAGGAATATTCAGCGGGACATTAAATTTTTTAGCATTCTGAACAAGATCGCGCAGATGACTGCTGTACTTTGCAGAACGGAAAGGAGCGATTGCGCCTTCTGAAATGCTTAGCTCAGGGTTGGGTATTACAAGGTTCATATCAATCCCGATCGTTTTGCTGAATCCCTGGCATACAGGACAAGCTCCGAAAGGATTATTAAAAGAAAAGAAACGCGGTTCCGGATCTTCGTATTTTATTCCGCAGCATTCATAAAATTTATTGAATTCCTTTTTTGCACCATTGTCAGCGTTTATCAGCACAAGCCTGTTCTCGCCTTCTTTAAATGTTACCTCAATTGCATCCGATAATTTTTCCCTGATTTTTCCTTTGCTCACCTTAAATCTTTCAATAACAACATAAACATCCTTCTTTTTTTTCGGGAGCGTCATCTGCTCATTAAGATCAACCAAACTATTATTAAAATAAATCCTGAAGAAGCCCCTCTTTTTTATTAATTCGATTTCTTCCTTAACAGTTCTTCCTTCGTGGTCGTGCAGAGGAAAGGCTAAGTAAAATTTTGCATCATCTTCCTGGTTTTCAAGCCAATCTGAAACTGTTGTGGTTGTATCTTTTTTTACTTCATTACCGCACTCAAAGCAGATTGTCTTTCCGATCCTTGCAAACAGCAGGCGGAGGTAATCATAAATCTCAGTGCTTGTGCCGACTGTGGAGCGTGAATTTTTCGATCCGGTTTTCTGCTCGATAGCAACGGCTGGGCTGATGCCCTGTATAAAATCAACGTCAGGTTTATTCATCCGTTCAAGGAACTGGCGCGCATAAGCGGAAAGACTTTCCACATATCGTCTTTGTCCTTCTGCGTAAATGGTATCGAACACAAGGGATGATTTACCGCTCCCGCTGACACCTGTAAAAACAACTAACTTATTCCTCGGAATTTCGAAGGAGAGATTCTTTAAATTATGTTCTCGGGCTCCACGGACAATAATCTTTTTCTCTTTTTTAAAGCTATTATTCATCTAACAACTAAAGCAAAGTGCTTAAAAATTAATCAAGACTTAAACTTACAAAAAAATCTGAAACAAACACTATATTGTAGATAGGTCACCC
>JAKAGZ010000018.1 GCA_021815365.1 Bacteroidota bacterium
GGAAAGTAGAATTTTACTGCGAGCAGGAAAATAAAGAAATGACAAAAGATTTCTACTCCCCGTTGGGGAAGGGGAATTAAGTACAGCTCCCTGTTTACGAAAAAGTATTTCACAACAACCCCTGAAAATTTTGAAAAAAGTTTTAGCTTTTATTTTTATATGTACTTTCAAGAGAAATTGTATTACACCCCCCTAAACGCAATACCTGTGCCAGCCCAAAAAGTTGTAGTTATGATAAATAAGCTAATAGTACTTTATTGAAGGATGTAATTGTTACTGATAACACGTGCAAAAATTACCTTTTTGTAAAAAAATTTTACTCTTTTTAATAAAAAACTTGAAATTTAAGCGATAAATAAATCTTTTCAGGAAAATTTCTGTCTGAATTGCTTTAAGTACTCAGATAAAGAACATAAAAACAAAAGTAAACTGTGGGAAATGAACTAAATTACTTTCTTGTCAGCCACAGATTAAGAATCTGTTCCTTTAGTAATTGCTGTGAGAAAAATAAAGAAGTGATAAATTAAAACTTCCAGCGTGAGCCGAGAGCAACTGAGATTTGTTTACCTTTATTTGCTGCTACCAGACTTTCCATATTCGAAGTTGCAAAGTTAAATTCTACGATACCGGCATCCATTCCTAAACCTAAAGCCCAGTTAAATCCTGCTTCACCGCCTAACGAAATTCCTGACCTGACATAAGGGAGCCACCTCATCGGTTTCCATTCAGTTCCGAGAGAGAAGCGGGGCTTGGTGCTGTTGCCCGGCATATCATTAAAGCCCTGGTTATAATCGAATGCTAAAAGAAGGCTGCCGGAATCATCGTTTTGCTGCCCTAAGAAATAATGTGATATTCCAAAACGGAAAGCAGTTGCAAGCTGTGTCGAAAATCCATCTATCCTTTTTCCCTTTCCGGTAATTTGATCTTTCAGCGAATCGCGCTGGGCTTGATTAGTAGGGTCATCAAAATAAATGTTACCATAACCGGTAAACTCGGCAGTGTTCACATCCCAATTAATTTTTCCTATATCTGTAACAGCTAACGAAACATTCCACTCGTTGGCAATCATTGTGCTTATTCCAAAATCAAACCCTACTCCTTTCCCGGCGGGGCTTGGAAACGGTCCCATATTTCTTTGAGCGCTTTGTTTCAATGAATCGGAATCGAAGCTGTACTTAAAACCAAAGTCCTGTGAAAATGCAGACAACGCCCGAAGGTCTGATGTTCCTGTGATCTGGTTTTTATCTCCCGCTTGGAATGAAGTGTTGACCCTGTCTGTCCCTGCATAAGAAAATCCCTGCACGAGCTTAATTGAAAAACCGGCTGCAAATTTTGAAAAGAGACCGGGTAAGAAACCGGTCAGATCTCTGGCGTAAGTGAGAGAATAATTTCTTATCCACCAGCTTTTTACGTTTGAGTCGTTTAAGCTGTAGGTTTTATTATTTGTATTTCCATTTAATCCGATATCAATAAGAGCTTGCGGGAAATTAATCCGCGCCCCTGCATAATCACTAATTGAAATTCCAAAAGCTCCGGCGCCGGTGGTTAAACTTAATGAAACCAACCCGACTTTTGCATCAGCAAAAATAAATCCTCCATTGCTGAATAAGTCATTAAATCTAGTTTTATCTTCGGGGGTCAGGATTCTGCTTTGTCCATTCACTCCACCGAAAAAATAATTAATATCATCAATGGTCAGAAAATTTGTGCCTGTTTTAACAGAAATATCAGGCAATGGTAAAACGGTGTTAAGGTTGAAACTATATTTTTCATTGCCCAAAAGATTTGCAGGGTTAATACCGATAGCAAAAACCCCCTGTGCAGTTGTGTTATATGTTTTTGCCATTCCCATGCTTCTTGCATCAACAGAACCAAGCGAGCCGGACTGAGCTTTTATGGCAGCAGAAAAAATTATAATTATAAATATGACCTTAATGATTTTCATTTTTTCTTTTCTCAGGGTTCAATTTTATAAGTTGCAGATCCGTAGATCCTGATGCTGAACGGATTGCTGGTTTTGAATTTCACCGCCTGGTTATTTGTCCCGGAAGTATTAAAGCTGATATTACTTATTAATTTATGACCATTTAAAAATTTATTTATTTCATCCTGGTTCAGTTCGATTACAATTTTATTTGAACTTGCTGTGGTTACATCGCCATTTGCGTCAACAGATGCAGCAGGTATTGTTACGGCTGAAGGGTTTGGCGCACGGTTCGGAGGCAGATCCATCAGAAAAACACCGGCAGAATCATAAACCTTGCCGGAAAATGAAAACCCTGCAGGCACTCCGTTTGAAAGTTCGATAGTCAGAGAAAACTTACCGATCTTATCTTTCTTATTACGAACGTCCTGATCAAAATTAAGGTCAGTAGTATCTGAAAAAGTTCCGCCGCTTATTCCAAGCTTTAGCGGTATTTCAACTACTGCGTTTCCGTAAATTGAATCTGTACTTGAAACACTTCCAACAATATAATTGGGGTTAGCAACTCCGTCGCCCTCTACAGTAAGTGAGTCAGGCAGTTTCCCTGTAAAGCTGTTAAGAAAATTTTTGAACTGAACCGGATCAAGTGTAATAGTGTTTTCACCCTGACCAAGTACGGTGTAAGGAATAGCCATCGTTTTTGTTTGCGTCCCATTTTTCCCGGTGATCTTCCCGGAATATCCAACCTGAATACCTGTGGACTGCTTCAGCTTGATCTGAACATTTGCATCTTCAATATTTATCTGGTTAAGAGAGTATTTATTTTGAGCATCTCCCAGACCCATGCTGAAAGTTCTTTTATCAACATTAACATGGGTAGGTTTTATCTGACCGGAAAAACTTTGAACAATAATTCCGGAGAGGTTAGCGACTGCGCGGACAAAATCTGTTTTGGTTAAAGTAACTACACCGTTCGATGCTAAAGTCTGAACTGTTACATCATAAGGCAATTGGTTTGTGAGATTGTTGCCAGGACCTCTGAAAGAATATCCTGCCAGTGAAGAAATATTAATTACTTTGTTTTGCTGCTTACGTCCTAATGTCGTGTTAATGCTGAATTCCTTTCCATTTGCATCATACATATTGTGAATGACGACATTTGTAGTTAAAGATATATCAAGTCCGTTTGATATCGTCAAACTTAACTGCCCGTCTTTTAAAACTGCATTCTGTATTTTTGTGGAGTCATCAATCGTAAAAGAACCATTAAAATTAAATGGTGCCTGCGGCGGCAGGTCTGCAGTTACCTGGTAAATTGTAAAATTTTCTATGCTTGCCGTAATTCCAATACCAGCATCCTGAGCTAAAGTAACCGGCTGACCGCCGCTTCCGCTCGATGAAACAAAAGCAGTAAGAGTAAGGTTTTGCTTCACAGTTTTTTCTGCGATTGTATAATTTTTAGTCACGCTTTGACCCGGTCCGATAAACACAGAGGAGTTATCCTGAAATATAACCGAGTTATCACTAGTATTTTTAATAGTAAAGCCAGAGAGGGTTGCATCTACCGGCATTTTATTCTGATAAGTTATTTTGATTGTAGCGGTACTAAACAGCGCCGATTGGAACTGAGTAATAGTTTCAAATGATTTTGAGACCTGTGTAGCAGGAATTGGAGGAACTATTATTGTGCTGCCCGGTGTTAATGCAGGATTAAGATCAGTCGAAGAAATACTTGCATGAACAGGGGTTGGACTATTAATAGTTACTGAATCTAATTTTACCGAAGCGTCAGTTGAAAAAGGATCCATTGTCAGGTTATTGCCAACAGTTACCGCATCTATAGTTTTTGTATTGCTGAAATAAAGCAAACCAAGTCTTGCAGGGTCCTTGTACGACTTGACCATAGTAGAATCATTTTTAATCGCATCCTGAAGAGTATAACTGCGGTTATAAACAGGAACATTAAGATCAACGTTCCATGTAGGCATCACAAGTTTGCTTGGGAAATCTGCACAGCCTGAATAGAAGAAAAAGGTTATCAGCGCTGCAAGGTAAAGGGGCTTTTTGACTGCTTTGTACATTAAGTCCAAAATTTATTATGAGAAATATGTGTAATAATTATTTCAGAAACAACAACCCGGATTTAATTCTAAGTTTAGCAGGCTAACTATATACGCTTTAATTTATTAGATTTCGTAATAAAATTTCACAACCTAAAAGATTGAAAAGAAAAGTTAAAAATCATTCCGCAGAAAGAGGTACAAAAGACTTTGTAAATAGTATAGTCGAAATTTCCGGCGGATATTTTACAACAGTTCAGCTCGATGAACTCTTTGAATTAATAGAAACAGAAAAACAGAAATTTTATTCCGACTCCTCTTCTGAAAATAACTTGCTTAGAATAGTGCAGGGGATGTACAATAAGAGGACATTTTTGGAAGAATGTATCAGATACCCGCACTACGTTGAAATAATTACAGCAATTTCAACTCATAGCAACTACTTAACGGATATATTGGTCAGAAACCCTGAGTTGTTCTACTGGGTAGTAAACCCTTCAACACTGAAATTAAAATTGGATATAAGGATTTTTTCAGGATCGCTCACTAAAATGCTGCAGTCATACAACTCTTTCCCGGCAAGAGTAAACGCTTTACGGCTGGTGAAAAGGAAGGAGATTTTGAGAATCGGTTTGAAAGATATACTCGGAATGGAAAATTTAAAAACGGTGACTGAAGAATTATCAATCCTCGCAAAGGGCATAACCTCAAATCTTTTTAACACCTGTTACAATGAAATCATAAAGAAATATAGTATTCAAAAACCGGGCAGTAAATATTGTCTCATCGCACTTGGAAAACTCGGCGGAAATGAACTGAACTACAGCTCGGACATTGACCTGATGATCTTTTATGACAAGAACACTAAAGTCAGTGAAAAAAAAGATTACCACGAATTTCTCACCGAGGTCATCCGATTATTTATTCAGTCTGCTGCTTCAATAACAGATGCAGGATTTATTTACCGTGTTGATTTCAGACTCCGCCCTGATGGAAAAAATTCATCTTTATGCAATTCATCTTCAAGCTATTTAAATTATTATGAAAGCAGAGGAGAAGACTGGGAAAGGCAAATGCTGATAAAGGCAGATTTCGTTTGTGGAGACAAAACTCTTTATAATAATTTTTTCCAATACCTCTCACCTTTCATTTATCCGGCTACATTCTCGATCTCTCCTTTAGAACAGATAAGAAGCCTGAAATCAGATATTGAAAATAATTTAAGAAATGACGAGAACATCAAACTAAACCAGGGCGGAATAAGAGACATAGAGTTTTCAGTTCAGGCGTTACAGTTATTGAATGGGGGAAAATTTAAAGAGATAAGATCGCCAAATACTTTAGAAGCAATCGGGAAATTGGAAGAGAACAAATTACTTTCCTCTGCTGAAGCTGAAGCACTTATTAATGCTTATACATTCTACAGAAAGACAGAGCATTATCTTCAATTGATGAACAATACACAGACTCACATTATTCCTGAAGATACTGCAATGCTCAACAAACTCAGTTCCTATTTAGGCTTTAACAGCATTTCCGCCTTTCGTAAAAAATTATTCGAGCACAGGAATTCTGTTTTAAATATTTACAAATCTATAACCGGGGAGAAGGCACTTAAGATAAATACAAACCAGCCAGCCCGCACACCGGGACCTCTGAGTCAACCCAAAGAGAACAGAACGGAAAAATATATCAGGTTTAACAACAAGTCTAAAGCTGTAACAGACCTGGATTACCTCAGAGGCGGGAAGGGGCTGCTCGGGCAGAAACAATTTGATAAAAAATCCATCGCTGCTTTTCAAAAAATAGAACACGATTTGTTCACTTACCTGGCTGAATCTCAAAACCCTGACCTGGTGCTTCAGAATTTTGTAAGAGTTATGAGAAATGTGGAATTTCCTTCAATATGGTACGCAGAATTTTTAGATAAGAATTTCTTCAAATCTTTTCTGACGATCTGTGAATATTCACAAAGGTCTATTGACCTTTTTTCAGAGGATAAAGATTTAAGAGAAGACTTCCTGACAAGGAAAGTATTCGAAAGGTTGAGTAAAGAAAAACGAAAGACCCTTAACACAAAGAAATTCCTTTTTTCACTGCTCTGCCAGTTCACATTAAAAATAATTCATCCGGATAAAGTGCCGGAGCTAATGAAATATTTTTTTGCTGAGAAGATCAAAATATATTCAGACGACATTATTTCTTTCAGACTGCAGGACTATTTTATTGCATCGCTGGGAAGCTTTGGCTCCGGTGAAATGAACTTTGCTTCAGATATTGATTTAATATTTGTAGTAAGCAATATTGATGCTTCGAACAGGATTGAAAATGAGTTTCAATCTTTTCTTTTAAAATTAAAAAAAGAGTTTTATCCGTTTGAAGTTGACTGCAGGCTGCGCCCCGAAGGTAAAAGCAGCCAGCTTGTGTGGGAATTGTCTTCTTACAGAGAATACCTTGAGAAACGTGCAAGGACGTGGGAACTGCAGTCATTATGCAAATTAAACTTTATCTCCGGAAGCAAAACACTGTTTAACAGGTTTTCAAAAGCTGTAAAGGAGGAGGTTGCTGATGCAAAAAGACAGGAATTAAAAAAAGATATTCTGGAGATGAGAAAAAAATTATACCCCCAGCATATTTCAGGTTTATCAGAAGTATTTAATTTTAAAAAAAGCAGGGGTGGAGTTACAGATATTGAATTTGTCCTGCAATTTCTTTTACTGTCGGATCCAGGGCGTTTTTCTTCATTAAAAGGCAAAAGGGACAAACAAATAATTGAAAAGCTCTCCGGTGAATTTAATTTACTTCGCAGGCACAAAAACAATCTAATTGAAGGCTGCGGCTTTTTGAAAGAGCTTGAGATGGTCAATCAAAATATTTTCAACGTAAACAGCCGCCTGCTGGTTATTGAAAAAGAGAAGATGAAGCCGGTACTTTCATTTTTAGGTTTTCATAAGCTGGAAGATTTCAGAAAGCATTTATCGGGAATTATTAAATTGAATCAGACTTTATTCCAAAAACTTATTCCAGATAACAAGCAATGAATTTTGTCAAAAAACATTTTGCTTCATTAACAGCCTTATTTGTTTTTATTTTTTACCTGGTAACACTTGCACCTTCTGTTGTCGAGATTGATTCGGGAGAACTTGCTGCAGTACAAACTACGCTGGGCATAGCCCATCCCACCGGTTATCCTCTTTTTACAATAGTGGGCTATCTCTATTCATTACTCCCTTTACCTTTTAGTAAAATTTATCAGCTTAATATTCTTGCTGCATTATGGTGCAGCATGGCTACCGGAGTTTTCGTATTCACTTCAAAATTTTTGCTTGATAATATCAGCAGCATTAGTCCAAAAGTTGTGCGGGAGAAACCAGCAAAAAATAAAATCAATATTAAAAAAGAAAGCAGAGAGACAATTCCTGAAGAAAAAAAAATCCTTGCCTCTGTTTCTGGGGGATTGATCTTAGCATTCAGTAAAACCTTCTGGATGCAAAGCACATCTGTTGAAGTTTACTCACTGCATATTTTTTTAATTTTGCTGGTAATATTTTTCCTGCTGAAAGGTTATTTGCACCAGCATAATCAGAATGAAAGATTTTTAAGTACACCGTGGATATTTTTTGCCGCGGCATTAGCATTAAGCTTTTCTAACCACATGACAACCATACTGATACTACCCGGTGCGGCTTATCTTTATTTCAGCAAGTATAAATTCAATAAAAAAAGTTTTGTACAGATTGGCTTGATGCTTTTGATATTCATTCCGATCCTGTTCCTGTTATACGCATATCTTCCTATAAGAGCTTCTCAGAATCCGGTAATGAACTGGGGAAATCCTGTTGACCTTGAAAGGATTATAAGGCACGTATCGGGAAAGCAATACCAGGTCTGGCTTTTTTCATCAACAGAATCTGCAAAGAAACAGTTTCTTTATTTCATTAACGAACTCCCCGCTGAATTTACGCTCGGTCTGTTTATAATACTGATCGGACTGGTTGCAGCGTACAAACTTTCAAAAAAATTATTCATCTTTTTAATGATCACTTTTTTATCAACCGTTTTATACTCTATTAACTATGACATAAATGATATCGCTTCATATTTCCTCCTGGCATACATCGCATTATCATACTTTGCGGTGTTCGGGTCATTTGTAATCTTAAGAGAATTCAGATATAAAAATCACTCATATATATTCCCTGTCTTCTTTATTACTTTCATTCTGCTTACGCACATTTATATCACATACGCTGACGTTAATCAAAGAGATAATTACGCTTTCAAAGATTACACGAAAGCTTTAATTAACAGCACGGATAAAAATTCCATTATACTCAGCTACCAGTGGGATTACTTTGTTTCGCCCTCATATTATTTCCAGTTAGTTGAAAATTACAGGACAGATGTTACAATTGTTGATAAAGAATTATTAAGGCGCTCCTGGTATTATCATCAGCTTCAGACAAATCATCCGAAACTTTTTTCAGCGATGCAGCCTGAGGTAAATGATTTCCTGGCAGCAGTTGCTCCTTTTGAAAAAGGCGAAAACTTTAACTCTCAAATTATTGAAAACGCTTATCAGACTTTAATGACTAAATTAGTTTCAACGAACATTGACCAGCATAGTTTCTATATCGGGCCGGAACTTTTTGAAAATGAAATGCAAAGAGGACAATTTAAATTGCCAGCCGGCTATACAATTGTTCCTGAGCTTTTTCTTTTCAAGGTTATAAAAGGAAATGATTACGTTCCTGCCCCTGACCCTGATTTCAAACTCAGGCTGCCAAAGCACAAAGACATTTATATAAAAATGATGGAAAATATTCTCGGCTCGATGCTGACAAGAAGAGCGCTTTATGAAATGCAGTTTGATAAAATTGATCGTGCAAAAATTTTTATAAGAAAAATAATTTCTGACCTGCCTGATTATACTTTGCCTAATGGGCTTGCCGATGTTCTGACGAGATGATTTCTAATTCGCAGCACTAAGCAGGTCTTCTTTCCTGCCGGGTTTTATTTCAGCTTCTGTCATAAATGATTGAAGCGTTACATCCATTTGCTGGATCAAATTTCGTTTATAATACTTAGGCGCATAAACTGAGCCATCAATCATGTATATGCGGTGTGTTTTGTCATCATAAAAAGTATAGTTTACAAACGGTCCGTCCATTGCCTTTGTATTGAGATCCCACAAGCCTTGAGTTAGTAATGCATACCTGTCGTTGAAGTTAGCCTCGCTTGTTGTATAGTAGTCATCAGCAATCACTACATACCCGCCGTTTTTAGTAATGTGGTAATATTTTTTTGTCATTCTGTCCCGGATGATCCTGACAGAATCAGGATTTAAATATGCGGGTGAGGCGTTATCAATCCAGTGAACAAATATCCATCTCTCAACATCACTTTCAGGTGAACATCTCATCCAGACGAAATGATTTACTGAATCATTTACAGCTACTTTAAAATCAGGCTGAACATAAATTATCCAGCCATAATCTTTCAGGAATCGCCCTTCAACATTTTTCTGTTCGAAGTGCGAATTATAAAGACTCTCGAACAATCTTTTATCAGAAATTTTTTGATAAGAGTTAAGCAGGTCATCAGCGTTGCGAGATATTTTTGAAATTAACTCACGCATCCCCGGCGCAGAAAGAACCATCACAAGTTGATCTTTAGCCCAGAGATTATATTTCCTTACTATCAGGTTGCTGTCTGAAATTATTTTATTTCTGACTGCATCGTCTATCACATTGTTAATATACCTGGAGGTTTCTGATTTTGAATCGAGAGGCGCAAGGAAAATTAAATTCTTTCTGTCTTTATAATTATTAATTCTCTCCACAGAAATTCTTTTAACTGTAAATAATTTTTCTGGCTGCGGGGTATTGATTATTCTTTCAAATGTAGAATCAATAACAGGTTCGAGAACCGTAAATTCTGCTGAATCTGCAACTACGTAAATTTCATCTTCCGGTCCCTTTGCGGGTTTCATAGGATTGCAGGAAGAAAAAATAATTCCTGCAGCGATAAAACAGATCGGCATAAAAATCTTTTTCATAATTACCTCGCTACATTTGGAAGAGTCAGATGTAATTGCGGCAGCAAGAGAAGATATAAACCCCACATCGTAAATCCGATTGAGATGGGGATCGTCAGATTATCATCCATCCATCCGTAAGAAATATTTTCAACTATTGCAGCAACTGCAGCGGCGATTATTCCAATCAGGTATTCAAGTAAAAGTCCTTCAGCTTTTGGTGTAAAGAAAACAACGATGCTTCCACTTATAAAAAAAGCCAAAGTTCCTTCAAGCGACTTTGAAAACAGGGGATGTTTGCCAAATTTTCTGCCGACCAATGCAGCAACTGAATCGCTGATTATCAGAATGCTGAATGCTGTAACAAAAAAAACTTTTGGAAAAATAAATACGCTGACAAGTGCGGAGATCAGCACATAAGTTGCCCCATTTAAATTTTTCTTCTGTTCATCCAGTTCGTGCTTTCGAAGCAGGAATCCAAAAATCGAATAGAATATTTTTCCAAAACCGTTTGAAAAGTAGCGAAGCATATCAATGACCAAAGCAATAAAAGTTATTATGCCCAGGATAATTATTGCATCTGTCCATGGAATAAAATAATATACAACCGGAATAGACAAGGAGGAGAGATGAATCAGCTTGCGGACTATTTCATCTCTGTAATGAATTGTTGCATTGTCATTCTGAGTCATCTTTCGGGGCAGGCTCTTTTTTTCTTTGTTCCAGTAATTTTTTTACATGCTCAGGTACATCCCCAGCATTCCCGACGGCTTTGTCGCCCCCATCTTTTTTGAAAGCAGGCAGTTCGCCTCTATTAATTAAAGTGTCGATCTCAGATGAATCAAGACTTTCTCTCTCAAGCAATTCTTTTGAAAGTTTGTGTAAGAGATCAATATTATCTTTAAGAATTTTCTCTGCCCTGCTCATAGAAGTATTAACTATCTTCCTGATCTCCTCATCAATTTCTACCGCTGTTTTTTCACTGTAGTCTTTGTGTCTCTGAATTTCTCTTCCTAAAAAGATTTCTTCCTCTTTAGCACCGTAATTTAACGGGCCTAACTTATCGCTCATTCCCCATTCACAGACCATTTTTCTTGCTATGCCTGTTGCTTTTTCGATATCATTGCCCGCTCCAGTAGTGTAATGATCAAAAATTATTTTTTCAGCGGCTCTGCCTCCGAGTGCGTAAGTTATAATTGCTTCGAGATATTCTTTTGAATAAGTATGCTTCTCATCTATAGGAAGATAACTTGTAACTCCAAGTGCTCTGCCTCGTGGTATAATTGTTACTTTGTGAACAGGATCAGCTTCGGGCAGCATTCTTGCAACAAGCACGTGACCAATTTCGTGGTAGGCAGTTGTTTTCTTTTCTTCCTCTGAAATGATGAGGCTTTTCCTTTCCATCCCCATCATAACTTTATCTTTCGCCTCTTCGAAATCCAGCATCTGAACTTTTTTCTTGTTCTTTCTTGCTGCGAGCAGCGCAGCTTCATTTACAAGATTGGCAAGTTCTGCGCCTGCAAGTCCCGGTGTTCCTTTTGCAAGAACCTCAAGATCTACATCAATATCAAGAGGAATATTTCTGGTATGAACTTTTAAAACGCCTTCTCTTCCTTTTACATCGGGTCGGTCAACGACTACCTGCCTGTCAAATCTTCCCGGTCTGAGCAGTGCAGGATCAAGCACATCGGGGCGGTTTGTTGCAGCAATTATTATTACTCCGCTGTTCTGTTCAAACCCGTCCATTTCAACAAGAAGCTGATTGAGAGTCTGCTCTCTTTCATCGTGTCCTCCGCCGAGTCCTGCGCCTCTGTGGCGACCTACTGCATCAATTTCATCTATAAAAATAATACACGGAGCGTTTTTCTTTCCTTGCTCGAAAAGATCACGGACACGGCTTGCACCAACTCCAACAAACATTTCAACAAAGTCAGCACCGCTGATTGAAAAGAAAGGTACACCTGCTTCACCGGCTACCGCTCTTGCAAGAAGGGTCTTGCCTGTTCCCGGAGGCCCTAATAAAAGAACGCCTCTCGGAATTTTTCCTCCAAGCTTCTGAAACTTGGATGGCTCTCTCAGAAATTCAATAATTTCCTGCAGCTCAACTTTAGCTTCGTCTGCGCCTGCAACATCCTTAAATGTAATTTTTGTACCAGACTGAGTAATTAATTTTGCTTTACTCTTACCGAAAGAAAAAATTCCTCTTGAGCCTCCGCCCTGCCCCTGCATTCTTCTTAGTATCAGGACCCAGGCAATAATGATTAAAACCCACGGCAGGAAACCTATAAGCATATTCAGCCATTCGCTGGACTCTTTGTCGAATGTAAAATCAATACCTTTCTGTTTCCAGGCAGTCACCTGGTCTTTGATCATAGATTCAGGAAGGTAAACAGAAATATTCTTTACAGCTACCTGTTTATTGCCTATGTTAATTTCCTGTTCGCTTTTAAGCTCAGCTTTAAAATAATAATCATTTATATCCGATTTAATTATCCTGGCTGATTTTATCTGATCCTGGTTTAACAATTTTTCATATTCGATATACGGAACTTCGGTGTAAGTAGCGCTATTCGATTTAAATAGCTGCATAACAATAACAGCTACAACCACAACAGCTCCCCATCCAAAGACCAGCTTAATTATTTTTGACCAGTCGAAATTATCATCAGGCTTGTTAGGTCCGATGTTTTTAGGGAGCTTCGGCGTCTTTTTCTTTTTCGTATCGTTATCATTTTCTGCCATCAGCAGTTTTTTATCAAAAATATTCATGAAATAAAAATTTCTCCATTATTCTCGTAAAACATAAATTGACCTTAAATTTCTGTACTTCTGTGCATAATCCAATCCATAGCCTATCACAAATTTACTTGGAATATTGAAACCAATATAATGAATTTTTACATTATATTTAAGGCTATCGGGCTTAACAAGAAGCGAGCAAACTTTCATACTCGCAGGATTGTGCCGCATAATTAAATCTTCTATAAACTTAATAGAAAGCCCGGAATCAACAATATCCTCAACTATTACAATATCTCTTCCCGTCACATCACAGTTAAGTTCCTTTAATAAAGTAACTTTGCCGGATGAGATTTTTTCATCTCCATAACTCGATAGTTTGAAAAAATCAATTTCGCAGTCGATCTTAATATTCTTGATCAGGTCAGCAAGGAAGAGGAAAGCACCGTTCAAAACGCCAATAAATACGGGAGTTTTCCCCTGATAATCTTTAGTTATCTGTTTTCCCAGCTCAGTTATCCTTGACTGGATCTTTTCTTCCTCAAGGAAAGGAACAAAAACCTCTTTGCCAGTAATTATCTGATCAGTATTTTTATTTTTTACTTCAGGCATAATTCAAAAATCCTGTTTGTTTTATCCGTAATTTTAAATCTTTCATCAAGCCTTAACCCAATAACCCAGACAATTTTACCACCGTTGGTCAGTACGAGCTGATTTTTTTTATCAACCGAACTTATCTTTTGTTCGTTCAGAAAATCTGACAGCTTTTTTGTCCCTTTCAAACCTATCGGATGAAACCTGTCGCCGGGTTTCCATTTTCTTATTAAAAAATTTTCTTCAATATTATCGGCAGAGATATATTCTCTGTTTCTGTCTGATGAAAATTTCAATGGGAGTTTTACACTATTAACAATTGAAAATTTTTTTGAATTCAATTTAACTGTCTGACCACTTCTAATTTCAACAGCGGCGTTAGCAAATTCCCGCTCACTCTTTTTCTTCAGCACAACAATTTCATTTCTTTCTCTTAATGCCGTTATTCCTTTAGACAAAATTATCTGTGTGCCCGTCTGTGCTTGTATTAATGAAAGAATGTCTTTCAGGTTTTTAAAATTAAGTGAAATACCAAATTTTTTTTCAATTGAAACTTTAAATATATAGCCTGCAATTTCCCCGTCAAATTTTTTCAGGGCAGCAATGGATATTTTTAACCTCCCGTTCCTGAATTCAGAAATTTCCCCGGCGGCATTGTCAATAATTTTCTCGAACTGATTTGAAAAGCTTCTGATCAGAGATGAAGCATTAAAAACTTTCTCTTCGAATGCCGCATTTAATTTATTTTTAATTAATGGGAATAATTCATTACGGATAAAATTCCTGTCAAAATCAGATTGCAAATTAGATGCATCTGTCCTGAAACTAATTCCGTTATCCTCAAGATATTTTAGAATTTCACTCTTCGTAAGAATCAGCAGAGGACGGATAATATTCCCGCGCTGGTAAGGGATCCCGGCAAGACCTTTAACACCTGTCCCTTTAATTAAATTAAGGAACACAGTTTCGGCATTATCACTGCAATTATGTGCCGTTGCAATTTTTGTAAAATTATTTCCCTTCGCCGTTTTGCTGAACTCTGTGTACCTGATTTCTCTTCCTGCTTCTTCAAGAGATAATTTTTTCTTCCTGGCGTAACTTTTTACATCTTTATTTATAGTATAAAAAGGAACAGAAAATCTTTCACATAATTCTTTGCAAAATTTCTGGTCGTTATCTGAGTCTGCGCCTCTCAGCTTGTGATTAATATGAACAGCACCAAGGCTGATCCTGAATCTCCTTTTATATTTATTTAAAAAGTAAAACAAAAAAACAGAGTCCGGTCCGCCGCTCAAAGCAATAAGAATTTTATCGTTTTTGCCGATCAGATTTTTATCGTCTATAAATTTCAGTACTTTTTGTTCTGTCTTTTTCATTTAACAAATTTTATTTTAGCCGGTTCTGTCGGATCTGTTGCAGAACTTTTTTTGTGTCATTCCCGTGAAAAAGCATAAGCGTCTTCTTAATGATAAATTAAAAGTATTATTCAATGTAAATAATGTATTAAAACAAGCAAAAATTAAAAAAATTATTGTTGCGACAGAATTAAAAAATGTAAAGTTATCATTGATAATAAGTCTCTCCCTTCGCAAGGGAGACCTGCCTGCCGGCAGGCAGGGATTAGAGAGGGTTCAAAGAATTCAGCAAAGCAAAGAACCCATCCCAACCTCGTTAGAGTCCGACAGACTCTAACGGTCGAAGACTCCGTCTGAGCCTTCGGACTCTGACGAGAGTCTGGCGACCCTCCCTTAGAAATGGAAGGGCTTATTGGTAGAGATCACTTTGTAATTAGTAGAATTAACTTAGCGATCATCATTCTGCCTACTAATTTTTTCACTTGTTTCATTTTCATTCTGCTCTGTCAACCGAACTATATATTTACCAAGCACATCAAATTCGAGGTTTACAGTGTCGCCGGGTTTTTTATCAGCAAATATTGTTTCTTCCCACGTATGCGGAATTACACCGACAGAAAAACTGTCTTTACGCAATTCTGCAACTGTCATGCTTACGCCGTCTATCGCAATTGAGCCAACTGGTATCAGGTATTTGCTAAACTTTTTCTGAAATGAAATCGTAATAAAATGGCTGCTGTTCAATTCCTTGATGCTTTCAATTCTACCGGTTGTATCAATGTGACCAAGGACAAAATGCCCGCCTAATCTTGCGTCAGCTTTCAATGGTCTTTCAAGATTAACAGGGTCATTTAACTTCGCAGTTCCCAGGTTTGTTTTCTTCAATGTCTCTTCAATTACATCAACTGAAAAAGTTCCTTTAGTTTTTTTAACCACAGTTAAACAGACACCGTTCACTGCAATGCTGTCACCTGTTTTAAGATCATCCATAATTTTTTTTGCAGAGATTGTCAATCGCAGTCCTTGCTCCTCAGGATGCCCGGATGAACTTCTATTGAGGCTTCCCACGCCTGTCTGAACTTTTTCAGTTATATAACCTTTTTCTTCGACTAATCCTGTGAACATTTTTTACCGGTTAAATTATTTTACAAGCTCGGCTAAAATATCATCGCCGATTCTTTCGATTGAGCCAAACTTTGTCTTAAGTGATTTGTTTATATTTTTTATTCCAAGGTTGCCGACAATCGGAATTCCGCATCCTACGATCTTCGGAGAAATAAAAACAAAAACATCATCGAACAGGTTTTCTTTTATAAAGCTGTTGAATATTTCGTTCCCTCCTTCAACAAGGACAGAAGAAATTTTTCTTTTGCCTAATTCCTTCAACGCACTTTTCAGATTAATTTTCCCTTTATGCTCTCCTGTAAAAATAATATCAGCACCTTTCGATCTTATCTTTTTTATTTTATTCACCCTGTCAATATTTTTTTTCGAAGTAATAATTATAAGTTTCTTATCGCTGTTGTTTGAAAATAATTTATGCCCTGAGCTGAGCCTGAGTTTTGTATCGAGAACAACTCTTTTGGGATTTCTTCCTTCAATCAGCCTGACTGTTAAGCTCGGATTATCTTTTAACACTGTCCCCAGCCCTACGAGAACAGCATCATATTTTGATCTCAGCTCGTGAACGAACCTTCGTGAAGGCAGCGAGGTAATCCATTTTGATCCGCCTTTAATATCGGCGATCTTGCCGTCCAGTGTTTGTGCTGCTTTTAATGTAACATAAGGAATTTTTTTTGTAATGTATTTAAAGAAAAATTTGTTCAGGGCAATACACTCTTTTTCAAGCACGCCCACCTTAACGTCTATTCCGGCAGATTTTAATTTCCGAATTCCCTTACCTCTTACAAGCGGGTTCATATCCATTGTGCCGATGACGACACGTTTAATTTTATTTTCTATAATTTTATCAACGCACGGGGGCGTAAGTCCGTGATGGCTGCACGGTTCAAGATTTGTATACAGAGTCGAGCCTTCAATACTTTCCCTCGCAGAATTTATTGCATTAACTTCTGCGTGATTGCTGCCGTACTTCTCGTGGTAGCCGGCTCCGATTATCCTCTCGTTCTTAATAATTATGCAGCCGACCAAAGGATTAGGGCTTACATTCCCTTTTCCCTTTTTAGCAATCTCAATAGCAAGCTGTATATAGGACTCGTCTGTCAAAGTTTGTTTATTTATTTGATTGATAATATCTCAAACTCCAGTATACCAGCCGGTGCATTTACTTTTACCCGTTCACCGGCTTTCTTGCCTATAAGCCCCTGCCCGACAGGCGAAGTAACAGAAATTTTACCTGATTGAAAGTCTGCCTCCTCGGCTGAAACAAGTGTGTACTGAAAAATCTTCGAGGTCTTTAAATTTTTAATTTTAACTTCAGAAAGAATATGCACCTGGTCTTCGGGAAATTGCGCAGGATCAATAATACGCACACGAGACAGAATATTTTCGAGTTTGCTTATTTTTAATTCAAAAAGTCCCTGCTCTTCTTTGGCAGCATCATACTCTGCATTTTCAGAAAGGTCGCCGTGCGCTCTTGCCTCGGCAATTTTCTGGGCGATTTCTTTTCGCCCGTTGGTTTTTAGATCCTGCAATTCTTTCTCAAGCTCTACAAGCCTTTCCTTGGTTAAATAGACAAAATTTGTGTCTGCCATTATTTTAACTCTTTTAATTATTAAGAAGGATTTTAAAAAAAATTACCACTGCCCCGGCATTCCGGCGCAGTGGCATCAGAAAAATATAAAATTTGGGTTAGGTTGTCAAGAAGAAGAAATTTCTAAAATTGAATTTTCTAAAATTGAATGCGACATATAATCTATTTTTTAAAAGAGCGAGTGCTGCGGCTTGTGATGTTAAGTGTGCTGTATGCTATTCGAAAAATTATCTAATACTTGTATATTAACAAAAAAGGAAACGAAAAATGTCTGGTACAGTTATTCAAGTCAGTAAGCAAGAGCTTAAGAGGATAATTTCTAATGTTGTCGAACAAAAGCTTGTCGAATTGTTTGGCGATCCAGATGATAGCCTTACGATAAAAAAGAATCTGAGAAACCGACTTCTCAGACAGAAACGTGCCGTCGAAAAAGGTGATAGAGGAACCGATCTTTCCTCAATTCGTAAGGGCCCGGGTTTATAATTGTACTCTGTCAGGCTCCTTAAATCTGCAACCAAAGAATTAGAAAAGCTCTATCGAACGATCGCAAAGCGTATTATCGAACGTCTTTAATGGCTCTCAATGAATATTAATTCTGTAAAATTGCTTTCTCTCAAAGGTGAATTGAGAAGATTGTTCATACACGGCTACACCTCGAACAGTTGACCAAGCCGCCGTCACCGGCTGGGCTTTTTGTGTTGCTTTAAGGTTCGATTCCGAAAATCAAAAGGGGAACTGGAGGATTATTTCGTCCGTGTCTTAATATGTTATATACTTCGCCTTCATAATAAGCCACTCCGCTACTCATTTGAGATTGCATTTTCTTAGTCGGTAGAACTTCAATTCCCAAGTTTATTACACCCCCTGAGTAAAAAAGCAAATGTTTTACAAACAAATCAAAAGCTACGAAAGCATATTTTCCAAACTGAATTTCAATGGCTATTTGATCTTTTACGAAGTCGGTCTGTTTGTAAGAGGAAATCGGTTCTTTAACTCCATTTGCCATCAAAAATTCTTTTTGCTTTTCGTATGGTAAAGTAATTAGTCTCGGAAGCAGTTTTTGATTTGTGGTTACGTAATACTGATATCTTGTTTCATGCCAATCAAGCTTATTGAAACTATTGTTAAAAGCTTTATTCAGTTCAACAGGACTATAGAGTATTTTGCCTGTCATAGTTTTTTCCTTGCTTTCCTTGGTCAAAAACTTTGAGGCATCAATATTATCGATCACATTTACAATTTCCTTATATAATTTTTTATGGTGAACTATTAAGTATTCTTCTCCATTCAGGTGCGAATATTTTTGTGCTATTTTCATTAATTTTAGTTTACTTCGTTTCTGTCAACAAATTCAAACAGCATCCATTCTTTAGGAATTTGTGCAACCTTGTCATTCACTGACGGTTTATGAATTGGCTTATTCATTGGTCTGATTTTTAATTTCCCTTCTTTGAGGTCTGCAATTCTTTTGTTTGCGATTCTGCAATATTCTTTTTCTTTTTCAATTCCAATCGCATTTCGGTGGTTCTTTATTGCACCAATTATTGTCGAACCAACCCCTGCGAATGGATCAAGCACCCAACTATTTTCCTCTGTCAACGCTAAAACACAGCGTTCAACAAGTTCAATTGGAAATTGACAGGGGTGCTCAGTTTTTTCGGGATGATTTGATTTTACATTTGGAATATTCCACATAGCTTTTTCCCAGTCCTGTTCGATTATTTCCCAAATATCACTTGGATTTTTACCTAAGGGATTTCCAGATAGTTGTCCTTTTTTCGGACCTTTAAAATGTCTTTTACCAGGATATTTAGCAGGAATACGAACCTTATCAAGATTAAAAATATAATCGTCTGTTTTACTGAACCACAAAATAGTTTCATAGCGCCCGCTAAACCGATTACTTGCATGTAATCCATGTCCAAAATGCCAAACAATTCTGTTTCTAAGTTTCAGGCCGTGTTTCTTGAAAATTTGATAATAAAAAATGTCCAGGGGAAAAACTTCTCCTTTGTCAACGTAGTTACCTACTTGCCAACATAAATTACCTCTTTTAGAAAGAGTCCTCACGAGTTCTGATATTATTTCTTCCTGTGTTTCAAGATATTTTTCTATGCTTGTTTTAGTCTCATAGGACTTGCCAACATTGTAAGGCGGTGAAGTAAGAATTAAATCAAACTTACAATCTTCAATTTTTTTTAAAACTGTCAAGCAGTCGCCAATTTTTATTACATATTCGGTGTCAGGATTTATATAATCAAATAATGGCTCTTTTACTTTCATTTTGTTGTTATAAATTATAATGAACAAACTCTATAATTTTATTTACCTTGCTAAAATATACATTACAATAAATCATTTTACAAAAAAAATTCCGTGGCTCACTTCACCAGAACCATCTTCCTCGTCTGATGAAAATCATCTGTGGTGAGCGTATAAAAATAAACGCCGCTCGCGTATTTACTACCGTCGAACCGGACTGAGTAACTGCCAAGTAACTGGTCTTCATTCACAAGCGTTGTGGCCTCCTTTCCCGCAGCATCGGTTATAACCAGTTTCACAAAAGTTCTCTTCGGCAGATGATAACGTATCACTGTAAATGGATTGAACGGGTTCGGGTAATTCTGGTCGAGTGTGTATTCAGTTGGAATTATTTCTTTCGGGATTTCAGTCTGCACAGCTTCTTTCATAATAAAATTATTCGGGTCGAACACAAGGTCAACAGGGCGCCCTTTCACAACAAAAGTAAATGACTGGTTTTTCTGATTATTAAAAACCGTCAGCAGAGTATCGCCGGCATCCGTGCTGACTTTCAGTTGTATCGGCATTATAAAAAAATCTGGGTTCAAACGGGAAGCCTGCTCAACATCAAAACTTATCTGATACATTCCGCCGCCTATGTGAGTGTAATTCCATTTAAACTTATACGAAGGATAACCCACTCCGTAAATCCATTCATTAAAAAAATAACGGAGATCAAGCCCGGAAACATTTTCTGCAACAGATTCAAAATCAGAAGTTGAAGCAACTCCATAAGCAAACCTCGGATCGTTGTTATAAGTGCGAAGAATTTTGAAAAAAGTTGAGTCACCAACAATTCCTCTCAGCATATGAAGCACGACTCCGCCTTTGGCATAGCTTGTTGAATAATTAAAGATCCTGCCGACCGAGCTGATATCATCCACATACACCGATCTTCTTTTATCAACTTCTGCAGTTTTCATTAAACTTGTTATGTAGGAATCATACGCCTGTTTTCCGTACTCATTTTCGTAATAAATACTTTCAGAGTAAGTAGCGAAGCCTTCGTTAAGCCAGATGTCATTCCAGGTTTTGCAGGTTATTTTATCTCCGAACCACTGGTGCGCAAGCTCGTGAGCGATCAAAGTTTCATAGTAAGCGCCCACCGAAGTTATCGTCTGATGTTCCATTCCGCCTGACCAGCCGAACTGTGCGTGACCGTATTTTTCTTTCAGGAAGGGATATGGTCCGTAAACTTTTGAATATATACCGATCATATTTGCAGTTTTATTAAGCACGTTTTTTGTCGCATCGTTAAAATCTTTCCGCCAGATGTAGTTCGAAATAAGCATTGAATCTGTCGGGCTGTATTTGAAATAAGTATTGTAAACTGAGTAATTAGCAATCGCCATTGAAATAAGATACTGCGCAATCGGGTAACTGTTTTTCCATCTGAACGTGTGTGTACCATTGCCGTTATTGATTATCTGCTGCAGCACTCCGTTGGAAACTGCCGTTAAACTATCATCAACAGTGATCCACACATCGGAGGAATCGGCTTTATCTGCAGGAGTATCTTTACAGGGCCACCAATCGCTGGCGCCGTAAGGCTCGCTCAAGGTGTAAATTGCTGGTCCGCCGGAGCCGTCATCGCCGAATGTAAAACTTCCGAATCCGCTTGAACCGGGAGTTCCCTGGTAATAAATATTGATCGAAAATTGTTGACCGGCATTGTAAATAGTGTTGAGTGTAATCACAAGTTTAGCAGACGCAGTGGGCTGAGAAAAATTTAATTTTAATGAGCCAATCTTAACAGAATCAACCTTCATAGTATTCTGCAGATCGAGGAACAATTTATCTAAAGCCGGCACCGTGCTTTTTGCTGAAACAGTAACGACACCTTTCAGATACTTCGGCTGGTTGGTCAATGAAAGATCCAGCTTATAATATGTTATATCAATTGTTGAATCCCCGGGATACTGGACATCGAGAATTTTATTCAGCCTTTCATACTGAAGTTTTTCCGATTTAACAATTTCCTTTTCGGACTTTGTCCTGTCCGGGAAAGTCTGAGAGTAAAGAGAACAACTCACTGATAAAAAAAAGCTGAGCAGGCAGAAAAGTTTTTTCATAAAAATTATTCCCTAATTCACTTCCTGGATTCTGCAGATTGACCTGAAGCCGCAATTATTACAAACTTTATTATCACGGTCCTTTAATTTAGTAAGATTAAATTTCCCGCTCACTATCGCCTGTACATATTTCCTGATTGAATCTATACAAATATCAATCAGCATATTATTCGCAAAAATATATTCTTCTTCAGAGGTATTCCTTTTCTTAGAATCAGAATTTTTTATTTTTTTTCTGCCGAAGTCAGAGTCGGAAAATTTAAGAGAATAAATTTCAGCCGAAGCCGGATCAAAATCTACAGAGAGCTGCGCCTTTATCAACTGCTTTGCTGCGAACATATAAAGGGGTAGCTGCAATGAAATTCCGTCAAGAAGGTCTTTTGCCACGGGCATTTTCCCCCCTGATTTATAGTCAATCACCCTGAACAGATTTTTTGCGGAGTCAATATCTATGCGGTCTATTTTCCCCCTTATATTAATTTTGTTCACTGAGAAATCAGACAGGGGAGAGTGCTTCCCGCTTCTGCCAGTAAATTGTCCGCCAGAATTGGTCACTATGTGAAAAGTTTCTTCAAAATACTGCGGCGTAAAACCATCACGATTTTCTTTTTCAGCAGTCAAAAACATAAACAGGATAGAATTTTTTTTATCGCCGTTTATTCCCAGGATTTTCTCTTTCTCAAAGAAAGAAACGGGGGAGTGAAAATTTACCTTCTCAATTTTCTCTTCAGCTATCTTAAAAATTAAATCAATTGCAAAATTAAATTCTGCAGTTGAACAGCCTGCCAGAATTATTTTCTTTTTGCTAAGCTCAGAATAAAATTCATATAATATAGAATGAAGAAGAGTACCCATTTCGAGAGCTTCAATTTCTTCGGTCGGTTCTTCAACAGGCTTTAATTTCAGAACCCGTTCTGCAAAATATTTATAAGGGCATTTGGCATAGGTTTCCAATTGTGAAATTGAATAATGCTTCTCATTGTAATCTTGTAATTTTTCTTTAGCCTCTTCGGTAAGATCATTAAATATGCTGCCGGTAAACTGCGAATCACCAAAGGGATCGTTGATCCTTTTATCGTTAACTTCTATCGCTTCTTTTATTGGTTCAAGCTCTAAATTATAATTTCTGATCGTGTCAATCTTTTTAACATTCTCCACACCATTTTTGCCGATGAACTTCAGCACCTCCTCTTTTGAAAATAATCCGGCAGTCGCGGTATCAAAATCTTTTTCTGTTTTTTCAGAAACAGAAAAGAGATTCGTGAACTCTGTCAGGAAATTTGATTCGACAAATTCCTTTTTCTCTTCGTGTAAGGGCATAGTGAGATACAAGCCCTTATTCCAGGCAGAAAGCGACTGGTAAAAATGATAGCGCTCTTCAGCCTGATGCTTTTGCTCGTCTTTAACGTAGGAAGGAGAAAAGAAAATTTCGGGAGTATATCTTGTCGGGAAATCACCGTCGCACAATCCTGAAATAAAAAGATAATCGAATTCCAGTCCCCGTATTTCGCTAAGGTTTGTTACCTGAACTCCATAGCCCTGTCTTTCTTTAATATTATATCTTGTAGAGTTAACAGCAGTCCTGATATGATTCAGAAAAAATTTCAGAGAAAATTTTTCATCTTCCTTATACTCGAGACTGAACAGTTCCATTAATTCAGTAACTGTTTCTATCAAAGTAGTTATTGCTTTTACATTCTCTTCAACCCTGTCTCCGCCCTGCGTAACAGATTTAACAGGAATACCCAGCTTGAAAATTAACTCAGTAAAATTTTTCAGGAACTCTTTCGGTGACATCTTTTTATCGAACGGATGGAGAAACTCATTTATAGTTTCAATATCTTCAAGAGCTTTTTTGTATTCGTTTTTACTCCCTGCAGCAATTGAACTAAACTCTTCATTGTCTTCCTCAGACTTCTGCATCAGAGCATCCTGAATTGAATCCACCCAATTCTTATAACCCGATATGATCTTCAATTCAACAGACACCCGGATCAGGTTTGACTTGCGAACTCCTATAGCATCAAGATAACCGCCTGATAATGCCCGCAGGATATTCTTGTAATAAAAATCATTCTCAAGGACCTCTAACAAATTTATTATTGCTATTACCGGCGGCGAAGCATTAAGCGAATACCTGTCTGTAAGATTAAAAGGAATCCCGTAAACTGAAAATATATCCCTGGCAGCAGGAGAATATTTTTGTATCAGGTTAAAAGCAACACAAATTTTATCAGGTTCGGCTTTCCCTTGAGTGAGCAGGCATTTTATTTCCTTGGCTATTAATTCTATTTCTTTTTCACGATTCTGTGCTGTGAACTTTATGATCTTGTTTTTGAAGTCCCCTATCTTTTCATCTGTTTTAGCCTTAAATAATTTTTCTCTTACTGCTGCCCTGAATTTATTTTGAAGTGCTGGGGAAGAATCTGTTACTTGTCTGAAACCTTTGCCTTCCAACTTATAATAACATTTATCAAGATGCGAGAACATTAAAGGGTTATAAAAATAATAGTCAAACGAAAGAAACAGCTCAAGATTCTGCAGCCCGGAAGCTGTGTTAAGTATTTCAATTTCGGGAGAAGTAAATTCATCAAACCCATTGACAATCATTAATTTTACATCCGGGAAAAAAGCCCTGAATCTTTTTTCAAATTCTGCTTTATCAAATTGATTAAGCAAATGATAAACATCGCCGATCTCTTTTACAGATATCTGGTCACATTTTGCCTGGTATTTTTCGTAGATGCCTGCTATATCTTCAGCCTTAAGTTTTTCGGAACCCTCGAGCTGCTCGGATTCTTTTCTTAAAACGTCAGGAGTTATGCCGTGCTTTTTATATTCTGAAATAACATTCTTAATTCTTTCAAGTGTACCCGAAGGAATTCTGTCCTTATAATTAGAAAAATATTTGGGTTTGATTTCCTGGAAGCTCTGGTTCAAAAGCACAGTCGAAGCAGCATCGCTGAGAATTGTCCCTTTAATTTCAGGGTCATTAAAGAAAAGCTTTGCAGCAAATGTGCCTATTGTTTCAAGATTTATTTTGCCTGTTGATTTTGCCGGTGATGAGTTAATGATCTTTTTTTTCATGTCCCTGATCTTCCTGTTAGTCGGGACTAAGATCAAAATTTCGTTTAACCTCCCAGACTGGATTTTCTGGTCAATCTCAAAATCAATATCAAGCTCTTTTCTTTCACTCTTTGTGAGTATCATTTTTGTTTTTCCAGCATTAAATCCCTGTTAGATTTTTTAACCTGATTTTTAAGATCGAGCTGAAGCAGGGAGACAATTTTATCGAACCGTTTTTTAGCATTTTGCTGTCCGCGCAAAACTAAAGTTTCGAGTTCAAGATAATTTCCCAATCCTTTTATCTTATCAAGATGGATCCTTGTGTTATCATACATGTAAAGCGATCTTTTTTTATATACCACAGTTTCAATTTCGAAAAGCTCTGCAAGAAATTTCTCAGCATTCCCTTCTCTGAACTTCAGCAGGCTATAATCCGACCACCGGTCTTTTGAATTCTCATTTCTTTTATACTTGATCAGACTCTCTGCACCATTTTCAATCCTTAATTTCAGAAGCCCCTTTTTGTTTTTGTAATAAACATCTTTCTGATTTAAGCTGGCAGTAAATTCAGCACCGATCTGGTTTAATTTTTTTTTAACCCCATCAAAAGATTTAAATTTTATTTTTAGTTCAAGATTTCTTGGCATATCTTATTTAGTATAAAGCTGTATAACTTCTCTGCCCTTTCTTGGTTTTATCGAGTTTACATCTTTTGTGAAATAACTGAGCTTTAAATATTTTGAAAATACACTGATGCATTCCAGCGGATCCACTCCAAATGGCGGACCTCCTTCTCTTTTTTCAACCGGGAAAAGGATAGTAAGAAATACCCCTCCCTTCTTCAGTAAAGAAGAAATTTTCTTAGCAAAGTCATCGTGTCTTTCAGGATTGATCGCACAATAAGTTGTGTATTCATAAATCGAATCAAAATAATTTTCAAACTCCGCGCCGAGATTAAAAATATCTTCCTGGATAAAATTAATATTCGCCGATACTTTTCCTGCGAGAGTCTTTGCAAAATTTATGGCTTCGGAAGAAAAATCAACCGCTGTTACTTCGTACCCTGATTCAGCAGCAGCCAAGGCATCATAACCTTTTCCGCAGCCAGGAATCAGTAATTTACCTTTGTTCAATATTTTATTCCCCTTTAATATTTCTACAAAAACCGGGTTAGCACTTTTCAGATCCCAACCCGACTCATTATTTTTATACAGGTTGTCCCAAAAATAAGCCTTGTCAACATCATTTACCGGCATTTGATATTTCTTTTTTTATATGTTGAAATTGTTCTATGGTTCATTATTTTTATAACAAAGATTTTGGACTTATATGAAACCACTATCACTGCTGGCAATATTACTAATTAGCTTTATCAATGTAAATGCACAAGGCATCGGAAAGCTGGCGCCTATAAAACCGCCGGAAAAATTTCCGCCCAATGCTTTAGGCGGCGAACTGGTTTTCAGCGAAGGCGGAATTGGTGCAGGAGCTTTTTATAAGCATTCCATTTCAATGGAACTTACGCTGACCTCTACTTTTTCGATTACCGAAGCCAAAGACGATAATGAATTCACTTATATAGACCCTTATACACTCCAAACATTCACAGTAGGAAAAGTCAACAGGGTTTTCCTGATACCTTTTACGATCGGACTGCAATACAGAATGTTCACAGAAGAACTCAGCGATAACCTGAGACCCTTCGTTGATTTCGGCTTAGGCCCGTCATTTGTAATTACGACACCTTACGATCAGGATTTTCTGAAAGGTTTCGGGAAAGCACATAATAATTTTGCCGCCGGCGGCTACGTCGGTTTTGGAGCTAACTTCGGAACTGATAAATCAAGCCTTGTCGGCTTAAACGTTCGTTATTATTATGTACGCTTGTTCAACGGCGGAGTTGAGAGCCTTAGAAACAGACCCCGAAATAATTTTGGCGGAATATTCATCACCCTCAGCCTCGGGTTTATGTATTGAGCAATTCGGGAAAAAAATTTCAGGGATTTGATCCGGGAATTTTTAAATTCTTCATCCATCTTGAAAAGAATAACACAGCAGAATGGTTTTCGAAAAACAGGGAGAGATACCAGCAAGTTGTTGTTAAACCTGCACGCGAATATGTAGAAGCCATCGGCGAATTTTTTAATCACCTTAACCCAGCCATTAGAACGGAACCAAAATTTAATAAAACATTAATGCGTATAAACAAAGATATGCGTTTCGCAAAAGGCGCGCCTTACAGAACTTATTTCCTGATTCACTTCGGAAGATTCAAGATGGACAGCGAATTTTTTGTTTACTTCGATAAATATGGAATTGAATATGGAATGTTCCTTAATAATTCCGGCGGTGATGGTCTTTATTTAAATAATAACCTTTCCAAATACAGAAAAGAAATCATCCAAACCTTTAACAGATATGAATTGAACAATAGATTTGATCTCTGCACTTTCGACAGCGAAGCAGACATAGTTCAAAAGAAGGTGAACCTTAACAAACATTTCACAAAATTTTCTGAGTTGAAATATATTCTTTTACAAAAGAACTATGACAGAAGAAAGAAATCAGTTTTGTCTGCTGATTTTTTAACCGAATCAATAAAAACTTTTTCCAAGCTTTACCCGGTTTATTGTTTTGCTATTTCGCGCGACCCAATGAAATTACTCCAGGATTTTGATGAAAGACTTGGTGTTGCTAACTGATCAATAACTCTTCCACTTAATTGTGCAGCCGATTGAAAAAGTTTCCGGGATAGAAATTTCTTTGCCAGCCAGCAATTCATCCAGTGCACTTCGGAGGTATTTTGTTTTAACTTTCTCGGGCTCTTTCCAATTGTCGTCTATCTTACCATGATAAACAAGCCTTCTCTTTTCATCGAAGAGAAAAATTTCAGGTGTGTGCGTAGCATCAAAAGCTCTTGCAACTGACTGGTCCTTATCTCTGAGGTAAAGAAAATTAAAAGATTTTTCCAAAGCCCGCTTTTTCATATTTTCAAATGAATCTTCTTCATACTGCAGATCATCATTGGAGTTGACAGCTACAATTTGAACGCCTTTTAGCCTGTAATCGTTCTGGATATTTTTTATTCTCTCTTCATAAGCCTGAACATAAGGACAATGATTGCAACTGAAAATAACCACGAGAGCTTTTTTATCTTTGAAAGATTCAGGGGTGTAAAATTTTCTGTCTGTACCCTCCAGATTAAAGTCAGGCAATGCCGATCCGATCTTTAAAGTTTTCGTTGCCAAAATACTACCCTTATTTGCCTAAAAATATTTAGTATATAATTAAAGTTATAATTAAATTAAACTATTAGCAGAACAACTCTTTTCCAACTTATGTCTGACTTAGAATTTGCAAAGCATTTATATAATGAATATGAAGATTATCTTGAAAGAAGCCTTACCATCAGAAGATTTAAGCATTCAGATATTCTCCAGCTTATCAACAAGATAAAAAATAAAGATAAATTCAAAATTAAAAAAGCAGGTTTGTCTTCGCAGGGAAGAGAAATTTACCTGATCTCCTTCGGCGCGGGCAAAACAAAGGTTTTCCTGTGGTCACAGATGCACGGCGACGAAGCAACAGCTACAATGGCAATTTTTGATGTGCTGAATTTCCTCTCTTCGCAAAATAAACATGATGAGATCAGAAAGGAGTTTGAGCAAAAGCTTACGATTTATTTTATGCCGATGGTCAACCCTGATGGCGCGGAGCTTTTCCAGAGAAGAAATATTTTCGGAATCGACATCAACCGTGATGCACTCAGACTTCAGTCAGACGAAGCAAAATTGTTAATGAAAATATTTAAGAAATTAAAAGCTGATTTTGGCTTTAATTTGCATGATCAAAGCAATCAGTATTCTGCTGGTAATTCTTCCAAACCGGCGGCGTTGTCATTCCTGGCGCCAGCTACCGATGAAAAAAGAAAAATGACCGCTGAAAGAAACAATGCAGCAAAATTAATTGCAAAACTTTTTAAGCTAATTTCCTGTTTTATTCCCGGGCATATTGCAAAATATTCAGATGAATTCGAACCGAGAGCGTTCGGAGATAATTTTCAAAAGCTCGGCACATCTACCATCCTGATAGAATCCGGCGGCTGGAAAGATGACACAGAAAAACAGTTCATAAGAAGGTTGAATTTTGTTACGCTTCTCTGTGCGTTTAAGAGCATTGCAGAAAAAAGTTACCTGAAAGAAAAAATTCAGACTTATGATAGCATTCCTTTCAACCAGGAATTAATGAGAGACATAGTTTTCAGGAACTTAATATATTATGTTGATGGTAAGAAATGTCTTGTTGATATAGCAGTAACCTTGAATGAAATTAATACAAAGGATGCAAAAAATTTCTACTATAAATCTGTTATTGATGATATTGGAGACCTTTCGACACTGCGCGGCTATAATGATTATAATTTCAGGGGTTTAACTGTTGAATACGGTAAAACATACAGGGAAAGAATATTCGCAGTAGAAGAATTAAAGGATCTTAATTTTACAGAAATGTACAGAAACGGGTTTACAAGCATTGTCGTTCAAAATTGTGAGAGCAGGGAATACAATCAATTCCCGATTAATATTGTTAAAAAAGACTGCGGAGAAAATGAGGAAAATATTAAAATTGATTCGCCTGCAAATTTAATATTCAGAAAAAACAACGTTGTTAAATTTGTGGTGGTGAATGGTTTCCTTTTTAACACAGAAGACTCTTTGGGAAATATCAAAAACGGCATTATCCTTTAAATTGTTTTTTCAGCTTATGATATTTTTGATATTTCAAATATAAATTTTAATTAAAGCAATAATACAATATGTTTCCTTTTCTTTTTGCTCTGCTTGACGAGCAAAAACAGATATACATAGATTTTGAAGCTGAAGCCATACCGCATATGGATTCACTTTACAACTTTGCCCTTCGGATGACAGGCGATGCGGACGATGCAAATGACCTGACACAGGAAACATACCTAAAGTCATTTCGCTTCTTTGACAAGTTTGAAAAGGGAACTAATTGTAAAGCCTGGTTGTTTCAGATTATGAAGAATACGTACATAAACTCGTACAGGAAACAGGTAAAAGAACCAGTTAAAATTGATTACGAAGAGATAGAAAATTTTTATGAGAATATAAAATCTTCAGGCGTTAATGCCTCACACTTAGAGAAAGAGTTATTTGATAGTCTCCTGGATGATGAAATTACAGAAGCTATAAGTTCTCTCCCTGAGGATTTCAGGACTGTTGTCATTCTTTGTGATATTGAAGGATTTTCTTACGAGGAAATTGCTGACTTTGTAGACTGTCCGATCGGAACAGTAAGATCGAGATTACACAGGGCAAGAAAAATATTATTTACCAAACTCTATAAATATGCTGAGCAAAAAGGCTACCTGCAGAAATAAAGTTCTGAAAGACAAATATGAAAAATAAATTTACTGAAGAATTAATTACTGCTTATCTTGATAATGAAATAAAAGATGCTGAGGAACTGCGTAAGTTTCAGAGCATGCTTTCCGAAGATCCTTCCCTGGATTTTGATATTAAAGCTGCAGCAATGACAAAAGAGCTGGTGAAAAAGAAAAATCTCAGAAAGAATGCACCCGGCAGGCTGAGAGAAAACATCCTTAAAAATATTTCTGAAGCATCGGCTTTAAGGGGGAAAAGAAATTTTATTTCAGCAAAAATTTATTCACAGAAATTTATTGCATACAGCACAGCCGGCGTGATTTTAATTGCCGTGCTTCTTCTTTTATTCAACCGTCCAAACCCGACTACTAATAATATTTCCAGGCAAACAGGTAATAATAATATGCTTGTTATGGCTGAGAGTTACTTCGAAAATTTTCTTTCAGGAAATAACACGCCGCAATTTATTTCTAATAGTGCTGACGATATAAAGAATTTCTTTCAGGCGCAGGGTGTTAAGTTCGCAGCATATATTCCATCATACAAAGACTATTCTCTTGCCGGAGCTTCGGTAATAGAACTAAACGGAGTAAAGCTTGCTCATCATATATATGCCGGCAAAAACGGAAAATTTATTTATGTGTTCCAGGTCCACGAAAGCTGTTTCGAAGGTGATAGCATAATCCGTCTTACTAACGATCTGCTTAATTATATAAAAGATGGGCACGATTATAAAACAAGGCGGAAAGATTATGTGACTATTCTTCAGCAAAAAAAAGAAAATATTTTAGCAGTAGTCTCAAACCTGCCTGATAACGAACTGCCGGAAGATATTTATAAATAATGCTTCTTAGTCTATTACAAAAGTCGTTAATCCAAAAAATTCATTAGGAATGCCCCGATTTTATCGGCGTGCCGAAGGCTGTCCCCACAAAAAGTCGTGGCGGGTTAACCCCCGATAAGCCGTGCAGTAATTAAAGTATTGCAAGGAAAATCTTCTTCTCGATGATAACAGCTTTTTCTCATATCAGTTACGGCTTGTCGTCCCGAAGAGCAAATTTTCCTTTAGTAAAATTTGGATTAAATATTTATCCATTCCTGCCGGCAAAACCATAAACATTCTTTCATAAACAGGTCTTCTTTTCCATTGATAAAACATGAGGTTTTATGTAGCTTATGTCAGGTTAAATCTGAGATAATTAACATAAAACATCATTATAAGAGTTATCTCTTGAAAGAAATACTAAACTTTACAGAAGATAAAAGAAAAGCCGGCATTCCTGAAATGAAAAATAAAAATATTTCATATCGTTAGTCTGTTCTCCTAAAACATTTGTCAGATCCAGCGGAAAATTTCGCTGCTAATTCAATTCAATTTTTCAATATTGATTGTCCGTATCAGATAATTGTGTTAATTTTTCCTCCGATAGAAAAAAATTTTTTATGCAATTCAAAGATCATTTTACAAAGCAAGCAGAAAGTTATGCAAAATTCCGACCGGATTACCCGGATGGATTGTTCAAATATCTTTCTGAAATTTCACCTTCGAATGAATTAGCCTGGGACTGCGCTACCGGCAATGGTCAGGCTGCGAACGGTCTTGCAAAATATTTCATTAAAGTGATTGCAAGCGATGCCAGTGAAAAACAGATTATGAACGCTATAAAAAATGAAAAGATTGAGTATAAAATTTTTCCTGCTGAAAAAAGTGGGATCGCTTCATCAACAGTTGATCTTGTTACTGTTGCGCAGGCATTACACTGGTTCAACTTTGAAAAGTTTTACGAAGAAGTAAGAAGAGTTTTGAAGAAGAATGGGATTATTGCTGCCTGGATGTATAACATTGTTGAAGTATCGCCGGAAATCGATTCTATAATTAAAAAGTTTGACAGCGAAATATTAAAAGACTATTGGCCTCCTGAGAGACAATTATTTTACGATGAATACAAAACAATCCCTTTCCCTTTTGATCGGATAGAAGCACCTGAATTTAAAATGTCAGCATATTGGTCAATCGAACATCTGCTGGGATTTTTAAGTACCTGGTCAGCCGTACAAAAATTTAAAGATGAAGAAGGTTCTGATCCATTAAATTTAATAGAAGAAGATCTGAGAAAAGCATGGGGGAATGAGAAATTTCGGAATGCCTTCTGGGCTTTGGTCATAAATATCGGAAGAGTTTGATAAAAATATATGAGGAATAAATGCCCGCTAAGATAATTTCGCCTTCAATAATTACTGCCGCAGGAAATAAGCCCAAAAAGATCGAGGAGTTTATCGGTAGAGTAAATTCAAAAACTGATGCAGTAAGCATTGCAAGGATGACAAGCCCATCCGGCTGGGTTGAGCCCGGTCAGCGCCCTGAGTTTGATGAGTATACAGTGGTAATAAAAGGGCTGCTTCGTGTAAAAACTGAAAAAGAGATCATTGATGTAAAATCAGGAGAAGCTGTCATTACTAAAAAGGGTGAGTGGGTGCAGTACAGCACTCCCGGACCTGAAGGAGCCGAATACATTGCTGTTTGTCTTCCGGCTTTTTCTCCCGATATTGTACACAGAGATTCATAAAAATATTTTTATAAAAAAAGGAGAAAAGAAAATGAAAAAGTACGAGCAGATCTTTTATATCACCTTAGTTACTCTTTTTTCTGTATTTGGCAGTAATATAAATGCACAGGAAAGACCGATTCAGATTTCTTTATTTACACCGGTACAAATTTTTCCTGCAAGTTACAGCATCACGGGTATCAGGTTGAATTTAATATACGGCAGGAATGCTTCTGTCAGCGGGCTTGATATTGGTTTAGTTAATCAAACTACTGCTGGTATTTCAAAAGGCGTTCAATGGGGAGTTGTTTCAATTAATGATAACCAATTTATGGGCTGGCAAAATAATTTTGTAAATATCACAAAAGAAAAGTGCGAAGGCTTCCAGTGGGGATTAGTAAATTACGCCGGGACGATGAGCGGGTTTCAACTCGGGCTGGTAAATTTTGCCGGGACTATGAACAAGGGTCTGCAGATCGGTCTTGTCAATATTATTAATCACGGCGGGCAGTTCCCGGTTTTCCCGATCGTTAACTGGGCTTTTTAGTCTTGTAAATTTTAAAAATTCTTGTGGTCGCAACTCTGAGGAGGAGCGCTTTTTTTATTCTGCTTCGCAAAATGTCCCGCTTGACGCGCATAGGTGTCAACTTTATTTTTTTATAATGTACAGCTCACAGTTGTAATTATTTAAGATTAACACAATTTAGAATCCTCATAATACACCCTCTACGAGGATGTGGGCTTATGGGTCATTAATTTATTCTACAATAATAAAACTTCTACGAAGTTTTTCTACCGACCTCGTAGAGCCTGCCTGCGGTAGGCAGCGTCAAATTATTGTAGTAAATATTCCCATTTCAAGCACAAATCCTCGTAGAGGATTTATTAAGATTTTTTATTTATGGAAAGATTTTTAAATAATTTTCCACAATTTCATTTTTTCTCTTTACGTTAAATTGACGCCTATGCGCTTTATGCGGCGAGGTTCATTTTAAAATCTCATATTTACAAATCTTTTTGGCTCACTATTTGAATCTTTAATGACACAAAAAGCTGAAAGCGATTAATTAATTTCATTTTCAGCAGAAATTTATCGGTTTTAATTAATAGAACCTGAATAAAGTTGTATCAAATTAATTGAACACATCTCAGAATTGTGCATAATTCTGACTAAATCTAGGTATGTGAATGATGAGCAAGAGCAAAATACTGGCAGTTTTTCTATTCTTTTCAGTATCGGTATATTCTCAAACTATCGGGCAAGTAACAGTTAAAACCTGGGCAGACAACAGGAAGGCTGCTTTCTCATTTACCTTTGACGACGGCTACAAATCACAGTACGATTATGCCTTGCCTGTACTGGATTCTTTCGGCTTTAAGGCAACGTTTTATGTTATTGCCGGCTCATTAACCGAAGACTCTCAGCCCTTAAACTGGCGCTACGGCACTTGGGGAGAGTTCAGACAAATGGCTTATGAAGGACACGAAATAGGCTCGCATACAATGACTCACCCTCATCTGCCTAATCTGCCGGCTGGAGATATTTCAACTCCAAATACAATTTACTATGAACTCTATCAATCCAAAAATTTAATTGAACAGAAAATTTCCGGGATAACTGTCACAACTCTTGCATATCCTTATATAGAGTATAACGGAACAGTTCAAAATATTGCACAGCAGTATTATGAGGCTTCACGCGAAGGTGGTGATATTCCGAACAGCTCAACTATCACGGGGATTAAATGGCAAAACTTAAATTCTTATACGATTCAATTCGATCTGCCAAGAAATTCCGTTTCAGATGACGATGATGAATTGCAGCAGTTTGAAACTTCGATGCAGAATGATGTCATCAATAATAAAAAATGGGGAATGCTTTTTGCGCACGAGGTTCTGCCTTTTTCTCAAATCCCCCAAGCTGTTGCGGCAGGATACTGGTACCCAATGTCGACTGAATGGCTAACAGCACTATGCCAGTGGATGAAAACAAAATCGGATAACAATGAACTTTGGATCACCACTGTTGCAAATATTACAAAGTATATAAAGGAAAGAGAAAACTTTACTTCAAGTGTCATTGCATCAACTGATTCAAGAATCGAACTGAATGTTACAGATAATCTCGATGACTCAATATTCAATTATCCGTTGACGGTTGATATTCAGGTACCATCCGGCTGGCAGGATGTAAAAATAATGCAGGGAACTGATACAACTTCAGCAGTTGCATTTATTTCGGGCGGTAATACATTTGTCAGAACCAATGTAGTGCCAGATGCCGGTAATGTAATTTTAACTAATGCAAGTTCGCTGTTTGCTCTAAGCGGAAAAGTAACTTATGATAACACATCATCTACGCCATTAAAAAATGTCACACTCGAAATAAAAGATGTAAATAATATACATCAGACCACAGTTACCGATAGTCTAGGTAATTATAGTTTTACAAATTTACCAGTCGGTAGTTATACGCTAACAGTAAGCAAAACGGGTAATTGGGGCGGTGTGAATGCAGCAGATGCTTTGATTGACCTAAAATATTTCACAAATTCAGTAACATTCGATCAACTGCAGATCGCTGCAGGAGATGTTGACAACAACGGGATAATAAATGCAGCCGACGCTTTGCTGATGGTGAGAAGATATGCTGGTCTGATATCTTCATTTACAATATCCGATTGGCTGTTCGATTCAATGAACTCTGCAATTATTATTTCCAACCAGGATGTAATAAAAAATATTAAGGGCATTGCGGCTGGAGACGTAAGCAAGTCGTACATTCCGTAATAAAAACGATTTTAAACCCCTCTTTACACTATAAACCCTTTTTCGTTTGAATATTTAACTTCCTGTCTGCAATTTCAAAACATTCCAAAATTTATATTGAAAAGGAATGACTATTGAACTAAATTGTATTGTCATGAAAAAATTATTTTTTGCAAAAATGAGCGGAGCCGGAAACGATTTTATTGTATTCGATAAAGATCTGAATCCCGATCTTACGCTTAATGCTGATACAATAAAAAAATTGTGTGACAGGAGAAATGGCATCGGTGCCGATGGAATAATAACTATAGCAGATTCAGACAGCTTTGATTTCACAATGGAATACTTTAATGCTGACGGATCAACAGGAAGCCTGTGCGGTAACGGTGCCCGTTGTGCTATCAAATTTGCTGAATCTACGAAAAGACTGAAAAATGAAAAGACTAAATTCATTTCAAACGGGCTGCCTTATCTTGGAGAAATATTAAGTGAGAGCCAGGTGAAATTTTATTTTAACGAGCCGCGGGATTTTAAATTAAATTTTAAAGTTAAAGCCGGTGGTCAATTAATAAATGCAAATTACGTAAATACCGGTTCACCTCACGTTGTTATTAATATTAAAGATATTCTCAAAAATCCACTTAAACCTCTGTCATCTTATGAAGACATAAATGAACTTCCGGTCTTTGACCTTGGTAAAGAGATCAGAAATCTTCCCGAATTTTCACCACAGGGGACGAATGTAAATTTTTACCAGGTTAAAAATGGCAAAGTTTATATAAGGACGTTTGAAAGAGGCGTTGAAAATGAAACTCTTGCCTGCGGAACAGGTAATGCTGCAACTGCTGTTATTCTAAATGAGATTGAAAACATTCTGCCACCAGTCCATTTAATAAATAAAGGGGGAGAGGTGTTGGTCATTGATTTTAAGAATGAAAATAACTTTATCAGTAATTTAACTTTAACAGGTCCTGCGAAAATAGTTTTCACAGGTGAAATTTTATCTAACAATATTCTAAACTAAACGGAGACTAAATGGGAAAAGTTCTGTTGAGCATCAGATATGAAATACAACCAGCAAAGAGAGACGAATACCTCAGTGTTGTAAAAGAATTGAAGAGTGTTTTAAAGACTGATGGTCTGGAAAACTATTCTGTTTTTGAAGTAAAAGGGAAGGCTAATCATTTTGAAGAAATTTATACTTACAGTTCTGTCCAGGCTTATGAAGAAGCAGATGACAGTGAAAATGAAAGAATAAATATTCTTATAAATAAAATTACTGAAATGACAGCCGGCAATTCTACAAAATACACAACACTGTATGAAGTTGGTGAGAGTAATTAAGACTTATGCTTTGTCCCTTTAATGTAATGAAGTTAAAACCATAACCTATGCTTTAAATATTTTCTTTATTGCAATTTGTTCCAACGTGTTGGGAAGAATCCTTTTCAATCTGGATTGTTGAATGTTCTATTCCAAAATTAGCATGCAGATGTTTGCACACTTTACTTAAAAAAGTGTCGTCTTTCTGTTCACCGGGCATTAAGAAGTGAGCTGTTAAAGCTGTTTCAGTAGTGCTCATCGCCCAGATATGCAGGTCGTGCACATCCTCCACACCTTCAAGTGATTCGAGGTATCTTTTCACTTCGTTAAAATTAATATTCTTCGGCACTGCATCCATTGAAAGATGGAAAGATTCCCTTAATAAGCTCCACGTACCTGCTGTTATTACTACAACAATGACAAGGCTTATTATCGGGTCTATTAAATAAAATGCTGTAAGGTTAATAAGTAAACCGGCTGCAACAACACCGAGCGATACTCCTGCATCTGCTGCCATATGTAAAAATGCACCTTTAATATTTATATCCGATTCTTTCCCTTTCATAAAAAGCAAAGCAGTTAATGTATTAACTACAACTCCTATTCCTGCAACTGTCATCATTGTTGTTCCACCGATTGGTTCCGGCTCAATAATTTTTCTGATTGATTCAATAGAAATTGCGCCAACTGCAATCAAAAGTATTATCGCATTGAAGAGCGCAGCAAGTATTGTTGATTTTCTTAATCCATAAGTTCTTTTGTTATTTGCCGGAGTTGCTGCAAGGTAGTTAGCCCCCCATGCAAGAAGCAGCCCAAGTACATCACTAAAATTGTGCCCTGCATCAGCTATCAATGCCATTGAACTGATCGCCAGACCAAAGATTACTTCTACAATTATATAAAATACATTCAGTGCAATACCTGCAGCGAATGCTTTGTTATAATTTTTTACTTTGTTATATGACCTGTTATTTTCCAAAATAAATCTAAATCTGTTAAGCTAAATAATTATTCATTTGATAATTGAGACTTTTGCCGCGACAAAACTATTTCCGTGCATGTGCCCCATTAGCTCAACTACTTCTGCATTAACAATTTCTTCCGGTGCAGGTTCGTGCAGAGTTATTTTCGCTTCGATATTATTTTTATCGAGTGCATAAAAAGCAGTGATACCGCCCTTTGCATCTCTTTCAAAGCCTTTCGATTTAACAACGGCTACATTTATTTTTTGGTTAACTTCGCTTCCGCCGCTGAATCTGCTGAATGAACCTAATTGTTTTGAAGGAGCAAAATATGTTAAGTATATTACGAAAATAACCACGGCAAATATTAATGGTAAGATTAACTTTGATATTTTCATTTTGTATTTCTTTCTTATTCGCAGTTGCAGATTAAATTGCCTGTTCTTGCTTTTTCTAAAGATTCTTTTCCTTCTTTAAAAGAGTAATAAGCAATTCCCAGCGATCCGAGAACATCTATAAATCCGATCCCCAATAATTCATAAAGCATGCTCGCCCCCAGCAGGATAAAAGATAAATAGAAGCACGTCCTTGTGCAATTAGCATCAGCAATAATTGCATCTGAGTTTAGCAATTTTCCCGCGCTTAATTTTGATTTCATCAGCCAATACATAGTTATTATTGATATGGAAGAAATAATTATTCCCGGAACAGTAGTGCCAGGTTTAGATCCTTCAATCAGGTTAATTACTGACGCTAAAATTAATCCCAAGGTTAATAAATAAAAACTATAACCGGTCACTTTAAGTGCCGTCTTTTCAAATTTATCTTGTGTAACAACTTTGGAATATTTCATTCTTAGGATTAAATGAAGTATCCCAATCCCGGAAATAACTTCTACAAAGCTGTCAACACCAAATCCAAACAATGCTAATGTTTCATCTTTAGTTCCGAAAAAAACTGATGCGATACCTTCGGCAAAGTTGTAAGTTACTGTAACAATACTTAATAGTAACGCCTGCTTTAACAGTTTATCGGTATTATTCATTTACGTGTTCTTTCAACTGGTCGACTAAATTTTTGATATGGTCATCATCTATATTATAATAAACCATTTTATTTTCTTTGCGGTATTTGACCAGCTTTACATTTCTCAGCAGCCTCAATTGATGTGATACCGCTGAAACAGAAGCGCCGGTAACAGCCGAGAGATCGCATACGCACAATTCATTCTCAATCAAAGCTAAAATAATTTTTAATCTTGTCGGGTCGCCGAGGATTTTAAATATCTCAGCGATCTGCATAGTTTCATTTCTGCCGGGCAATTTAGATTTAGTGGCTCTTACTTTAGCTTTATCAATAATTTCTACTTCGCAGACAGGTGCAATTTTATTCATAAATAAATTCATTTGAATACTTGTTCAAATATACAAACAGGTTCAACTGAAGGCAATAAGCGAGTGATTTTTCCCCTTTGGCAATCATAATTATTTCAGTATATTTTAAAACAAAAAATGAAAATTAATCTGACAAAATATTTAGCCCTGATTCTGCTTGCCCTATTTTTTATTTCAACAAATGAGTTGAACGCTAAAGAAGCCGAGCAAAACTTCAGAGCCGAGACACACATCTTTATTGGCGCAGATTATTTTGGTGTAAAGATTTCCTTAAATAAGCAGAATAGAGATAGCAAAAAAAATTTTACGCCTTATCTTTTTTTCTACGACTTAGATTCTTCAAATAATTATTTCACCTCACTTTCTTCGACACAGCTAAAATTTGTCCCGCATTCACCCTATGAAAGCATCAGCCTGAAGAATTCCATATTCCTGATTTGAAAATTTCTTTTTGCCGCTGATTTTTGAGTACTGCAAGTTTCCTTGCTTTATTTAGTGAATTATTTAACATAAAGAGTTTCAAATGAAAATAAATAAGAATTTTAAGATCATACTTTCAGTTTTAATATTGATAGGTCTTGTTGTTTCTGCAGCTTTAATATTCAAACCAAAAGAAAGAGTTACCACTGATAAAAAGAGAGATAGCCGGATTAATTCATCTTCAAGCAAAATTTCTGATGGAATAACAACAATTGATTTAAGTGAATCAAAAATTGCTAACTCCGGCATTACTGCTATAAAATTAGTTCCAAAGTTACACCGGGCTCAGTTGATTGCTTACGGTTCAGTTATTTCCGTAAAGGAATTAGCAAACGATGTTAGAAATTTTACATCTGGCAAAGCACGGTTAGCTAAAGCCGAAGAAAATCTTTTAATCTCACAGAAAAATTTCGAACGAACAAAAAGTCTTTTTGAAAGTAAACTTGCAAGCGAGCAGGATTTCCAATCGTCGCAGGCTGCGTTTTTATCAGACAGAGCTGATGTGAATTCCGCCCGCTCGGATTTAAATAGTTTGAAAAGTTCGATAACTGAACAATGGGGCAACGGGATTTCGCAATTGATTTTTAGTGGCATTTCCCCGCAGGGAAACTATTCTGAGGAACTACAGCGGATACTTTCAATTGAGGACAAACTTGTTCAGGTATCACTTCCGAATCAGGAAGCCGGTATAAAATTTCCCTACAAAATTTATGTTCAGTCTGTTTCGGGAAGTCCTGTTAAAATTTTATGCAGATTTGTTTCGACAGCTTATCGTGCAAATCTGCAGTTTCAAACGAGCACGTTGTATTATCTTACCTCCGACGCTTCATTAAATGCAGGGATGAATGTCAAAGTTTTTTCCCCTGTCGGGGAAAAATTAAAAGGGGTTTTTGTTCCTGCCTCATCAGTTATCTGGTATCAGGGTAAAGCGTGGGTCTATGTTGAAATGTCTTCCAATAAATTTACGCGTGTAGAAATTAATACTGATGATCAGTCAGGTGCTGATTATTTTATTCCGGCAAACAGCGGAGTAATAAATCCGGGCGTTACTGTAGTAAAGGATGGCGCACAGCTTTTATTGTCTGAAGAATTGAAGCCTCAGCCAGGTGCAAAAACCGGAGGAGATGGGGGAGACAATGACTGACGAAAAGGGTCTTTTAAATTCAATCGTCCGCTTTGCTCTTCGCTTCCGCGGAATAATAATAGCACTGAGTATTTTGTTTACCGGTTATGGGATCTACACACTTACGCAGGCAAAATTTAGTGTCTTCCCTGAATTTGTACCGCCGCAGGCTGTTATTCAAACAGAATCGCCGGGTCTTTCACCAGAACAGGTTGAGCTTCTTGTTACACAGCCAATTGAAAATGCAGTTAATGGAATTGTCGGCATAGAGTCATTAAGGTCAAAATCAATCCAGGGACTTTCGGTTGTGACAGTAACTTTTAAATACGGCAGCAATATTTATAACGATCGTCAGTTTGTAACAGAGCGTCTTTCAACTTTAGCCGGTCAGCTTCCTGCAGGAGTAAAGCAGCCTCAGATGACTCCGCTTGTTCCTTCTACCGGGCTTGCTCTTGTAATCGGGTTAACATCAACCGAAAAAAATTTGATGCAGCTCAGAACTTTTGCAGACTGGATTTTAAAGCGAAGGCTTCTTTCTGTAAAAGGAGTTGCAAATGTAACTGTTTACGGCGGGGAAGTAAAGCAATTTCAAATTCAGCTTCATCCTGGTAGACTGATTAAATATAATTTATCGATAGAAGATGTTCTTTTAGCCGCGCGCAAAGCTACAGCAGTAGAGGGTTCCGGTTTCATCGAAAATCATAATCAAAGAATTATACTTCAGACTGAAGGACAATCTTTAACAGATGCTGATCTTGCAAAGACAATTATTCTCCACAAGAATAATATGAATGTGACATTGGGCGATGTTGCAGACGTTCTGACAGCGCCCGAACCTCCGATTGGCAGTGCTACTATAGAAGGAAAACGGGGAGTGATTCTGATGATTTACGGGCAGTATGGCTCAAACGCACTTGAAGTAACAAAAAATGTTGAAGCCGCATTAACAGATATGCAGACAGCATTCAGCTCTGGAAAAATTAATTTGATTACTCTGTTCCGCCCCGCTGATTTTATTTACACAGCCCTTGGCAATATTGAAGGGTCGTTGATATTAGGAGCAGTTTTAGTCGTTATTGTGCTGCTGCTTTTTCTTTTCAATTTCAGAACTGCAGCGATTTCCTGCACTGCAATTCCTCTTTCACTGTTAGCCGGAATAGTTGCGTTACAGTCTTTCGGCTATACGATCAATACAATGACGCTTGGGGGTTTGGCAATTGCCATCGGTGAGGTGGTTGATGATGCAGTGATAGATGTTGAAAATATTTTGAGAAGATTAAAAGAGAACCGTTTATCAGTAAATCCGGAACCGGTTTTTCGTGTGGTGCTTGAAGCCTCATTGGAAGTTCGTGCTGCAGTTATTTATGCAACACTGGCTGTAGTGCTGGTCTTTATTCCGATTCTTACATTGTCAGGAGTAGCTGGAAGTTTATTCTCTCCGCTGGGCATCGCCTATATATTTTCTGTCCTCGCTTCGCTTGTTGTTGCTCTTACTGTAACCCCTGCTTTAAGTTTTGTATTACTTGGTAAACAAGCTAACGTATCAGGTGACGAAAAAGAATCTCCGTTTGTCGGCTGGCTTAAAAAAAATTATAAAGTGATCCTGAATAAAGTTGAACTGAATTCAGGGAAGGTGATCGTAACTATTATAATCATTACGCTGACTGGTTTTGCATTTTTACCATTTTTAGGTGAGAGTTTTATTCCTGAATTAAAGGAAGGACATTTTATTGCTCACATTTCCACTGCGCCGGGAACATCTATTAACCAATCAGTTCGGATCGGTAAAAAAGTATCCGCTGCACTTTTGAAGCTTCCATTTGTTCAAACAGTTGCACAGCGTGTTGGACGGGCAGAAAAAGGTGATGATACCTGGGGAACTAATTACAGCGAATTTGAAATTCAGCTGAAGCCATTAAGCAACAGACAGATGGAAAAAGCTCAGGCGGGGATAAGAGAGACGCTTAATTCATTTGCTGGTGTCAGCGCGGGAGTCAATACTTTCCTGACTGAACGTATGTCAGAAACTCTTACAGGCTACACTACCTCAGTAGTCCTGAATATTTTTGGAAATGATCTGAATTCACTGGACGCACTTGCAAAAGAAACCGCACAGGTGCTTTCTAAAATTCCGGGTGCTGTTGATGTTCAGATTCAATCGCCGCCGGGGATGCCGCAGCTAACAATTAACCTGCGCAAAGCCGACCTGCAGCGCTGGGGATTTGATGCAAAGGATGTTCTTGATGAAGTTCAGACAGCTTACCAGGGCACGAATGTCGGGCAGGTTTATGATGGTAATCAAGTATTTACGGTTTCCGCAATTTTGGATTCTAAGGACCGTGAGTCAGTAAACAATGTTTCAAACCTTTTATTGAAAAACTCAGACGGCGTTTTTGTCAAACTAAGTCAGCTTGCAGATGTTTATGAAACTTCCGGCAGATATATAATTCTTCATAACGGAGCCAGGCGTGTGCAGACAATTACCTGCAATGTTTCAGGGACTGACGTTGTTTCATTTGTAAAGGAAGCAAAAAGAAAAATTGAATCATCAATTAATTTTCCTGAGGGAACTTATATTGAGTTCAGCGGCACTGCCGAGGCGCAATCACGATCGAGAACCGAATTGCTGGTCTACTCTGCAATTGCCGGTACCGGAATTATTTTACTTCTTTTTATTGCATTAAAAAATATAAAAAATCTTTTGCTCGTCTTGTCAAACCTTCCTTTTGCTTTTGTCGGCGGCATAATTGCAGTACTATTAACAGGCGGATCGCTTTCACTTGGTGCAATGGTAGGTTTTATCACATTGTTTGGCATTACTATGAGAAATTCCCTTATGCTCATTTCACATTACGACCACCTGGTTAAATATGAAAACAAGGAATGGAATTTGGAAACAGCAATACTCGGAGCTTCAGAGAGACTCGTACCAATTTTGATGACGGCACTCGTAACAGGTCTGGGACTGCTTCCGCTGGCAATCGGCAGCGGCTCACCCGGAAAGGAAATTGAAGGACCTCTTGCGATCGTTATACTCGGCGGATTAACAACCTCGACATTATTAAACCTGGTAGTGCTGCCAACACTCTCGCTGCGCTTCGGAAGGTTTGAGAAGAATGTTTCTGAGGAAGAGAAATAATTTTTAATGGTCTGTACTTACTTCAAATCCGATATGAAAAAACAGCAGCTTAAAAAAGTACGGTAAAAGCCAATTTTACCTTTCAGAATTGATTCCTTTGGGGAAAAGATTTAGAATGCAGTTATAAAATTTCAAGCTGCCCTGTCAGAATTGATCGCTATGCGGAAAGTAATATTTTTTTGAAAAATAGAACACTGATGACGCGGATTAAACGGATTAACACAGACCTAATCCGCGAGAATCAGCCAAATCCATGCCTGCATGCCGTAGTGGCGTTTCGGCACGCAGGTGTATTATCAGCGTTCTATTAAAAGCACTGTGGCACTATGTAATTTTATTTTTAAGAGGTCTCAAATAATAAACTTTTTAGAGACTCATATATAAATTTTCAAAATGACAATCAGAATTGACCCTATTGGGAAAAGAATAATAGACGTTACTGTTTCTCTGCTGATACTTATTGCAGGTCTTCCACTTATGTTCCTGATCCTGTTAATGGCTTTTCTCAGCACAGGGCAGTTCCCGATAATCTTCCAGGAAAGGAAAATAACCCTGGAGAAAAAAGCCTTACGGATAATGAAGATAAGAACAATCAAGACAGGGGTCAGAATTGATCACTGTTTGAGAGACAAGTCCGTTCCTGAATGTATTTCCGAAATATTCATCAAAGGAGGGGGTGAGAAGCAGGTTCCGTTGTTTTGCAGATGGCTGAGGAAAACGGGGATAGATGAAGTTCCGCAGCTTATAAATGTTATAAAAGGAGAGATGTCAATCATCGGACCCCGCCCTTTGCTTGAAGATGATCTGCAGATCATAAAGAATGCAGAGCCTGAAAATTACCTCAGAAGGACAAAAATAAAATCAAAGCCGGGGATATCGGGAATGTGGCAGGTCTATGGAGAAAGAGAGAAAGGCGCTGCAAATTTAGTCTGGCTTGATGAGGTGTACGAGAATAAAAAATCATTTCTGTTAGATTGCAGAATTATCCTGAGGTCAGCTTTAATTTTGTTTACAGCAGCACACTCAGATTCTATTGTGAGGAGTAAAGTGTTGCCTGTGGGATTTAGTAATCCGGCATACAGTTAAGTCCCGAAAAATTCATTTCTAATGAATCGTCAGAGAGAAATAAAAATCAAAAAGTAACTACTTTATCTGCTTCGACTGTCCATTGTGTCAGCTCTGACATATTGCTTATTTCCACTCCTTCGATGAGAGGCAAATTTTTTATCCCCCTTGCATCTGTGCAGGTGCCGCAGGCTTTTACTTTGCCGCCTCTGTTTATTACCGACTTCAGCATTCTTTCAATGTTGTAATATCCGTTTGGTGTGGTTTGATTTGGCACAGCGCAGCCGACAGCATCTGCCATAAGGAATATTAATACTTCTGTGCTTGTATGTTCTTTTTGTAAAGTTATTGCAAGTCTGAGTGCGTTGTAAGCTTTTTCGGTTCCGTATGGGGCATCATTTATAAGAATGAGAATTTTCATATCATTTATTTCCGTTTTTGATAGTTCATTAGTTGATTAGAGTTAAAATTTTATCGGGACATTAATAATCCTTGAGCCTAAAACAAGTATCAGGCGATACAATCTTTTTAGCGGACCATCGGGCGTCAGCCACCATTTTTCAAAGAGCACTTTAGAAAAGTGCCATATCTTTCCTACTTTTTTAAGTTTTACATCGGGGTTAGGTTCGCCGTAAAAATTTCCGTAGGCAAAGCCTGCCAGATCCTCGCCCGCTTCGAGCATGCAAAAACCATCAGCACAAAATTCTGCGGCAGCTTTTTTGCCGAGTAATTTTGCAGCTATAATATCTGATACAACAACAGCCTGTGAGTGTGCAAACACACCGGCTTTCGGAAGGGGAAGGGGCTTATCAGGGCTCCATCTGCCCGGTAAAGTGATTGAAGCTACATCGCCAATTGCATAAACATTTTCAAATTTTGTTTCAAGAGTTAATCTGTTTACAGGAATCCATCCCGCCTGTCCGGCAGCAGGCAAGCCGGATTCATTTGTTAAGCCGGAATCTTTAACAACATCAGGAGCTTTGTGTTTGGGAATCGTAATCAGCAGGTCATATCCGTAAGAATTTCCATTTTCGAAAAATAATTTGCGATCCTCTTCATTAATTTTAACGAGCTTGTGCAGAGGATAGAAATTAATTTTCCCCGAGCGCAGAAGATCAACCACTGCTTTGCCTAACTGAGGACCTGCGACCGGTAAAGGCTGGGGTTCAGGAGTAAAAACATTCAGCCCGATTTTATCTTTTAAGTTTCTGCCTTCAAAATATTTTGATATTAACATTGCAGCTTCAAAAGGAGCGCCGGGACATTTATAAGGAAGGGATTCGATCACAATGGCAATTTCGCCGCTTGTTACAGTATTTAGTTTATCACGTAATTTTACTGCTTCTTCAAGAGTGTAGAATGAAAATGCTTCGCGTGTTAGTTTATCAGAATGAGCTTCGAGTTCCGCCCCAAGGGCTATTATTAAGAAATCATATTTTATATTCCGTCTATCGAGTTTGATAAGTTTTTCATCTACATTTATTTTTTTTACTTCGGAAAAAATTAATTCTACATTGCGGGGGACCAACTTTATCAGCGGAACAGAAATTTGTTCCGGGCTTCGTTTATTTACGATCAGCCAGAGATAAGAAGCAGCAAATGAGTGTGTCCTGTTCTTTTCTACAAGTATAATTTTATATTCTTCAGGTAATTTTTTTCTAAGATTATTTGCTGCGATCAGTCCGCCGATGCCGCCGCCGAGAATAACGACTGTGCCTTTTACCATAATTCTTCTCTCTCTCTTTAATAAATTGGAGCTCATAGTTAAAAATTATTTTTCGATTTCTAAACCTGCAAAGCGCCAGGAGTTTATATCATCTTGCAGAATAGTAATTTTAAATCCTTTTTTCTTTAAAAGATTTGCAGCTTCAGGAGCCATTACACA
>JAKAGZ010000076.1 GCA_021815365.1 Bacteroidota bacterium
CAAATAGGGACCTATTTTTCATAAACTTATATCATAACTAAAAGGTAATCGATTTAAAACAAAAACAGCCTTAAAAATTAATTCAAGGCTGTTGAGAAGCACATAATTTTTTTCGCTCACTGGCTTGGTGTAATTCTTTTTTGCCAGTTTGGATCTTCAGTCTCACCGCGTTTAGTTGATGTAAGCAGCACATAATTAGAAAAGCCGGTCAGGTCGCCGAAGATAAAAATTACTCCGCCTTCTATATTATTATAGTGCCATATCTCATAAGGTCGTTTATCGCCTTCATTCGGGAAGCGCTCAATTTCACTTGGCTCGCCGTATTTAATATATACTCTTCCCATATCGGTTTTCCATCCTGCTCTGCTGATATTCTTAAATCTTTTTGCGGCTATATTAACTCTGTTCATATAATCAGTATATGATACTTTTTCGTTCCCTGACTGGTCACTTTCTCTCTCGCTCCAGAATTTATACAGAAATTCTCTTTTCCCTTCAACAGTATGTATTTTTTCATACTGATCTTTTTCCTTATCAGTTGCTATGTATGCTGACTTGGCAAACAGGTCATCGCACTCCTCTGACGATAAAAACGCAAACTGGCTGCTTAGAACTTTTATATCCTTGCTGCTAAAAGTGGTATTAGTATCTTTCACAGCAGGATTATACACAAAAAATTCTTTCCTCGAAATGACAGACTGTTTTTTCAGGCTGTCACTCAATGATAATACTAAAGTATACTTCCCGCTTATGTACCTTGAAATATTAATAACACCGACTTCTACAACAGCAGGCAGCGGCTTAATAATTTTTTTGTTGTGTGAATATATATTTTTGCCCTGCTGATCAAAAACAAAAACGTTAAACTTTATTCCTGAAAGATCAGGTGCTTTATCAAGGTTATAAAGCTCTCCATAATAATACAACACGGGGGAACCATCTCCATAAATTGCAGAGGGGGAAGGAATAACTTCAAGGGTGTTTTTATAGAATATTGAATTCTTGTCAGCATCTTCCTGTTTGATACTGGATGCTAATTGAATACCACTCACATTTATTTCATTGTTCCCAAAAGCTTTTTCATTTACTGGAAAACTATAGCTCTGTTTCTCAACAGGGTTATTGCGGTCTGAGCCTTCAGCATAACAGGTATAATTTCCGTCAGGAATAACAAAACCAATTTCACCCATAAGTGTGCTTTTACTTGTAATAGAAGAAGAGTCCTGAACCTCGTTTGGAATTCTCCAATCTTTATTTACCAGGTATTTCCCTGTCTTATCATCCTTAATTTGCAAACGGAATAACCCTTCAACCTGCAGTTTGTTGTTCTGATTAACGAGCTTCATCTGGCTAGTAGGAAAGGAATAATAAAATTCAACATAGTTGGAGGTTGAATCATATTTAAAGCTTGCAAAATCTATATTGAAATTGAAATTGCTTTGCGCTTTAATAAGTATGGAGGGTATAAATACTAAAAAGAAAATTATTTTTTTCATGATAACCTGAAATGATTGGTTGTAAAACCGGATTTAACTTCGCCCGTTAATTTCCCGCATAATCCGAAGCGAATATATAATTTTAAAACCTAACATTCCACACTTATATAACGGAAGAATTAAACCTTTACAACAAAAGCCTTTTCAACACCAGCAATACCGGAAATATTTTTTAAAATCTGTTTATTAATCGGGCTGTCAGTATTTATTACAGTAATTGCTTTCTGCCCGATCCCGAGCCTTCCCAAAGAGAGCCCGGCAATATTTATGTTTGCATCAGCCAATACTTTACCGACTGCTGCAAGAACACCGGGTTTGTCAACATTAGAATAAAAAAGCATATCGCCTTCAGGCTTCAACTCTAAATAAAAGCCATCAACATTTACAAGCCTGATCTCACTGTTACCAAAAACAGTTCCGGAAAGCGAATGTTTTTCCTTGTCGGTCACGAACTCAACCTGGATTAAATTTTTATAATTTGAATTCGAGCCGGTCTTCGTTTCATTAACAACGATCCCCATTTCTTTTGCGAAGAAAGGTGCGTTGATAAAATTAACAGTTTCTGTCAGCATTTTTGAAAGGAAACCCTTCATCACTGCTGTTGAAAGTAAATTTGTTGACGAATGAAGAAGCTCTCCGCTGTAGTTTAAATTGACCTGTTTTAACTGTCCTCCAATCATCTGGGCGTGCAAACATCCCAGGCTTTCAGCAAGCTTTACATAAGAATGCAGTTCTTTATTTCCCCCAGCTCCTGCTTCCGAAGCATTTACCGCACCTGAAACAGCGTTGTTCTTAAAGAGATCAACCACCTGTTCAGCTATCTGCATTGCAACTTTTATTTGCGCTTCTTCAGTCGAAGCACCAAGATGCGGTGTGCAAACAACCTTAGAATGATTAACTAATTTACTGCCAGGATCAGGCGGCTCTGTTTCATAAACATCAAAGGCTGCCGAAGAAACTTTGCCGGAATCGAGTGCTGCAAGCAATGCAGATTCTTCAACAATACCGCCGCGCGCACAGTTTATTATTTTTACTCCGTCTTTGCACTTACTCAAAGTTTCGGAATTAATCAGATATTTAGTTTCTTCAGAAAGCGGGACGTGAACTGTGATTAAATCAGACTCAGAAAATATTTGATCAAGGTTTACCAGATCAACTCCAATTTTATTTGCAATCTCTTCAGATAAGACAGGGTCATAACCAATTACTTTCATCCCAAAGGCTTTTGATCTCAATGCAACTTCCCTGCCGATCTTCCCAAGACCGATGATCCCGATCACTTTGCCATAAAGCTCAGTGCCTTTATAACTCTTCCTATCCCATTTCCCTGAGCGCAGTGATTGATTTGCCTGAGGAATATTTCTGAACATTGATAACATCAAAGCCATTGTATGTTCGGCAGTAGAGATTGTATTTCCCCCCGGCGTGTTCATAACAATTATTCCTTTACGCGTTGCAGCTTCAAGATCAATATTATCAACACCTGTGCCGGCTCTGCCGATCACTTCCATCTTATCCATCTTATGAATTAATTCCGCAGTAACTTTTGTTTCGCTCCTGACGATCAATCCATTATAACAGTTAATTATCGCGGAGATTTCTTCTTTCGATAAGCCTGTTTTAAAATCAACTTCAAAACCAGCTTGCTGAAGGATCTCACAGCATTTCTTGTCGACCGGGTCAGAAATTAAAATTTTTTTCATAAGGAAATCCGGAAAGAGTAATTGATAAAAAGAAAATACTGCTGCTGGTTAACAGTATCAGCAGCAGTATTTTTAAAGACTATTTCACTAAATATTAAATTACAGACAGCAGCTTTTGAACAATCTGCGTTTTAGGAACAGCGCCAACAATTCTTTCTTTCACCTGCCCGTTCTTAAAGACAAGCAAAGTTGGTATGCTTCTTACACCGTATTTAATTGCAGTATCCTGATTATTGTCAACATCGAGTTTACCGAATTTAACCATACCATCGTATTCTGATGCAAGCTCTTCAACGATCGGGGCTATAGCTCTGCAGGGACCGCACCAGGTTGCCCAGAAATCTATGAGCACCGGCTGGTCTGATTTTAAAACCTCATTTTCAAAATTGTCGTCTGAAATTGTCAGTGGTTTCATTTTATCCTTTTTTGTTTATATGATTAATAATTTTCAGTTTGTTTACCTTGCCCGACATAATTTACGACATCTTCACCGCCGTCTGCATGAATAATTCCTCCAGAAATCCATTCGCCTCCATCCATACACAACAGGGAAATAATTTTTGCGACATCTTCAGTTGTCGTTAACCTCTTCCTCGGATTTTTTCTTCTCGCTACATCCATCATAGGAATGTTGCCGGGAATTTTTCTCAGTGCCGGAGTATCAGTTACACCCGCCATAATTGAATTTACGCCAACCTCAAGATACCCAAGCTCTTCGGCTAACTGACGAACGTGCGATTCCAATGTTGCTTTTGCAGCTGATACAGCACCGTAAGAAGGGATGACAGTATGCCCGCCTGAACTTGTCATTGCAAAAATTCTTGCTTTCCTGGCAAGAAGATTATTTTTAACCAGTTCCTGCGTCCAGTAAACCAGAGAGTTAGCCATAACGTCAAGCGTCATTTCCATCTGTGCCTTCGTGATCATTTGTCCTTTATCCTGAGAGATAAAGGGCTTCAGAGTTCCAAAAGCGAGAGAGTGCATTAATACTTTTATCAAAGCTTTTCCGCCGAACTTTTGTTTTAGTTCTGCAGCAATCTCTTCTCTCTTTTTATCATCAGCAGCATTTACATTATAGAAAATATGCTGAACACCGAAAGAGCTGATCTTTGCTATAATTTCTTCTACGTGAGGCATTGTAGCCTGGCGATCCAGATGAATTCCTATAACATTAAATCCATCTTCTGCGAGTTTGATTGAAGCCGCTTCCCCAAAACCTGATGAAGCTCCTAATATAAGCGCCCAGTAATTTTTATTGTCATTGTTACTCATAAATTTTGCTCTTAGTAATTCAAGATGGTTTTAAATGTGGTACAAATAATACGAAAATGACAGAAGTTATTCAACAAGGATAAAAAATGAATAATCTATTTTATTAGAATATTTTTTGTGAAAAGATTGGTTTTCTCTTTTTGAGCAGTTGTAGTGGTTCAGGCTTTATAATTTTTCAAGATCATCCAGATCTTTGTATCGTCCGGGTGCTGTTTTATTTTTCTTCTATTCAACTTGTTTTGAATTCAGCAGTCTCAAAAACTCGCTGAAGTCTTTCGGTAGCCGGATCATAGCAGTACATTAGTTGTCTTAAAAATTCTACCGCCCGGATTCGTTCACCGGACGTCTTTGAGAGCCAATATTCAGTATCTCTTTCATTCCCATACAAAGAAATTACTGAAAAAGAATCTCTATCTACTTTCAGAAAATCTTCTTTCATTGACTTATAATCTTTTTCCTTTTAATAAAAATAATTAAATTAGAAATAAAAAATAACCTGAGAAAAGATAACAAAATCTATTTCTTCCCAAGCATTATTGAGTTCTCCCCCAAAAGATTTGCAACTGATTTCAGGAATTCATCCGTAAGCTGAACTTTAAAATCTTTCAGGAAGAACAACCTTTCTTTTGAGCCGTTGTTTGCAAGATGAAGATAGAGAGGAACGTTCCCTTTGTTTTTGCTAAGGATATTTTTCAACTCGACGAGATTTTCCGGAGTATTTTTTTGTTTATCAATATTGATCTTTACGCTTTGAGCAAATTTTCCTCTGGCTTCTACAAGCGGAACGACTTCCTCAATATGGATTTTTATTGCATCGCCGCTGCTTTCCGATTTGCCATTAATAAAAATACACTCTTCTTCTTTTATAAATTGCCCGTACTTCTCATAAACTTTCGCGAACATCAGGCACTCACACGAACCGTAGAAATCATCGAGAGTAAAGAACGCCATAGTTCTGCCGGATCTGTCAATCTTTGTTTTAAGTGAAGTAATAACACCACAGGCTCTTACACTATCCAGGTCTTCAAGAATTTCTGTTTCACCAAGATTGATCGTTGTGAAGGAATTATATTCCAATTCATATTTTCTTAAAGGATGACCCGTTACATAAAAACCAATTACCTCGCGTTCACGTGCAAGTCTTTCTTTCTGGCTCCACAGTGGTATCCTTGGCAGCTCCGGTTCAGCAGCTTTTATCTCTTCGATATCCCCGAACAAACTATTTTCTGAATTCAATTTTGAATTCTGTGCTTTATGCCCGAAGTCAAGTGCATCTTCGACTGCAGCAAACAAAACTGCTCTGCGGTCGTCTATCGAATCAAAAGCTCCGGCTAAAACCAATCCTTCGAGTGTTCTCTTGTTCACAATTCTTGTATCAACGTTTGAGCAAAAATCAAATATGCTAGTAAAATTTCTGCCGAGTCTTTCCCTGGATCTGATAATTTCTTCAACAGCAGATATACCTACATTCTTTATTGCAGACATTCCAAACCTGATCTTTTCATTATCAACATCAAAATAAACAGAAGGAAAATTTACATCAGGAGGAAGAACTTCTATTTTTAATTTACGGCAGTCTTCAAGAAAACTTCTGACTTTGTCGGAATTTCCAAATTCATTTTTCAGGTTGGCAGCAAGAAATTCAGGAGTATAATGTGCTTTTAAATATGCAGTCTGATAAGCAACAAGGCTGTAAGCCACAGCGTGACTCTTATTAAAGCCGTAGTTTGCAAATTTGTCAATGGCTTCAAAAATTTCTTCTGCAACTTTTTTAGTGATATTATTTTTAGTAGCACCGGCGACAAATTTCTCTCTCTGCTGCTTCATCGCTTTCAGATCTTTTTTACCCATTGCGCGGCGCAGGATATCTGCTTCAGCGAGGCTCATTCCTGCAGCTTTGTTTGCAATCTGTATCACCTGTTCCTGGTAAACGATAACGCCGTAAGTTTCCTTCAGGATTGATTCAAGGATGGGATGAAGATAAGTTACTTCTTTATTGCCGTGCTTGCGGTCTATGAAGTCATCAATAAATTCCATTGGACCCGGGCGGTAGAGAGCATTCATAGCAGCGAGGTCATTTATGCTGCCGGGCTTTAGTTTTTTCAGATATTCTCTCATTGGGCCGGATTCAAACTGGAATATGCCGGTCGTCTGACCTTTGGCAAAAAGCTGGAATGTTTTTTCATCGTTGTCGGGAATTTCTTCGATGTTAATTTCGATGCCGTGGTTTTTCTTTACCAGTTCTATCGTATCACGGATAATCGTTAGTGTACGTAAGCCGAGGAAATCCATTTTTAAAAGACCCACGCTCTCAATGTCTTTCATATTGAACTGGGTCACAATGTCAGTTTGCGAAACAGCATTTGCCAGCGGAACATAATTGCTGACATCATCAGGAGTGATCACAACTCCGGCGGCGTGTTTTGAAGCGTTCCTGTTCATTCCTTCAAGAACTTTTGCATACTTAATAAGATTTTGAATATCAGGTTCTTTCGAATCCCTGACCCACTTCAATTCAGGAACTTCCTTAAGTGCCAGATCAATGGTGTAAACCTTTCCGAACTTAGAAGGAATAAATTTTGTGATTTTGTTCACAGTTGGAATTGGAATTTTCAGGACCCGTGCAACATCGCGTATCACAGCTTTCGATGACAAGCGGTTGAAAGTTATGATCTGGCTTACACAGTTATTTCCATATTTGTCTTTAACATATTCAATTACTTCGCCGCGTTTGTCGTCTGCAAAATCCACATCAATATCGGGCATTGATTTTCTTTCGGGGTTCAAAAATCTTTCAAAGAGAAGATTATATTTTAGCGGGTCTATATTTGTTATTCCGAGTGTATAAGCGACCAGGCTTCCGGCAACGCTTCCTCTTCCAGGACCAACGGGAATGTTCATCTTCCTCGAGGAGTTAATAAAATCCTGCACGATCAGAAAATATCCCGCAAAACCCATTTGTTTTATAGTATCAATTTCATAATCAAATCTTTCTTTTATCTCAGGGGTGATCTTTTCAAATCTTCTGTGCAGACCCTCCATAGCAAGAAGCTCGAAATAATCATCTAAAGTTTTTGCCGGTGAATCTGCCGGGATAGGAAACACAGGGAAATGATGACCTTCAAAATCTAATTTCAGATCTATCTTCGATTCAATTTCAAGTGTGTTTTCAATTGCTCCTTTATAATTTTTAAAGAGCTTTATCATCTCTTCCTGCGATTTAAAATAAACCTGGTCAGTTCCGTAACGGAGGTTCCTGTAATCCTGACCGGTTTTATCAGCAAGCAGAAGTAAAATATTATGAGCGATTGCGTGGTCTCTTTCGATGTAGTGGCAGTCATTCGTAGCAACGAGTTTAATTCCAAGTTCACGTGAAAGTTTAGGCATCCCTTCAAGGATCGGTTTTTCAACTTCCATATTATGATCCTGGACTTCGAGGTAAAAGTCATCGCCGAAAATTTCCTTGTACGTCACGGCTGTTTCTTTTGCTTTCTGATAATCCCCTCTTCTCAAGTGGACAGACACTACTCCACCGGCACATGCAGAGGAACAAATTATCCCTTTGTGGTACGTGCGAAGAAGTTCAAGATCAATTCTCGGTTTATAATAAAATCCTTCAGTGTGACCAAGCGTAGAAAGCTTTGAAAGATTTTTATATCCTTCTTTATTTTTTGCAAGAAGGATTAAATGATTGTAATGCTTTTGCCGTTTCTTCCCATTTTCGCCGAGTCTTTCGGGATTTATATTTTCTTTGCCTCTTTCGAACCTGCTGCCTTCCGAAACTACATAAGCCTCCATCCCTATAATAGGCTTGATGCCTTCCTTAACTGCAGTCCTGTAAAATTCAGCGATGCCGTACATAACACCGTGGTCTGTTAACGCAACAGCGTGCATATTATGCCGCTTTGCTGCTGCAACGAGGCCCTCTACAGTGCAGGCGCCGTCTTGCAGGCTGTAATGAGTATGATTGTGTAAATGAATATAATCTGACATATTATAAAGAAAACAACGAAGGTTTTACCTGACTGTTGTTAACAGTGGTTTGGAAGAATTTTTTTTCTGGGTTGTATATTAATCAATAATTGGAAGAAAAAACAGGTTGAAAATCAGAATTTTTTTACTGTGGCCTCTGCTTAGCTTTTCCCTGTATGACCGAACCCACCTTCTCCTCTTTCACTTCCGTTCAGTTCTTTACTTTCTATAAAATCTGCTTTATAAATTTTTGAAACTACTAATTGAGCAATCCTATCGCCACGAGAAATCTTAAAATCTTCTTCGCCGAAATTTATTACAATTATTTTTATTTCTCCGCGATAATCAGAATCAATAGTACCGGGAGAATTTAAAATTCCGATGCCGTGCCTGGCTGCCAGTCCGCTTCTGGGCCTTACCTGTATTTCGTAACCGGCAGGAATTTCAACTGAAAGATTTGTAGGAAGCAAAGCTACTTTACCGGGCGGAATAATTATATCATCTTTTACAGCAGCCCTGATGTCCATACCTGAACTTCCTTCAGTAGCATAAGTAGGTAACGGAATATCATCAAAGTTCTTCTCTAATCTTTTTATTTTTATTTCGATTTTTTTATCCATTATTCTTTACTCCGATTTTCAGGATTTTAGTTTTTATAAAATCCCATTCGCTTTTGTTTACTACATAAAGCAGCATCCAGGAGGTAAACATAATCATAAGAAGTATTTTATAAATGAAGAGCAAATGCCCGCTGTATAAAAAAGAATAGTACAATAATCCGGTCAGAAGTATAGAGGAAAATATCTTTATCATTTTTTTGTATTCATATTCAATCTTGTAAATCTTTTGTGTAACAATATAAAGGCAGACAGCCATAGCAAAGTAAGCAGCAAGAGTTGCAATTGCTGCACCCATCATTCTCATTGAAGGAATTAATGCAAAGTTGACTGCAATATTTACAACAGCGCCTAAGCCTGTTATGAAAGGCACATAAATACTTTTTTCTTTGATAAAAATTCCGGCGGTAAAAATAACGTACAACCCATTAAATAAATAACCGAACAGAATGACCGGGACGATATCTAACCCGCTCCAGAAAGCTTTGCCTATTATTGAATAACCAAATATATTTATCCTGACTATATCGCTTATGAATAAAGAAACTATGATCAGAATAAAGCTTGCGGCAATTGTAAAATAGGAAAGAACTTTTGAAAATAATTCTTTTGCATTTTTTTCTTCGGCGTTCTGTAAAAAGAACGGCTGCCAGGCGTATTGAAACATGCTTACAAACAGCATCATAAAAATACCGAGCTTATAGTTAGCGTTATAAATTCCCACCGTCCCTAAATTTGTCAGATGTCCAAGTATAGGTCTGTCAATTCCCTGTATGAACATCGAAGCAAGACCTGCAGGCAGATATGGGATCCCGAATTTCAAAAGTTTTTTTAATAATTCTAAACGCAGTTTTATTTTAAAATTTTTCAAGACAACAGGGAATAAAAGAAGAAACGAAACTAGCGAAGCCGCTATGTTACTGAAGAACACTGCTTCAATACCCCATTTAAGTTTCAGGATAAGATAGAGATTCAAACATACATTAACTATAATATTAAGAAGTTTAAATAATGCAAATTTCCTTGCTTGTCTTTCGAGTCTTAGTTTAATAAAGGGTATTACACTTATTGCATCTATAAATAAAATCGGAACAACAAGGTAAATAAGTTTCAAGTGATCAAAAGGTAGATCGAAAGTGAGAAAAATTATTTTTTTTAAAATTATTATAAGCAAAGATAAAATCACCCCTGCGATAAAAACTGATATGAACGGAGTTGAAAAATTATCTCTTTCGTCTCCTGCCCCCGTAACTGCTGCAAATTTAAGATATGCCGCATCCATACCATAAATAAATATCACATTAAAAATTGCGATGAAGATATATAGATTGGAAACGATCCCGTATTCAAAATCAGAAAAAACGTGGGTGTAAAAAGGCACTAAAAGAAAAGTGAGAAACCTGCCTACCATTGTGCTGACGCCGTAGATTGCTGTATCTTTCGAAAGTTCTTTTAGCTTGTCAAACATTTATAATTCCAATTCATAATACTTCTTTATCGCATCAATAAAAAATTGCGGCGGACGGACGGGCTTTTTAGTCTCTTTATTGACGAACACGTGTTCTGTGTAGCCTTCAGTAACAAGCTCGTTATTTTCTTTTCTGAAAATTTTATAATCAATTCTCATTTTTAATTTTGGAATTTCTTTCAGCAAAGATTCGATTATCAGAATATCATCATAAAAGGCTGCTGAAATATATTTCAGGTGTGCTTCAACAAGCGGGAGCTGGTAGCCTTTGCTTTCAACTTTTTTATAGGTCAGACCCGTGCTTCTCAGAAGTTCTGTTCTCCCGACTTCAAAGAATTCGAGATACTTTCCGTTATAAACAAATTGCATTTGATCTGTATCGGCGTATCTGATTCTGATCTCTGTTCTGTTGCTCGTCATAATTTT
>JAKAGZ010000019.1 GCA_021815365.1 Bacteroidota bacterium
CTAATGAAACATTTTTAATATTAGATGGAACAACAGGTCAAAATGCATTATTACAAGCAAAACAATTTATTAAAATTACTGATTTGAATGGATTTATAGTAACAAAATTAGATGGAACAGCTAAAGGTGGAATTATCTTCCAGCTCTGCTCCGAAAATAAAATTCCTGTTAAATATATTGGAGTAGGTGAAAGAATTGATGACCTTCTGGCATTCGATAAAGACTTATTTATTTCTGCTATCTTCGATAGTTAATCAAAACAAAAGAGTATTAAGTTTACATAATATACATTATCGGACAAGTGCTTGAATAATATTGGTATTTGAGAAATCATTCTCCAATTTATTTTAAATACTGTATTGCTTCTTCATCTGTAATGAATTAAAGCGAATTTTGAATAAGTCTTTAAACTAGATAGAATTAAAATGATATTACAATTATATATTATTTATTTTTAATGATTTATATATTATAGTAAGTGTATAATATAGGTATTAGTTAATTTTTTAGTTTTTATGAAAGTTGCAATTTTCAAGATAGATATGTGACAAATCAGCAACGACTCTGTTTTCTCTGCTTTACTTAACATCAAATGATCCGTTACTCATACTTAAAAAATCCTTCACCAGATTTTCTCCCAAGTTTATTTGCTGCCACCATTTTTTTTAGTAATGGGCAAGGACGGTATTTAGAGTCATTAAAGCCTTTATACAGAACTTCCATTATCGAGAGACAAACGTCAAGCCCGATAAAATCTGCCAGAGTCAGCGGTCCCATTGGATGATTCATTCCAAGTTTCATAACAGTATCTATGTCTTCTGCAGATGCAACATTTTCAAACAAAGCGAAGATTGCTTCGTTGATCATAGGCATTAATATCCTGTTGGATATAAACCCAGGGTAATCGTAAACTTCGACGGGTGTCTTTTCTAATTTTTTTGACAGTTCTTTTATTGTATTGAATGTTGCGTCTGATGTTGAATACCCCCGAATTATCTCAACAAGTTTCATTACGGGAACTGGATTCATAAAATGCATGCCTATAAAGTTCTCAGCTCTGCAATTTGCCGATAATTCTGTAATAGAAATTGATGAAGTATTTGATGCAAATATCGAATCTTTTTTTATAATCCCTTCAAGTGCACCGAATATTTTTTGTTTAGCCTCTTTATTTTCGTAAATCGCTTCAATTACCAGGTCAGAATCCACTGGTGTATTCTCGACTCTAATTATTCTGGTTATGCGATTTAATATTTCCTTCTTTTCTGATTGGCTGATCAGTTCTTTTTTAACCTGTCTTTCTAAATTATTTGAAATAGTGCTGAATGCTTTATCAAGAAGATCAGAATTCATTTCAACCAAATTTACACTGAATCCTTTCATAGCAAATATATGAGCAATACCATTTCCCATCGTTCCCCCGCCAATTACTGATATTTTTTTAATTTCCATTTTTTATCTCTACACATAGTTTTTAACAATAACAGCTGAAGCCTCGCCTCCGCCGATACAAAGGGATGCTAAACCATATTTTGAATTTCTTCTTTTCATTTCGTGGATTAATGTAACCAGTATTCTCGCACCACTAGCTCCTATAGGATGCCCGAGTGCAACAGCTCCGCCATTAACATTTACTTTTGATGCATCTAATCCTAAAATTTTATTTACTGCTAATGAAACTACAGCAAAAGCCTCATTTATTTCATAAAGATCTATATCATCAGTACTCATCTTAGCTTTTTTCAAAACCTTAGCGATTGCATCAGCAGGTGCAGTTGTAAACTCTATCGGTGCTTTTGCATAGGAAGCCTGAGCTACGATCTCAACCATTGGATTATATCCTAGTTCTTTCGCTTTTTCTTCACTCATTACGAGCAAGGCTGCCGCACCGTCATTTATAGATGAGGAGTTAGCAGCAGTAACTATCCCAGCATTATCGAATACAGGTTTTAATAACGGAATTTTCTCAAAATTTACTCTGGATGGTTCTTCATCAATATCAACAAATATTTCACCTGATTTTGTTTTTACTGGAATCTTCACTATTTCATTACTAAACTTACCTTCCTTTTGTGCATTCAGAGCTTTTGAGTAGGAGCTTATTGTAAATTGATCAAGCTGCTCTCGCGTAAACTTAAAATCTTTAGCACATGCCTCTGCACAGTTTCCCATATGTATGTTGTTGTACACATCCCACAATCCATCTTTGATCACTGAATCGGTAATCTCACCATTTCCCAGCTTATAACCGTTCCTTGCCTTTTGCAATAGGTAAGGTGAGTTGCTCATACTTTCCTGCCCTCCGGCAATAATGATTTCAGCATCATCACACATTATAGCATGATGTGCCAACATTACAGCTTTGAGTCCACTCCCGCACATTTTATTTATCGTCAGGCATTCTGTCTTTTCAGGTAATCCAGCAAAAATTGCCGCTTGCCGCGCTGGCGCCTGCCCTTGACCTGCAGTCAGCACATTACCAAAAATAACTTCGTCAATTATATTCTTTTCGATCTTTGAATTTTCAAGTACAGCTTTTATAGCAAAACTACCCAGCTCTGCAGCGCTGTATGAAGACAGGCTCCCTCCAAATGAGCCTATTGGGGTTCGTTTAGCTTCCGTAATTACTACTTTTTTCATTATAACGCCTTTTTTCGTTCTAGTGATTTGTTATTATTTAATATTTTTATTGTGCAATTTAAGGAAAATTGTAGTAATAAGCTGACTTAAACTTAATTACTCACCTTACGCAAAACCTTGAAGGTTACTTCATAAAACCTTCGAGGTTGCGCAATGTCGACATCCCTCAAGGTCTAAAACAGAGACCTTGAGGGATAATGCATAAGGTGAGTTAATTAGCAAAACTACGAATTGAAGTTTATGTCAGGTCATATTCTTATTCATTTGTGGTGTTGTGAGTGAGGCTAATTCAAACATAATATTAAGAATGATCAGATTTTGGTTAATATTATTTTGTATTGACGATGCCAGCTTGTCTAGTTTGAAAATTGTTTTCTGCAGATCAATCCCTGGAAAGCGATTGTCAAATTTTTCTAATGTCTCAACGTTCTTTGTAAAATAGTATTCTCTGTTGTTGAGCCTGAATTTCATTACGTCAGTAAGCCAGATTATCATCATTTGTATTATCAGTTTTAATGACTCTGTTGAATTATCAGATAGAAAATCTGAAAATGTACTTAAAGCCGAATGATATTTTCGCCCAAAAGAATATCGTAAAATAAATATCGTTTTATCCAGAAGGAGTTCAAAATCATGATCCAGTAATTTCAACGCAGTTGTAACAGAGCCGGCTGAGAAAGGAGCTACATCTTTTGCAAGTTCGTTTTCAACGTGGAAATATTCTGTTAGTATATTTGCAATTTCATCTTTATCTAAAGGCTGGAATGGTATCAGCCAGCATCTCGATCTAATAGTCTCTCTTAAAAGATTTGGATATGGTGTACACAGGATAAAAATAATTCCTGCTGGTGGTTCTTCAAGATTTTTCAACAATGCATTTTGTGATTCGTCATTCATCAAATGCGCATCTGAAATTAAAATTATACGATATTTAATATCACTAAAATTAAATGAAATAAATTTATTTATATCTCTGATACTACTTATCTTAATATTCGATGCTTTCGGTATTTGGATCTTATAATATGGGTTACTGATTTTTTTATTTAATTCTTCCCAGTAATTTTCATTCTCTTCAGCAGAAAGTTTTTCGAATGGTCCTGACGCTTCATTCTCGTTTTTCCCGCGAGGAAGTGGCAGAATGTATTTAATGTAGGGTTCGTTAAAATTATTAATGAGATTATTCACCACAGCGGCTTCTTCACCGGGCAGGTTATTTGAATTCAATGCCTGAGCAAAACGAATCGCAGTGAAGTCTTTTCCCACTCCGCTCAAGCCGCTGAATAAAAGGGCATGCGGAACTGAGGAATTTTCAATTAGTTTAGTTAAAGTATTGATTACGGATCTTTGTCCGTAAATACCTTGCCAGTTTTGCATAATTTTATTAGGTATAAAAAAAGCGCCTGAGGCGCTTTCGATTAATCATCTACGTTATAAAAGAAATCTTCCTCGGATGGATAATCGGGCCAAATATCCTCTATAGATTCATAAGGTTCTTCGGCATCTTCCAACTCCATTAAATTTTCAATTACTTCATATGGGGCGCCGATCCTATCAGCATATTCAATTAATTCTTCTTTTGTAGCCGGCCACGGTGCATCATCCAAATAAGAGGCAAGCTCAACGGTCCAAATCATAGTTCGCTCCATAAATTTAATTCTTTAAGTTACTATTTGTTGAATCAAAAAAGCTCACGTCGTCAAAGAAAAATCCTTTTGGATTTTCAAACACTCCATCATGGTGTACTTCATAATGCAAGTGAGGTCCGGTTGATAAACCTGAATTACCGGTTTTAGCAATCACATCGCCGCGGTTTACTATCTGCCCCTCTTTAACAAGAGTTTTTGACAAATGTGCATAAACAGATATGTAACCGAACCCGTGATCAATTTCAATGGTAAGACCATATCCCCCTCTGTAACCAACAAAATCTATTTTACCTCTGCCGGCAGCATGCACTGGTGTTCCTTTGTCTGTGATTATATCAATTCCATCATGCATTCTTTTTATTCCAAGAATTGGATGAAACCTCATTCCGAAGCCATGCAAAGAAATGCTTCCAGTACAAGGTTTTATTGCAGGAATGGAAGCATATAATTTTTTATTTTCATTTAACTGATTTGCAATTTCATCATACTGCGATTTTTCAAATGATATTTTTCGTGCAACTTCGTCAGCAAATGAAATTGCACTCTTTAATTTAAATGCTGATTCATCCTTTAAAAAATCTAACGAGTTGTCAAAATAACCACCGCCAACGCCAAGTTTCTTCTCCTCTTCAGAAATCGGTTCAAGATTTGCTGCAAGTCTTAATTCGGAATCAAACCTGCTCAAACTGTCTATCTGCTTATTAACTGTTTCAAATTTGTTTGTAACATCAAACAGTTTTTGTTTGAGTATTTCATTCTCCGATTTCAGGGCAATTAAGCTGTTTTCCGGATTCGTAATAGAATCAATAAAAAAATAAGCTCCAAAAATAAAGGCGCTGAATGTCAAAACTGCTAAAGCGAAGTAAGCTGTAAGCTTCACTTTATAATTTTTGATCTCTATAAACTGTAGTTTAGATTTAGAAAAGTAATATAATTTTTTCATATATGGATTGGGAATGTATTAAATTAGGTTTAATTAGTCAAGCAGACCTTTTTATTTTTATTCAAAATCATGTTCAAAATAATCAACGCCCCGAATATCATCATTTCCTTTCCTCGACAGCCTGCTTGCAAGCCGTTTTTCGAAAAATTTTGCAGAATCATAACCATAATGCTTCAATAAATAATTCAGACTTATTACCTCAGAAATTACCGTTATATTTTTACCAGCAATTATCGGCAATTTGATGTAAGGAATTTCTACATCTGAAATAGTTACAGTGCTTTCATCAAGACCTGTTCGTGTGTACTCAGATTTTTCATCCCAGATTTCAAGCTCTACAACAATTTCCAGACGTTTTTGGTGCCTGATTGCCCGGATACCAAACATTTTTTCAACATTTATTAGTCCGAGTCCACGTATCTCCATAAAATGTTTCACAAGATTTGTGCCAGAGCCCATTAAAATTCCCTCTCCTTTTTTAGTGAGAATTATAACGTCGTCTGCAACTAACCTGTGTCCCCGCTCAACAAGATCAAGCGCGACCTCGCTCTTCCCTATCCCTGATTTTCCGACAAACAAAACTCCGACTCCATAAACATCAACAAACGAACCGTGTATTGAAATTCTTGAAGCAAACTGATCGTCGAGAAAATCGCTTAAAAGATAAATTGTTTTTGTAGTAGGATATTGTGATCCGAAAATTGTGATGTGATGTTTATTTGCCAATTCAAGCAATATCGGGAAAGGTTGATTTTTATCAGTCAGTATAATACAAGGAATTTCAAATTTAAAAAGTCTTTCGAGAGTTTGTCTTTTCTTATCATCACTCAAGTGAGCCAGGTATTTCATTTCGGTATTTCCGAAAACCTGTACTCTTGAATAAGAAAATAGATCAACAAAACCTGCAAGAGCAAGACCGGGCCTGTGCATATTCTGTTCAAAAATTTTGTTATCGAATCCTGATCTGTCCGAAAGCAATTTTAACTTGAATGTATCTTTCGTTGCTCTGTAAAAAAAATCTACAGAAATATTTTCTTTCTTCGAGATTGCTTTTTGATCTATTTTAATCATTCATTTAAGCCTTTCAGTATTGATTGCTTTGCGGGAAGCTCTTTTAGCTTTCATTTTCACTAACTGACGGGATAATTTTTCAACCGCAGAACTAACTGATTTGGTAAAATTATCAGAATTTTCTTTGGCTGTTAAAGTCTGACCAGGTACCTGCAGTACAATTTCTGCGCTTTTGATACTGTTCCTTGGGTTTTGATAGCTCAATATAACTTCTGCATTCATAATATCATTATTAAATTTTTTCAGTGATTTTACTTCACTCTGTATATGTTCCTTTAAGGTAAAATGTGCTTTGAATTTTCTTGCCGTTATTGAGATATTCATAGCGTCCTCCGTTTGATTTATGATTTTGGATGAGCTTTTTTATATGCTGACTTTAACCTTTCAATACTAACGTGTGTATATATCTGTGTAGTTGATAAATTTTCGTGACCAAGAATTTCTTTCACTGCCCGAAGATCCGCTCCTCTGTCAAGCATATGTGTTGCTGCACTGTGCCTCAGAATATGCGGGCTTTTCTTTTTTAAGTCTGTTACTTTAGAAAGATATTTGTTAACAATTCTGTAAACATATCGCGGGTATATGCGATTCCCTTTCCTGCTAATTAGGAAAGCTTCTTTACCTCCGTTATTATTTTTTAATGACTTATATTTTTTGATTATAGGAATTGATTTATCGCCGACTGGTACAATTCTTACTTTGTTTCCTTTTCCTCTTACTCTCAAAATTTTTTCCTCCAGGTCAACGTCTATATTATTTAACCTGCAAAGTTCATCAACACGAATAGCACAGCCGTAAAGAAGTTCAATCATAGCTTTAATTAATCCCGCCTCGTATTCCTCGTTTTCTTCTTCGGCTAATTCATAAGTCTGCAAAATCATTTTTTCTGAAGCAATATCAGGCAGCTTTCTGCTGGTCTTAGGATTCGAAATATATGATGCCGGATTGTTTTCAATTATCCCCTGCTGAAAAGCAAATTTGAATACGCCTCTTATTGCAGCAAGTTTCCTTGAGATAGAATTTTTATTTATTCCATTTTCGTTCAGAGTCATAAGGAAAGATTTGATGAATTTGTCAGAAATACTTTCAGGTTTAACTCGTGAATTCTCTGCACAATATTTAATAAATTCTTGAAGGTCAGTCCTGTATGACTTAATAGTATTACTGGAATATCTCCTTAAATTTTCAAGTTCTTCAAGGTATTTGTCACATAAGGATTTGATATCCATTTTTACTCTTCTTCAATAATTTCTTGAACTTCTTCCTGAACAACTTCCTCACCGCAGACAGGGCATTTCAGGTAATTGCCCTTCTTTTTAGTGTATCGTAATTCCATATATTCGGAATCACCGTTTGGGCAAGCTATGGCAGCAGGCTTGTTCCAGCTTACGTAATCACACTCAGGAAATCTTGAGCATCCATAAAATAATTTATTCCTTTTTGATTTTCTTTCAACGACTTCACCTTCTTTACATTTGGGACACAGAATGCCAAGAGTTACATTCTTGATAAAATCGCAATCAGGGAATCTTTCACATCCTATAAATCTTCCGAACTTCCCTTCCCTGTAAACAGTTCTCGCACCGCACTTTTCACATTTCTCACCAGTATACTCCGGCTCCTGATTTTGAGAAGCAATCTCCTTAAATGATTTTATGTTTTTACATTCAGGGTAGTTGCTGCAGGCAAGATATTTACCGAATCTGCCTACTTTTATTAACATTTCGCCGCCGCATTTATCACAAATGATCTTGTCAATTTTATCTTCTACTTCTTTCAGTGCTTTTGAAAAAGGCTGATAAAAATCATTTAAAACTTTTTCATATTCATTTTCACCATTTGCAATCTGATCAAGTTCATTTTCCATCAACGACGTAAAACCTTCGTTAATTATATTTGGAAAATTTTTGACAAGTATTCTGCATACTTCTTTGCCTAATTTTGTAGGAATTAATTTTCTGTTTTCCATTTCAACATATTTCCTGTCCTGGATAGTGCTTACTATATGAGAATAAGTGCTCGGTCTGCCAATTCCTTTGTTTTCGAGTTCTTTAATCAGCGAACTCTCGGAAAATCTTGCAGGAGGTTTTGTGAAATGTTGTGTCTTCAGTAATTTTTCAAGAGCAAGTTTCTGATTTTTTTCAAGCCCGGCTGGTATTCTTTCGTTTCTATATTCTTCTTTTTCTTCAGCATTTTCTTTTTGCTCGGTAATTTCCTCATAGACCTGCATAAATCCTTTAAATATTACAGTGTTTCCAAAAGCTTTGAATAAATATTCGCCGGAGGAAATTTCCACCACTGTAGTTTCGAGTAATGCTGGTGTCATTTGAGAAGAAATGAATCTGTTCCAAACTAATTCATAAAGTTTAAATGCCTTATTTTCAAGGTAAGGCTTTACGAATTCAGGAGTATATTTTATTGATGTTGGTCTTATTGCCTCGTGTGCATCTTGAACGTTTGTTTTATTTTTCTTTTCATAGTTATTAGGTATATCTGGCAAATATTCTTTGCCGTAATTATTTTTTATGTAGTCCCTTGCCTGGGGCATAAACTCATCACTGATTCTCGTTGAATCAGTTCTCATATACGTGATCAAGCCAACGATTCCTTCCTTTCCCAATTCAACGCCTTCGTACAATCTTTGAGCAAACATCATTGTCTGTTTCGGTCTCATCCCTAATCTTTTTGAAGCTTCAGCCTGAAGTGTGCTTGTGATAAATGGAGCAGAAGGATTTCTCTTTGAATTTCTCTTTGAAATGTTTGAGATTGTATAATTATCCTTATTTGTCAACTCATCATAAATTTTCTGCGCTGTTTTATCATTGGTTATTGCAAAATTATCTTTTAAGAATTCCTTCCAGTCTTCATCAGACATATTCGGCTTCGGAGGAACTTTTATATCTTTACCATTAATGCTGAATAGCTTTGCTTTAAAAGTTTCGCCTTTATCAGTGTTAAAGATTGCCCAGATAGACCAGTATTCGGTTGCAACAAATTTATCTATCAGAGCTTCTCTGTCGCAGATAATTTTTAATGCAACGGACTGTACCCTTCCGGCAGATAATGAATTGCTGCCGGACATTTCAATAACTGCTTTCCAGAGGAAGGGGCTTATTTTGTAGCCGATAATTCTGTCCATTACTCTTCTTGCACGCTGCGATCTAACCAGGAATTCATCAATACTCCTTGGCTGTTCCATAGCTCTTTGAATCCCTGTTTTTGTTATTTCATTAAAAAGTACACGGTAAAGTTTTGAATCATTGGGGATAGTGATAACATCGGCAATATCTTGTGCGATGGCTTCGCCTTCCCTGTCGGGGTCTGTAGCGATATATATATTTTTACTTTTAGAGGCGAGTGATTTTATTTTCTTAATCAGATCGCCCTTACCGCGAATATTTAAGTACGTAGCTTTGAAACCATCGTTTACATCAACACCTAATTTAGTCTTGGGTAAATTCCTGATATGTCCGATAGTTGCTTCAACAGTAAAATCTTTACCGAGATATTTATTTATCGTTTTCGCTTTTGCAGGCGATTCTACAAGCACGAGGTTTTTTGTCATTATTATTATCTGATTTTTAATTGATTGTATCTGATGAATATAATAAAAGTCTGCTGCCCGGTAGAGTTGTTTTATCCAAATTTAAAAACAATGAAAGGATAAGCAGATTTATATCTCCTTTATTAATAGATTCTTCAGGGAATAATTTTAATTCATCTATGATTTCTTCCAGATCGTTATTCGTTAACAAACCTATATTATAAAAATGCAAAAGATAATTATAATTTTTCAATCCAATTTGCATTACTTCATTATTTGAAATTGCTCTTATACTTTTAGACTCTGCCGAACTTTTTTTATCTCCATTAAAGGAATTTTGTCTTTGTTTTTCGTAAATCCAACTGTATGCAGCAGCAATAACACTGCTGTTATATTCCGCTTCCCTGATAATTGTTTCAGCAGCCTCTTCTCCTGAAATATTTTTCATTTCCATTTCGGTTATTTTAGCTAATACTTCTACTACTTTTGTAAGCATTTACTTTTTTTCAATTTAATAAAGTGATTTTATATCTGTTAAGCAATTTATTTTCCAGCTTTTTCATAATTCTGTAACTTTTCACATCCATATCATCGTAGCCCGCAAGGTGCAGGATGCCGTGTATTATCAGTCTCTGGAATTCCTCATCCAAAGTATTTTTATATTTCCTGGAATTTTTATCAGCATCATCTGTAGAAATAAATATTTCGCCATCAATATTTTTTGTATCGCCTGAATAGTTGAACGTAATTATATCAGTTGAATAATTATGCTTTAAATATTTTTTATTAATGGCAGTGATCTCCCCCGATGAAATGAAATTAACCGGTAAAGACGATATGCTTAAATTTAATTCCTGTCTTAAATAATTAACCAGTTTATGCACCCGGCGTTTGTTAATTTTATATTTTTTGTCAGAACTAAAAACTATGAGATTGTTAACCACTAAATTCTGAATTTTATTTTTAAAAACTTTGGTAACAGGTCACAAATACCCATTGCTGCTAAGTGAGCCAACGGTTATTTCAGCGTATTTTTTATATCTCTCTGCCGATCTTTCAATATCATCCATTTCATTTTTATTAAGGTCTCTTATAATTTTCCCGGGAACCCCTGCAACCAATTTACCTGAAGGCACAACAAAACCCGGTGTAACAACCGTTCCAGCAGCTACCATACTTTTTTCTTCAACTACCGCACCATCAAGTATTACAGCTCCCATCCCAATCAGACAAAGATCCTTTAAAATACACCCGTGCAGCACAACAGAATGACCTATCGTAATTTTATCACCTATTATCAGAGGAAATTTTCCGTTTGTAACATGCAGCATTGAACAATCCTGCACATTTGTCATCTTTCCTATTTTAATAAAATGAACATCACCACGGATTACTGTATTATACCAAATGCTGGAATCATTTCCAATTTCTACTTCACCGATGATCTTTACACCGGAAGCCAAAAATACATTTTCACCTATAACAGGAAATTTATCCAAATATGGTAAAAGCTTAATTTCTTCTTTTAATCCCTGTATTTTGGCGGCTGCCATCCGTTTCGTTTCCAGCTTTTTAATTCTAATGTAATATTTCCCAGGATAACATTCATCTTTGCTTTTATAGGAATTGCTGCCTCATCATTTGAAAACCATCCTTCAAAATGACCGGTTAACCCGAATATGCTGATAAAATTAGCTTCACCTTCAAGGTGTACACAATCAACATCATAATCTACCGCATCTATTGAAACACCTTCCCTTTCACCATCAAAGTCAATATCAGTTGTTACTTTTTTTTCATTCATGAAAACCGGGACCTCTTCCTTTTTTCTCTTTCCTGAATTCATTCTTGCATAGAATAAAATAGATAGTCCATCCTGGTATTCCTTATCTATATTCCCGGTTGTATCAATCCACGGTTCTTTTTCATTTACTTTACCTTCTCTGACTCTGACTTTAGAATGTTTGTAGTCAAAGAAATATTCAGTGTACGAAGTATAATCATCGTGCTTAATCAGACCCCTGAAAAAAGTAGAATAAAAATCCGGGGTCATTGTTGTTTCATAAACCTGGTGAAGATGAACAAACGGTATGCTTGGGTAAGAATCAATATCCGCAATAGCACTGTAATAACCCTTACCCCCGATTTCTTTTTTATCTGTAACCCTGATCTTAATTTCTCCTAATCTCATTACTGAATATTTAACTACATAAACTAATTCTTCACCAACCTCCAGTTTTTTTTCTGAAGAAGAGCCTGAAATTTTATTATCAGCCTTTAATATTTCAACAGGATATAAAAAGATCAAGGCAGTCAGCAGAAAAAATATTTTAGTTACCGCTTTCATTTAAGCTTAGCCAGGTCCTTTGCTTCTTCAAACAAAGTTAAAGCTTTTTGTGCCTGGTTATCAACCGATAATATAACTTTGTACCAACCTTTATTTTTCCAGAAGTTCCTGGCTATCTGTGCCTTTAGTCTTGTAGAAATATATTTTTTGTCTGTCTTAAATTCTTTTTCATTAAACTTAATCCCTTTACTTTTGGCAAAGTCAACAAAATTATATAAAACATTATCAGTTAACTTAAATTCGTTTACAAATTTTTGCAGGTCGTTGTTATACTTTTCCTTAATTTCCTGCCCACGGAATGAAAAATAATTCAAAATAAATTCATAAAAAATATTGTTCTTTAAAAGATCTGTAGTATAAGCAGTAATTTCGGACGCCCTGACAATATAATCCGGCGTTATTCCTCCCCCGCCGTAAACAACTCTTCCTTCGTTTGTATGATAAACAGGTTTGCTCGTGTCTTTTTCAGCCGTATGGTTAAGATTATCGCCCGGCATCTCCGTTGTGTCCCCCGCCTCTGAATAATATTCATTACTGTTTTTTAAGCCTTTATAATTTCTCTGAATCAATCTGCCGGACGGTGTATAATACCTTGAAATTGTGAGGCGGATTGCAGAGTTATCGGGAAGACTGAACTGCCTTTGCACCAAACCTTTGCCGAAAGTTGTCTCGCCAACGATCAACCCTCTGTCCCAATCCTGAATTGCGCCGGAAACAATTTCACTCGCAGAAGCGCTTCCCTTATTTACCAGCACTACCAAAGGAATTTTTTCATAAGGTGAACTTTTAGACGCATCGTATTCTTCATCAAATTCTGTCCTTCGTCCTTTAGTGTAAACAATTTTTTTATTTCCGTCAATAAAAAGGTCAGCAATTTTAACAGCCTGGTTTAAATAACCACCCGGGTTCCCTCTCAAGTCAAGTATCAGTTGTTTCATTCCTTTACTTTGCAGATCTGCAAGTGCATTTGTTAATTCATCGTAAGTCGTTTCTGCAAATCTTGAAACAATAACATATCCTGTATTATGATTTATCATAAAATGAGCATCAACCGAGTAGATCGGAATTTTTTCGCGAGTAATTGTATAGTTAATCGGCTGCCTGACACCTGCCCGCAAAACCGTAACAGTAACTTTTGTTCCTGCTTTCCCTCTCAGCTTTGCTCTTACCTGGTCATTCGTAATTCCAATTGCGCTCTTCCCATCTATCTTAATTATTCTGTCACCAGCCATAATTCCCAGCGCTTCGCTCGGGCCGCCAGTTATCGGTGAAACAACAATGAGAGTATCATCAATAACCTGGAATTCAATCCCTATACCTTCGAAATCGCCGCGGAAAGATTCTTCAATTGTTTTTACCTGGCTTGCAGGAATGTAGACAGAATGCGGATCGAGCTTGCTCAGCATCCCGTTAATTGCAGCGTCAACAAGTTTCTGGCTGTCTATCTGGTCAACATAATATTTTTCAGTAAGTGTTAATACATCATTGAATTTTATTATGCTGTCCCTGAGATTATCTCCTGAAAAAACTTTTTGTATCTGAAATCCTAAAACAATTCCGATAACTAATAAAATTATCGGGAGTGTGAATTGATTCTTTTTCAATTTTTCAAGTCTCCGCTTAAATTATTACAATACAAATCCGAATGTAAAATATGTTTCCAGAACTTTTTTATAAACAAAATTCTGGAGTGATTGATTTTTATAAACAACTGTCCCCCCGAAATAGACGTCTTTGATCGGCTCATAATATAATTTTGTGCTTATCCTTCTTGTAATCTCCTTATCTCCGTCAAGAAAAGGCGCATCCAGCGCATCAAACTCTCTGTGACCTAAATTTATATTCCCGCCAACATTCCTCTTAACGGTGCCGTCAGGGTTTAACGGGTTAGCTCCGTGAACATAATAGCTGAAGCTTGCCGACAATCTCAGTCTGTTGGTAAACCTATAATTTAATTGTGTGAAAAACAATTCACTATTTGGCTGCATAAATGACCCAAGTGAAAAGCCGCCGTTCGTAAAATTACTGTTTGGTATGCGGTGCGTAAAAACATAGGGGTCCTGCCTTGTGTATTCAAACTGAATTTCAAGAGGTATTATTTTATACAGGTTTTCCGAAACCAGTCCTATGTTGTATATAAATTGATTGCCATAATAATTGCTGCCAAGCTTCCCCAGCTCAACGTCGTCTATAAAGAAGACGCCGTACAATTTTAATCCTTCAATAGATTTATTATTGTAATCAAAAAATATCATCGAATTATCGCGGTCCTTGCTGCTTTCATTCTGTGCTGTTTTATAGATAGTAAACGGATTTAAAAATGTAAAGTCGAGAGGTCTGTCCCCGTAAATAATAATTTCGCCTCCGCCGATATTTAAAGCATTCGAAATATTAAATGACAACCTGTGATAACCGATATATTTTTCAGCAACAAAATTCTGCCCGCCTTGTATTGTATCCATAACAGAGGTCGTGTTGCCTATCAGCTTGCCATGAAAATAAGAAACCTCTACCGATTTATATTTTGCATCGAAGTACAAATAATCGAAAATGGGTGCGCTGTTTCCCATTATTGGTTTTACCGGTCCGTAGCCAATATTCATTCTGTCCCTGCCGAACTTAAATTTCAGAAATTTAAAATCAGCGGTCATATACCCGGCGGTTGTTATATCAAATGAATTAGGTTTATCGAAAGTATTATATTTGAAATTATACTGCAGGTCTCTTCTGAAAAAGGATGCTTCCCTGTTCCCGAATACAACACCGTTTCCTCCGCGCCAAAAAAAACCGAACTTATCGAAAAATGATCCCCTCACCTGGAACTGGTATGAAAGAACAGCCGCAAAAGTTTTCTTTGGAATTCCGGGAAAGCTTTCCAGTATATAATCTGAGTGTCCTGCTGAATTAAAAAATAAATTTATGTTGTTCGTTGTATCTGAAATGTAGTATAGGTATTTCTGATCCTGCGAGAGGAAATTAAAGTAACCTGAACCGATCAGCCTCTGCTGTCTTTTCATTGTGCCGAATAATTCAAGCTCAAATTCAGCTTCGTAATCGGTTAAAAGATTTTTATCCGCTTCATCCAGCTTGTCCCGGTTTGCGATTACCTCTTTGAGATATCCTGCAATTACTGTTCTTGTTTTGGGAACTTCAAATGAATTGTATCCCTCAATTATATGAAGCGCTTCCATCCTTTCAAGAAAGTGATAAACATAGCTGTCTGAAAGTACATATTCAGTCTGAGCTGAAACAGTTATTGTAACAAATAGAAATACCAAAAATATTTTTTTCAATTTACTTCAATTTTTTTAATTCAATTTAATCAATCACTTAAAGATTAACCAAACATACTTGCTATGCTGCAGGCAGGTTTGAAATTTCTTTGTGTTACTTTGTGAGTACTTTTCACATTGTGATCACTTCGTGAGAGTGACTTTGTGAAACAAAAGGATCACAAAGTAGCACTAAGTGCACACAAAGTTCCACAAAATCTTAAAGAGATTTTTACTAAATATTATTTGTATTTAACATTATTTTTTAACCTCTGGCTTCATCTGCGGGAAGAAAATTACATCCCTGATTGATGACTGGTTTGTCAACAGCATAACAAGCCTGTCAATACCGATTCCAAGCCCTGCAGTCGGAGGCATTCCGTATTCAAGTGCCCTGATAAAATCCTCATCAATCTGATGCGCTTCCTCATCTCCTTCTTCGCGCAGTTTACTCTGTCCTTCAAATCTTTCTTTCTGATCGATCGGGTCATTTAATTCACTAAATGCATTGCACAACTCTCTTCCGGCTGCATATAATTCAAACCTTTCAACCACTCCTTCTTTCGAGCGATGTTTTTTCGCCAGCGGTGAAAGCTCAAGAGGATAATCTATAATGAAGGCAGGCTGAATTAATTTCGGCTGCACTGCCGCACTGAATAATTCATCAACTAATTTCATTTTGCCTTCGATTGCTTTAACGTCAGCACCGTATTTTTTACAAGCTGCTTTCAGCTCATCAACAGAAGCTGTTGAAACTGATACGCCGGTTTCGTCCTTGATAGCATCTATCATCGAAATGCGTTTCCACGGTGATTTGAAATTAATTTGTTTCCCTTCATAAATAAATTCTGTTGTGTTGAATACTTCAATACATATTTTATTTAACATTTGTTCTACAAAGTTCATCATCCATTCATAATCTTTATAAGGGACATACAATTCCATCATAGTGAATTCAGGATTATGAGTCCTGTCCATTCCCTCGTTCCTGAAGTCCTTTGATATTTCATAAACTCCGTTAAAGCCGCCAACGATCAGTCTTTTAAGATAAAGTTCATCTGCAATCCTGAGATACAGATCAGTATCAAGTGTATTATGATGCGTGATAAAAGGTCTGGCAGCAGCACCACCGTAAAGCGGCTGAAGTATCGGGGTTTCGACTTCAAGATAACCGCAGGAATCAAGAAAAGTTCTCATTGAAGAAATTATTTTGCTTCGCTTGATAAATACATCTCTGATTTCGGGATTCACAATAAGGTCTACATAACGCTGGCGGTAGCGCAACTCTTTATCAGCGAACTGGTCGAAGATTGTTTTATTCCCCTGTTCATCTGTAATTTCTTTCGCAATCGGAAGGGGTCGCAGAGATTTTGAAAGCAGTTCTAATTTTCTAACGTGTACAGAAATTTCCCCCGTTTTTGTTTTAAATACAAAACCTTCAACACCGATAATATCGCCAATGTCCATCAACCTGAAAGCATCATAAGAATCGCCAATATCATCTTTCTTTAGATAGATCTGGATTTTCCCGGCGTGATCCTGAATATGAGCAAAAGATGCTTTACCCATTCTGCGCAGAGTCATAATTCTTCCGGCTATTTTTACATTTTGTTCTTCACCGTCTTTATAATTATGTTTTATTTCATTTGAGTTTGAATCAACATCAAACGAATATGCAAAAGTTTGAAAGCCTTTGCTTTTTAATTCAGCTAACTCTTCAAGCCTTCTTTTTAATAACACATTTAATTCCTGCTGAATATTATTATCCACAATTCCTCCGTTTTATTTTCTTTTGAAGTTTGTAAGACGCAGACAAACCAAATCCTGAATATTTTCTGCGAGCTTTACAGGTACGTTAAAATTATTCCCAATGATCGAAAATGCAACAGGCTCGTTGTCTGCTGTAAAAGCATACCCTGAAAGGCTTCGAACTCCTTCAAGAAACCCTGCCTTAGCTCTGACGTGGTCTTTCGCATTAGTATTTTGCAGCCTGTCGGCAAGCGAGCCATCTACGCCTGCGATAGATAAAGAATTAAAAAATGGTATAAAATATTTACTCTTGTACATGTAATTCAAAAGGGTAACGATCTGCCTGGCAGTAACAAGGTTCAGTCTCGAAAGTCCGCTGCCATCTGCAAGGATCATACTTTCAGGATTTATTCCTATATCTTTAAATATTTTGCTTTCAGCTTTAACACCATTTGTAACAGTGCCGTAACCCTCTTTTTCAAGTCCTATCGTTTTAAGAAGCTGCTCAGCAAAAAAATTCTGGCTGTTCTTATTAATAACTTTAATTATTTCCTTTAAAGGAGGAGAATAAGTCGTGCATAGTTTTTTCATTTTAGAATAATCAAGCGGGACAGTTATGTCATCAACGTCCATGGGATAGCCGTGCACTTTAATTCCTTTTTTCTCAAGAACATCTTTTAGAACAACCATTGAATATTGAGTCGGGTTGTTAACAGTTACAAAGGTTTTTACAGAGTCATCTTCTCTTATAGTTCCATAGACTGTGACCACGTTCGTTCCTCTCTCTCTGTAAACGCCGATTGAAGACGTGGAGTCTTTAGGCACAGGTAAAACGTTATTTATAATCACGACATATTTTGTTTGCGGTTGAATTTTTATTTCAGGCAGTTTAGTTATTTTATCATAAGTCACAATAACATCAACGCAATTATCATTAAATGAAACGGCACTTGACTGTGCTGCAAACCAATTGCTTTCATAGTCCCACGCCCAGCCGGCTCCAAGCCCCGCATCATCGAATGCATTATCATCACCTATAATATTGCCTGAGATTTCATCAATCCCATAATCAGATAATGAATCAGCCCAATCGTTAAAAACTTTGTACATATCATCATTATAAAATCTTCCAGAGATTGTTGGGTCTCCTCTTCCCTGTATAACTAAATCTCCTTTCAGAATTGAACCGTCTAAGCTTCCATTCAGGAAAAGATTCGTTGAAAATCTGTAGTCGCTGCCAAGTAAAATTAGTCCTGCCGCCGTTGTAAATAATTTGAGATCTGAAGCGGGCATCAGAAGTTTGTCTTCATTTCTTTTATAAAAATACTCTCCTGTTTCAAGTGACTGAATCATCACACCCCACTGAGCATTGCTGAAATTAGGATCATTGAAAATATCGTTTAACTGTTCGCGGAATTCTGCAATAGTAGTGCCTGAATAACCAGGTTTGTTATTTTTAGTTATATCCTGTGCGAATACAAGTGAGGGAACTATCAATGAGAATAATAAAAATTTTAAAATATTATTTAGCATAAGTTTCTATAGCTTTTTTCACTTCTGGAGATGATAGTATCCTGTAAGTGCCTGCAGGTATATCAGCAGAAAAAATTCCAAAATGCGTACGGTTCAGTGATGTGACTGAATAGCTAAGTGCTTTGAACATATTTTTTACAAAATGATTCCTACCTTCTGTTGTAGTGACTTCTACAATTTTTTTTGTGCTGCGTTTAATAAATTTCAGGCTGGTGAATTTACCCTTTACACCATCAATTAAAATTCCTTTCAGGAATTTTTGTACGTCATCTTCTTCAAGCTCCCTGTCAAGGGTTACTTCATATTTTCTTGGTACATTATTTTTTGGATGAGTGAGTAAATTTGCAAAGTATCCATCGTTTGTCAGCAGAAGAACCCCGGTAGTGTTATAATCGAGTCTGCCGACAGGAAAAATTTTTTCTTTTGTCCTGATCAAATCAATAACTGTTCTTCTGTTCTTTTCATCATTTGTCGTTGTTACAGTGCCTTTCGGTTTGTTCAGTAAAAAATACAGATGTTTCTGCCGGGCAATTTTTTCTCCATCAAAACATACGATGTCTTTTTCAGGATCGACTTTAAACGACAATTCTTTTACGGTTTTGCCGTTTACACTAATTCTTCCCTGCAAAATTAACTCTTCTGATTTTCTTCTTGATGTGACTCCGCTGTCAGCGATATACTTATTCAGCCTTGTCATTTTCTTCCTGTTCATCTTTCAATTCATTCTCTGCATTCTCTTCGATCGCATTCATCATTATTTTATTTTTTTGTTCGATAAAATCTTCGTCCTGCATTATTTCTTCTATCTCACGCGGCTTTGGCAGATCGCTTAGTTTATTTAATGCAAAATATTTCAGAAACTCATCGGTAGTTGCATACAGCAAGGGACGCCCGATTGTCTCAGCCCTTCCTTTAATTGCAATAAGGTTCTTTTCGAGCAATGTATTCATAATATAATCGGAGTTTACACCTCTTATTGATTCGAGTTCGGGTTTGGTTATCGGCTGCTTGTAAGCAATAATGGCAAGTGTTTCCAATGCTGCCTGGCTCAATCTTCTTTTACTTTTTTCAGAAGATAAAAACCCTACATACTTTGCGTATTCCGGTTTTGTAGCAAAGAGAAAACCTTCTGCAATTCTTACTATTCTGAATGAAATATTATTCGCTTCGTAAGCCGCATTGATTTCATTAACGCAGTTTTCTACATCTTCATTGGTAATCTGCGTATCTTCGCCGTCAATTCCTTTAATCGCCTTTACAAGATCGGCTGCTGAAATAGAATCATCAGAAGAAAAAATTAAAGCTTCAATTATTGAGTTATAAATTTTGTCCATCGTTAATCTTATAGATTATAAATTCATTAAAATCGGGAGACTCTCTAATTCCTATTTGCATCATTTTTACTAATTCCAAAAGAGCTACAAAAGTAATGACTATCCTTATCTTTTCTCTCATTCCGTTTATCAGGCTCATAAAATGCAATTCAGGAAATTCGTCAAGCTTATCGAGCACGTACTGGATTTGTTCGTCAATAGTGATATTTATTTTCACTATCTCGTGAACCGGTTCGGGTTTTAAATTCTCTATTGCCTTCTTGAATGCTTTTGCGAGATCATAAAGAGTTACGTTTTTCAGAAGCACTTCATAGTCAGGAGGAGTTTCTTTTTCATCGCTGGAAAAATTTCCTCGGAAGCTGAGTTTTCTCTGGTTGGATTCGAGGAACGTCAGCTCCTCTGCCATTTCTTTATATCTTTTATATTCCAGCAGAGCCTGAATAAGTTCAGCACGAGGATCTATTTCCTCTCCTTTCTCATCAAGTTCTCTTGGCAGCAGCATTCGTACTTTAATGTGCATAAGTGTCGAAGCCATCAGGATAAAATCGCCTGCGGTTTCAAGATCGAGCATCTGTATCAGCTTAACGTACTCAAGAAATTCTTTTGTGATCTTTGCAATAGGAATATCATAAATATCCAGTTCGTCTCTTTTAATAAAAAAGAGAAGCAGATCTAGAGGTCCTTCAAACTGGTCTAATTTTATTTTATACATTACTTATAATCTTTTCAATCTTGTAATCTTTTTAATCTTTCATTCTTCCCAATCTTCACCCCAGCTTCATTTTGTCATGAACTTCGCTCATTGTCTGCACAGCCTCTTCCCTTCCCCTTTTCTCCCCGTCAGCAAGTATATCTTTCACTTCATCTAAATTTTTTTCGTAATATTTTCTTTTATCTCTTATAGGCTCAATCAAGTCAGAAATCTTTGAAGCACACTTCATCTTACAATCCAAACATCCGAGTGCGCCGGTTCTGCAGCCGGCATCAATTTCAGAAACTTCTCCTGCATTAAATTTCTTATGATAAGAAAAAACGAGGCAAATTTCAGGATTGCCTGGATCGCCTTTCCTGATCTTCTTGGGATCAGTAACAGCTTTTTTCATTTTGGCTTTTACAGTTTCGGGATCGTCAGAAAGTAAAATTGTATTACCCAATGACTTGCTCATCTTTGCATTGCCATCCAGCCCGGGAAGCCGTGCAAATTTTGTCAGCATCGGTTCTGGCTCAGGAAAAACATTTCCATATTGATTATTAAATCTCCGTGCAATCTCTCTTGAAATTTCGATATGAGGAACCTGGTCTTCACCAACGGGAACAGCATCACCTTTGTATAGAAGAATATCAGCCGCTTGAAGCACCGGGTATCCTAAATGACCAAAAATAATATTGTCGATGTGTAAATCCCTTACCTGGTCTTTCAAAGTGGGATTTCTTTCAAGCCTGTTCACAGTAATTAACATTCCGAAAATAAGATTTAGCTCTGTGTGCTGTTTTATCTGCGACTGCCTGAACATCGGGCTTTTCTTCGGATCCAATCCGGCAGCAAGCCAGTCTATCAGCATATCAATAGAATCTTCATAAATATTTGTTGTATCGGGATTCGTAGTTAGTGCGTGGTAATCTGCAATTAAATGAAAATTATTGTACTGATCCTGAAGATTGACCCAGTTTTCCAATGCTCCAACATAATGACCGATATGTAATTTACCGGTCGGACGCATTCCGCTAAGTATTCTTTTTTTCAGCATATTCGAGTAAAAGTTTAGAAAATGATTGAATAAAATAATAATAAAGCGTGTAATAATCTTCTATTTTATCGGACCTAAAGGAAAATTTTAACCCAAATTTTCCATTAGGAAAACCTGTCCGTCCGGCAGGCGGGTTTGCCCTACGGGCAGATAAGCCATAATTCATTTTAACAAAAATGATAATGAAGGATCGTTATTCTTCAAAACTAAACGTCAAAATCGTTGATGGCTTGTTCGGGGTTAACCCCGATAAAATCGGGGCATTCCTAATGAATTTTTTGGGTTAAGATAGATAAAGATAAGGTTTCCAATTCTCGTCCAATTTTCCAACTACATTCTTGATGAACATAATATGGCTTGGTTTGAAAGGTTTATAAAGCAAACTGAGATTTGCTTCATCTGGTGTCCTGTCCCCTTTTTTATTGTTACACAAAGTGCATGCACAAACAAGATTCTCCCACGAATCACTGCCGCCCTTTGCTTTAGGGATTACGTGATCTATTGTCAAAGGCAGATCGCTTCTGCCGCAGTATGCACATTTATATGCATCTCTTCTCAGGATATTTTTTCGCGTGAGCACAACTTTCTTATATGGAATTGTAACAAAGTGGCTTAAGCGTATTATGCTGGGCCAAGGATAAATCTTTGCAACAGTTCTGAGCTGCTTTCTTCTGTCCTCAAGTATGAGTTCTGCCTTTCCAAGGTAAATAAGTATTATAGCTTTTTTAATATTACAGATTGTTAAAGGTTCATAGCTCTGATTCAGGATAAGAACCTTTGCATTCAGCTTACCATTTACGTGTTTCGAAGATTCGAAGACTAACCTCCTTAATCATTTTTCTCATATATACTAAAATAAATCCTTAAAATTAATATTACAACAACCCGGGATGGTTAATGTCACGTCAATTATGTAGTTTCTTTTAAGTTTCCGGTTTAATATCAAAGAATGACTGAATGGCTGAATGTTGGTCATACAGCCATTCTTCAATCAACCTTCTTACTGTTTTCCGCATTGAACTTCTTCAAATATTTTGAAAACGATTTCAAAGACTGAACAAATAATTAAAAAGTTTACATAAAACTATCAGTTATAAAGAAACATTAAGTCTTGTGTAAATATATCTTCCATTAAAGCCGGAAGGAGTAAAGCCGCTGTATTGGAAGATGCCATTAAAACTATTTTGCTTTATAGTTTTATCAGGGTAAGCATCAAATATGTTGTTGCTTCCTGCAGCTAAGGAAACATTTTTATTTATTCTGTAAGAAACTTCCGCATCTGTAGTCCAGACTGGGTTATATGTCTGGTCATAAATTCCACTCACGGTGGGCTGAAAAGCAGTTACAGTTCCGAATCTCAGAACCCTTACATTGAAGTTCCAGGATTTCAGACTGTAATTACCCATAAAGTTCCACGAGGTAAGCGGCTGACTGCGTTCCATTCTTCCCTGCTCAACTCTTCCTATTATTGGTATGTTTGTTACAGCACGAAGTTCTGGAGGAGTAATAATATCGCCACGGTTAGTTATGTCTGTTTTATTAAAATTCATTGCAACAGTAAATTTAAATGCTGACTCTTTACTTATCTGAACACCATAACCTGCTGTAACATCTATGCCCTGAGTTTTTGTATTAACAGCATTTGTAAAATACCTTCCTCCGGTTGCCTGTATACCCCTCGCCTTTAAGAAGTTTTGTACTCCTGTTCCGGTAAAATTCTCAGTTAATACTATTCTGTCTTTTATAGAAATTATATACCCATCTACAGTGAGGGAAAAATTCTCACTCGATAATGTAAAACCCGCGCTGGTATTTATTGACTTTTCTGCCTTCAGGTCTTTTGCACCTAATGCTTTAGCGACCGTAGTATTCACAGGGAAAGTTCCTATTTCAAAAGGAACGCCTCCAATAAAGTTTGTAGCGACAGAAGAGAAATATTCCTGTGCTAATGCCGGTGCTCTGAAACCATTGCTGATCGCTCCCCTGATTGCAAAGCCTTTGGTGATTTCATACCTGGTAGCTAATTTACCGCTGATCGTGCTGCCGAAGTCACTGTAATTTTCGAACCTTCCAGCAACACCTAATGTCCACTGAGGTGTAACGTTGTTTTCAAGATCTAGATATATGCCAACGTTAGTTCTCGATTGATTTTGTGCATCCCTTGGAGCGAAGCCCGGGAAAACCTGTGCACCGATCGGTGCAGCTTTACCGGAATCAGGACCATCTAATATTTTTACTCCACCATCAATATATGAGCTTGGTTCGCCAGCAACGAGTTTGTAATTTTCCCATCTGAACTCTGCACCTGCTGCAAACGTCAAAGGTGCAGATGTTCCTATATCATACTGATTAACAATATCTATATTTGTAATTGCCTGCATAAACTTTAAAGAACCTGCATCAAATTTAGTCGGGCTTTGTGTGCCCATAGAAACGTTAACTGAATTTATAACATTGAAATTAAAAGTATTGCCTCCAAAAGATTGGCTTATGTCATAATTCCAACCGTTCCAAAGTCCTTTTAAGCCAGCCACGATTTGCCCGTCATAAATTTTTGCTGAAATTTCCGGTAAAAATCCATTTGGATAAATTGCTCTAACAGTTCTGTCATCGAGTGCTCTTCTGTAAAATCCTCCAGCGGTACCTGTTCTGTATGTATATCCTCCGAAAGTATAGAAGTTAAGATTACTGCCTAAAGGAACTTTACCATTAATAAAAGCCCCGGTGTTTTCTGAAACAGCATCTCCCCAGTGGTGATTTAACCTGTTAAAAGTTGCTTCACGAGGATCCGGCTGACCATTAATTGTAAAATACTGCTGCCGTGGATCTAATCCTGCTCTGTTTGTTGGATTATGTTTTTCATATACAGCACTTAAATAAAGTGAGCCGGTTTGTCTGATTGGGAAACCATATCCAAGGTGAAAAGTTCTTGCAAACCCGTCATTTATTTTTACATTGTTAACGCCGTTCGCCCAAGGAAATGCTGAAGCGTTCTGTCCCGGAGCTAATCCCTCACTGCTCGTATAGCCTCTTGGTTCAGTAGTGCTGAACCCGCCTACAGTTGCGCTCGCATCAAATCCTATCTTATCTTTTAAAATAATATTTATTACGCCGGCAATTGCATCCGAACCATATTGAGCAGAAGCGCCGTCACGCAGCACTTCAATTCTCTCGATGGCAGAGGCGGGAATAGAATTAAGATCTACTCCTACTGCGCCGCGCCCTATCGAACCATTAACATGAACTAATGCACTCGGGTATCTTCTTTTTCCATTGATAAGAACAAGTACGTGGTCAGGGTCCAACCCTCTTAACGTTGCAGGTCTTACCTCATCGGAACCATCAGTAATAGAGTTCTCGGGTGCATTGAAAGAAGGTATAAGCATTTTTAGCATGCTTCTTGTTTCTGTATACCCGGCATTGTCGATATCCTTGGCAGAAATTACGTCTATGGGAACGGGTGAGTTTACTACTGTTCTTGTTGTGGTACGCGTTCCCAGCACGACAACTTCCTGTGTACCAAGCAAGTCAGCATTGAGCTGAAGCGTTAAGTTTAATGTTTTTCCGATTTCAACAGTAACAGTTTCTGTGATAGATTTATATCCGATATAACTAACCCTCAGTTGATACGTGCCGGCTGGTGCTGGTAAAGTAAAATCACCATTTACATCAGCAGCAGAACCAAATTGTGTCCCGACCAGGACAACATTAGCTCCTACTAACGCTTCCCCGGTTTGTGCATCAGTAACGTTTCCTTTTATAGTACCCTGACCCTGAGCATTTACCTGCACATTTGCTGCAAGCAAAGAGACAATGAGAAAGACAGAAAAAAATCCTTTTTTCGCCATTCCATATCCACTGACCGTAAAGACGTTTGACATAGATACCTCTCTGTGTTTGTTAATGGTTAATATGTAATTAATCGAACAGGGTTCTCAATAAAAATTATTATCATAAACAAGTCACAACAAAAAAGAATTACGATAACATTATGAATGAGTAAAAATTTTATTTATCTGAATTTTTATAAACGACAGCCATGCAAGCAACATAGTCGCGTGAATGACTAATAGAAATTTTTAGGCTTTTGTCTTTTGTTAAAAAGGATTGGAGCTTTCCTTTTAATGTGACAACAGGCATACCATTAGGTTCGTTTGAAATTTCAATATCCTGCCATGTTGCAACTTCGTGCCAGCCTGTTGTTAAAGCTTTATAGACAGCTTCTTTTGCAGCAAACCTTGCAGCCAGGTGTTGATATTTGCTGCTCTTGCTCATACAGTAATCCAACTCAGAGTTTGTATAGATTTTGTTCAGGAACCTTTTTCCGTACTTGTCCACGCTGTCTTTAATCCTGTCAATCTCGATTATATCTATTCCAACACCTATGATCATAAAACGATTTTCTGTTGATGAGTAATTAATATCTTTCTGCTGATCCGCTGCCTCTGGGATCTGCAGCGCCGTAAATAATATGATTGTTATTATCAATCATTATCCCTTCTGCAATACCAAGAATCTTAAAAGTATGCCGCATATCTGCAAGTTTGTATCCCATTTTAATAAGTTTTTCTTTAGTGTCCTTTGTCAGAGAATATTTTTCAAAATAAATTTCGTCAGGCATCCATTGGTGATGAATTCTCGGCATATCAACAGCTTCCTGGATGTTCATATTAAAATCTATGCAGTTCATAATGACCTGTAAGACTACAGTAATAATTGTTGAACCTCCGGGTGAGCCGATCACAATATAAGGTTTGCCATCTTTTAAAACAATAGTCGGCGTCATTGAGCTTAACATTCTTTTTTCAGGTTGAATAGAGTTAGCTTCGGTTCCCATCAGACCAAATTGATTGGGTGCGCCAGGCTTAGCACTAAAATCATCCATTTCATTATTTAAAAGAAAGCCGGCTCCCGAAACAACTATTTTAGAACCAAAGCCCGAATTAAGAGTTGTTGTTGTGCTTACAGCATTTCCGTATTCATCATAGATAGAATAATGTGTGGTCTCCATGCTTTCCTGGTACTTTGAGGGATCTCCGGCTTTTATCTTGCTGGATGGAACAGCTTTATCCCCATCGTTCTGAATTTTTTCAAAAATAGTTTTAGCATATTCTTTCGATGTCAATCCTTTCACAGGAACGTTATAAAAATCAGAATCACCGAGATGATATGTCCTGTCAGCGTAAACATATTTCATAGCTTCAACAAGCATGTGAATATATTCACTGCTTCCCCAGTCCTCCTGTGTGAAATGATAATTTTCAAGAATGTTCAGCAATTCGATTAAAGCGATTCCTCCTGAGCTTGACGGCGGCATCGAAACGATTTCGTATCCTCTGTAAGTGCCTGTAACAGGAACTCTTTCAACAGGCTCATATTTATCAAGATCTTTCTGAGTAATATATCCGCCCATTGACTTGATTTGCTTTACAAGCAGTTCAGCAACCTTCCCTTTATAGAAACCATCTCTGCCTTTTTCTTTTATCAGTTCAAGTGTCCGGGCAAGATCGGGCTGCTTGAAAAGATCACCTTCTTTATATGCTTTGCCGTTATCAGAAAATATTTTAAATGATGAAGGGTATTTCTGAAACAGCGGCAACGTATTCTTAAAAGATTCAGCAGAATGCTGATCAAGCCTCCATCCGTTTTTTGCCAGGTTGATTGCAGGCTGAATAACATCGGCGAGCTTCATCGTTCCATATTTTTTCAAAACGTAAAGTAAACCTGCAACACTCCCCGGGACTCCTGCAGAAGTTGCCCCTTCCTTGCTCAGTTCCGGCAAATAATTTCCGTTCTTGTCAAGATACATATTTCTTGAAGCCGTAAGAGGAGCTTTTTCTCTGTAATCTATAGCAACATTTTTACCATCTTTAAGATGAATAACCATAAAACCACCGCCGCCGATGTTTCCGGCAAAAGGGTAGGTTACGGCAAGTGCAAATCCAACAGCAACTGCCGCATCAACAGCATTGCCTCCTTTCTTCATAATTTCCACACCGACTTTTGAAGCAAGCGTGCTTGCTGATACTACCATTCCCTTATGACTTTTAACCGGCTGAGGTACCTCTGCGTACGTTTGAGAAAAGAGAAATGAAACTATTATAATTATTGATAGAATTTGTTTCCTAAAAAATATTGAGATGTGCATTTACTTTAATTCCTTTATCTTTTAGTTGTTGTATTAATAATTTAGTAAGATCATTCACTTGTTTGAGAGAGTTGTTCAGTTCATCGAAGAATTCTTTATCGTAAAGAATTTTCCCAAAATTGTTTTTCTTTTCGGTTGTTTGTAAGGCAAATGAATTAACTGTAGTTAATAAAGTATCAGTTTTCTGAAGAACTGATTTCAGATTTTCCAGCGACGAAGAAATATTATCTTTGTTCTCACTTATCAGCTTTTTTGTATCCTGAGCCAAAGTATTGCTGTTTGTTATAAGCTGATTGATAGCCGTTCTGTTCTCACTGAGGATTAAATCAAGTTTCTCAGTTGCCTTATTGAAGTTCGCGACTGCACTTTTAATATTCTTGTTAAGCTGTTCATCTGTGAGATAATTATTCAGGGATTTCAGAGTGACTTTAATATCTTTTAATGATTCTGAAATATCCCCTTGCATATTTCCAACCATTGACATCACATAAGGAATATCAGCATAGAAACTGCCCTGGTGTATCTTGTCGTATTCAAAATTTTCATTTGAAGTCCCCGGTCTTACTTCAATTTTTTTACCGCCCATCACATCTAACATAGCCACAGAAAATGATGCGTCTTTCTTTAGCATTACTTCCTTGTTCAGTGATATCGTGACAAAAACATCATCGCCTTTAACGCTTATCTCTTTAACGTAACCTTCCCTCACGCCGTTAACAGTAACGTTATCGCCAGCTTCAAGTCCCGCAACATTTTTGAAAACCAGGGTAGTCAGTTTTTCGTTTGAAACTAAACTGAAATTTTTTGCCCATCCTAAAATCCAGAGGAATATGAGGATAGCAATAATTACAATTATTCCTACTTTAATTTCAGTTTTTCTTTGATCTTTCATTATGTCTTCTCTTATCGATAAAATCTTTTATGTTTTTTAATTCAGCAGATGTGACCTGGCTGTCGGCAATTACATAGTTAATCAGGTCAAAAAATGTTTTCAATGAGTCACCTGAAATTTCTTTAATGTTATCAGCCTCCTCTATATAATTTTTGACCAGCAATTTAAGAGAATCTTTCCTCGGGCTTTCTTTCAGATATTTAAGTTCCCTGTTAAAGTCGTTTAAGAATATTGGTGCAATTATTTTTCTGCCCGGCTTAAATATGAAATCATTAAATTTATTCTGTAAAATATATGTAATGGCAGCCACAAGAATAGTAACAGCAATTATAATCTTTAAAAAACAGCCTTTCTTAGTTTTGGGCATATTATTCAGTAATTATCTTTTCGATCAGGATTTTTTTAATTCTCTTATTAGCTATTTCTTTCACGGTAAATTTATAGTTTCCCAGGTAAAATGAATAGCCTTCTTTTGGTATATGCCCTGCATGGTTAAGAACCATTCCACCAACTGTTTCAAAATCTCCGTTCTCTGGTTTAATATTTGTATTTAAAAGCTCGTTTAGTTCACTGATAGTCAGTTTTGCAACAACCAGGTATACATCCTGAGATATTTTTACAACCGGGTTTTCTTCCTTGTCATATTCATCTCTTATTTCACCGATTATTTCTTCGAGGATGTCTTCAAGAGTTATCAGACCTGCTGTTCCGCCGTACTCATCAACAACGACAGCGATGTGCATTTTTTTAGCCTGAAATACCTGCATAAGATCATTTATCATTTTTGTTTTTGGAACGAACAAAGCCTTTCTCACAATTGAGTTAAGTGAAAAATTTTTTTGAGCGTCAGGGTTTTTTATTACAGGTAAAAGGTCTTTCGCATAAATAATACCGATTATATTATCCAAATCATTTTTATACAAAGGCAGCCTGCTATGGGCAGATGAGTTGATTATCTCAAGCAGCTCACCCAGCTTTGTATCATCAGAAACAGCAACAATATCAAGGCGTGGTGTCATTACCTGCTGAACAGAAACAGAGCGGTAATTTACTATGCTGTGTATTAACCCGTGTTCTTCTTCGATAATAGTTCCTCTTTCACGGCTAAGATTTGCAAGCTCTGCCAGCTCATCCGGTTTCATCGCTACTTTTGTCTTATCGAACCTGAATTTTGAAACTGAAAGCTTTATTACTTCGGTTATAATTTCGGACACAGGGTAAAGAATTGTGCTGATAAAATAAAGAGGCAGTGCACAAATTTTTGAGTACCTGACGGGATTTTTAGCTGCCAGCACTTTTGGGATAAGTTCTCCGAAAATAACGATTAAAAGTGTGAGCAAAATTATCTGTAAAGTCAGAGCAAGCTCGTTTGATATTAAATATCGTTCTGCAAATTCAATTGCAAGAGAAACAGAAATAATTGACGCAGCAACATTAGCAACAGTATTTCCTATCAGTATAGTAACGAGTAATCTGCGGGGAAATTGCAGAAGCCGGAAAATATACCTGCCGCTCATAGTTACCGGAGCGGCAGATAATTCCTTCTTCAGACTTTTTCTGTTCAGAGAGAACAGCGCAATCTCTGAGCCGGAAAAAAAAGCGGAGGCAATAAAAAGTATAAGGAGAGTAATTAATTTATATTGCCAGTCAATGTCCAAAAATTAAAATTGTCCTGTATAATTGAACATAATAATTAAAACGGCAGATCCTCGTTGCTTTCAACCTGTACGTCAGGTTCACTTACGCTGCTGCTTTCAGCAGATTCGTAGCTTGAAGCACCTGAGCCAGCAGATTCAAGAGGGATCAGCTTGTCTATGACTATATCAGTTGAATATCTTTTATTTCCGTCCTTGTCTGTATAGTCTCTTTTTGTTAATCTTCCTTCTACATAGAATTTTTTTCCCTTCTTAAGGTTTTCTTTGTAGAAATCAGAAAGATTGAAGCCAACGCAATTATGCCACGTGGTCTCGTTCACATAGTTGCCATCCTTACCTTTATAGCTGTAAGTTGTGGCTATTGAAAACGAAGTCACAGACACATTGTTCGTTGTAAACCGGGTTTCGGCATCCCTGCCAAGGTTTCCGATCAGCATGATCCTGTTGAGTGAAAAAGCCATTTTGAACTCCCTTGTTTTATTAAAAAAAATGATTTCGAATTCAAAATAATAATTTTTTCTTTAAAACCAATAGTTAATAAATTATTTTGTAACTGTTAAGATCCATGCATCTTTAAATTTATAATTTTTCCATAATTCATTTCTTACTCTTTCGGCTTCCTGTTTTTCTGAATATGGCGGGGATAACTGAACAACATAGAGATTCACATTATTACTGAATGAGATCTCAATTTTATTTTTCAGTTCTTTCCTGGCAGCATCCGCAAATTCTTCAGCTTTTTCTTTAGTCGTAAATGCCCCTATCTGAACAATGTAATATTTTACCTCGAGTTCCGGCGGCGAAACTTTTGGCTGCACTTCAAGAGTATCTTTTTGAGTGGGAGCCATTGGCTGATCAAATACATAAACAGAATCAGACTTTGGATTTTGTTTTTGTTCTTCAGTTACCTGTTTAGTGCCTCCGCAAGCGCTTAGCAATAATGGCAGAGCAAATACTGCTGCAGTAGTTATGAATTTAATTTTAGTCATATTTATTCACAATTAATTTTGAAAATAAAAGTTGATAAATTAAAATAATCTATTCCGGTTCTGAATCAAAATACCTAATGGAAAGTTTTATTGCTTATGGCAAAATAGCGAAGTATTTTTCATTGTAATTTTAAAAGACTATTTTCCCAAAAAATTAAAAAGGCAAAAATATGAAAAGAAGATATTTCGCTTTCATTTTCATGCTATTTATTTTCTCATGCAGTATTGCGTTGCCGCAAACCGCTGATGAGCTGGTCAAACAAGGTGATGCGCTGATTGAAAAGTTTGATGATCAGGGTGCATTACAAAAATATCAGCAGGCAGATAAATTAAGCCCGAACAACTGGGATATACTCTGGAGAATAAGCAGGGCTTATGTTAATATTGCAAATCACATGCCCGATAACACCAGTGAACAAAAAGATGCGCAGCTTGCAGAATATCAAAAAGCATTTGAGGTCGCTGACAGGTCAGTCAAGCTGGCTCCTGATCAATCTGTAACATATTTACGGCGTGCAATTGCTAACGGCAAAATTGCCCTTTTCAAAGGTGTGTTCTCTGTCGGCGGAGTTGTTAATGCCGGCAGAGAAGACTGCGAGAAGGCAATCAAACTCGGTAACGGCGGTAATTACATTCAGGCAATAGCACATTACGTTCTCGCAAGAACAAACGCAAAGGTCAGCGAGAAAAGTAAAATATTAAGGTGGCCCCTTGGTTTAGCCTGGGCTGATAACGAAACTGCCATCGTAGAATATAATAAAGCTATCGCACTTTACCCTAACTTCAGAATGTTTTATCTCGATCTTGCACGTTCACTGATCAGAGAAAACGAATATGCTAAAGCACGCGAAATGTTAAATAAAGTACTGAGCAGCCCAAAGCAGGAAGAAGATGATGACAGGAGAATAACTGAAGCTAAGGAGTTATTAACAGAGATCAGCAACAAATAATTTTTGATTTATTATTATAAAAAAGTCCCGCATTTAGCGGGACTTTTTTTGTTGCTTCAGAAAAACAAATGCTTATAAAAGTCAGGGTCTATATAGGTATTAATATCCATATAATTGATAGCCACCCTCTTAGCTAAGTTTAAGCTGCCGGGGATAGTGGAAACATCAATCAAAGGATAGGTTGAACCGAACTTTGAATTAATTACTTTCAAAAATTCGTTGGCTATTATTGCCTGCCCCTGGTTTGTCGGATGAACACCATCCAGGCTGAACAAACCTCCGGTTACAAACGTAGTTGTAAAAGTAACACCGTTAAAACTTGTACCACCGGTTGCATCATTAGCGCGTATCTGGTTGAACATTGTATTTATGTTAACCAACCCAAAACCTTTTGCGCCGGCTACTGCAGAAATTGTAGTGTTGAATGCTGCAGTTGCATTTTTAGCTGTTGTAATTTCTGATGGATCAAGAATCAAAGCATCAGGCCAGGGATTTTTGGGATCTAATCCAAAAGCTTTAGTAGTATCCAAAATTCCTCCAGCGATCAACAGTGTTATATCTACCTTGTTATCTCTGTAGAATTTTCCAGTTGGAGTACCAATTAAACTAGCATAACTTTGCCCGACAAGAGTGATTAATGCACTGTAATTAGCCAGTGAAGAAATTGGTAATGCAGTACCGTTATATTGACCATGTGCCTGGTAATACATCCCATTAATTCCAAGTGAGCTAAGCTTTAATGCAATACCAGGTCCCACTGTTGTAAAAAATGGAATAGCCGTAACATCAGGAATGTTTGCAACAACTACTTTGGCACCGGTAGCTGCTAAACTGTCAGCTAACTGCGAAAATAAAAATGCAAATGTATTAGCATCGGTAGGAGAAGACGGTCTTACTCCGCCGCTGGTAGCGAATCCAAGAACATCATTATTGCCAATCCATAATGTAATTAAAGAAGGGCTTTGAGCTTTAGCCTGAACAAATTGTGTTCCCTTACCTCTTAAGATAATATCTATGAAGGGGCTTTTTGAATATGATGTAGCTGTAGTCTTGGAATTCATCACATCAGCTAAGACGATGCCGGGTATCCCAAGATTATTGTACGGCTGAGGATTAGTCAGGAACAATGGCACTCCTGAACTTGGCTCTACAGCAGTAACAAATGGACTGAGTGAAACAATTTTAATTTTTCCCCCAATGCCCGGCTCTGAAATTAACGGCTGGCTGAAGGCACCGTTGCCGCCTTGCTTGGCGATCAGGTTTGGATAAGCATACGCCTGCGCACCCATATATAAAGCACTGGATTGATATCCTGCAGTTAAGCTGTTGCCGATGGCAACATAACGTGATAAATCAACGCTTCCGCTTACAGGAGATTGCGGCGTTGGTCCTGTTAAGACTGATCTGTCTTCACAGCCATGAAATATTGCTGCTGTTAGCAGGAATATTAAAACTATATTTATTTTCTTTTTCATAATTAATTATCCTTTTCAAAAAATTATAAACTATATGATAAACTTATTGAAGCCAGGTTTGCATAAGAATTATATGTGCCGTTAAACGGCGAGTTACCCTGCGTATAATATTCTTTTGAATTGGTAACAGTTAACTCGCTGGCTCTTATAAACAAATAAGAAAGATTTACTCCAAGATTATTCATCAGTTTATAATCAACACCGATGCTGAAGCCTAAACGATTTGCTTCTGGCAGTGATGGATTTACATATTCTGGTTTAACAGGATTTTTGTCAAAATATATTCCACCCTCTAATTTGAAAACATCATTAACAGTGTACTCAGCACCGAATCTTACTATGAATGAATTATCATAAAGCCTCGGCTTCGAAATGTCCTTATATTTCGGATCAGCAAAATCTGCTGCTAAAGTATCATAGCTTGACCATCCCACGTATTGAAAGTCAGCGCTTAATTTTAATTCAGGCATTACATCGTAAGCAACGCCGACAGCTAAGTTAATCGGGGTGGTTAACTTTGCAGTAACATCTCCGTTTGGAAGCTGCGATGCTAACTGTGGAGCGCCTGTAGTCGTTGCCGTTCCTTTAAAGGTGTATTTAACCTGGCTGTGGAACGAAGCGCCGAATGATAAACGCGGTGTTGGTTTAAACATCAGACCGAAATTATAGCCAAAGGCAGAATTATCTTTCCCTTTCAAAGTTGCAAAGGCATCACCAGGGAAAGGCGTCTGCGGTGATTTTGATGTTATCGTAACGTCTGCCCAGCTAAAAACAAAACCTGCACTAAGAGAAAGCTGATCAGAAACCTTATAAGCCACAACAGGAGAAATTGTAAATACCTTCAATGATGTTTCAATAGCAAGATATTTACCTACCCAGTTATCATCCCATTGTGTACCAAGACCGAAAGGACTCGTAAACCCGATCCCCGCAGCAAAATTTTCATTGAAGCTGTGAGAAACCCAGAAATGTGAAGGGAAAAAATATTGTTTTTTCATATCGTATTGTGTGATGTCCGGGGACACACCTCTGAAAGTTGAAACCGGTGCAATCAGAGTTGTACCAAACAGAAAATTTGTACCTCTCATTTGCGTCAGCCCGGCTCCGTTGAAATATATGGCTGATGGATCATTGGCAATTGCAGTAAAAGCTCCGCCCATAGCCATTGCTCTGGCAGAATGTTCATTGATCTGAAATCCGCCAGCAAAAAGATTACTGACTGTTACAGTAATAAACACTACAAAGGCACCCAACTTTAGTTTCAAGTTACCTCCTATTATTAACTCGTGTTGAAGTATATGTTTGATAGAACAAGAAAATATTTGCCTGAGAAAACACTAAGCAATCGAAAAAAGTTTCGCGCCTTTTTCAACGGTGCTGCCTTCTGAAATATAGATATTCTTAATTATGCCGGAGGCAGGCGCTTTTATATCGTTTTCCATTTTCATCGCTTCAAGAATAATGATTGATTCTCCCAACTTTATATTATCGCCTGGTTTTCTTTTTATTTTTAAGATCATCCCGGGCATTGGCGCTTTAATTTCTCTTAAATGATGTACAGAGCCTTGCTGTTCAATTACCTTCGTAGCTCTTTCTTGCAGTGAGGTTCTGACTAACGTCTCGTATGTATATCCCTCTAATGAGACTAAATATTTATCGCTGTTAATTTTTACTGCTGAAATATCGTAAATTTTTTGATCAATTAGCAACCTGTATGAGTAATTTTTTATTCTGATCAGTTCATAATGATGTGGTCTGTCATTGATGGTAATTTCTGAATTTTCAGAGATTTTTACTAAATTCTTTTTATCCTTCACCGTAACAATGTACTCATTCATACTCTAACTCTGTCCATTTATTCAAACCATTTGTTGTTTTCGCAGTTATGCTTTGTGGGGCAGCCTGCTGTTTTAATATAGCCGCAACAGCAGCAGCTACCTCATCAAGCTCCTTATTCCTGGAAGTCTGGTCATTCTGAAATTTATTTACCAGCCCTTCTTTTTCGATAAAGTTAATATCAAAATCTCCATTAATGAATTTACTATTCTCAAAAACTTCAAGCAAAAAAGGAATGTTATTTGTAACACCTGAAATCCTGAATTCCTTCAACGCCCCGATCATCCTCGAGATAGCACCTCTCCTATCCTGTGACCATGAGATTAATTTAGCCATTAAAGGATCGTAATAAACAGAAATATCTGAACCGCTTGAAAAACCTGCGTCTGCTCTTATGCCCGGACCAGCAGGCAAATCAAATTCAATTAATTTGCCGGCAGCAGGCAGAAAATTATTTTCAGGATCTTCTGCATATATTCTGCTCTCGATAGCGTGACCTTTAATTGAAATTTCTTCCTGGCTGAATGAAAGTTCTCTTCCCGATGCGATGTATATTTGTTCTTTAACAAGATCAATACCGGTTATTAATTCTGTCACCGGATGTTCAACCTGCAGCCTTGTATTCATTTCAAGAAAATAAAAATTTTTTTCTCTGTCCATTAAAAATTCAACTGTACCGGCATTAAAATAACCGCAGGCTTTTGCGGCGTTGATCGCAGCAGAAGTAATTTTTTTTCTTGTTTCATCATCAAGGAAAGAAGAAGGAGCTTCCTCAATTATTTTCTGGTGTCTCCGCTGTATCGAACATTCTCTTTCAAAAAGATGTGCAAAATTTCCATGCTTATCTGCAATGATCTGAACTTCGATGTGTTTCGGATTTTCGATAAATTTTTCAATGTAAATTGAGTCATCAGCAAAAGCTTTTTTTGCTTCTCTTTGAGTAGCTTCAAAAGCGTCAGCAAATTCTATTGCAGAAGAAATTTTGCGCATTCCTTTACCGCCTCCGCCGGCTGAAGCTTTCAACAAAACTGGGTAACCAATTTCATTCGCTGTTTTAATCCCGTCTTCAAAATTTTTTATTGGCTCAGTTGTACCGGGAACTATCGGAACGTTATGCTGCTTCATCAGTTTACGAGCTGCGGTTTTACTTCCCATTTTTCTAACAGAATCTGCGGACGGTCCGATAAAAACTATCCCTGCTTTTTCAACTTCTTCAACAAAGCCGGCATTTTCAGAAAAGTAACCGTAACCAGGATGTATTGCATCAGCTTTGATTTCTTTTGCGAGGCTGATAATTTTATCTTTATTAAGGTAAGACTCAGAAGACGGAGCCGGACCGATCAAATAAGCTTCATCGGCGAGCGATGCGTGAAGGGAGATTTTGTCTGCTTCAGAAAATATTGCTGCAGACGTGATACCCAATTCTCTGCATGCTCTGATTATTCTTACTGCTATTTCACCCCTGTTGGCAATTAAAATTTTCCTGAACAATTTAGTCCTTGCTTAATTCGACAATCGTGATACCATCACCGCCAATTTCTATAGGCGCAAAATAAAAACCCTTAACTTTCGGATGTCCTTTTAAAATATCGTTTACAATTTTTTTAAGAGCACCGGTTCCTTTACCGTGAAGAATTTCCACCCTTTCTATTCCTGAAGCGTAAGCATCATCTACAAACTTAATTATTTCAAACTCGGATTCCGCTGCTCTCTGTCCTCTTATATCAAGACGGATATTTGTCTGCTGATTTGAATAACTGCTAAACCTGTTGTAATTACTTTTTGCCTTCTGTGCTTTAGCAGGAACAAGAGATGAAATGTCTGAAGTCATTTTCATCACTCCGACCTGCAGGACAGCTTTTTTCTTTGCTTCGTTTATTTCTATTATTTCACCGATAGTCTCAGTGCCGCTGACAGAAACAAAATCGCCCGTAGTAAAATTAGCTTTTTCTTCCCTTAATTCCATATTCTCTTTTTCTAGTTGGCGGTTTTTTGTCTTTAACTCATCAACAAGTTTTTTTGCTGATTTAATGGACTCGCTGCCGGCTTTAGTTTCCCTGAGTTCCCTGATAACGTTTTCGACTTTTCTGTTTACATCCCTTAAATACTCGGCAGCCTCTCCGCTTGCTTTTTTTAATATGTCTTTCTTTTCTTTATTGAGCTTATCCAGGTTTTGCCTGTAGAGGTTAGATAGTCCTATTAATCTTGTATTTTCAATTTCAAGCTTTTTAAGTTTTTCCTGCAGCTCGAATGACCTGGCTTCAATTTCTGAAAGGAATTTTTCGATATTATGTTTATCAATGTCGAGATTTTCTTTTGCTGTCCTGAGTATTTTCTCATCGAGCCCAATCCTTCTTGCTATTTCAAAAGCATAACTTGAGCCGGGGATCCCTTGTCTGAATTTGTATGTAGGCTTTAATAACTGATGATCGAATTCCATTGCAGCATTTTCAAATCCCTCAAGATCATTTGCAATCAATTTTAAGCTGCCGTGATGAGTTGTAGCCAAAACCGAAGCTCCTTTTTCTTTCAGCTCGATTAAAAAAGCTGTCGCAAGAGCTGCACCTTCCGATGGGTCAGTACCAGTCCCGATTTCATCAACTAACACAAGCGATTCAGTATCTGAATTTTCTAAAATCCTTTTTATGGCTGACAGATGAGAACTGAATGTTGAAAGATCATCTTCGATTGACTGTTCATCGCCGATGTCTATCAGAATATTTTTGAATATATTAAAATTTGAATCTGGACTTGCAGGAATGGGAATTCCGCATTGTATCATCAGAGCCAGCAGCCCGATTGTTTTAAGAACTACAGTTTTACCGCCGGCATTTGGACCAGTAATAATGATAATATGCCTTTTGCCAATTGTAATACTGAGTGGAACAGTATTTTCTTTGCCAAGTCTTTTCAGCAGTAACGGATGCCTTCCCTCAATTAATTTAAATGGTTTTTCATTATCAAGCTCCGGGAAGCACCCAATAATTTCTATTGAGTATTTAGCTCTTGAAAAAATTGAATCTATATAAGCAAGTGCTGAAAGAGAATCCTTTAACTCATTACTGACTGAAGCAATTTTCTTCGTAAGCTCTCTTAATATTCTTTCAATTTCTCTTTTCTCTTCAAAAGACAAGGAGAGTATATCATTATTCAGGTCTAATGTTTCTTCCGGTTCAATATAAACAGTTTGCCCGGTTGAAGATTCGGAATGAATAAAACCTCTTATATGTCTTTTGTGCTCGGCTTTGACAGGTATAACAATTCTTCCGTCGCGCAATGTCAGGTAATCTTCTCTGACAATATCTTTGTCAGCCAAGTTTTTAATAATACGGTTTACAGATTTTATCAGTTCATCTTTTTTAGAATTAATCTCTTTCCTTATATCAGCAAGCTGTTTACTTGCAGAATCTTTTATATCTCCATTGTCGTTAATAATGTTCTGGATATGTCGTTCAAGCAGTTTATCTGAGAATAATTTTTCAGAAAGAGCTGATAATTCGCCGGCAGTGTCTTTATTGTTCTTAAGATATTGTGAAGTTAATCTTGAGATGACCAGCAAATTTAAAATGTCAGGTATTCTTTTACTTTCAAGAACACTACCTTCGATCTTACTTCTTGAAAGCTCTTCACTAATATCAGGTAAAAAATTTAACGGGGGATGTTCTCTCTCAATCAGAAGCCGCTTTGCCTGTTCTACATAAAGGCATTCGTTTTTAATTTCGCTCAAATGTTCCAAGGGTTTCGCAGTTAAGATTCTTGACTTGCCGTTGTCAGTAACGCAGTAAGCTGAAATGTGCTTAAGTATTTTTTGAAATTCTAATTTTTCAAGTACCGTCTCGGAGATCATTTCGAACTATTCTTTTCATTAAGATAATCTTTAAACATTTCCCTGGTTTTAGGTGTAAATTTATTTAAATAATCTATTGCAGCAGGAAGTATTTTATAAACCTTATCGTATAAAAGTGATGACCTTGCTGCTTTATTACTCGGAATTTCAAAAACATTAAGCAGGAAAAAAGCAGCGCTAAGGAAAAATAATATCTGCACCGCACCAATAACGCCGCCTAAAACCTGGTTGAGGAAATTATTTACTTTATCAAAAGGATGTATCAAACGTTTCAGAACAGAAAATATGATCATCACGCCGATAAAAATTATTACTGCCGCAACGATCTTCGAAAGATAAATTTCCATTCCGGTAACAGATTCAATAAGCTTGCCGAACCTTTCATAAAATAGAGTCGCCAGGATAATAGACAAAACAAAGCCAACGAACCCAACTATCTTTCTTACAAAACCATCCTTGAATCCAAGTATATATCCAGCAAGGATGACAACTATAATTATGAGATCAAGAATTGTCACTTTGCGCTCAAAAATTTTTCAACGATGTTTCTAACAGTTTTACCATCGGCTTTGCCTTTTAAGCTTTTCATCACTTCGGGCATAAGTTTCGGAAAATCTTCTTTGGATTTTGCCCCGACCTGCTCTGCTATTTTTTTAACTTCATTTAAAATCTCTTCTTCAGAAAGCTGCTTTGGGAGATAAGCCTGGATTATTTCCAGCTCTTTCTCTTCCTTTGATGCAAGGTCTTCTCTGCCCGCCTTACGATATTGTTCGATCGAATCCTTTCTTTTTTTTGCTGCTGAGGTGAGCAATTTAATTTCTTCATCTGGAGTAAATTCTTTCCCTGTTCCGCTTTTTTCAAACTCTAAAATCAAAGCTCTTATTGACCTGATTGTTTCCAGCTTTAATTTATCTCCTGACTTCATTTCAGTCTTAATGTCTTCAACTATTTTTTCTTTTAATCTCATAACAGATAGAACCTCGCTGTTGTTTTACTTCGCTGTAAAAATATGAAATATTTTATTTAGAAATCGTGCACTAATGTTGGTTGTTTAATCAAACTTTAAACCGGTGAGTCAGTTCGATAATATTGCCAGTAACGAAATGGTAGTTCATAAAAATGCTGTGTATTAATTCCCCGATTTCATCCGGCTTCATCAAACTTTCAAAGTCAGCATCTTTTCCTCCTACGTTATCACTTTGGCTTGCCTCGCTGCGAAGCGGGCGGACCAGCATCCATTCCCTGTTGGCTTTTGTATCAATAATATAAGGAGCGATTGCATTTACTGATAGCCTTATTTCTCTCCCTTCGAGAGCTAATGTTTTTACAAGATGAATCAGGGATGCTTTTGATATTCCGTAAGCAGCTTTTTTAGCTTCGGGATTCAGCCCTGTAAAAGCTGCTGTAAAACAAATTGATCCTGAAGATGACTGCGCAACAATTCTGGAAAATTGTTTTGCGAGAAAAAGACTTGTTTTGAAATTAATATTGAACATTTTTTCAATATCATCATCAGATGTTTCCCATATCGTCTTCCCTCCCAGGTAACCTCCAATAGTGCTGAAGAGAAAAAAAGTTTTATCTTTGCCGGGCGAAATTTTATCAAATGCCTTTGAAACATTTTCTTCTTTTGAAAGGTCGTTAACGATTATCTGCTTAACATTTTTACCAGGGGTTTTAACATCATTAAAATTAAAATCAAAAAGAAAAACTTCATCATAATCTTTTTGAAGTAACGTACGGGTAACACCTTCTCCAAGCGCACCGTTAGCTCCAAATATCAATAATTCCTTTTTCATAATTCATTACTCCTTTTACTTAAATTTTATAATTCAAGACGTGTTTCAACACCGTGAAGTTTATTGTACGGCAGAGTATAAAATCTGACAAAAGATGGAGTGATCCTTTTCAGGAACGCATATATTTTAAGCAATGGTTTGCCGGTAGAGATATCTTCTACACCGTAAAAAATTACTTTTTCATTTACGCCGTTCTTATTCAGTAGAGCCTGGATGTCAAGTATTTCCATATATCCGCCTTCGATAATAATACCTGACAGACCATGTGCGATATTTTCTACTCTCTTAAAATTTACTCCGTATGGTTTATCGGTAGTGTTGATTGAAACAAGGATATTATTTTCGTAAATAATATTTCCTCTGATTATACAATGAACCATGTAAGGTGGAATTTCTTTTAAATTCTTTGTAAAGAAAAGTGCTGTTCCTTTTATATTATTTCCCAAACTGTATATCTGGTTGTAGCTGACAATAAATGTTTCTATAGGAAGTGCCCTGAATGAGCGGTACATTTTTTTGTTTCCACCCTCCCATAATTTTATTATAAAGAACGGGATAGCTGCAATTACAATTGACCAGTAACCTCCGTACGGAATTTTGTTCAGTACTGCTGCAAGGAAACCAGCTACAACAATAAAAACAAAACAGGCGACAGCCATTTTTAAGTAATTTTTTTTAAGCTTAAAAATCCAGATCATAAAAATTGAACTGATCGTCATCGTAGCGGTAACAGCAAGTCCGTATGCTGCGGCAATATTTTCTGACTTACGGAAAAAAAGTATCATACACAAAACGGCGGTCAGCAGCCCCCAGTTTACTATTCCGATGTAGATCTGGGATTTTAACTGTTTTGAAGTAAACTTTACTTTCAGCAAAGGGAAAATTCTTGTAGTGATTCCCTGGTACACGAGTGACATTATCGCACTGATCATTGCCTGTGAGGCAATAATTGTTGCGAGTAATGTCAGGATTAAAAATGGAATGTATGCTATTTCAGCAATAGATTTTACCATAGCAAAAAGGATCGAAACTTTGCTGCCGGTTCTTAAGACATAAGCACCTTGCCCGAAGTAATTAATTACAAGTGAAAAGAAAACAAAATACCATGCGTGTCTGATCGGGTTTCCACCCAAATGTCCCATATCCGCATAGAGAGCTTCGCCGCCGGTTGCACAGAGAATAATATCGCTTAAAACAAAAAATCCAACAAAGCCATTGTGCAATAGAAATTCAACTCCATACATTGGATTAACTGCTAGTAAAATATCCGGAGTTCGAACTAATGAAATTATTCCTGTTAAGAAAAGCGAAGCGAACCATAATAGCATAATTGGTCCAAAGGATGCTGACACTTTATCTGTGCCGAGATACTGAAAAGAAAAAAGAAGTAGTGTAATTATGCAGGTAATTATTATTACTGTTGTTACACTTATATGACCTATGCCAGGGATCAGTTCAAGTCCCTCAACCGCAGAAAGAATACTTATCGCAGGCGTGATTACACCATCGCCCATCAGCAATGAAACCCCTATGTAGCCAAGGAATGTTGCAAAGGCAATTTTTCTGCCTGATTTAAGTGAGCCAGTCAGAATTTCTTTCAGAACAATTATTCCCCCTTCTCCTTTAATGCTGAGGCTCATTGCAAGCCAGGCATATTCCACAGTAACCAGAATAATAAGCGTCCAGAATACGAGCGATAAAACACCCATAAGATTTTCAGCAGTTGGCTGTGTGAGTGCAAAGATAATTGTTAATGTATAAATGGGACTTGTACCAATATCCCCGAAAACCAACCCCGCTGCTTTTGTTATATCTTTAAATGAAGAGAACTTTCTTCTATTTTTTTGCATTTAATTTCAACGTGCTAAAAAGTTTATAATTAACAATAGAACCTTTTATTGAATGAAAAGATAAAAATTATTCAGCACATTATATAAAAATATAATTAAACCCAAATTTTACTACAATAAATTTAACAAAACCTTTTTACTGATTAAGAACCTTAGTAACGATAAATCACTATAACAACATGAACCTTATTACATTATTTATAAATTTTGCCAATTGATTTGTTATTCATAAATTAGCTGCATAAATGAAAACCTTATCTCAGAATTATCTATGAAGCGATGAATTATAATAAAATATCAGGACCAACAATGAAAAATTTCAAATTATTTATTCTGTATGTTTTTATTTCGCTTGCAGCATTTAACTGCAAAAGCGGAAATCAGCCTGAAAGAAATAATACAGTTATAATCGGAATTTCTTCTGATATTGAAACATTCAACCCGTTATATTCTTTCAATATAAACGAAAGTTATATAACTGATCTGATGTACATCTCGCTGGTGCAGCATCATTGGAATTCAGCTTCAGGAGAAATTGATAATAAACCGATGCTTGCCAAAAGCTGGGAATGGAACAAGGACTCAACAACGATAACAATTAACCTGAGAGATGATGTAAAATGGTCAGACAGCTCGAACGTTACTGCCGATGATATTACATATTCTTTCGATCTCTATTCCGATCCCCAGGTTAACAGCCGTTTTTTCGGAACCTTTAAAAATTTCTATGCAGATAAAGACAACCACATTAACATAAAAAAAACATTTGAAGTTATATCACCATACAAATTAAAAATTCATTTTCTACCCGGATCGGTTCCAAGTTTATTCAGTATAGACCTTCCAATACTTCCAAAACACATTTATGAAAAAATTAAAAGAAAAGATATTGAACATTCAGAAGTAAACTTTAAGCCTGTTACAGACGGCGCTTATTACCTCGCCAACTGGGAAAAAAATCAATCCGTAATCTTAAAAGCAAACCCTAACTCCTTCCTGCATAAAAAGAATGGCATCGGTGAAATTATTTTCAAGATAGTTCCGGACTACAACACCAAACTCCTGCAATTAAAAAATGGTGAGCTTGATCTTATAACTGATGTAAACCCCGATGACATTGCTTCACTTAAATCACAGGGCAATGTTGCAGTAGTTCCGATAAAAGGCAGAGAGTACGATTATATCGGCTGGAATAATATTGACCCCATACAATTTAAAAAGAACAGGAAGATCGTTCCCAACCCGCTCTTTGGTAAGCCAAATATCAGGAGAGCTTTGACTTATGCTTTAAATCGAAATGAAATAATTGATAACTTTCTCTATAACCAGGGCGAAATTGCCAACGGACCGGTAGCACCAATTTTCAAAAGTATTTTTGATTCGACAATTACTCCTTATGAATATAATCCTGAAAAAGCTAAAGAGATTTTTGCCAGTGAAGGATGGCATCCCTCCCCCGTTGACGGCATACTTGTAAAGAACGGGAGAAAATTCAGCTTTAAATTATTTATGGGCACGGGGGTTCCCAGACGCGATTTTGCGATGACTGTATTTAAAAATAATCTGAAAGCTGTCGGTGTTGATGTTCAGATTGAAAAGATGGAGATGAGCAGTTTTATACAGAAATTATTTACAAGAGAATTTGATTCCTGGATAGCCGGATGGTCCGTTCCAATACCAATTGAATTAGCGCCATACTGGCTTTCAGATATAAATAAAGCGCCGTTTAATCTCTCAACTTACAATGATAAAAAAGTAGATCAACTGCTGGACAAACTTGAAACAAAAATTTCAAAGCAGCAGCAGATCAGGATTTACAAAAACATTCAACAATTAATTCACGAAGACGAGCCGGTATCTTTTTTGTACTGGGTTAACAAAATCGTTGCTTACAATAAAAGGATCAGGAACATCAGCATAAACCCGCTCGGCGCAGTAAACAACTGCTGGGAATGGGAAATAAGGAAGTAACTCGATGCACAATGAATTCCTGACTTCTTACAGGCTACTCGAAAGAAAAAAAGACTCTTGGTAAGCCATTGGTTTATTAGACTTACTTATATAGGAATCCCCAATATATTTTTGATTACGGTATAATGCTGTTACTGCTATAACCCGCCTGCTTTCGCCGAAGCAATACTTCAGACTATCTGTACGAAGCGTTTCGCGTAGTCAGACTTCGCGCAGGCAATCACGACTGCTGAAACACTTTTAAACAGCAAAAAAAATGCCAGGTACAAAGACGTTGTCAAATCAATTCTTTTAGTTAAATATTTTTAATAATAATTATTCGGCTCTTAACTTTTTACTTACTTGTCCGGCTTTGACGGATTAAAGAGGTTAGGCTTTGTGCTTTTAAAGATATTTCTTAAAAAATAATGCTAACCTCTTAAAAAATTCTTCATTTGCAATCCACTCAGGACTATTTGCGCCACCGTGTTCAGCATTTGGAATAATCCACAAATCACAATGACT